>NZ_JALJWP010000001.1:4665000-5312500 GCF_024169245.1 Pseudomonas koreensis
AACAGACGCTGACGCTCGACGAAGCTGGTCGCCGGGTTCGGGTTCGGGTCGATGAAGATGTGCATGTGGTTGAACGCAGCAACCAGTTGCAGCTTGTCGGACATCAACAGGCCGTTACCGAACACGTCGCCGGCCATGTCGCCGACGCCCACCACGGTGATGCTGTCTTCCTGCACATTGATGCCGCGCTCGCGGAAGTGGCGCTGTACGCCGACCCACGCGCCCTTGGCGGTGATGCCCATTTTCTTGTGGTCGTAACCGGCCGAACCACCGGACGCAAACGCGTCACCCAGCCAGAAGCCGTAGTCGATGGCGATGCCGTTGGCGATGTCGGAGAAGGTCGCAGTGCCCTTGTCCGCCGCGACCACCAGGTACGGGTCATCGTCGTCATGACGCACGACATTGACCGGCGGCACCAGTGCGCCGTCCTTCAGGTTGTCGGTGATGTCCAACAGACCGGAAATGAAGATGCGGTAGCAGGCGATGCCCTCGGCCGCGATCTCGTCACGGCTGCCGCCCAGTGGCAGACGACGCGGCAGGAAGCCGCCCTTCGCGCCCACCGGCACGATGACCGAGTTCTTCACTTGCTGGGCTTTTACCAGGCCGAGCACTTCGGTGCGGAAGTCTTCTTCACGGTCGGACCAGCGCAGGCCACCACGAGCGACGTTGCCGAAGCGCAGGTGCACGCCTTCGACGCGTGGCGAGTAGACGAAGATTTCAAACTTCGGCACTGGCTTCGGCAGTTCAGGAATCGCATGCGGGTTGAACTTGAAGCTGAAGTACGACTTGTTCTGGCCGTTGGCGTCAGTCTGGTAGAAGTTGGTACGCAGCGTGGCTTTGATCAGGTCCAGATAACGACGCAGGATGCGGTCTTCGTTGAGCACCTGAACGTCGTCCAGTGCGGTCAGAATCGCTTGTTCCAGACGCTGTTGCTTGTCTTCCAGATCGTCTTCGCTGAGCTTGCGCGCCAGGTAGAAACGGGTCTTGAACAACCGGGTCAGCTCGCGAGCGATGTCGGTGTGGTTGTTCAACGTGCTGGCGATGTAACCCAGATCGAAGCCCAGACGAATCTGCTTCAGGTAACGGGCGTAGGCACGCAGCAGCGCCACGTCGCGCCACGGCAGACCGGCGGTCAGCACCAGACGGTTGAACGCATCGTTCTCGGCATCGCCACGCACGATATGGACGAACGCGTCCTGCAGGGTGTCGTTGAGTTGCTGGATGTCGAGGTCCAGACCTTCAGCGGCGGTGAAGGCGAAATCGTGAATCCAGAACTCGCGGCCGTTGGTGTGGCGCAGGCGATACGGGAACTCACCCAGTACGCGCAGACCAAGGTTTTCCAGAATCGGCAGGACGTCGGACAGCGCCAGCGGCGTGTCGGCGTGATACAGCTTGCAATGCAGCTCGCGCTGGCCGGAGACCTGACCGAGCGGCTGATAGAAGCTCATCACCAACGGGTTTTTTTCGTTGAGGCTCAGCAAGTGCTGCATGTCGACCACGGCCGAATGCGCAGCGAAACGCTCGCGGTAGCCGGCCGGGAAGCCTTTCGGGAAGTCGGCCAGCACGTTGGTGCCGTGGGCTTCGCCGAAGCTTTCGACAGTCAGTGCGGCGTAGTCGTCCTGCCAGCTGCGGCAGGCCTGAACCACTTCTTTTTCCAGCAGTACCGGGTCGATGTCGAGGCGGTTCTTCGGATCGACACGCAGAATCAGCTGCACGCGGGCCAGCACCGATTCCGAGAAGAAGGTCCAGAACTCGCAGTCGGAAGCCTTGAGGCGCTCCATCAGCACTTGCTGGATCTTCTGGCGGACTTCGGTGGAATAGATGTCGCGCGGCACGTAGGCCAGGCAGTAGCAGAAGCGACCGTACGGGTCTTTGCGCAGGAATACGCGGATCTTGTTGCGTTCCTGGATCTGCACGATCGACATGACGGTGGTGAACAGTTCGTCGACCGGGGTCTGGAACAGGTCGTCACGCGGCAGCACTTCGAGGACCTGCGCCAGTTCCTTGCCCAGGTGAGCCTTGGACTGGAAGCCGGAGCGGCGCTCGATTTCTTCGACCTTGCGACGGATGAACGGGATGACCCGCACGCTCTCGCCATACACCGACGAGGTGTAGAGGCCCATGAAGCGGTGTTCCTTGATGACTTTGCCGTCGGCATCGATTTCACGGATCGACACGTAGTCCGGATAAGCCGGACGGTGCACACGGCTCGGGTGCGCGGCCTTGGCGAACGACAGCAGGGTCGGTTCGCGCAGGTAGGCCACGGCGTAGTCTTCGATGCGCAGGTCTTCGTAGGTCAGGCCGGTGCGCAGCAGTTTGGTCAGGCCGAGGAACGAGCTCCGGTCGTACTCGATGTGGCCGCCATCGGCCTGATCGGTGACCACGAACTCTTCGTAGCCGAGGAAGGTGAAGTGGTTGCCCACCAGCCATTCCAGGAAGCTTTTGATTTCGTTCTTTTCGTCGGCATCGACGGCGAAAGCGCTGGTGTCGAGCTTGGTGAGGATTTCCTGCACCTTGGCTTTCATCGGTTCGAAATCGGCGACCGCGACGCGCACTTCACCGAGCACTTGCTCAAGCTCTTTGCTCAGCACATTCAGCTCGGCCGCGTTGGCGCAGCGGTCGATTTCCAGGTACATCAGCGATTCGTGCAGCACGCCTTCGCCGGTGCTGCCTTTTGGCAGGATTTCCAGCAGTTCGCCCTTGCTGCCACGACGCACGCTGAGCACGGTGGTCTGCAGGGTGTGAATGCTGTAGCCGCGACGGTTCAGCTCGGTACGCACCGAGTCGACCAGAAATGGCAGGTCGTGGTGCAGCACTTCGACCGCGGTGTGGGTCGACTGCCAGCCGTGACGTTCGTAATCGGGGTTGTAGACACGCACTTGCGGTTGCGCGTGATCGAAGCGCTCAAGCAGGCGCCACGCAGAGAGAGTACAGCCAGCGAGGTCGGAGAGCCGACGTTGAGTCAGCTCGTCCAGGGAAATGATGCCGAAGAATTGTTCAGCGAACAGCGCCACTTGTGGCAGTGCCTGTTCACTGATGTGCTGCGCCAGTGCCGCTTGCAGTTGGTGCTGGAAGTCGGCTTTGCTGGCTGCGGTGAAGAACGCCATCTGTGGTACTCCGCTTAAGCTTGTTATTGATGGAAAGCGTCGCGTGCAACACCCCTTTCGGGGCCGGTGTCGCCCTGTTCCTGATTCTCGGGCAGAGGAAACAGGGAGACAGGTGGGTGAAGCTGGACGGGACACTCAGGTCACATTCACCTTCCATGAATGAGCATCTGCAAAAGCGACTGCCAGCGCCGCCAGCAATGCCTTTACGGGTGCTCATCCGTTGCGAAGCTTAATGGGTGCGACAATGTGTCTGCTTGCGGTGCTGCGACATATTCGGTCATTGGCACGTAAATGCAGGGTTTCGCCTGCTTCAACACTAGCAGGCGTGAGCCGGAACGCAGGCTCGACACCCCGGTTTCACGGGACTTTCGTGCCAGGACGGTCGCCAAGAGCGTTACATATCCGGAAACGAAAACGCCCAAAGCCTTTTTATCGACCCTGAGCGTGGCATCCGGTTCAGCGCCAGCGGTTGACGCGGATCAGTCCGGCAACTCTTCGAAGGCTCTGAATTTGCTCACCGTGGCGCAGTCGTAGCACACCGTTTGCAGGATCTGCTTGTCCATGCTGGCGTCGATGTTGCTTGAATCGCATTCGCGGCAGAACAGGCGCAGGTGGCTGAGCAAGTCGCTATCGAACGCCACGGCGGAAAAGAATTGCGGGACCAGTTCGTCACGCCAGTACATGCCCGGCGATTTCGAAAATCCGGCGCCACTGTCCTTGAGCACGACGTCGTAAAGCAACCGCTGCAAGGCCGTTTGCGGCACCCGCGCATCGCGATGGGCATTCTTGCGCCAGTTGCGCGCCAGCGCGTCCTGCGCCGTGCCCAGCATGTTGCGTGGAATGGTGTTGGAGGCGTGACTGCGCCCTTTGGAATTGCCGGTGGCATAGAAATGCGCGGCGTTTCTCACTGCCAGCCGGGCGAAGTAATAGAGCTGGCTGACCGAAAAGTCCTGCAGCAACTGCCCGACCACCTCCTCGGCGCGGGCTTCGGCCGTGAAGGCAAAATCCACTTCAGCGGCCAGCACACGGATGTATTGAATGGACGCTTCGCGGGCAAGACTGAAGACCAGCGAATAGATTTCGCTCTTCCAGGCAGCTTTTACGCTGCCCGACAACTCCTGATAAAGCACCCGGTACAAATTCTCGCGGGTACTGCGCGCCACGCCGTCGAGCGTGACGCTGGGCAGCCATCGCACCGCGCTGTACTCGCGGATATTGCAGCCCTCACTGCGATCGAAGGCGTTGATGTCGGAGTCAGTGGAAACTGCCAGCACCCCGGCTTCGTGCAGGCTTTTGAGCAACTCTTCACGGGCCTCGAACGTCAGGGCGAGCAGTTCTTCTCTGGATGGCGCATTCAATGGCGCAATCCATTCAACGGTTGCGCCGTAACCATCATCCAGCAAGGCGAGCAACGTCAACTTCTGCACGAACCCCAGATTGGCGTAGGGGACTGCGGGGCATCGCGCGCCATATCGAGCCTCCAATTCCAGGCGATCACGCGCGGCCCGGGCGGCAAGCTGCTGCTGGCGCACCTTGAAACATTCTGTGCAGTTGCAAGTCGTGTGGCGGGTACTGGCGCCGGGAAGGCTTTGCTGGTGCTCACAGCGCACGCATTTGAAGGTACTGCGCAGCGAAAGCGGAGTACCTCTGGCGTGTCGGCGTACCCACATCGGCAGTTTGCAGTAGGGACAGCTGAGCTCGGCACTGACGAACGGTGGCAGAACCTTGAGCAGGCTGCGCACTGTTCCAGGGATCTGAAATTCCGCCATCAGCGCGGCAGTTTTTTCGCCTTCGAGATAGCGCTGGTAGAGGTGCTCGACCTGTTCATCGGACAAGTGGCGGATTTCTTCGGCGCGCTCGAAGTATTGGGTCATGGCAAAGGTCCTTTTTGGGGTTTGGGTAACGCACTCCATTGCGCAAGAGCGGCGAAACTACCGATAAAAACGTGGCTATCACAAGCGAAAAATCGCAATTACGGCCGGATTTTGCGCATCCGGTAATTGCCTTACGCTGACGTCGGATTTCCCCTTCTCGCTACTCCGAAGTGGGCGACGGAAATGTCCTGCTTTGCCACTTTTGCCGATGCAGGCAGCGCGAATGAGCAGAGACTGGCAAAATCGCGCCTTCGAACAGATTCACCGCCGCCACTGCCCAGGATTTTCCCCATGCAAATGACCACCGCCCTACTGATCGTCAACCCGTGCGACGACGAAGAAGACAACATGGCCATGCTCTGCTGCCACAGCGACAAGGGCGAGATGTTCCTGATGAGCCGTTATCCGGATGAGGATGAGCTGGAGATCACTCTGGATGGCGAGCCTTCGACGCTTGACGGGGTAAAAGTCACGCTGACTTCGAGTCTGCTGAAAATCGAGATCGCCGCGGCGGATGCCGATGCGTTGAATGGCGATGATGTGCTGGAGATCGCGTTCAACCCGGATATGGTGGATATGGATGAGGTTGTCGAGACGTTGAAGAATATTCTCGATGGGACCGGGACCTTTATCAGTCAGATTTGATGGTGTCCGGGCTGGCCCTATCGCGAGCAGGCTCGCTCCCACAGTACGGTGTACGACGATCCCTTGTAGGAGTGAGCCTGCTCGCGATAGGGCCAGAACTGCCGCCCGATGAATTTTCTGCTGACGGAAGATCAAAAGATCGCAGCCTTCGGCAGCTCCTACAGGTGATTGCATTCCAATCCTGGAGCTGCCGAAGGCGGCGATCTTTTGCGCTTTTCTACAAAATGCCGTTAGTCGCCGCCCCCTGCGATGGATTAAAGTAACGCCCCCAGCCCCGGCGTTATCCGAACGCCCCGGCCACTCCCTTTCCAGGAACAGTCACCGATGGAACATCGTGAAGCGCTGCTGGCGCTGCGAACCTTTCTTTCAACGCAGATTCTCGGCCAGGAAAAACTCATCGAGCGCTTGCTCATCGCCCTGCTCGCCGACGGCCATATGCTGGTCGAGGGCGCACCCGGTCTGGCCAAGACCAAAGCGATCAAAGAACTCGCCGAGGGCATCGAAGCCCAGTTCCATCGAATTCAGTTCACCCCCGACCTGCTGCCTGCCGACATCACCGGCACCGAGATCTATCGCCCGGAAACCGGCAGTTTCGTGTTCCAGCAAGGGCCGATCTTCCACAACCTGGTGCTGGCCGATGAAATCAACCGTGCGCCGGCCAAGGTGCAATCAGCCTTGCTCGAAGCGATGGCCGAGCGTCAGGTCAGTGTCGGCCGCAGCACGTATGAACTGTCGCCGCTGTTTCTGGTGATGGCCACGCAGAACCCGATCGAACAGGAAGGCACCTATCCGTTGCCGGAGGCCCAGCTCGACCGTTTCCTCATGCACGTCAAGATCGGCTTCCCCGACGCCGCCGTCGAGCGCCGCATTCTGCAGCAAGCCCGTGGCGAGGCGCTGAACGGCGAGACCAAGCCAGAACGCCGGGTCAGCCAGCAGGCGATCTTCGCCGCGCGCAAGGAAATCCTCGGTTTGTACATGGCCGACGCCGTGGAGGAATACCTGGTGCAACTGGTCATGGCCACGCGCAATCCGGCCAAGTTTGACCCGGAAATGGCCGAATGGATCGCCTATGGCGCCAGTCCGCGCGGTTCGATCGCCCTTGACCGCTGCGCCCGCGCCCACGCCTGGCTGGCCGGTCGCGATTTCGTCAGCCCGGAAGACATTCAGGCCGTGCTGTTCGACGTGTTGCGCCACCGCATCATTCTGTCGTTCGAGGCCGAAGCCGCTGGCATCGATCAGGATCGCGTGGTGCAGCGGATTCTCGACGTCGTCGCCGTCGCTTGACCCCCATGAACGCCGCCCTGCCCTCCGAACCCGGTATCCGCATCAGCCTCGCCGAGCTGATCGAGATGCGTCACCGCGTGCGCGAGGTGCAACTGTTTTCCACGCCGAGTCAGCGCAGCCCGCTGATCGGCTTGCATCACTCGAAATTCCGCGGCCGTGGCGTCGACTTCGATCAGGTGCGGGTGTATCAGGCCGGCGACGATGTGCGCACCATCGACTGGCGCGTCACCGCGCGCACGCAGGAGCCGCACACCAAGCTGTTCCATGAGGAGCGCGAGCGGCCGATTTTCATCATGGTCGAGCAAAGCACGCGGCTGTTTTTCGGCTCGGGACTGATGTTCAAGTCAGTGCTGGCGGCGCAGGTCGCGGCGTTGATTGGCTGGGCCGCGCTGGGGCACAACGACCGCGTCGGCGGGCTGGTGTTCGGCGACAACGAGCACTACGAAATCAAGCCGCGTCGCAGCAAGCAGAGCCTGCTGCAATTGCTCAACCGTCTGGTCAAGGTAAATCAGTCGCTGCACAGCGAGCGCGAGCCGGATCGCGATGCCTTCGGCGTGGCCCTGCGCCGCGCGCGGGAAGTGCTGCGGCCGGGCAGTCTGGCCATCGTCATTTGCGATGAACGCGCGTTGTCCGACAGCGCCGAGCAGCAACTGAGCCTGCTGGCGCGGCATTGCGATCTGCTGATGTTGCCGCTGTCCGACCCACTCGATCACGCCCTGCCCGCCGCCGGCCTGCTGAGGTTCGCCGAACGTGGCGCGCAGCTGGAAATCGACACGCTGAACTTCGACCTGCGCCAGACCTACCGCGCCCAGGCCGAAGCGCGTATTGCTCGCTGGGAATTGCTCGCGCAAAAGCTGCGAGTGTTGCTGATGCCGTTGAGCACCCAGAGTGAAATGGTCGAGCAGATGCGCGAGTTCTTGAATCCGCAGCGTCCGGGGAAAGGTCGATGAACGGCCTCGAGCAGTTGCAACCGCTGATCTCACCGCCGCCGATTGCCTTCTGGCCGCCGGCGCCGGGCTGGTGGCTGCTGCTTCTGCTGTTGCCGCTGCTGGGTTTCGCCGTATGGAAGCTGCGCCGTTTCATTCCGATGAAGAAACGCCCGGTGGTGCGCGCCGAGCAACCGCTGGATCCGGTGCGCGTCGCCGCCCTCGCCGAATTGGCGCAAATGCCCAAGCCCTACGACGGCGCGCCGGCCGGCGCCTGGCTGCAACAACTCAACGGCCTGCTCAAACGCCTGTGCCGCAACCACTATCCGTACAGCCAGAGCCACACCCTCAACGGGCGCAAATGGCTGGCCTTCCTCGATAACCGCTGCCCTGCCGCCGGCCTGACGCGCTGGATGGTGCTGGTCGAGGGCGCGTACAAACCGGAATGCAAACTCGACGACAAAGCCATCGCCGGCCTGACCCAGGCAGTCGACACGTGGATCCGCAAACATGTTTGAGTTCGCCTGGCCGTGGATTTTCGTGCTGTTGCCACTGCCGTGGTTGATGCGTCTTGTCCTGCCAGTGGCCGACAGCGGCGAGCCGGCACTCAAAGTCAGTTTCCTCGCCGACCTCGAAGGCCTCGCCCGCCGCCGCGCCCGCGCCAACTTGCCGGCCTGGCGGCAGCAGGCGCCGTTCATCCTGTTGTGGCTGATTCTGCTGATCGCCGCCGCGCGCCCGCAATGGCTCGGCGAACCGCTGCCGATTGCCGCCAGCGGTCGCGATCTTTTGGTAGCGGTCGACGTCTCCGGCTCGATGGATTTCCCCGACATGCAATGGCAGGACGAAGAAGTCAGTCGCCTGTCGCTGGTGCAGCACTTGCTTGGCGATTTCCTTGAAAGCCGCGATGGCGACCGCGTCGGCTTGATCCTGTTCGGCAGTCAGGCGTATCTGCAAGCGCCGCTGACCTTTGATCGACGCACCGTGCGGGTGTGGCTCGACGAGGCGCGGATCGGTATCGCCGGCAAGAACACCGCGATTGGCGATGCCATAGGCCTGGCCTTGAAACGCCTGCGCCTGCGGCCGGCGCAAAGTCGCGTGCTGATCCTGGTCACCGACGGCGCCAACAATGGCGGCGAAATCAATCCGCTGACCGCCGCGAAATTGGCGGCCAGCGAAGGCGTCAGAATCTATCCGATCGGCATCGGCGCCAATCCCGAAGACAGCGGTTCGACCGGGTTGCTCGGGGTCAATCCGAGCCTTGACCTGGATGAACCGGCGCTCAAGGCCATCGCCGAAGTCACCGGCGGCCAGTACTTCCGCGCTCACGACGGCTTGGAGCTGCAAGCGATCAAGGACACCCTCGATCAGCTCGAGCCGGTGACTCAGCAACCGACTCAGGCACGCCCGGCGCAAGCCTTGTATCACTGGCCTCTGGCCTTGGCGCTGTGGTTGAGCCTGTTGCTGGTAGCCCGCGAACTGTGGCCGGACAATCCGCTGCAACGCCTGTTTACCAGGCAACTGTATCTGCAAAGTCCGTTGCCGGACTGGCGTGAGCGCCTGCAACGTTTGCGTCTGCGGAGGCGCCGATGATCGCGCTCTGGCCGCACTGGTTCCGCCCTTGGTGGCTGTTGCTGTTGCCGCTGCTCGGCTGGCTGCTCTGGCAACTCTGGCACCGGCAGAAACGCGCCGGTCGCTGGCAGATGATTCTGCCGCCAGCATTCCATGCTGCGCTGCTCAGTGGTGGCAGCGGACGCCAGAGCAAATTGCCGTGGATTGCCCTTGGTGTGGCCTGGCTGCTAACCATTCTGGCGCTGCTCGGGCCGAGCTGGGAGCGCGTCGAACAGACCAGCCAGAAACCCGCCGATCCATTGGTGGTGGTGCTGGAACTGACCCCGGAAATGCTCGCCACCGACTCGCCACCGACACGCCTGGAACAGGCGCGGCGCAAGCTGTTCGACCTGTTGCAGGCGCGCAGCGATGCGCAGACCGCCATCGTCGTTTATGCCGGCAGCGCGCACACGCTGGTGCCGCTGTCGGATGATCTGGCGACCAGTCGCAATCTGCTCGATGCACTCAAACCGTCGCTGATGCCGCAAAGCGGTCACCGCGCCGATCTGGCGGTGAGCAAGGCACTCGCCTTGCTCAAGCAAGGTGCGCTGGGTGAGGGACGGATTCTGTTGATCGGTTCGTCGCTCAACGAAGAGGAACGGCGCGGTATTCGCCGTGCGCTGAATGGCGAGTCGACGCAGCTACTCATGCTCGGTATCGGCACCGCCGAAGGTGCGCCGATTGCCCAGGAGGACGGCAGTTTCCTCAAGGACGAGCAAGGCGCGATCCGCGTGCCGCAACTCGACAGTCCTGGTCTGGCGACATTCCTCAACAGCGTCGGCGGCGAATATCACCCGGCGCGTCTCGACGAGGCTGATCTCGGCACTCTCGGTCTGCTCAGCGGCCCGCGCAGCCTGCGTGACGATGGCCAGACCGTGCGTCTGGATACTTGGGCGGATCAGGGCTATTGGCTGCTGTTGCCGCTGCTGTTGCTCGCCGCTTGTGCCGGGCGTCGCGGCTGGCTGTTCTGCCTGCCGCTGCTGTGGTGCCTGCCGCAACCGAGCTACGCTTTCGACTTCGAAGACTTGTGGCTGCGCCCCGACCAGCAGGGTTTGCATCTGCTCAAGCAGAAACGCCCGGCCGAGGCCGCGCAGCATTTTGACGATCATCAGTGGCAAGGGGTGGCGTTGTACGAGGCCGGCGACTACAGTGGCGCCGCTCAGCGCTTCGCCGAGGGCAGCGACGCCCGCGCCCACTACAATCGTGGCAACGCCCTGGCAAAAAGCGGTGAGCTGGAAGCGGCGATCGATGCCTATGAACAGGCGCTGGAATTGCAACCGGATCTGCGTCCGGCGCAGACCAACAAGGCGCTGGTGGAAAACCTGCTGAAGCAGAAAAACGCCCCGCCGCCGACCGAACCAGACAGTCAGCCAAACGAACAAAGTCTGCCCGGCGATGAGCCCTCGCCCACTACCGCGCCCCCTCCGGCGGTGAGCAGCGAAACCCAGAGCGAGGCGCAACCGGCCGAGTCGGCCAGCGAACCGCCGCCGACCGCCCCGCCGCTGCCAGGCCCCAACGAAATACCCGGCAGCAACGAGGAAGAGGAAACCGACACGGTGCCGACCCTGCGCCCGAGCGAGAACAATCTCGAAGGCGAGCAGCGTCAGGCGCTCGAGCAGTGGCTGGGCAAGATCCCGGACGACCCGGGCGAGCTGCTCAGGCGCAAATTCTGGTACGAACAGCAACAACATCAGGATCAGGAAAACAATCGATGACCCGCTTCACCGCTCTCTTGCTGCCCCTGCTGATCTGCACGACTACCGCTCAAGCGGCCGTGCTGACCGCCAGCGTGGATCGCAGTCGCCTGAACTCCGGCGAGACGGTGGAGCTCACCCTCGAAACTGATGACGTCACCCAGTTCGGCAAGCCTGACCTGTCGGGGCTGGAAGCGCTGTTCGAAGTGCGCGGCACGCGTCAGGTCAACCAGCTCAACACGCTCAACGGCGACACCCGTGCGACCACGCGCTGGATCATCACCCTGCTGCCGAAACAGAACGGCAGCGTCGTGATTCCGTCGCTGCAACTGGGCGAAGCGCAGAGCCAGCCGATCACCGTGCAGGTCATCGCCAGCGACAACCGCGAAGACAACAACAGCCTCGATCCGGTGTTCATCGAAGCCAGCCTCGATCAGACCAGCGTCTACGTCCAGGCCCAGGCCATCCTGACCTTGCGCATCTACCACTCGGTTTCGCTCTACGACGACAGCAGCCTGAGCCCGCTGCAAATCGCCGATGCGCGCATCGAACAACTTGGCGACACCCGCACCTACGAAAAAGACATCAATGGCTTGCGCCACGGCGTGATCGAGATGCGCTACGCGATCTACCCGCAACACAGCGGCCTGCTGACGATCGCCCCGCAGACCTTCAGCGCCACGCTGGTCGATACCGCCCCATCGCCAGACGCCTCGGGGCCGAAGCCCGGCAAATTGATGCGCGTCAGCTCGGCGTCGATTCCGTTGACGGTCAAACCGAAACCCCTGACCTACCCGGTCGACGCACCGTGGCTGCCGGCACGCAGCCTCAGCCTCAGCGAAAGCTGGAGCCCGGAACCGGACCACACCCAGGTCGGCGATTCCCTGACCCGCAGCCTGACTTTGAAAGTCGAAGGCCTCGCCAGCTCGCAGCTGCCCGCCCTGCCCGCCACCGACGTCAACGGCCTGCGCCGCTACCCCGATCAACCGGTGCTGAGCAACCAGAGCAGCGACCGCGGCATCATCGGCAGCCGCGAAGAACGCGAAGCCCTGGTGCCGAGCCGCAGCGGCGCGATCGACCTGCCCACTGTCGACGTGGTCTGGTGGAACACCTTCGAAGACCACCTCGAACACAGCAGCCTGCCCGCACGCACTCTGCAAATTGCGAACAACCCGAGCCTGCAAATCGACACCCCGGCCGGCACCCTGCAACCCAGCACGGCCGACAACGACACCCTGTGGTGGTGGAAACTCAGCACCCTGATCCTCGCCTGCACCACCCTCACCGGCTTCGGCCTCTGGTGGCGCGCCCGGTGGCAACCGGCAATCCACCGCGCCGCCCAGACCGGCCCGAGCCCGCGCACCCTGCTCGACGACATCAAACGCGCCAGCCAGGCCAACGACCCGCACGCCACCCGCCAGGCACTGGACGCCTGGGCGCGGCAACAACCGGAGACACTGGCGGACATGGCCGCGAGATTCGTCCCTTTGTCGGATGCGTTGGACGGGTTGAACGGCGCGCTGTACAGCGAGACCGGGCAGCATTGGCAGGGTGAGGATTTGTGGCGCGCGATTCGTACTATTCCAGCGGCGGAACGAGTGCAGGATCCGGTGAGTGAGAGTGGGTTGCCGCCGCTTTATCCGAAGTAGAAAGCAAAAGATCGCAGCCTTCGGCAGCTCCTACGGATTATGTGCAGGAGCTGCCGAAGGCTGCGATCTTTTGATCTGAAAGTCCGGAATCAATACTCGAATTTGGTTTTCACTTGTTCGCCTTCGCGATAGGAGAGCACGAAGGATTTCCATAGTTCGCCTGTCACCATCAAAATCACCGGCTTTATCTTTCAGCAAAAAAAGAGCGCAACGCCGATCTCCTCAACCGAAAACCAGGTGGCGTCACACTCCGGGCACATGAATAACTTTTTCCGGGTAGCCTTGACAGTGGCACAGACAATGTAATCCTGCTGACATCTTGGGCAGATGATCATCTATGCCTCCTGCAAGGGCACGACGCCATTGAATGAGTTTTCACGACGCAGATTGATATATAAAGTGGTGATCAAGTCGTCGTCATCGTCAACGTAAAACCCCATACCCAACTCACCGACTTCAAATCCGTCATTGTCAATGACGGGGTCAATACCGTGGCGACGAAACAAAGCCAATACGTCCGTGGATGTTTCGCCTACCAGCTTGTGCCCGCTCTAGGACACCGTGCTTCTTTCGAAAAACTCCACCCCTTTAACCATATCTCGCTCGTCGTAGTAGACATGAAGGTCGAGCTGCATATAAGCATCGGTCGTATTCAAGGAGTTAGTTGTTTTCCAGAACACTTCAAAACCGGCTCCAAGAATGTCGCGCACTTGACCTCTGGACAACTTTCCATTCAAAGGACCGACCACTCCGTACTCCGCAATTAAAAAGTCCATTCAAAACCTCTTGCTGGCGAAAAACCCAGTTTTCACTCTTTCCCCGAAAGCATATGGGCGCGCTCTATCATACTTCCTTGGTATAGGAAAAAAAGTTTCCGCCACCTTGATCAATATGTAGCCGATCGCATTTATTGCAGCGATAAACTGTAGTAGCACCCTCACCTATCTGTTGATAGAACTCTTCCTCAGACAACCAACGACTTGCCAAGGCTGCACCCAGCTCATCTATCTTTCGCTCGGCAACCATTGAAAACTCGGACTCGGACGTACCATGAGACAAATTGATTATCTGACCGCAGACACAGGAAAATTTAGGCATTGAATTGGTGGGCCTCAAGAAATGTAAAAGCTCGCCCACGGTCTTGAGGTGGGCACATCAAGACAAAAAAATCTTTTATCAGCGAGCGTTGGGAATGGGATCAATCATTGTTTCACCTGATAAAACGTAACCACCGGGCCGTAATTCTCATCCGAGTTCGACACCTCGACAGTGAATAATGTGTCCGGGAATTTCTCCTTCAACACCATTCGCCAGGCAAACCCGATCATCTCGCACAGCTGAAGAAATATTCTGGGCGATACACCATTTCCGTATTGGCCAAAAACATCATAAATCTTCACATAATTCATAAGCCGCTCAACCTCCGCCATGTCGCCAGCGACCAGGTTCACGCAGCGCGCGAACGCCTCGTGTGAAAAATTTCGCTCCAGGAAAACGCCTCCCTCAGACACGATGAACGTCGGGAAGAGCAACGTGGAAAACATCAATATCTGTTCCGGGTGGCATTGGTCGTTGATATACAAATGAATATCCAGGCCTTCCTGATTTGCCCATTGCTGCTTCCACGCGTCATAGGGTTCAGTGTCGATGACGAAGGGTAAAGAGGTGATCAGATGCATTGCATGGGCTCCAGACACGATTTTCCGCCGGTGGGGACCTCGGGGGACAGACCTCTGTTTATCAGAACTTGGTTTGTCCCTGGTTCTGCTCCATCACCCGCACGATCCAGCGAGATACTGGGATTGGCAACGACGATGCCATCGGACTGCGCTCATCGTGGCTGCAAGACCATGATGTTTGCCAGCAGGAACGTCTGTCCGCGCTTGGGCATGCCAATGAACTGATGAGTTCGGCCACAGGGGCAGGAGACTGGTGCGCGAGGAATACGTACGACGAACGTCCATGTAGAAAATCCTGTAACGGGCAATAATCGATCTGATCAGGTGCCATGCTCGGCCGGACAGCGGCGCGGATGAGCGCAAGGAGTCGCTGGCGTCTCTACAATGGCGCATCAGCCGGCATGATATTAGGTGGCCACTATTTTGGCGTCAATCAATGGATGGGTTGAACAATCGGTTTCGATGAGCGGTACAGCTCGTATCCTCGGGTAATGCGCCTGTTAAAGGCTCTGTTTGCCCTGCGTCGGTTGGCGACCGCGGATACGCATTCCGAGCTACTCACAATTCATCCGAAGTAACCTCTGTAAGATTTCAGACGATCCCTCGTAGGTTTCATCCCGAGTGTTCGATTCCTACGCAAAACACAGAAAGATCTGACTGCTGTCGTTTTCCAGATACACGCACATTTCTCTGTCACAAACAGACACAGGGAAATGTGCTCAATGATGCACCCCGCCAACCTCGATGCGTTAGCCGCCTCGAAAGCGCCCATTGGTGCGCCAGCCGCCTGCCCCTTGCGCAACACCCACGTGCAACTGCTGCCCCTCGCTTACGGCCTGGTGGAAAAACCCCTCGACCCCAGCACCGAACTCACGCTGCCGTACACCCTGACCACGCGACCCATGGGCATCCGCCGCCTGCGCGATGGCTGGCTGTACATTGTCGACAGCCTCAGCGGCGAGCTCTATGAATATCGCGTGCTGGACGGCGTCATCAGCGCATTGCTGCATCGTGGCAAAAGCGTCAGCGAGGATCAGCGCAGCGCCATCGAAGAACGTCCGGCGTTGATCTTTTCGCGCAAAAGCACCCTCTTCGTGACCTTCGCCGACGTGCAGTTGAGCGCGGCGAAATGCCGACAGGTGCTGGACAGCGCGGAAGAGCGCGAGCACTTCATGCAGGCGGTCGATCTTGGCCCCGTGCATTGTCTGATCGGCGGCGAGCATCTGCTCACCGTGGCCCAGGCCAAACAGTGGCTGGCGGAAGTGGCCTGCACAGCGAAACCGCTGGCCGAGGCGGACGCCACGCGGATGCCGACGGTGCAGGTCAGCGACGCGCCGGAGCACGAGCGTGAACCCTATCTGTGGGAAAACCCGCGACGTTTTCGCGAGGCGCATATCGGCGAATTTCTTGGTCGGGTGCGCGGACCTTATCAGGACGACACGCTGTTTCTGTTGATCAACGACGACCTTGGGGTAATGCGCGACCTGGCCGGTTATCAGGACCTGGTGGTCGGCTGGATCGAGCAGTGGAGCAACACCGGCAACAACGAACGCGACTATCTGCTGGCCAGTTACATCGAGTCGCTGAGCCAGCTCGGCGCTCAGGATTTCGACACCCTGGCCAAGGCCAGCGACGATCCGCGCGCCCAGGCATTGTTCGCTGAACTGGAGCAATTGCCCGAGCCGGATCGGGAAAACACCCGGCAGGCGCTGCTCGACTATCTGAACAAGGGTGGTGAGGTTGTCCCGACCGATACTCAGGCTCGACCTGAACTGCAACAACAGCGCGAAAAGGCATTGGACGAGTCACTGGCGCTGAACCGTTTCGACGGCGTCGCCCCGGACTTCACCGCGCACGCTCGCGTCACCGCCGAGGCGGACCGACGCTTTTACACCCGTGAATATTTTGTTGAAGTCGCCCCGGCCGACTTCGTCGAGCGTCACCTGAGCACACTGGTCGATCTGGGCAAGGACCAGAGCCGACGCATGAAGGACGTGCTCGACGGCCCGTTGCTCAGCGGCAAACGCGGCATCAACGATCTGATCGACCGTCCGGCCATGGACGAAGTGCTGAACACTCATCGCGACAACCTCGGACGCTGGAATCGCCTGCTCGAACGCATCACCGCCGATCGCGCGCAACTGCTGTGCGCCGGGCGTTTCCATCGCTCGGCGTGGTATTTCGACGGGCAACTGCCGGCGCAGATCGATCAGGCCTTCGCCAGCGAATACGCCTGCCTGAAGGACATCGGTCGCAGCGACACGGCCAACGAACAAATGCTCGGTTACCTCGAGCAACATCCGCAACTGACCCGCCCGTTGTTTTACACCTTGCCGCTGCGCCTGCAGACCGAGCACGCCGGGCAATATTCAACGCTGTTCAACGCCGGCATGGCGATGTTCAACAACCTGCCGGACTGGCTGGCCAAATTGCAGAGCATCGAGCAGCCGCAGCTGCCGGCCCTCGACGATCTGCCCGCACACAGCCGCGTCCTCGCCGATGCCGTGCAAGACACCTACAGCCCGGCGCTGAACCTGGGCCTTAGCCGGGCGCTGGAAGGCTTTGACCTCGCTGGCGAAAAAATCCCCGACCTCGATCAACTGTTCCAGCGCCTGCCCAAAGCCCTGCGCCTGCGCTTCTTTGACGCCGCGCGAACCAGCGGCGTGACCTTCACCGTGTCCACCCCGGCGGAACAAGCGGCGCTGCAAGCCACGATCAAGGAAGTGCTGCGCGAACGCGACTACCTGAAAACCCTCAACCGCGAACGCAACCAGCTCACCCACAACAAAAACCGCCAGGGCCACAAAACCGCCCGGGCGGTGGAATTGCAGCAGGAAATCGTCCGCGTGCGCACGCAATTGGCGCTGTTCGAAGGCCGCCTCGCGGCAGCGCTAAGCCCGATCGACGAACTGCCGGATCGTTCGGCAAGGCTGTATGGCGCCACACCGGCGAAAGCGGGATTGACGGTGGTGTTTCCGCCGGCGCAGCAGGGGGAATTGCGTGGGTTGTTGGAGAACATTCGCGCGGGAGTGGCGGGAGTTTCGAAGGCGAGTCTGGTGCGGACAGAGGGGATGGGGTTGTTGGTGGTGTTGGTGCAGGTGGTGAATTTGGTGGGGGCTTATCGGGAGGTGATGAAGCAGACGAGGGACAGGAAGAAACGGGCGGATTTTTTTGCGGCTCTTGCCGCGACAGGCGCAGCGGGTTTTACCGCTGCGCAGGGGCTTGCTGATACAGCGTTAAGGGCTAGAAGATCCAGCCTTATTGCCAGTTTGCAGCTTGAAGCGTTGCAACATGTTCGTGTGCAGGTGGGGAAATTGCATGTGGGGTTGGGGGCGTTTACATATGTCCTGGGTTTCAGTACTTCAGTTACTAGCTTGGGCAAACAAAATCGAAGGCGGCAGGATGCGATTCGTAGTGGCACGCAATCTGAGCAGACAGCGGCTACGATGGCGGCTTTGGGCGCCGCCGGAATGGTTGCGATAAACGGTTATGGCGCGGGTAATACTGCTTACGCTTCCTTTAAAGTGTTCACTGCGCCGAATGGCTCGGCACGCACGGCAGCTTGGGCTGCCGCTGGTACACGTCTTTCTTTAGTGTTTTTTCGCTTCAATTTGGCCGGTGCGTTGTTCACCGTGCTGGAGTTCGTCGGAACGTGGCTGTTCAATCGTTACAACCTCTCTGCACACGATAAGTGGTTGAAAATCACGCCCTGGAGCCGTGATGAAGAGATGCGCGGTGACCACTCCCTGGATGACTATCAAAATTATCTGGCGTTTTTGATACACGCTCCCTACGCCCAATCAGGACCTGATCCCAGTGACACTTGGCTGAAGACATTATTATTTGGCGCCAAACCCAGTGATATTCATTTGGTTCTGCCGAGGCTGGCGCTAAATGATCTTCTACCGCCGTTAAACGGTAAGCCGAGTCAACGCTTGGGAATCGGTGCCCATCGACTTGTTGCACCGCTGCATGGTCGCGGTATGCCGCAAGTGCGCAAGGAAGTCATCAGTGAGGAGATATCGAGCAGTCTGCGAATCGTGAAGTCATCGCCAGATGGTTTGGTGCTTTGTCTTCAGTACCCCATCCGTCCCGATTCTGACTATACGCCTGCAAAGGAAACGCTAGAACTTGCCATATGTATCCAGACCGTCAATGGCAAAGGTGGGGCGGAGTCAAGAACCCGCGTGATTCATATTGACCCTCGGGATACCGGCCATTTTGCTGTAGTAGTTCCCGGTTCGGTCAAGGAGAACCCTCCGGTTCTACTTGTAGAAATTCAATATCTCGAATGGGCTGACCATGCTGAATAATCACAATGAGCCTCTTGTTGATGCGCAATGTGAGGTGATTAGAAGACCGGGCGATGTAGAGCCGTTCCCAAGCGGAAGGATTACCTATCTCGCACCGTTGCCATTACCTACAGCAATGCCGCCTTATGGGCCTCACATTGGGGAGTTAAACGAAGCATACATGGACTTTGGGTTTGGACTGCCAGAGGTATTTTCGTGGCAGGTAATTCTCGGCGCGCCAACCGCAGGCGCCTTTATGATCATTGTTTTATTTCCTTTATTTACCGGCTTGCTAGGTATTATTTTTGGCTATGGAAACGGGGCCATTTGGGAATCAATGATTGGTGTATTCGAAGAGGCTTACAAGAACCAATTAATCTGTGGCCCCTCGATCCTTCTTATTGGCCTGGGCGTCTGGCACCACGTCCACAAAAAGCGCCTCTCCCTCATCCCAACCCGCTTCAACCGCCAACGCCGCGAAGTCTGCTTCATGCCCGAAGGCGCCACCGAACCAGTCTTCGTCCCATGGGAATCGCTGTCCGCCTGGATCATCGAAGCCAAAGGCGCCACCCAGTTTGGCATCCACCGCCAATACGGCATGGGCATCGGTTTTCATCACGGCGAAACTCTCACCAGCCTCGAATTCCAATGCGCCGGCCTGGAGCTTGCGATCAGCCACTGGGAAGCGATTCGCGGCTACATGGAGTACGAAGTCAACGACCTCAAATCGATTCAGGATTTGCAGGATCTGCAAGGCCCGGACGACCCGCCCCACGAAGGCCTGCACACTTTTCGTAACGCCCGCGCGCGGATGCATCAGGAGATCCGTGAAGGCCGGCGCTCGCGGCTTTCGGGGTTCTTTTGGTACCTGTATCACGTCATGACTTTATGGACGATTCCCAACCGTCTGGTCGAATGGGAAGTGCGCCGTCTGGAAAGAATCGGCAAACAGGCGCTGCCGGAAGTCATGCGCGAATGGTCCGAGCCATTGCCGAAAGAGCAATGGGCCAAGCCCAGCGAAGAGTTGTTGCGGCTGAGCGAACAGGTGCGGCGGATGCACAAGCGCCAGCCGCATCGGCCGATTACGCAGATTTTCGCTGAGGTTTGCAGGCGAGCTGAGGGCGGATGTTGAGCAGTTTTGTGGCCAGAGGGCGGGAAGTTTTTTGCCTGTTTGAGCGCCTTCGCGAGCAGGCTCGCTCCCACAGGGGACCGCGTTGGATGCGGATGTTGCGGTTGATCTTGGCCGAGGTGGGAGACCCTCGGGGTGGCGGCCATTTCTCAGTTGTTGCTCCCGGCCCGGTCAAGGAAAACCCGATGGTTCTGCTGGTTGAAACTCACTATCTCGGATGGGCTGACCATGCTGAATAATCACAATGAGCCTGTTGTTGATGCGCAATGTGAGGTGATAAGAAAAGCGGGCGATGTAGAGCCGTTTCCGAGTGGAAAAATCACCTATCTCGCGCCCTTGCCATTACCAACACAAACGCCACCCTACGGCCCTCATATAGGGGTACTAAACAGTGTTTACATGGACTTCGGGTTGGGAAACCCGCAGGTATTTATGTGGCAGATGACTTTAGGAGGGCCGTTCAGTGGCACATTCATGATCGCGTTTCTATATCCACTGGTGGGAGGCTTTATTGGGCTCATGTTTGGAGATAGCTGGGAGTTTATTAAGGAAATTATTGAGGGTGTTTTTCTTGCCCTTTACAAATTGGCGTTATTAACGGGTTTTATGGCCTTGGGTATCGGCTTGGGCGTCTGGCACCACGTCCACAAAAAACGCCTCTCCCTCATCCCAACCCGCTTCAACCGCCAACGCCGCGAAGTCTGCTTCATGCCCGAAGGCGCCACCGAGCCGGTTTTTGTCCCGTGGGAGTCGCTCAGCGCGTGGATCATCGAAGCCAAGGGCGCCACCCAGTTCGGGATCCATCGACAATACGGTATGGGCATCGGTTTCTACCAAGGTGAAACCCTCATAAGCCAGGAATTCCAATGCGCCGGTCTGGAGCTCGCGATCAGTCACTGGGAGGCGATTCGCGGTTACATGGAGTACGAAGTCAACGACCTCAAATCGATTCAGGACCTGCAAGACCTGCAAGGCCCGGACGACCCGCCCCACGAAGGCCTGCATACTTTCCGCAATGCCCGCGCGCGGATGCATCAGGAGATCCATGAAGGCCGCCGCTCGCGGTTGTCAGGATTCTTCTGGTACCTGTATCACGTCATGACCTTATGGACGATTCCCAACCGTCTGCTCGAATGGGAAATTCGTCGACTCGAAAGAATCGGCAAGCAGGCGCTGCCGGAGATCATGCGCAAATGGTCCGAGCCATTGCCGAAAGAGCAATGGGCCAAGCCGAGCGAAGAGTTGTTGCGGTTGAGCGAGTTGGTGCGGCAGATGCACAAGCGCTACCCGCATCGGCCGATTACCGAAATATTCGCCGCTACCGGTGCAAGCAGACACGCGACAAGGCAAGGGGCGTGATTTGCCAGTAAACTCCCCTCCTCTCGCCGCCCTTTGTTCCTCGCGGCCACCCTCTTGATCAAAATGCGGAGTCCACCTTGCGTCTGTTCCACACCTCCGACTGGCACCTTGGGCAAAACCTGCACGGCCAGGAGCGCGATTTCGAGCACGCGTGTTTTCTCGAATGGCTGCTGCGTCAGTTGCAACTGGCGCAGCCGGATGTGCTGCTGATTGCCGGGGACATCTTCGATACGGTCAATCCGCCGGTCAAAGCTCAGGAACGCCTCTACGATTTCATCGTCAGCGCTCACGAACAGCAGCCGTTGCTGACCATTGTGATGATCGCCGGTAACCATGATTCCGGCTCGCGGATCGAGTTGCCGGCGCCGTTGATGCGGCGTTTGCGTACTCACGCGTTGGGTCGGGTGCTGTGGCTGGATGACGGGCAGCTAGATGCCGAGCGGCTGCTGCTGCCGTTGCCGGATAAAACCGGTGAAATCGCCGCATGGTGTCTGGCGCTGCCGTTTTTGCGCCCTGCGGAAGTCACTGGCGCGCATCTGGGCGACAACTATTTGCGCGGCATCGGTCAGGTGCATGAATGGCTGATCGCGGCGGCGAATGCCAAGCGTCAGCCCGGGCAGGCGTTGATCGCGATCAGCCACGCGCACATGGCCGGGGGCTCGGTGTCGGAGGATTCCGAGCGCAGCCTGATCATCGGCAATGCCGAAGCGCTGCCCGCCAGCCTGTTCGGCGAAAGCATCAGTTACGTCGCCCTCGGCCATTTGCACAAGCCGCAGAAGGTCAACGGCGAGGAGCGCATCCGCTACAGCGGCTCGCCGATTCCGCTGTCGTTCTCCGAAATCGGTTATCAGCATCAGATTCTCGATGTGGTCCTGGACGGTGAAACCCTGGTCAGCGTCGAGCGGAAACTGATCCCGCGCTCGGTCAATCTGCAGCGCATCGGCCCGGCGCCCCTGGCCGAGATTCTGCTGCAACTGGCTGACCTGCCGAACGTCGATCTGCTCGCCGAAACCCAACGCCAGCCCTGGCTGGAAGTGCGCGTGCGTCTTGACGAGCCGCAGCCGGATCTGCGCCATCAGGTGGAAACTGCGCTGCAAGGCAAAGCCGTGCGTCTGGTGCGCATCGCCGCTGAATACGCCGGCAATCGTGGCGCCGATGGCAGCGATGACGGCAGCACGCTGATCGAACTCGACCAACTCACCCCGCAGGAATTGTTCAGCCGCGCCTGGCTCGACAACTACGGCAGCGAGGTCGATGAGCAGACGCTCAAGGACTTCGCCGAGTTGCTGCAGGACGTGCAACTGGAGGGCGAGCAGCCATGAAGATTCTCGCCATTCGCTTGAAGAATCTCGCCTCGCTGGCCGGGCCGTTCGAGATCGATTTCACTGCTGAGCCGCTGGCAAGCGCCGGTCTGTTCGCAATCACCGGCCCGACTGGCGCCGGCAAAAGCACCCTGCTCGACGCTTTGTGCCTGGCACTGTTCGGCGCTGTGCCACGCCTGAACAACACCGGCCGCGATGCCAAAGTCCCGGATGCTGACGGTGAAATCGCCACCGGCGACCCGCGTACGCTGCTGCGTCGTGGCACCGGCGAAGGCTATGCCGAAGTGGATTTTGTCGGCGTCGATGGCCGCCGCTATCGCGCACGTTGGGAAGCCAACCGCGCTCGCGAGAAGGCTGGCGGCAAGTTGCAGGCCAGTCGGCAGAGCCTGCGCGACATCGACCAGGATCAATTGCTCGCCAGCCAGAAAGGTGAATACAAAACCCAGCTGGAAGCCGCGCTGGGCCTGAACTTCGAACAGTTCACCCGCGCTGTGCTGCTGGCGCAGAGCGAGTTCAGCGCCTTCCTCAAGGCTGACGACAACGACCGCAGTGAACTGCTGGAAAAACTCACCGACACCGCGCTGTACACCCGCCTCGGCCGCCGCGCCTTCGACAAGACCAAAGAGGCCCGCGAAGCGCACAAGCTGCTGCAGGATCAGGCTACCGGAGTGACGCCTTTGGCGCCGGAAGCCCGCGCCGAACTCGACGAGCGTTTCAACACCGCGCAGCAACAGATGAAGGCGCAACAGGCGCAGCTCAAACAGCTTGAGCAACAACACGGTTGGCTGAAGGATTTGCGTCAGTTGCAGGACGCGCAAAAAGCCGCCAGCGAACAACTGCAAACCGCGCAACAGCAATGGCAGGCACTGGCCGGCGAGCGGGTAAAACTGACGCGTCTGGAACAGCTTGGCCCGCAACGCCATCAGTTCGCGCGCAAGGCCGAGCTCGATGCGCTACTAACGCCACTGGCAACGCAGATTGCCGCGCACACCCAACAACACGCCGCGTTGGGCGAACGCCAGACGCAACTGGAACAGCACCTCGACGCTGCCAAAGTCGCCCTCAGCGAAGCGCAACAGCGCCAGAGCGAAAACGCGCCGTTGCTGCGTCAGGCATTCGAAGAGCAAAGCACCCTCGCCCGTCTGATCAAGGACACTGCCAGCAGCGCCGAAGCCCGACAAACCGCCGAGCAAGCGTTCAAGGATGGCCAGAGCGCGATTCAGGCCTTGCAGGAAAAACAGGCCGAGGTCGCCGAGCGTTTGCAACGCATCGCCACCGAGCTTGAGCAGAGCGCGCATCTGGCGCCGTTGAGCGATGCCTGGAGCGCCTACCGCGATCGTCTGCAACAGCTGATGCTGATCGGTAACCGCTTGAACAAGGGTCAGACTGAACTGGCGTCTTTGGAACAAAACGCTACGCGCAGTGCTGAGGAACTGGCCTCGCACAAACAGCAACTGGAAGTGCTGTTCAAGGAGGCCGGTGCTGAGCCGGATGCGGTGGCCGAACAGATCGGCCTGCTCGGTACCTTGCTGCAGGACAACCGCAAACAGCTGCGCGCGATCGAAGACCTGTCGCGCCTGTGGGCCTCGCAACAGGATCTCGACAAGCGCAGCGCCGAGTTGCAACAACGTCAACTCGAGGCGCAGCAGCAACGCGAGCGCCTGACCCAGGACGGCGTGAAAACCAAGGCCGAACTGACCGTCGCCGAGCAGACTCTCAATGTCACTCGCGAACTGCTTGAACGTCAGCGGCTGGCGCGCAGTGCCAGTGTCGAAGAGTTGCGCGCGCAGTTGCAGGACGATCAGCCCTGCCCGGTCTGCGGCAGCAATGAGCATCCGTATCATCAGCCCGAAGCGCTGTTGCAAAGCCTTGGCCGTCACGATGAAAGCGAACAGGCCAATGCCCAGCAAGTGGTCGATCAGCTCAAGGAAAAACTGATTGAGCTGCGCGGCGAAGTCGGTGGCGTGATCGCGCAACAGAAAGAATTGCTGCAGCAACAGGAACAATTGGCTGCGCAGCAACAAGCCCTGGCCCCGAGCCTGGAGGCGCATCCGCTGGCCGCGCAACTGCTCAATCAGGACGCCGACAAACGCGACGCCTGGCTCAGCCGCCAGACCGAGCAATTGAACCAGAGCATCACTCAGGACGAACAACGTCAGAGTGCGCTGCTTACCTTGCAGCAGGACGCCGCGCGCCTGTCGCAGCAATTGCGTCAGGCGGAGGTCGCGCATCAGCAAGCGGCGCAACAGCTGAGCCATCAGCAGCATGAACTCAACAGTGATCGTCAGCGCCTTGAAGAAGAACTCAACGCGTTCGGCCCGCTGCTACCCGCTGACACGCTCGAAAAACTGCGCGTTGAGCCGGCCGCGACGTTCCTGCAGCTGGACCGGCAGATTGCCGAGCGTCTGGCACAGCTAGAACAGCAAAAGGAAGAACTGGGCGAGCAGCAGCAACGCCAGCAGACGTTGGAGAAAGAACAGGATCGCCAGCAGCTGCGGGCTCAGCAGCTACAAAGTGCTGACCAGCAATTCACGGCGCTGACCGAGCAGCAGCAACGCTGTCAGGAAAAACTCGCCCAACTGCTCGGCAAACACAGCAGCGCCGAGCATTGGCAGCAGCAGCTGGAACACGCGGTGGAACAGGCGCGCAGCGCCGAGACCAGCACCGCTGAAGAGTTGCAAAGCGTGCGCACGCAGTTGGTGCAAATCGCTGCAGAACTCAAGGCCCAGCAAGAACGCTTGCAGGCACTGGAAATTGAAGACAAAGCGCTGACCGAGAAGATCGCTGATTGGCGCGCCAGCCATCCGGAGCTGGATGACGGCGGCCTCGAAGACTTGCTGCGCTTCGACGACGCACAAGTCGCCGAACTGCGCCAGACGCTTCAGCACAACGAAAAAGCCATCGAACAGGCCCAGGTCTTGTTGCAGGAACGTGATCAGCGTCTGCTCGATCATCAGGCCCGGCAGGACGGAAATCTTGACGCCGAACAGCTCGACAGTGCTCTCGCCGAGCTGCAAAACCAGTTCGCCGTCAGTGAGCAGCAATGCGCCGAATTGCGCGCCGAACAGGTTGAAGACCAGCGCCGACAAAACGCCAATCAGGCACTGGCCCAACAGATCGCCGAGGCCTACGCCGAGTATCAACGCTGGGCGCGGCTCAGTGCCTTGATCGGTTCGGCCACCGGCGACACCTTCCGCAAGATCGCCCAGGCCTACAACCTCGACCTGCTGGTGCATCACGCCAACGCGCAACTGCGCCAACTGGTCAAACGCTACCGCCTGAAACGCGGCGGCAGCATGCTTGGCCTGCTGGTGATGGACACGGAAATGGGCGACGAACTGCGCTCGGTGCATTCGTTGTCGGGCGGCGAGACGTTCCTCGTGTCACTCGCCCTTGCACTGGGTCTGGCCTCGATGGCGTCGAGCACGCTGAAAATCGAATCGCTGTTTATCGACGAAGGCTTCGGCAGCCTTGATCCGGAATCCTTGCAACTGGCCATGGATGCACTGGATGGATTGCAGGCGCAGGGGCGCAAGGTTGCAGTGATTTCTCATGTGCAGGAAATGCACGAACGGATCCCCGTGCAGATTCAGGTGCGGCGTCAGGGCAATGGTTTGAGTACGCTGGAGGTGAAATGAACACGCTGTATTCGTTCCGCCGCTGCCCTTACGCCATGCGTGCGCGAATGGCGCTGCGTTATGCGGGTGTGCCGGTGGAGATTGTCGAGGTCAGCTTCAAGGACAAACCGGCCGAAATGCTGGCGCTCTCGCCCAAGGGCACAGTGCCGGTGCTGGACGCCGATGGCGTGGTTATTGATGAGAGTCTGCAGATCATGCGCTGGGCGTTGGCGCAGAATGATCCGGATGATTGGTTGTTCAAGGATGATCCGGGAGCTGACGTCATCATGGACATGCTGATCGAGACGAACGATCAACGATTCAAGACTTCGTTGAACCACTACAAATACGCTGAGCGTTATCCAGAGCAACCGATGGAGGTCTATCGCATGCAGTGCGAGATGATCGCCCACTATCTGGATCTGACGCTCGCGGACCACGACTATCTGCTGGGCGACCGGATCAGTCTCGCCGACATCGCCCTGCTGCCTTTCATTCGCCAGTTCGCACACGTTGATCGCGAGTGGTTCGCGCAGACGCCTTATGTTCGCTTGCAGGCCTGGTTGCAGCGCTTGCTCGAATCCGAGCTGTTCACCTCGATCATGAAGAAGTAACCCTCTCTCCCTCTTGATCGTTCCCACGCTCCGCGTGGGAATGCAGCCGGGGACGCTCTGCGTCCCATTGGAACGCGGAGCGTCCCTTGAGGCATTCCCACGCAGAGCGTGGGAACGATCTTCGTCAGGCCAAGGCGTTGCACATGCCCAGTGCCATGCAATCCACTTCAAACGGTCCGAGAAAATCCACCGCGACCTTGACCGGTGGATTGCCGGCCATCAGCCCCAGCGTGTTGGCGCGTTCAATGTTGTGGGCGATGTTGTGGTTGGCCTCTATGGCCCGGGCCAAGCCGCCCACCGAGCCTTGGCCAAATCCCAACAGTGAGGCGCCGTTGGTCATCAGCGCGAGGCTGGCGATGACCCAGAGTCTGTAGCCTTTCATGCGCCGCCGCCCCCTGCGAGTTCGGCCCTGTCGACCATCGCGCTTTGCGAGCGCAGTTCGAACTGGATGCCAGGGTGGGCGACGTCGATCGGGGCTTCGAAGCTGTGTTCCATCTGCGCGCCGATGCTGACGAACAGCACCACGGCCAGGTAAAGACCGATGGCCAGATAGGCGCCGCGTTTGGCGGAAGTGAGGATTGCGCTGGCCATGGTGTTCTCCGTGGACAAAGGTTTCGATTGCCACAGAATCAATCAAAAAAGCCGGGGTAACCACTCAGGGTTTGCAATGGTGAACATCAGCTTCGTTGATTATTTAGCCGCTCTATTTGCCCGCTTGAAGAAACCTATGAGTGGAGAACGCGCACGCGCGTAGGAGCTGCCGAAGGCTGCGATCTTTTGACGTTGAAGATCAAGAGATCGCAGCCTTCGGCAGCTCCTACAAGGGAGTTGTGTCGATGCGCTCAGGCTTGGGTTTTGTGATCCAGCGCGGCGTAGAAGTTGGCGCTTTGTTGCAGGTATTTCTGGGTGTAGCTCTGGGTGTGGGATTTTTTGCTGGCGATTTCGACGTTGGCACCGGCTGGCAATACCACGGTGGCAGAAATGGCGGAGGCGGCAATAACGGAGAAGAGATTGAAGTTCATGGCGATAACCCTCGTGTTCGTTTGCTTGGTTTGCCCGGTCGGGCTGTGAAACAAACGTAACGCTCGAGGGTTGCCTCCTTGAAATCTTTTGTAGCATTAGCCGTTATCAGTGCAATTAATACAACGATGCAGGCCCCGCAGACCGGGGCCTGTGGCTTATTGTCGCACTAGAAATTTCAGATCGCTTGGCGCGTCGATCGGCAGTTTTTGCACGGTTTTGCCCAGCAGACCGGTCTTGGCATCGCGTTCGACAACGACAATCTGGTTGCTCTTCTGGTTGGCAATCAAGACGAATTTACCGCTCGGATCGAGGGCAAACTCGCGCGGGTGATCACCCTCGACCGAGCGTTTTTGCAGCTCTTTGAGCTGACCGGTCGCCGGATCAATGCCGAACACTACGAGCTGATTGGCCGTGCCACGGTTGCTCACGTAGAGAAACTTGCCATCAGCTGAAGCATGCAGCGCCGCGCCGGCCCTGTCCGAGGTTGCCTGGCCCGCCGCCAGATCGACCAATTGCGTCTGGGTCAGCACGCCGTCGTTGTAGTCGAACACCGCAACCTGCGCGCTCATCTCCATGGTCAGCCAGGCGTGTTTGCCATCGGCGCTGAACAGCAGATGACGCGGGCCACTGCCGGCCGGCAAGGCTACCGAAGCGGTTTTCGCCGGAGTCAGCGGCAGGTGCGGGTTGGCCTTCGGATCGTACTGATAGATGAAAACCTTGTCCGCGCCCAAGTCGTTGGAGAACACGTAGCGACCGTCCGGTGAGGACACCGTCGAGTGCACGTGGTTGGAAGCCTGGCGCTCAGGATTGACCCGACTAGCCGGGTGCCCGCTCATCTGCACCACCGGTTTCAGCTGACCATCGGCATCGACCGGCAATACCGCCAGGGTGCCGCCCGGATCTTCCATTACCGAATAATTGCTGACGAACAGATGCTTGGCATCAGCGCTGAGGCTGGAATGGGTCGGCTCATTGCCCAGGCTCTGCACCTGATTGATCAGGCTCAGCGCATGGGTTTTCGGGTCAATGGCGTAGCTGCTGACGCGACCGACCGGGTCAGTCTGGCCCGGGCCGTTTTCATTGACCACGAACAGGCGTTTCTGGTCTTTCGAGAGCGTCAGCCACGATGGGTTTTCAGTCTTGACCACTTGCAGCGGCTTGGCGTCGATCTGGCCGGTGGCGCTGTCGAACTGCATGCGATAGATGCCCTGACTGGAGCCGGCGGTGTAAGAGCCGACCAGCAACTGCAAGGTCTCGGCGCTGGCGCTGGAGAGTCCCATCGCGCCGACGCTGCCGGCCATCAGCAAAGGCCAGAAGTTACGCATTTTCATTATTGTCTTCCTCATCGTCGCTGCTGCTGACTACGTCGCCGAGACACACCAGCCGATGCTCGCCCGTGGTCTTGGTGTCGCTGGCGTAACCGATGATCAGCCAGCTCTGCAGCGTCTCATCGAACGTCGCGGCCGCGACCTGCGCCGGGGTGAATTCCCAATGCTTGGCTTCACGGCCATCAATGCATTCGATGTGCAGGTTATCGTCCTCGTCGAGGGCGAATTCGAAGGCGTGCAGGCCATCGATTTCGACCATACCGCAGTGTTCGAGGGCGTTGAGAAGGGTTTGGGCAGTCATGGCAAACAGTCTTTCTAGGGGGAAAGGGCCAATGATAGCTTATGGCGCCCTGCCCCTTGTGTAGGAGCTGCCGCAGGCTGCGATCTTTTGATCTTGTTTTCAAAAGCAAAATCAAAAGATCGCAGCCTTCGGCAGCTCCTACACAGGGGATTGCGGTGCTGCCTAGATCGCGTCACGCGATGGCTTGCCATCCACCAAACGCTGAATCCGCAGCGGGTTGGCGTTTTTCAGCGGTTCGGGCAGCAAGCTGTCCGGGTAGTTCTGGAAGCACACCGGGCGCAGGAAGCGATCGATCGCCAGCGTGCCCACCGAAGTGCCGCGCGCATCGGACGTCGCCGGGTACGGGCCGCCATGCACCATCGAATCGCACACTTCGACACCGGTCGGATAACCGTTGAGCAGGATGCGCCCGACTTTCTGTTCCAGCAGCGGCGTCAGCTCGGCGAATTGCTCGAAATCAGACGGCTCACCAATGATCGTCGCGGTCAATTGACCGTGCAGGCCATGCAGCGCCGCGCTCAGTTGCGCCTGATCGGCCACTTCGACGATCACCGTGGTCGGGCCGAACACTTCTTCCTGCAGCACTTCGTCACCGTTGATCAACAGGCTGACATCAGCCTTGAACAACTGCGGCTGCGCCTGATTGCCCTGCTGCGGATTACCGGCCAGATGCTCAATGCCGCTATGCGCCAGGAGCTTTTCCAGACCTTTGCCATAGCTGCCGAGGGTGCCGGCATTGAGCATGGTTTGCGCCGGTTGATCACCGATTGCAGCAGCGACCTGTTGGACAAACGCGCTGAACTGCGGCGAGCGGATACCGATCACCAGACCCGGGTTGGTACAGAACTGACCACAGCCCTGCACCACCGAAGCGGTGAGGTCACGCGCGACGGTTTCCGAACGCGTGGCAAGCGCTTGCGGCAGGACGATCACCGGGTTGATGCTCGACATTTCGGCAAACACCGGGATCGGTTGCGGACGTGCGGCAGCCATGTCGCACAGGGCGCGACCGCCCTTCAGCGAGCCAGTGAAACCAACCGCCTGAATCGCCGGATGCTTGACCAGCCATTCGCCGACGCCGCCCCCGTAGATCATGTTGAACACGCCGGCGGGCATGCCGGTTTTTTCCGCCGCGCGAACGATCGCATCGGCGACCAGTTCAGCGGTGGCCATATGGCCGCTGTGGGCCTTGAACACTACCGGGCAACCGGCGGCCAGCGCTGCTGCGGTATCGCCACCGGCAGTGGAGAACGCCAGCGGGAAGTTGCTCGCACCAAACACCGCGACCGGGCCGAGGCCGATGCGGTACTGACGCAGATCCGGACGTGGCAGCGGCTGACGATCCGGCAGTGCCAGATCGATCCGTGCGCCGTAGAAATCACCGCGACGCAGGACTTTGGCGAACAGGCGCATCTGGCCGCTGGTGCGACCGCGCTCGCCCTGAATGCGCCCGGCTGGCAGCGCGGTTTCGCGGCAGACTACGGCAACGAAATCGTCGCCAAGCGCATCGAGTTCATCGGCGACCGCGTCGAGGAATTGCGCGCGACGTTCGGCGCTGAGGCTGCGATAGGTCGGGTAAGCCGCAGCGGCGGCTTTGGCGGCGGCGTCGACTTCGTCCGCCGTGGCCTGAATGAAATCGTGCGGCAGGGCCTCGCCAGTGCTGGCGTCGACCGAGTGCAGTTTGACGCTGCCGGCGGCGCTGCGCTGACCGCCGATGTAGTTGTGACCGAGAATCTGAGTCATGGGATCTCCTTAAAGGGTGCCGATGCTGTCCGGTTCAAAAGCTGCTTTGACCGGTGCGATACCGTTGACCAGCGGAGCGCCGAAGTCGGCCTGGCTGATCTCGAACGTGTCGCCCGGCTGGGTGCGGATGCCGTCGGCAAACGACAGGGTCGCAGTGCCGAAAAAGTGAATGTGCACGTCGCCCGGACGCAGGAACTGACTGTATTTGAAGTGGTGGTATTCGAGGTTCGCCAGGCTGTGGCACATATTGGCCTCGCCGCTGAGGAACTCGTTCTGCCAGAGCACTTCGCCGTCACGCAGGATTCGGCTGGTGCCGGCAAGGTGTTGAGGCAATTCACCGGTACGAAGTTCCGGGCCATAACTGCAACTGCGCAATTTCGAGTGCGCGAGGTAGAGGTAATTCTTGCGTTCCATGACGTGGTCGGAGAACTCGTTACCGACCGCAAAACCGAGGCGATACGGCTTGCCGTCGTTGCCGATGACGTACAGGCCGGCCATCTCCGGCTCTTCGCCAGCGTCTTCGGCGAACGGCGGCAGCGGGAACGCCTGCCCCGGACGCACGACAATGCTGCCGTCGCCCTTGTAGAACCACTCCGGTTGCACACCGGCCTGCCCCGCCGCAGGTTTACCGCCCTCCACGCCCCATTTGAAGATGCGCATGGTGTCGGTCATCGCCGCTTCATCACCGGCCTGCTGGTGCATCTTGTCGCGGGCCGAAGCGCTGCCCAAGTGGGTCAGCCCGGTTCCGCTGACCAGCATGTGCGCCGGGTCCGGGTGATCCAGTGGCGGCAGGATGCGCAGGTCTTTGAGCAACTGCGCGTAGTCGTGACTGGCGCCGAGGCCGAGGGTCTGCACTTGCTGCTCAAGGGAGCCGCCGGCCTCGATCGCGGCCAGGGCCAGATCACGGACACTGCGGGCGTCCTCGACTTCGCGGAGCTGACCGTTGTCGACCACGCCGACCCGGCGCTCGCCGTTGGGTAATTCGAATTGAACCAGATGCATGTTCTTCTCCTTTTCTCAAAAACACTGCCGATCCCTTGTAGGAGTGAGCCTGCTCGCGATAGCGGTGTGTCAGTTGGCAAATTTTTTCGCTGATACAACGCCATCGCGAGCAGGCTCACTCCTACAGGGGAAGGTGCCAGCCAGTCAGGTTCGGGTCGCGCCACGGGCGCTTGCTGCGAATTGCTCGACGGGCAGCACATGCTTGCGTTCCAGCACGCGATAAACGATGCCGGTCAGAATCAGCCCGAACACCATCACGCCCGAGAGGAAGTACAACCCCGAAGCCAGATTGCCGGTGTATTCCTTCAACGCGCCGATCACGAACGGCCCGATGTAACCACCGAGGTTGCCGACCGAGTTGATCAAGGCAATCCCCGCCGCTGCGCTGGCACCGGCGAAGAAGCGCCCGGGCAGAGTCCAGAAAACGGCTGTGCACGAGAACAGCGCAAACGCCACGAGACACAGCGCCGCCAGTTGCGCCACCGGCATCGACAGCCAGGCACTGAGGAACAGGCCCAGCGCACCGAGTACATAGAGCACCGCCAGGTGGCCGTAGCGATCATTCAAGCGGTCGGAGCTGCGCGGAATGATCAGCAGGCCAATGATCCCGAAAATGTACGGCACCGAAGAAACGAAACCGGTGACCAGGTCGCTGCCGCCGAACTGTTTGATCAGCGTCGGCAGCCACAGGCCGAGGCCATAAATGCTCAGGGTCACTGGCAGATAGAACAGCGCCAGCAGCAACACGCGTTTGTCTTTCAGCGCGTGCAGCGGATTGCCGTGACGGGTCTGGCCGTACTCCTGCAGATCCTTTTTCAGTTCGCCGGTCAGCCAGTCTTTTTCCGCCTGATCCATCCATTTCACTTGCTGCGGACCGTCCGGCAGCCAGCGCAGCACCGGCCAGGTCAGCAGGATGGCCGGGGTGCCGATGACGATGAACAGCCACTGCCAGCCGTGCAGACCGAGGATGCCATCCATGCCCAGCAAGCCACCGGACACGGGACCGGTGATCATCATCGCGATCGGTTGCGACAGGATGAACAGGCCGAGGATCTTGCCGCGATGGCGCACCGGGAACCATTGGGTGATGTAGTACAGCACACCGGGGAAGAAGCCCGCTTCGGCCGCGCCGAGCAGAAAGCGCATCACGTAGAAGCTGTGCGGTCCTTGCACAAAGGCCATGCCGATGGTGATCGCGCCCCAGGTAATCATGATCCGCGCGAACCAGCGCCGTGCGCCGAAGCGTTCGAGCATCAGGTTGCTGGGGATTTCGAGAAGAAAGTAGCCGATGAAAAACAGCCCGGCACCGAGGCCATAGGCGGCGTCGCCGATGCCGATGTCGGCGCCCATGTGCAGCTTGGCGAAGCCGACGGCGGAGCGATCCACATAGGCGATCAGGTACAGCAGGATCAGGAAGGGAATCAGTTTCAGTGTGATGCGCCGGACAAGCCGCAATTCCTGGCTCATGAGATCGGTCTCCGATTGTTGTTTTTATAGAACCTCGGGGGACGCCTCTCGCCAAAACAACCAGGGCCATCCCTCCGTCGAAAACGACTATATAGTAATACTAATTACCCAACAACACTTCCAAAGCGCGGATTTTGCGCTTAGATTAAGCGTCAGCTCGCAAACAATAGTCTTACAATAAGAGAATCGATCATGTCTGATAAGAAACCCACCCTGCGCTCCGCCCAATGGTTTGGCACGGCCGACAAGAACGGCTTCATGTACCGCAGCTGGATGAAGAATCAGGGCATCGCCGACCATCAGTTCCATGGCAAGCCGATCATCGGCATCTGCAACACCTGGTCGGAACTGACTCCGTGCAACGCGCACTTCCGCCAGATCGCGGAGCACGTCAAACGCGGGGTGATCGAGGCCGGTGGTTTTCCGGTGGAATTCCCGGTGTTCTCCAACGGCGAATCGAACCTGCGCCCCACCGCCATGCTTACCCGCAACCTGGCGAGCATGGACGTTGAAGAAGCGATTCGCGGCAACCCGATCGACGGCGTCGTGCTGCTCACCGGTTGCGACAAAACCACCCCGGCGCTGTTGATGGGCGCGGCCAGTTGCGACGTGCCGGCCATCGTCGTCACCGGCGGGCCGATGCTTAACGGCAAGCACAAGGGCAAGGACATCGGTTCCGGCACTGTCGTGTGGCAGCTCAGCGAACAGGTCAAGGCCGGCACCATCACCATCGATGACTTCCTCGCGGCCGAGGGCGGCATGTCGCGTTCGGCGGGCACCTGCAACACCATGGGCACCGCGTCGACCATGGCCTGCATGGCTGAAGCACTGGGCACTTCGCTGCCGCACAACGCCGCGATCCCCGCAGTAGATGCACGGCGTTACGTGCTGGCGCACATGTCCGGCATGCGTGCGGTAGAGATGGTTCGCGAAGATTTGAAACTGTCGAAGATCCTCACCAAGGAAGCCTTCGAGAACGCCATTCGCGTCAACGCCGCCATCGGTGGTTCGACCAACGCCGTGATTCACTTGAAAGCCATCGCCGGGCGCATCGGCGTCGAGCTGGATCTGGATGACTGGACCCGCATCGGTCGCGGCATGCCAACCATCGTCGACCTGCAACCGTCCGGGCGTTTCCTGATGGAAGAGTTCTACTACGCCGGTGGCTTGCCAGCGGTGCTGCGTCGCCTCGGCGAAGCCAATCTGATCCCCAATCCGAATGCCTTGACGGTCAACGGCAAATCCATCGGCGAGAACACCAAGGACGCGCCGATCTATGGCGAAGACCAAGTGATCCGCACCCTCGACAATCCGATTCGCGCTGACGGTGGCATCTGTGTGTTGCGCGGCAATCTGGCACCGTTGGGTGCGGTGCTCAAGCCGTCCGCCGCTAGCGCTGAACTGATGCAGCATCGCGGCCGCGCCGTGGTGTTCGAGAACTTCGACATGTACAAGGCGCGGATCAACGATCCGGAGCTGGACGTCGATAAGGATTCGATTCTGGTGATGAAGAACTGCGGGCCGAAGGGTTATCCGGGCATGGCCGAAGTCGGCAACATGGGCTTGCCGGCCAAACTGTTGGCGCAAGGCGTGACCGACATGGTGCGGATTTCTGATGCACGCATGAGCGGCACGGCGTATGGCACGGTGGTTCTGCACGTCGCCCCGGAAGCCGCAGCTGGCGGGCCTTTGGCGGCGGTGCAGGAAGGCGACTGGATCGAGCTCGATTGCGCCAGCGGCCGTCTGCATCTGGACATTCCCGACGCTGAACTGGCGGCGCGCATGGCGGATCTGCAAGCGCCTCAACAATTGCTGGTGGGTGGTTATCGTCAGCTGTACATCGACCACGTGCTGCAGGCGGATCAGGGTTGCGACTTTGACTTCCTCGTCGGCTGCCGCGGCGCTGAAGTCCCGCGCCACTCTCACTAACAGCGCAATTCCCCTGTGGGAGCGAGCCTGCTCGCGAAGAGGGAGTGTCAGTCGACATCTATTTGACTGATATACCGCCTTCGCGAGCAGGCTCGCTCCCACATTTGGTTTTGTGTCTGCCTCAAGATTGTCCGGTGCCTGCTATGATGCGCGGCATCTCCATCGCTCAGGATCGCGCCACTCCCCATGGATTACCGCAAACCTTCCGACCGTAAAAGCATGCACTCGCGCATCGTCCAGGAACTGGGCATGCAGATCGTCTCCGGACGCTTTTTGCCCGACGACAAACTGCCCGCCGAAGCCCTGCTTTGCGAGGAGTATGCGGTCAGTCGGCCGGTGTTGCGCGAAGCCACGCGGGTGCTGGTGGCCAAGGGGCTGGTGTATTCCAAGCCTCGCGTCGGCACGGTGGTGAAGGCCCGCCGCGAATGGCACATGCTCGATCCGGACGTGCTGCACTGGCTGATGCAGAGCAGCCCGCAGAATGAATTCTTCAACGTGCTGACCAGCGTGCGCAGCATCATCGAACCGGCCGCCGCCGCCCTCGCCGCCCAGCATGCGACGGATGCCGACATCGCCGCGATCAACGAAGCCTACCAACGCATGGAAGCCGCACCGACCCCGGAAGCGCTGTTGCAGCCGGACCTGGATTTCCATAGCCGGATTGCCGATGCGACGCACAATGACCTGTTGGCGAACCTGTGCAACATGTTGGCGGTGGCGATTGCCGAGGCGTTGAAGCATTCGAATCAGCGGCCGAATCTGCATGAATTGGCGTTGCCGAGGCACAAGGCGATTCTGACTGCCATCGAGAATCGTGATGCCTTGGGTGCCCGGCATGCGACGCTGGTGCAGCTGGATGATGCACGCAGTGCATTGAGTGTGGTGCTGGGTGCTGAACTGTCTTAACGCTTGAGACCGCTTGCCCTCACCCTAGCCCTCTCCCAGAGGTAGAGGGGACCGATTGGGGGATATTCGAGATCTACACCGACTTGAACGATTTGCTTTGAATCCATAATCGACTCGGTATCTCCCAGGTCGAACGCTTTGCTTTGAATCCATAATCGACTTGGTTTCTCCCAGGTCGGTGTATGGTGAAAGACACCACGGTCAGTCCCCTCTCCCTCCGGGAGAGGGCTAGGGTGAGGGGCTCTTGATCTTGACCTTGATCTTTGTCCACAAAAAAGCCGCAACCCTCAAGGTTGCGGCTTTGTCATTTCAGCCTTTCAGATCAATGGGCAAACAACGAATTGCCCTTCTGCCCCGCCAGTTTCTCCGGCTTGATCAGGAACTTGGCCAACGCCGGCAGCAGCCACAGCGCGCCGAACATGTTCCACAGCAGCATGAAGGTCAGCATCAGGCCCATGTCGGCCTGGAACTTGATCGCCGAGAAGATCCACGTGCACACGCCGATCGCCAGGCACAAACCGGTGAACAGCACCGCCTTACCGGTGGATTTCAGGGTCTGGTAATAGGCTTCCTGCAACGGCAGCCCCGCACGCAGGAAACTTTCCAGGCGGCTGTAGATGTAGATGCCGTAGTCCACGCCAATCCCCACACCCAGCGCCACCACCGGCAAGGTTGCGACTTTCACGCCGATGCCCATGAACGCCATCAGCGCGTTGCCGAGCACCGAGGTGAGCACCAGCGGCAGGACGATGCACAGGGTTGCCGCCCATGAACGGAAGGTGATCATGCACATCACCGCCACGCAGATGTACACCAGAATGAGGATGGTCAGCTCAGCCTGTTTGATCACTTCGTTGGTGGCCGCTTCGATCCCGGCGTTACCGGCGGCGAGGATGAATTCCAGGCCGTCCTTGTTGTTTTCCTTGGCGAATTCCTGCACCGCACTCACCGCACGGTCGAGGGTTTCGGCCTTGTGGTCGTTGAGGAACACCAGCACCGGTGCCAGCGAGCAACTGTTGTTGTACAGGCCGTCGGCGCGGGCGATCGAGTTGTTCAGCACATCGGGGTTGCGCGACAGGGTTTCCCATTTCAGGTTGCCCTCGTTCATGCCCTTGATCATCTGCTTGGACACGGTCACCAGCGAGATCGCCGACTGCACGCCCTCGGTGTTCTGCATCTTCCACATCAGCTGATCGATCGGCGCCATGGCTTCGTAGCGCGAGCAGCCTTCGGCCTTGGTCTTGACCATCACCACCAGCACGTCGGAGCTGGTCGAATAGTTGCTGATGATGAAGTTGTTGTCCTTGTTGTAGCGCGAGTCCGGACGCAGTTCCGGCGCGCCCTGGTCGAGGTCGCCGATTTTCAGGTTCTGGCTGTACCAGAGGCCGCCACCGAAGGCGATCAGCGCCAGCGCCACCGAGATCGGCGCAACTTTCGGGCTGGCGAAGTTCGACAGCAGGCGCCAGAACGGGTGCTCGCGGTTGGCGTCCTTCTTGCTCTTGGCAATCGCACGCTTGCTGATGCCGACATAGGAAATCGCCACCGGCAGCAGGATCAGGTTGGTGAACACGATCACCGCAACGCCGATGGACGCGCCAATGGCCAGTTCACGGATCACGCCGATGTCGATGATCAGCAGGGTGATGAAGCCCACCGCATCGGCCAGAATCGCGATCATCCCCGGCAGGAACAGCTGCCGGAAGGTGCGTCGTGCAGCGGTCAGGGCGTTATCGGCCTCGCTGGATTGCAGGGCGATACCGTTGATTTTCTGCACGCCGTGGGAAATGCCAATGGCGAAAATCAGGAACGGCACCAGCATCGAATACGGATCGAGTCCGAAGCCGAAGAAGTGCATCAACCCTAGTTGCCAGACCACCGCCACCAGCGTCGTACTCAACACGGCGATGGTGCTGCGCAGGCAGTTGGTGAACCACAGCAGCAGAATCAGGGTGATGACGAAGGCGACACCGAAGAACAGCACCACCATCACCAGACCGTCGATCAGGTCGCCGACCTTCTTGGCGAAACCGACGATATGGATCTTGATGTTGGGGTTTTGCGCTTCGAACTTGTTGCGGATCTTGTCTTCGAGCTCATGGGAGAACTGGCGATAGTCCAGCGCCAGCAGCTTGCCCTGATCCTGTGGGTCCGGGTACGCCTCCAGCAGCGGGATGTCGACGATGCTCGACTTGAAATCGTTGGCCACCAGACGCCCGACCTGACCGGACTTGAGCACGTTGTTGCGCAGCAGGTCGAGGCTGTCCTGGGAGCCGTTATAGCTCTGCGGAATCACCTCACCGCCAGCGAAACCCTCTTCGGTCACTTCGGTCCAGCGTACGCTCGGGCTCCACAGCGATTTGAGGCCGGAACGATCGACGCCGGAAATGTAGAACACTTCGTCGTTGATCTGGCGCAGGGTCTCCATGTATTCCTTGGAGAAGATGTCGCCGTCGGTGGCTTCCACCGAAATGCGCACCGTGTTGCCGAGGTTCGCCAGATCGTTGCGGTGTTCCATCATCTTTTCGATGAAGGGATGCTGCAGCGGGATCATTTTTTCGAAACTGGTCGACGGCCGGATCAGCGTGGCCTGCCAGAACAGAAAAATGCTCACCACCAGGCAGATCAGAATCACGGCCGGGCGGTTGTTGAAGATCAGGCGCTCGAGAACCGTCGCCTTTTCCTGCTGAGGAGTGATCAAGGAAGTCATAGCCCCGCCTTCTTGTTATTGGTCTCGGCACCGTTTGGCAGGGTGACATGCAAACCACCCTGCCCGGTCAGAATCAGGTTGCCGTTGCCGGCGGCGGTGACCGACGACAGCGAAATGCGATCCGGGCGGTTGAACACGCTGAAGGTTTCGCCATTGTCACTGCTGCTGATCACCGAACCGCCGTTGCCGACGATGACGATCGAGCCGTCCTCCAGCAGCGTGCCGCCGGACAGTCCGAACTCCAGCGTACCGCGGGCGGCTTTCAGTTCGACTTGTTCCCAGTTACTGCCGAAATCGGTGGAACGGTAGAGATTGCCGCGCAAGCCGTAAGCCAGCAGGGTCTGCGGCTGCGCCGTGCCGATCACGCCGAACAGCGAGCCTTCGTACGGGCCTTCGAGTTTTTCCCAGGTCTGGCCGTCATCGGCGGAGCGGAACATGCTGCCGGACTCGCCGACGATGAACAGCCCGGCGTCTTTCACGGCGGCAATGGCGTTGAGGTGGAACTGGTCTTCGTTGTCGAGGCGATCGCTGACGTCTTCCCAGTGTTTGCCGCCGTCGATGGTTTCCAGCAGCGTGCCGTAGGCGCCCACGGCGAAGCCGCTGCTGGCGTCCTTGAACCAGACGTCGAGCAGCGGCGATTCGCGGGCGAGGTCTTCGAATTGCTTGGTCCAGGTCAGACCGCCGTCTGTGCTGGCGAGGATCTGTGCGTCGTGGCCGACCGCCCAACCGTTTTTGTCGTCGACGAAATACACGGCGGTAAGCAACTGGCGAGTCGGCACCTTGGCCTGGGTCCAGGTTTTGCCCTGGTCGTCGGAATAGACGATGTGGCCGCGATCACCAACTGCGACCAGGCGCGCGCCGGCGTGGACGACATCGAGAATCAGGCTTTTCGCGGCCTTGGCCGATTCGGTGGCATAGACCACGTCAGCCAGGGCTTCGGCGGCAAATACCGGTGCCGATAACGTGGCAAAGCCCAGCAGTGAGAGTGCTGTGGCCAGCAACGCGGTGTTGCGTAACGCCGGCGGGCGGCAACGACTCATAGACCTTCCCCTATTTATTATTGTTGGGCCATCGGGCCTTCAAGGGCGCCGCAAGGGTGCTCGACTACTGGCAGTTCAGAAGCATCCTCCTGAAACCCGCAATCCAGAGCCCCTTCGGAAGCTGGCTCATCCTATCGGGCTTTGCAAATGTCTGACAATCGGCGCCACGTTATCTTTTGTTAACCGCATTGCCGCTGATTTCCCCTTGTAGGAGCTGTCGAGTGAAACGAGGCTGCGATCTTTTGATTTTGTATTGAAAGATCAAAAGATCGCAGCGTGCCGCAGCTCCTACAAAGAAGTCGAGGTGTGGCGGAAAGCGAATACATGACCATTCGCCGGGGTGATGCGGCAAATTCCGTCAGGGGGACTTGCAGGATCGGTATTATGGTATACCATCAGACGCACAGACACTCTCAATCCCCAACGGAGCAGCTCATGAGTTTCGAAATTCGCAAGATCGTCAGCTATGTCGAAGAAACCTTCATCGAAGGCGGCAAGGCGACTGACAAGCCGGTGACCATGGTCGGCCTCGCCGTGGTTATGAAGAACCCGTGGGTGGGCAACGGTTTTGTCGAAGACCTCAAGCCGCAGATCCGCGCCAACTGCTCCGACCTCGGCGCCATGATGGTCGAGCGTCTGGTCGGCATCATCGGCGGCGCCGAGAAGATCGAGGCTTACGGCAAAGCGGCAGTGGTCGGCGCTGACGGCGAGATCGAGCACGCTTCGGCGGTGATCCACACCCTGCGCTTCGGCAACCACTATCGCGAAGCGGTGAAAGCCAAGAGCTACCTGAGCTTCACCAACAAGCGCGGCGGTCCGGGCACTTCGATTCAGATCCCGATGATGCACAAGGACGACGAAGGTTTGCGTTCGCACTACATCACTCTGGAAATGCAGATCGAAGACGCGCCGCGTGCCGACGAAATCGTCGTGGTGCTGGGTTGCGCCGACGGTGGCCGCCTGCACCCGCGCATCGGCAACCGCTACATCGATCTGGAAGAACTGGCCGCCGAAAAAGCCCAGTAATCACAACAAGAAAGGCATTGCAGGAGCGCTCCATGATTCGGCTCACCGCTGAACTCACCCCGGCTGGCACCAGTTACCTGGCGACCGGCCAAGGCCAGCCCGTGGTCTTGATCCACGGCGTGGGCCTGAACAAAGAAATGTGGGGCGGGCAGATTGTCGGCCTCGCCAGCCAGTATCAGGTGATCGCCTACGACATGCTCGGCCACGGCGCCAGCCCGCGCCCGGCCAGTGGCACCGACCTGCTCGGTTATGCCGATCAGTTGCTTGAGCTGCTCGATCATCTGAATCTGCCCCAGGCCGCGGTGATCGGTTTCTCCATGGGCGGCCTGGTCGCGCGGGCCTTTGCCCTGCACTACCCGGAGCGTCTGCAAAGTCTGGTGGTGTTGAACAGCGTGTTCAACCGCAGCAAAGAACAGCGTGCCGGCGTTATCGCCCGCACGGCGCAGGCCGCCGAGCATGGCCCGGACGCCAATGCCGAAGCCGCGCTGTCACGCTGGTTCAGCCGTGAATATCAGGCAGCCAACCCAGCGCAGATCGCTGCGTTGCGTCAGACGTTGGCCAACAACGATCCGCAGGGTTACCTGACCACCTACGAATTGTTCGCCACCCAGGACATGTACCGCGCCGACGACCTGAGCAGCATTCAGGCGCCGACGCTGATCGCTACCGGCGAACTCGACCCCGGCTCGACGCCGGAAATGGCCGAGCAACTGGCCCGGCGCATCCCCGGCGCGAAGGTTGCCGTGCTGCCCGAGCAACGGCATATGATGCCGGTAGAGTCGCCGCGTCTGGTCAACCAGATGCTGCTGGAATTTCTCCAATTCGCACACTCCCGACAAAACCATATAAAGGGGATCGTTGCATGACACTCGCACGCTTCCAGATGTGCATCGGCGGAGACTGGGTCGACGCCCTCTCCGGCAAGACCTTCGAAAGCCTCAACCCGGCCTCCGCGCAGGCCTGGGCGGAACTGCCCGACGCCGATGAAGCGGATGTCGAACGCGCCGTGCAAGCGGCGCAGACCGCCTTCGACAGCCCGGCGTGGCGCGGCCTCACCGCCACTGCGCGGGGCAAGTTGCTGCGTCGCCTCGGTGACCTGATCGCGGAAAACAAGGAACATCTGGCGCAGCTGGAAAGCCGCGACAACGGCAAGCTGATCCGCGAAACCCGTGGCCAGGTCAGCTACCTGCCGGAGTTTTTCCACTACACCGCAGGCCTGGCCGACAAGCTCGAGGGCGGCACCCTGCCGCTGGACAAGCCTGACCTGTTTGCCTACACCGTGCACGAAGCCATGGGTGTGGTCGCCGCGATCATTCCATGGAACAGCCCGCTGTACCTGACCGCGATCAAACTGGCCCCGGCCCTCGCCGCCGGCAACACCATCGTGATCAAGCCGTCCGAGCATGCTTCGGCGACCATTCTCGAGCTGGCGCGTCTTGCCCTCGAAGCCGGGATTCCGCCGGGCGTGGTCAACGTCGTCACCGGTTACGGCCCGAGCACCGGCGCCGCCCTCACCCGCCATCCGCTGATCCGCAAGATTGCCTTCACTGGCGGCGCGGCCACGGCACGGCATGTGGTGCGCAGCAGCGCCGAGAACTTCGCCAAGCTGTCGCTGGAACTGGGCGGCAAGTCGCCGAATATCATTTTTGCCGACGCCGATCTGGAGAGTGCGATCAACGGCGCGATTGCCGGGATCTACGCGGCATCCGGGCAGAGTTGCGTGTCCGGTTCGCGCTTGCTGGTGCAGGACGAAATCTACGACGAGTTCGTCAATCGTCTGGTCGAGCGCGCCCAGCGCATTCGCATCGGCAACCCCCAGGAAGACCATAGCGAGATGGGCCCGATGGCCACCGCGCAGCAACTGGCGGTGGTCGAAGGTCTGGTCGCCGATGCCGTCGCCGAAGGCGCGCGTTTGCGCACTGGTGGCAAGCGCCCGGCGGATCTCGGCGAAGGCTGGTTCTACGAGCCGACGCTGTTCGAATGCGACCGTAATTCGATGAAGATCATGCAGGAAGAAGTGTTCGGCCCGGTGGCGTCGGTGATTCGTTTCAAAGACGAAGCCGAAGCACTGGCGATCGCCAACGACTCGCAGTTCGGCCTCGCAGCCGGCATCTGGACCCGTGACCTGGGCCGCGCCCACCGACTGGCGCGCGACGTGCGCTCAGGGATCATCTGGGTCAACACCTACCGCGCAGTGTCGGCGATGGCGCCGATCGGCGGCTTCAAGAACAGTGGCTATGGACGCGAAAGCGGCATCGACTCGGTGCTGGCCTACACCGAACTGAAAACGGTGTGGATCAACCTCTCCCAGGCGCCAATGCCTGATCCGTTTGTGATGCGCTAGGAGTCCTGCGAAATGATCGAACCCGGCATTTACAAAGACGTCATGAGCTCGTTTCCGTCCGGCGTCACGGTGGTCACCACCCTTGACCCGGAGGGCGGCATCGTCGGCATTACTGCCAGCGCGTTCAGCGCGCTGTCGATCGACCCGGCGCTGGTGCTGTTCTGCCCCAACTATGCGTCCGACACCTACCCGGTGCTGCGCGACAGCAAGAAATTCGCCATCCACTTGCTCTCCGCCGAGCAGACCGCCGAAGCCTACGCGTTCGCCGGCAAGGGCAAGGAAAAGGCCAAGGGCATCGAGTGGCACCTGAGCGAACTGGGCAACCCGATCCTGGCCAAGGCCACGGCGATCATCGAGTGCGAGTTGTGGCGGGAATACGACGGTGGTGATCACGCAATCATCGTCGGCGCGGTGAAGAACCTGATCCTGCCCGAGCAACCGGTGACACCGATGATTTACCACAAGGGCAAGTTGGGTGCGTTGCCCACCCTGACCTGAAGGATTCACACAAATCCCCCTGTGTAGGAGCTGCCGCAGGCTGCGATCTTTTGACTTTGATGTTTAAAAGCAAGATCAAAAGATCGCAGCCTTCGGCAGCTCCTACACGAGGGATCTGTGGTGACTGGAGGAATAATGAGTAACGAAAAGTACGAAAAAGGCCTGCAGATCCGCACGCAGGTGCTCGGCGAAGCCTATGTCCAGCGTTCGATAGACAACGCCGACGACTTCACCCGTCCGCTGCAGGAAATGGTCACCGAATACTGCTGGGGCCATGTCTGGGGGCGTGAGGGTCTGTCGCTCAAGGAGCGCAGCATGATCAACCTGGCGATGATCTCGGCGCTCAACCGCCCGCACGAACTCAAGCTGCATGTGCGTGGCGCCTTGCGTAACGGCCTGAGTCGTGAGCAAATACGCGAAATTCTGCTTCAGGTCGGCATTTATTGCGGCGTTCCGGCGGCCGTGGACAGTTTCCGGCTGGCCCGTGAAGCCTTTGCCGAAGCCGACGCCGAGGCCTCCAGTTAACCCTCGGCTGTTTTGATGCCCGTCTGGCATGGACAGCCAAGCTCAAGAGCGGACCCCATGAAACGCCAGCCACTCGACGACAGCTTCAAGGTCAATCGCAACCCCGTTACCCTGCGCGAAATCGTGCTGGACAAACTGCGGAGCGCGATCATGAATTTCCAGCTCATGCCAGGTGATCGCCTGGTCGAACGCGACCTCTGTGATCGCCTCGGTGTCAGCCGCACTTCGGTGCGCGAAGCCCTGCGTCACCTTGAATCCGAAGGCCTGGTGGAATTCGCCGACGCCAAAGGCCCGCGCGTGGCCATCATCACCCTCGCCGATGCCGTCGATATCTACGAATTGCGTTGCGTGCTCGAAGGTCTGATCGTGCAGTTGTTCACCCTGCGTGCCAAAGCCAAGGACATCAAGGCGCTGGAAAAAGCCCTCGATGACAACCGCAAGGCATTGAAGGACGGCGAGTTGCAACAGGTGATCGACTCGGTGCAGGGCTTCTACGACGTGCTGCTGGAAGGCTCGGGCAACCATGTCGCTGCCACCCAGTTGCGCCAGTTGCAGGCGCGCATCAGCTACCTGCGCGCGACCTCGGTGTCCCAGGAAAACCGCCGCGGCGCGAGTAATCACGAGATGGAAAAAATGGTCGAGGCGATCAAGAGCGGCGACCCGCTGGCGGCGCATCAGGCCTGTGTCGATCACGTCCGCGCGGCGGCTGCCGTGGCCCTCGATTACCTCAAGCGCAAACAGGAAGAAACCGGCGTCGCCGTCAAGGGCACCCCGGCGATCACCCTGCCGATCGCGCTGAAAGAACCGCGCATAGGTCAATGACATGTTCAGCCCGAGCTTTTGCCCGAAATGCGGTGGCCCTGACCTCGGTCAGCAGACGCCGCCGGGCGATACGCACGAGCGCCTGATGTGCCGCGGCTGCGGCTATATTCACTACGTCAATCCGAAGATCATTGCCGGCTGCATCATCGAGCAGGACGGCAAATACCTCTTGTGCCAACGGGCGATCCCTCCGCGCCCGGGCACCTGGACCTTGCCCGCCGGTTTCATGGAAAGCTTTGAGACCACCGAGCAGGCGGCGCTGCGTGAAGTCTGGGAAGAAAGCGGCGTGCGCGCGGAAATCGTCTCGCCGTATTCGATCTTCAGCGTGCCGAAGATCAGCGAGGTGTACATCATCTTCCGCGCCATCGCTTTGGAGATCACCGGACAGTACGGGCCGGAGACCATGGATTACAAGTTCTTCGCCCCCGAAGAGATTCCGTGGGAGCAGATTTATTACCCGGCGATCCGGCAGATTCTCGAGCGCTATATCGAAGAGCGCCAGGCCGGGGTTTACGGGATTTACATGGGTAATGATGACAGCGGCAAGATCCACTTCATGCGCTGACAACGCTTCGCTTTCTGTAGGAGTGAGCCTGCTCGCGATAGCGGTGTATCAGCTAGAGAACTGCTGACTGACACACCGCTATCGCGAGCAGGCTCACTCCTACAGGGGTTTGGTGGTGTGGCTCAGATCGGGGCAATGCCTTCAACGATGATGATCTCCGCCCTCGCCCATTCCTCGCGGTAACTTTTCGCCTCCTGATACGCCGCCGAGCGGTAGCACGCCACGGCTGTTTCATAGCTCTCGAACTCGATAATCACGGTGCGCTGCGGCGTCTGCCGCCCTTCCAGCGCTTCGCTGCGCCCGCCTCTGGCGACAAACTTGCCGCCGAATGCGGCTATCGCCTGCGGGGTGCGCTGGGTGTATTGGCTGTAGTGCTCGGCATCGGCTATATCCACGTGTGCAATCCAGTACGCCTTCATAGTGACCTCTTTGTTGATTTTGTATTATGGTATACCAATATATTTCCAAAGAACCCTGAGAGTCCAGCATGGCCTTCAACAGCATCGAAGAAATCATCGAAGATTATCGCCTTGGCAAAATGGTCCTGCTGGTCGATGACGAAGACCGCGAAAATGAAGGCGACCTGCTGCTGGCTGCCGATCGCTGCACGCCGGAGGCGATCAGCTTCATGGCCCGCGAAGCGCGCGGGCTGATCTGCCTGACCCTCACCGACGAACATTGCCAGCGTTTGGACCTGGAGCAAATGGTACCCGCCAACGGCAGCGTGTTCAGCACTGCGTTTACCGTGTCGATCGAAGCGGCGGTTGGCGTGACCACCGGCATCTCTGCGGCGGATCGTGCCTGCACCGTTGCCGCCGCCGTCGCGCCGAATGCCCGCGCCGAAGATCTGGTGCAGCCCGGTCACATCTTCCCGTTGCGCGCCAAGGAAGGTGGCGTGCTGACCCGCGCCGGGCACACCGAGGCCGGCTGCGATCTGGCGCGGCTGGCCGGTTTCACCCCGGCCTCGGTGATCGTCGAAGTGATGAACGACGACGGCACCATGGCGCGCCGCCCGGATCTGGAGCAGTTCGCACGCAAACACGGGATCAGGATCGGCACCATCGCCGACCTGATCCACTACCGCCTGAGCACCGAGCACACCATCGAACGCATCGGCGAACGTGAACTGCCGACGGTGCATGGCACGTTCCGTTTGATCACCTTCGAAGACCGCATCGAAGGCGGCGTGCACATGGCGATGGTCATGGGCGATCTGCGCCGTGAAGAGCCAACGCTGGTGCGCGTGCACGTGATCGATCCGCTGCGCGATCTGGTCGGAGCCGAGTACAGCGGACCGACGAACTGGACGCTGTGGGCGGCGCTGCAACGGGTCGCGGCGGAAGGTCATGGGGTTGTGGTGGTGCTGGCCAACCATGAATCGTCGCAGGCGCTGCTGGAGCGCGTACCGCAACTGACACAGCCGCCGAGGCAGTTCAGCCGTTCGCAGTCGCGGATCTATTCCGAAGTCGGGACCGGGGCGCAGATTCTGCAGAATCTGGGGGTTGGCAAGCTGCGGCACCTTGGCCCACCGCTGAAGTATGCAGGGTTGACCGGGTATGATCTTGAGGTGGTTGAGAGCATTCCGTACACCGAATAACCCACGTCGAACACGAATCTAAATTGTAGGAGTGAGCCTGCTCGCGATAGCGGTGTGACATTCAGCAATGATGTTGACTGACACACCGCTTTCGCGAGCAGGCTCACTCCTACAAGGGGTTCGCATTTCAGATCCATTTCTTCGAACCACAAAAAAGGACAGCTGCCAGATAACCGGTAAGGCAAAGTGCTTGCACAAAGTTTGGAATACCATAATATGATATTCCATAGACCGAACGACCTGAAAAACCGTCCGGCTACTGCTCCCGACAGGCGGGCAACAACGCAAGGCCCGCTCAAAAACACAACAATGAGGGCGTGAACATGGTGTTGAACAAAGCTGCAACCGCGATCTTTTTCGCGGGACTGCTCAGCGTTACCGGCCAGGCTGCAATGGCTGCCGAAAGCGTGAATTTTGTCAGTTGGGGCGGTAGCACCCAGGATGCGCAGAAACAGGCCTGGGCCGATCCGTTCAGCAAGGCCAGCGGCATCACCGTCGTTCAGGACGGGCCGACCGACTACGGCAAACTCAAGGCCATGGTCGAAAGCGGCAACGTGCAGTGGGACGTGGTCGATGTCGAAGCCGATTTCGCCCTGCGCGCCGCTGCCGAAGGCCTGCTCGAACCCCTCGATTTCAAAGTCATCCAGCGCGACAGGATCGACCCGCGCTTCGTCAGCGATCACGGCGTCGGTTCGTTCTTCTTCTCCTTTGTCCTCGGCTACAACGAAGGCAAGCTCGGCGCCAACAAGCCGCAGGACTGGAGCGCGCTGTTCGACACCAAGACCTACCCCGGCAAACGCGCCCTGTACAAATGGCCAAGCCCCGGCGTGCTCGAACTGGCGCTACTGGCCGACGGCGTTGCGGCTGACAAGCTCTACCCGCTGGACCTGGATCGCGCCTTCAAGAAACTCGACACCATCAAGAAAGACATCGTCTGGTGGGGCGGTGGCGCGCAGTCGCAGCAGCTGCTGGCGTCCGGCGAAGCAAGCATGGGCCAGTTCTGGAACGGTCGCGTCCACGCTTTGCAGGAAGACGGCGCACCGGTCGGTGTGAGCTGGAAGCAGAACCTGGTCATGGCCGACATTCTGGTCATCCCCAAAGGCTCGAAGAACAAGGACGCGGCGATGAAGTTCCTCGCCAACGCCAGCAGCGCCAAGGGCCAGGCCGATTTCTCCAACCTGACCGCCTACGCCCCGGTCAACCTCGACAGTGTGGAGCGTCTGGATTCGACGCTGGCGCCCAACCTGCCGACGGCTTACGCCAAGGATCAGATCACCCTTGATTTCGCTTACTGGGCCAAGAACGGTCCGGCTATCGCGACACGGTGGAACGAATGGCTGGTCAAATGAAAATCGCGGCCACTGCGCCCCGTCCCTCCACTGCCACCGGGAGCGCTGCTGGCGCTTCCGGCTCGGCCTTCAAGCAACGCTGGCGCGGCGCCGGCAACCTCGTCCCGGCGCTGTTGTTCCTCGGCCTGTTCTTCTTGGCGCCGCTGATCGGTTTGCTGCTGCGCGGCGTGCTGGAACCGGTGCCGGGGCTTGGCAACTACGAACAACTGTTCGCCAACTCGGCCTATGCGCGGGTGCTGCTCAACACCTTTTCGGTGGCCGGACTGGTGACGCTGTTCAGCCTGCTCTTGGGTTTTCCGCTGGCCTGGGCGATCACCCTGGTGCCGCGCGGCTGGGGGCGCTGGATCCTCAACATCGTGCTGCTGTCGATGTGGACCAGCCTGCTCGCCCGTACCTATTCGTGGCTGGTGCTGTTGCAAGCCTCGGGGGTGATCAACAAGGCGCTGATGGCCATGGGCATCATCGATCAACCGCTGGAAATGGTGCATAACCTGACCGGCGTGGTGATCGGCATGAGCTACATCATGATCCCGTTCATCGTGCTGCCGCTGCAGGCGACCATGCAGGCCATCGACCCGATGATCCTGCAGGCCGGCTCTATCTGCGGCGCCAGTCCGTGGACCAACTTCTTCCGGGTGTTCCTGCCGCTGTGCCGGCCGGGTCTGGCGTCCGGCGGTTTGATGGTGTTCGTGATGTCGCTCGGTTACTACGTCACCCCGGCGCTGCTAGGCGGGGCGCAGAACATGATGCTGCCGGAGTTCATCATTCAGCAGGTGCAGTCTTTCCTCAACTGGGGCCTGGCCAGTGCCGGCGCTGCGTTGCTGATCGCAATCACCCTGGTGCTGTTCTACTTCTACCTGAAGCTTCAGCCGGAATCTCCGGTTGGCGCCAGTAACGCGAGGTAAGCCGACATGCTCCTGACTCCCAATGCGATGAGCCGCCGGATGCGCTTCGGCCTCTACGCCACCACCGGGCTGATCGGTCTGTTCCTGCTTTTGCCGATCGTGTTCATCGTGCTGCTGTCGTTCGGTTCCTCGCAGTGGCTGGTGTTCCCGCCGCCGGGCTGGACACTGAAATGGTACGGCCAGTTCTTCTCCAACCCCGACTGGATGAACGCCGCTGCCGCCAGCCTCAAGGTTGCCGTGCTGACCACCATTTGTGCCGTGGCCCTGGGTTTGCCGACGGCGTTTGCGCTGGTGCGCGGACGCTTCCCCGGCCGCGAGATGCTCTACGGCCTGTTCACCCTGCCGATGATCGTGCCACTGGTGATCATTGCTGTGGCGGTGTACGCGCTGTTTCTCAAGCTCGGCTACACCGGGACCATGTTCGCTTTCGTCGTCAGCCATGTGATCGTTGCGCTGCCGTTCACCATCATCTCGATCATCAACTCGCTGAAGCTGTTCGATCAGTCGATTGAAGACGCCGCGGTGATCTGCGGTGCCTCGCGCTTGCAAGCGGTGTTCAAGGTGACGTTTCCGGCGATCCGTCCGGGCATGGTCGCCGGCGCCCTCTTCGCCTTTCTGGTTTCGTGGGACGAAGTGGTGCTCAGCGTGATGATGGCCAGCCCGACCCTGCAAACCCTTCCCGTGAAAATGTGGACCACCCTGCGCCAGGACCTGACCCCGGTGATTGCCGTCGCTTCGACGCTGCTGATCGGCCTGTCGGTATTGGTCATGGTGATCGCCGCCGCCCTGCGCCGGCGCAACGAAATCAGCGCCTGAGCGCCCAGGAGTACGACATGAGTGCCGTGATCAAAGACGCATCCCAGCAGAACGACAAACCCCTGGTCAGCCTGCGCAACCTGAACAAGCACTACGGCGATTTTGCGGCCGTCGACAATATCTCGCTGGACATCAAGGACGGTGAATTCCTCACCTTCCTCGGCTCCAGCGGCTCGGGCAAGAGTACGACGCTGTCGATGCTCGCCGGCTTTGAAACACCGAGCAGCGGCGAGATCCTCGTCAATGGCCAGTCGCTGGTCAACGTGCCCCCGCACAAGCGCGACATCGGCATGGTCTTCCAGCGCTATTCGCTGTTCCCGCATCTGTCGGTGCGCGACAACATCGCCTTCCCGTTGGCGATTCGCAAACTCGCTGCGGCCGAGCGCGAAAAACGCGTCGATGCAATGTTGAAACTGGTGCAGCTCGAACAGTTCGCCCATCGCCGCCCTTCGCAACTGTCTGGTGGTCAGCAGCAACGTGTCGCCATCGCCCGGGCGCTGGTGTACGAGCCGCGCATCCTGCTGATGGATGAACCGCTGGGCGCGCTGGACAAGAAGCTGCGCGAGGACTTGCAGGATGAATTGCGCCAATTGCACCGGCGCCTGGGCATCACCATCGTTTACGTGACCCACGACCAGGAAGAAGCCATGCGTCTGTCGCAGCGCATCGCGATTTTCAGCCACGGCAAGATCGTCGGTCTGGGCAGTGGTTATGACCTCTATCAGAACCCGCCGAATGCGTTTGTCGCGTCGTTTCTGGGCAATTCGAACTTCCTCAAGCTCAAGGCCCAAGGTAATGCGGCAGCGAGTTTCGAGGGGCAATCATTGTCGATTCGGCTGACGGCGGGCTTGCACACTGATCAGGATGTGCTGCTGATGGTGCGGCCGGAAAAGGCCTTGGCGCTGAGCACGCAGCAAGCGCTGGATGAGCCGCTGGCGGCGGGTTGGAATGAGGTTTCGGCGAACGTTGTGGAGGTGCTGTTTCTCGGTGAGAGCCAGACGTGCAGCGTGGTGACGGCGGGCGGGACGTCGATGACGGTGAAAGCCCTGTCGGCAGCGGGCATGCCGCTCAAGGCTGGCGACCCGGTGCGGGTTCGCTGGGCGACGGCGGATGCCTGTGTTTATACCGAGTGGGCTGAGAGCGATTTGAACAAGGCCGCAGGGGCCCACTGATTGCGCTGAGTCAGTTGGATCTACCCCCTCACCCCAGCCCTCTCCCCCAGGGGGGCGAGGGGGAAAGGGAGCCGATCTTCATGCTGTTCAAAATGTGAGTTCGACTCGGTATCGCACCTCGGCGTATCTCGCAAGAACACCTCGGTCAGTCCCCTCTCCCTCTGGGAGAGGGCTAGGGTGAGGGAACCAGCCGACGCGGTCTCAGACAATAGCGCCGTAGCCGTCAATCTCATCCGGCCACGCCGTCAGCACTTCGAATCCGGTCTCCGTCACCGCGACCATATGTTCCCACTGCGCCGATAACGAGCCGTCCTTGGTCAGCACGGTCCAGCCGTCCGGCATGTTCTTCACATGGCGCTTGCCGGCATTGAGCATCGGTTCCACGGTGAAGATCATCCCGGCCTTGAGTTTCAGACCCTGACCGGGAAAGCCGTAATGCAGGATCTGCGGCTCATCGTGATAGACCTTGCCGATGCCGTGACCGCAATACTCGCGGACCACGCTGAAGCCCTCCGCCTCCGCCAGGCGCTGGATCGCATGGCCGATATCGCCCAGCGTCGCGCCCGGTTTGACTGCGCGAATGCCTGCGCACATGGCCTCGTAGGTGGTCTTGATCAGGTGCTGCGCTTCGGCGGTCGCCTCACCCACCACGTACATGCGGCTGGTATCACCGAACCAGCCGTCCTTGATCACGGCGATGTCGAGGTTGACGATATCGCCGTCCTTCAACGGCGTGCCCGACGGAATCCCGTGACACACCACATCGTTGACCGATGCACAGACGGTTTTCGGGAAGCCGTGATAACCGACGTTGGCCGGCACGGCTTTCTGCACGTTGACGATGTAGTCGTTGCACAACCGGTCGAGCTCATCGGTGGTCACGCCGGCCTTCACATGCGGCACCAGCATTGCCAGCACTTCGGCAGCCAGTTTGCCGGCGGTGCGGGATTTTTCGATGTCGGCCGGGGTGTTGATCCTGATCTGGTTTCTCATGCGCTGACGGCTTCCTGGGTCAGTTGATGCAGATCCAGTCCGCCGTTCTGTTCGGCGCGGATCAGCAGGCGGCAAATGGCGCTGTGGTCGAGGTTGGGGTGCAGCTCGGCGAGCATGCCGATGCGCATCCAGTGCTCGGCCTGCGCGTTGATCGAGCGACTCAGTGCATTGCTGGAGATGCGCAGATTCTCGTGCATGTCCTCTGAAATCTTTACGATGCCCATATATGAATCCAATACGATATGTATATGGTTCGTATACTAGCCAAACATTGCCCAAGATTGCAAACGCTCCGGCATGAAAACACGGCAGATTCGGCTCCCCTTCACCGGCCTGATCGACTAACATGCCCGCGCCGGTTTCCACACGGAATTAACAGGGAATCCGAAATGCTTGCACAGCATCAATCGGAACTGCCCCCGCAACTGTAGGTGCCGAGCCTGCTCCTCGACTGCCACTGGGTGAACCCCGGGAAGGCCGGAGCATGGCGATGACGCATCAGTCAGGAGACCTGCCGGCACAGTGACTGACTAACCGGCGGGGTGTCCGGGAAGGACATCGTGCCGTGCGCATTTTCCCCGTGCCGGCCTTGCGCAATTTCCACGACCGCGCCCGAGGTGTGTTTCCAAACCGTACCCGCCCGCTCCCGTACGGTTCCCTCTGGAGACTGCCCCATGCTGCTGCCCCGCGTTGCCACCCTGCTCACCGGTCTGAGCCTTTGCGCCCTCGCGCAAGCGGCGCCGACCGCGTATCCGCTCACCGTGGAAAACTGCGGCAGCAGCCTGACCTTTCAACACGCACCCACTCGCACGGTAACTATCGGCCAGGCCGGCACCGAGATGCTCTACGCCTTGGGTCTGGGCAATAAGGTCGTCGGCACTTCGCTGTGGTTCAACGACGTGCTGGGCACATACAAAGCGCAAAACAATACGATCGAGCGCCTCGCCGATAACGAACCGAGTTTCGAAGCGGTGATCGGCAAACGCCCGGAGCTGGTTGCCGTCGAGCTGGAATGGATGGTCGGCCCGCAAGGCGCGGTCGGCACCCGCGAGCAGTTCCATGAACTGAAGGTTCCGACCTACCTGCTGCCCTCCGATTGCGAAGCCAAGGATAACCTCGTCGGTGCGGACGGCACGCGCCTGGCGCCGTTTCGCATCGACAGCATCTACAAAGGCGTAAGCCAACTGGCGGCGATTTTCGACGTGCAGGCGCGTGGCGAACAGCTCAATGAGCAGCTCAAGGCCAGCCTCGCGCAATCGATTGCCACCGCGAAAAACCAGCAGCGCAAAGACGTCAGCGCCCTGGTGTGGTTCTCCAGCGCCGAGATGGACATCGAGCCGTTCGTGGCCGGGCACAAAGGTGTTCCCGATTTCATGCTCAGTACCCTCGGGGTGCGCAACGTCGTCGAGTCGGATGAAGAATGGCCGACCGTTGGTTGGGAAACCATCGCCAAGGCCAACCCGACGTTTCTGGTCATCGCGCGCATGGATCGCCGGCGTTTCCCGGCGGACGATTATCAGAAGAAACTCGCGTTCCTGCGCAGTGATCCGGTGACGCGCAACATGGACGCGGTCAAGCACAACCGCATCATCATCCTCGACGCCATGGCCATGCAGGCCAGCCTGCGCACCTTCGATGGCCTCGCACAATTGGCCAGCGCCATCAACGGCTACGACCTGTCGCAATGAGCAGACGCCTGATCCGTGCCCTGCTGGTTCTGTTGACGCTGTCGGCCGCGCTGATCGGCGGTGTGGCCATTGGCGAGACCTCGATCGAGCCGAGCGTAGTGTTGCAGGTACTGGCGAACAAGCTGTGGGGCGCCGGTTATGTGCTCGACCCGATCGACGAAGGCATCGTCTGGAATTATCGCCTGACCCGCGCGCTGGTCGCGGCAGCCTGCGGTGCCGGTCTGGCGACCTGTGGCGTAATCCTGCAGTCGCTGCTGCGCAATCCGTTGGCCGATCCGTATCTGCTGGGGATTTCCGCTGGCGCCTCGACCGGCGCGGTGATGGTCGCCCTGCTCGGCGTCGGCGCCGGAGCGATCTCGCTGTCGGCCGGTGCCTTTGCCGGTGCGGTGACTGCATTCGTACTGGTGATTCTGTTGGCGCGGGTCAGCGGCTCGGCCAGTGGCACCGGGCAGATCATTCTTGCCGGGATTGCCGGCTCGCAGTTGTTCAACGCCCTCACCGCTTTTCTGATCACCCGCTCGGCCAGCTCGGAACAGGCGCGCGGCATCATGTTCTGGCTGTTGGGCAATCTCGGTGGTGTGCGCTGGCCGTCGGTGTGGCTGGCGGTGCCGGTAGCGCTGCTGGGTCTGGTGGTGTGCCTGTGGCATCGCCGGGCGCTGGATGCGTTCACCTTTGGCGCGGATTCGGCGGCCTCTCTCGGCATTCCGGTACGCCGTGTGCAGATTCTGTTGATTGGCTGCGCCGCGCTGGTCACGGCGGTGATGGTGTCGATCGTCGGCTCGATCGGTTTTGTCGGCCTGGTGATTCCCCACGCCGCGCGGTTGTTGCTCGGCACAGCTCATGCGCGCCTGCTGCCGGCCAGTGCGCTGGGCGGTGCGGTGTTTCTGATTGCCGCCGATGTCCTGTCGCGCACTCTGATCAAGGGTCAGGTGATTCCGGTCGGCGTGATCACCGCGCTGGTCGGCGCACCGGTGTTCGCGCTGATTCTGGTGGGTCGGAGATCGGCGCGATGAACCCGGTTTTGAGTTGTGCTGGTGTGGGCTTCAAGGTGCGTGGTGCCGAGTTGCTCAATGATGTCAGTCTCGATGTGCAGCGCGGCGAAACCCTCGGTATCGTTGGCCCGAACGGCTCCGGCAAATCCACTTTGCTGAAACTGCTCGCCGGCCTGCGTGAACCGAGCACAGGCCAAGTGCAGCTCGACGGCCAAGCGCTTTGCAAATTGTCCCGGCGCAGCATCGCGCAAACGCTCGCCGTGGTTGAACAGCAGGCCGATACCGACGATGGCATCCGCGTGTTCGACGCCGTGGCGCTGGGGCGCACGCCGTGGTTGTCGGCGCTGCAACCGTGGTCGCCGGCCGATGACGCCATCGTCGAGCAAGCGCTGGTCGACGTCGACGCCGTGCACCTGCGCAACCGCCTCTGGCGCAGCCTCTCCGGCGGTGAACGCCAGCGCGTGCACATCGCCCGCGCCTTGGCGCAGCGGCCGCAGATTCTGCTGCTCGACGAGCCGGCCAACCACCTCGACATCCAGCATCAGTTGAGCATTCTGCAAGTGGTGCGCGCACTGCCGGTGACTACGCTGATCGCCCTGCACGACCTCAATCAGGCACTCAAGTGCGATCGCCTGGCGGTGCTGGAACGCGGGCGGCTGGTGGCATTGGGCGAGCCGCTGCAAGTGCTGACGCCGGAGCGCTTACAAACGACTTTCGGAGTCAGGGCGCACTATCTGACGGATCCGTTCGATGGTGCGCAGATATTGCGGTTTCACTCATGAACGATTGCATGTGCGTGGTCTGCCAGACCGGGTCCTTGTCGACCTGAACAATGGCAAAACCCTGGCGCTGCCAGAACTCGATGGCGCCCGGCAGAAACGGATGGGTGTGCAGGTAGATCAGCTCCACGCCGTTGGCTAGCGCGTGTTCCTTCAACGCCCGATACAGCGCACCAGCGAGTCCTGATCGGCGCTGCGAAGGCAGGACGAACAGGCGCACGACTTCCACCACTTTCAGGGTGGGATAGGCGAGTTCCGGAAAGCGTCGGTCGTAGGTCAAATAACCGATCGAGGCGACGATCTGCCCTGCATGACGAGCGATCAGAAAGCAGCCTGCGCCGCGCAGATACACCTCGGCGAAACGCGCCAGATCGTCAGGCGTGCCGGAGGCGCTGAGTTTGGGAAACAGCTCGGCGCGAGCCTTGAGAGTGAAATCGAGGATGGCCGGGATGTCGGCTTCAGAAGCGGCTTGAATGACTGGCTGCGGGTCCATGGGTGCGGGAGGTACCTGAGTTGTGGTGGGTCACGGTAACAATTGCAAGCCTGCCGTGCCATCCGGAATCACACCCCCCCTGTAGGAGTGAGCCTGCTCGCGATAGCGGTGGGTCAGTCGCTTATGTGTTGAATGACACTCCGCTATCGCGAGCAGGCTCACTCCTACAGGGGGACTGCGGTGGCTACTATGCCCACTCTTTGCGCAGCTGCCGCGCGGCTGTGACCATGTGCACCAACGCCGCTTCGGTTTCCGGCCAGGCACGGGTTTTCAGGCCGCAGTCCGGATTGACCCATAGACGCTCAGCCGGAATGCGCCGGGCAGCTTTGCGCAGCAGCCCGACCATCTCCGCCACATCGGGAATGCGTGGCGAGTGTATGTCGTAGACGCCCGGGCCGATGTCGTTGGGGTAGGCGAATGCTTCAAATGCCTCGAGCAGTTCCATGTCCGACCGAGAGGTTTCGATGGTGATGACATCGGCGTCCATCGCCGCGATCGACTCGATCACGTCGTTGAACTCGCTGTAGCACATGTGCGTATGGATCTGCGTCTCGTCGCGCACGCCGGAGGCGCACAGGCGGAACGCTTCGCTCGCCCAGTGCAGATATGCCTGCCACTGCGCCCGGCGCAACGGCAAGCCCTCACGGAACGCCGCTTCGTCGATCTGCACGATGTTGATTCCGGCGGCTTCCAGATCATTGACTTCATCACGGATCGCCAGCGCCAGTTGTCGTGCCTGGACCTCACGGCTGACGTCTTCGCGAGTGAACGACCACATGAGCATGGTCACCGGGCCGGTCAGCATGCCTTTCATGACCTTGTCGGTCAGGCTTTGGGCGTAGCGGATCCACTCGACCGTCATTGCTTGCGGGCGGCTCAGGTCGCCGAAAATCACCGCCGGCTTCACGCAACGCGAACCGTAGCTCTGCACCCAGCCGAAGCGGGTAAAAGCGTAGCCATCGAGTTGTTCGGCGAAGTACTCGACCATGTCGTTGCGCTCAGCCTCACCATGCACCAGCACATCCAGCCCGAGGCGCTCCTGAATTTCCACCGCGTGGCGGATTTCGCTGTGCATGGCGTCGGTGTAATCCGCCGCGCTGAGTTTGCCCTGCTTGTAGGCCTGACGCGCCAGACGAATCGCCGCCGTTTGCGGAAACGAACCAATGGTGGTGGTCGGGAACAGCGGCAGATCGAGCTTGCGCCGCTGTTTGGCAATGCGCTGGGCAAACGGCGATTGACGTTGCGCATCGTTGGCCGTGATCGCCGCTACCCGTGCTTGCACCGCCGGTTTGTGAATGCGCGGCGAGGCGGCGCGACTTGTCTGCACCCCACGGCTCTGCGCCAACGCGCGCAGCACCTGCGGCGCTTCCGGCTCGCTGACCGCCTGGGCGAGCACGGCGACCTCTTCGCACTTCTGCACGGCAAACGCCAGCCAGCTTTTCAGTTCGGCATCGAGTTGGTCTTCACGACTCAGGTCCACCGGGCTGTGCAGCAACGAGCAGGACGGCGCGATCCAAAGACGATCACCCAGACGCTCATGGGCATGCCGCAGCGTCGCCAGCGCGTTCTGCAGATCGCAGCGCCAGACGTTACGACCGTTGACCACACCGAGGGACAGCACTTTGTAGGCCGGCAGGCGATCCAGAATGGTCGGGTACTGATCCGGCGCGCGCACCAGATCGATGTGCAGGCCATCGACCGGCAGGTTCGCTGCCAGGCCGAGGTTTTCTTCCAGGCCACCGAAGTACGTGGCGAGCAGTTTTTTCAGCGGATCGCGCTGTATCTGGTTGTAGGCGCGCTCGAAGGCATTCTTCCATTCCTGCGGCAGATCGAGCACCAGGATCGGCTCATCGATCTGCACCCACTCCACGCCCAGTGCCGCCAGCCGCGCAAAGATCTGCCCGTACAGCGGCAGCAGGCGATCGAGCAAATCGAGCTTGTCGAAATCGGCGCCTTTGGTTTTGCCCAGCCACAGATAGGTCAACGGGCCAATGATCACCGGTTTGACGTTGTGCCCCAGCGCGCGGGCTTCTTCGGTTTCTTCAAACAACTGCTCCCAACCCAGCTGGAACTGTTGATCAGCGCTGAATTCCGGCACGAGGTAGTGATAGTTGGTGTCGAACCACTTGGTCATCTCCTGAGCGTGAGCGCCGCCGCAGCAAGCGGTGCTGACACCCCGGGCCATGCTGAACAGGGTCTGCAGCGTGGCTTTGCCGTCGTGCGGGCGGAAGCGCTCGGGGATCACGCCGAACATCAGCGAGTGGGTCAGCACCTGGTCGTACCAGGCGAAATCGCCGACCGGCAGCAAGTCTATGCCGGCGTTTTTCTGCAGATCCCAATGGGCCTTGCGCAGCTCACGCCCGACCTCACGCAGGCCCGCCTCGTTCAGTTCTCCTTTCCAGAATGCCTCTTGCGCTTTCTTCAGTTCGCGGTCGCGACCAATGCGCGGAAATCCAAGGGAATGGGCCAGTGCCATGAGAACAACTCCAGGTGCTTATTCGATGGCGGCCATTGTCGGGAACGAGGCTTGATGAAACAAACTCAATTTATTCTAGATCATCACAAGTTCTACTCATGCAAAATTCCGCGTGTAGGCGCCGCCGAAGGCTGCGATATTCGGGCTGCGGGACGCAGAGCGTCCCCGGCGGCATTCCCACGCAGAGCATGGGAACGATCATAACTGCCACGCCCAGATCAAGCTTTTGTCGCGGCGAAGACGCCCTTTGAATACTCGATGACGCCTCGCTGTAAACACGTTTGAACTGTTCCGGCAGCTTGGCAAATTCGTTCTATCGTTAGATCCAAATGGCTGGATTTCTCAAGGATTAAAGGTTGCGAGGGAAGATGTCTGCGCCTAAGTTGCACGCGAGTCTTTTCCCCGCGATCGGAACGCGATCAACACCATAAAGAGGTGAAGAAATGTCGAAGGAATCACGCCCTGCCGTGCTTGGGCTGATAGGCAATACTCCGCTGGTTCAGGTCACCCGTTTTGATACCGGACCGTGCACGCTGTTTCTCAAACTCGAATCGCAGAATCCCGGCGGCTCGATCAAGGACCGTATCGGTCTGGCGATGATCGACGCCGCTGAACGTGACGGCCGCCTGCAACCGGGCGGCACGATTGTCGAGGCCACGGCCGGCAACACCGGTCTCGGTCTGGCGCTGGTCGGCCGTGCCAAAGGCTATCGCGTGGTGCTGGTGGTGCCGGACAAGATGTCCACCGAGAAAGTCCTGCACTTGAAGGCCATGGGCGCCGAAGTGCACATCACCCGCTCCGACGTCGGCAAGGGCCATCCCGAGTATTACCAGGACGTCGCCGCGCGTTTGGCCAAGGACATTCCCGGGGCGTTTTTCGCCGATCAGTTCAATAATCCCGCCAACCCGCTGGCCCATGAATGCAGCACCGCGCCGGAGATCTGGGCGCAGACAGAACATGATCTGGACGCCATCGTCGTCGGCGTCGGTTCGGCCGGCACGCTGACCGGGTTGAGTCGTTTCTTCAAACGTGTGCAGCCGAATCTGGAAATGGTTTTGGCGGATCCGGTCGGTTCGGTGATGGCCCAATACAGCCGCGACGGCAGCCTGCCGACGCCCGGTTCGTGGGCGGTCGAAGGCATCGGCGAAGATTTCATTCCGTCGATCACCGACCTGTCCAGCGTGCGCCACGCCTACTCGATCAGCGACGAAGAAAGCTTCGATCACGCCCGCCAGTTGCTCAAGGCCGAAGGCATTCTCGGGGGTTCATCGACCGGCACCCTGTTCGCTGCCGCGCTGCGTTATTGCCGCGAACAGACCGAGCCGAAACGCGTGGTCAGCTTTGTCTGCGACACCGGCACGCGGTACCTGTCGAAGGTCTACAACGACCAGTGGATGACCGATCAGGGCCTGTTGCAACGCAAGGGGTACGGCGACTTGCGCGACTTGATCGCCCGGCGTTTCGAGGACGGACGGGTGATCAGCGTCGGCCCTGACGACACCCTGCTCACTGCGTTCCAGCGCATGCGTCTGGCGGATGTTTCGCAACTGCCGGTGCTGGTCGAAGGCAAGCAACTGGTGGGCGTGATCGATGAGTCCGACATCCTGCTCGGCGTGCACGAAGACGCCGCCCGCTTCAGCCAGTCGGTGTCCAGCGTGATGACCGACAAACTGCAAACCCTTGCCCCGGCTGCGAGCCTGGCCGAGCTGGAAGCGGTGCTCAGCCGTGGCCTCGTTGCGATCATCGCTGACGCGTCCGGCTTCCATGGCCTGATCACCCGCACCGACATGCTCAACCAATTACGGAGATCCCTTGCATGAGTCAGCACGACGATAAATCCCAAGGCTTCGCCACCCGGGTGATCCACGCCGGGCAGGAGCCGGACCCGACCACCGGCGCGCTGATGCCGCCGATCTACGCTAACTCCACCTACCTGCAAGACAGCCCCGGCGTGCACAAGGGTTTCGACTACGGCCGCTCGCACAACCCGACGCGCTTCGCCCTGGAACGCTGTGTCGCCGACCTCGAAGGCGGCACCCGCGCATTCGCCTTCGCCTCAGGGCTGGCGGCGATTTCCACGGTGCTGGAATTGCTCGATGCCGGCTCGCACATCGTTTCCGGCAATGATCTTTACGGTGGTACGTTCCGCCTGTTCGACAAGGTTCGCCAGCGCAGCGCCGGGCATCGCTTCAGCTTCGTCGACCTGGCCGACCTGTCGGCGTTCGAAGCCTCGCTGCAGGACGACACACGCATGGTCATGGTCGAAACCCCGACCAACCCGCTGCTGAGCCTGTCGGACCTGGCCGCAATCGCGCGCATCTGCCGCGCTCGCGGGATCATCTGCGTCGCCGACAACACCTTTGCCAGCCCGTACATCCAGCGGCCGCTGGAGTTGGGTTTCGACATCGTCCTGCACTCGACCACCAAATACCTCAACGGCCACTCCGACGTGATTGGTGGCATCGCCGTGGTCGGGCAGAACGCCGAACTGGCGGAAAAACTCGGTTTTCTGCAGAACGCCGTCGGCGCGATTTCCGGGCCGTTCGATGCGTTCCTGACCTTGCGCGGGGTGAAAACCCTGGCGCTGCGCATGGAGCGCCATTGCAGCAACGCCCTGGATCTGGCGCAGTGGCTCGAGCAGCAACCGCAGGTCAAGCGCGTCTACTATCCGGGCCTGACGTCGCATCCGCAGCATGAACTGGCCAAGCGGCAGATGCGCGGTTTCGGCGGAATGATTTCCGTCGACCTGAACAGCGACCTGGCCGGCGCACGGCGTTTTCTGGAGAACGTGAAGATCTTTGCGTTGGCGGAAAGTCTGGGCGGTGTGGAAAGCCTGATCGAACATCCGGCGATCATGACGCATGCGACGATTCCACCGGAAACCCGCGCGAAGCTGGGGATTGGCGATGGGCTGGTGCGGTTGTCGGTCGGGGTTGAAGACGTCGAAGACCTGCGTGCCGACCTGGCCCAGGCACTGGCAAAAATATAAACCGCCGAGAACCATGAAGCCCACCCGGAGTGGGCCTCGTGGCTCGGGATTTACATGGCGTTTTCGACCGCTTCGCCTTGTCGATCACGCAGGGCGCGTAATGTCGCGCGCAACTCGGCCGGGCGAACAGGTTTCGACAGAATGGCAATCTGCCGATCGTGCAAGGCGGCCTGAATTTTTTCGACGTCATGCCCGGTGATGATCATCGCCGGCACGGCCCAGCCGCGTTGTTTTCGCACATCGTCGATGCATTCGATACCCGTGGCGTGAGTACCGAGGTCATAGTCGGCGACGATGATGTCGCAGTCAGTTACCAGGTTCTCAGCCGACCACTCGGCCTGCACCACACAGCCCCAGCGCTCGAGCAAAGCCGAAGTCGCCAGCAGCACATTGCGGTCATCCTCCACCAGGCACACCTTCAGCCCTGTCAACAATCCGACCTGCCGCGCTTCACCGCGAACGACCAGTGACTGCGGCGCCGCCACGATCGGCACACCCGCAAGGGTCACAGCAGTGCCGCGCCCCAACTGTGAACGCAGAGCAACTTGCACATCGATCAGTTCACCGAGACGCTTGATGATCGACAGGCCCAGCCCTACGCCTTCAACGTCTTTGTCCCGCACTTGCCGCACCCGATAAAACTCCTCGAAAACCTTGAGCAGGTGCTCTTGGGCAATACCATTGCCGCAGTCATAAACAACAATGGCCAGCCCTGCCCCGCGTTTACGCACGCCGATCAACACTGGCCGCTGCGCGCCGTATTTGAAGCAATTGGAAAGCACGTTCTGCACCATGGTCGCCAGTAGCGCCGGGTCGGTTCTGACCCAGTAGTTGCAAGGTCGCAGCCGCAGTTCGACACCCGCCCAACGCGCCGCTTCCTGATGTTGGCGGACGATGTCCGCGAGCCACTCACCGAGGTTCAGCGTTTGCCATTTCGCCTCGACCCGGCCGTTATCAAGGGTGTAAAGATCGAGAATCGAACGAAACAACTGCGAGACGTTGAGCAGTGAGCGGTCGATATTATCCACCAGCCGTCGCTCGTCATCGCCCAGGGACGATTCACGCAGGCACGCAGTAAACAAGCCGATGGAATGGATCGGCTGGCGCAGATCGTGACTGGCCTGCGCCAGAAACCGCGACTTTTCCAGGTTAGCCGCCACCGCCTCTTCCGACGCCTTGCGCGTGCGCTCCAGCAGCAAGTGCGCATAAAACGGGATCACCGTGCTGGTGATCAACAGCATCAACACCATGAACGGTTGCGCCTGCCAATAGGGCGTCAGGCGATAGACCACCAGCAGCGCCAGCAATGCAAGGCCGGTGGCAATCGCCAGATAACGCGAGCCGTAGCGCATGCCGTTGCCGAGATTGACCCAGACCATCACCGCGTACAGAGGCAGCGCCGCCTCGCCGCCAATCACCAGACCAAAACAGGTGCCGGTGTAATCGTGAACCATGGCGAAAATCCGTCGCGCCGGATAATGCCCCGGCCAGCGCGCGATGGCCTGGCGGAACACGATCGAGGCGAGCAGAAACAGGACAATGTAAGTGATGACCGGCAGGTAGGTATCGAAGCGATGGCCCGGCAGAAAACCCAGCACCAGCATGTAAACCACCGCGATGGAGGCGATGATGATGCGTAGGTTGGCCTGGTCGAGTTCGGTGTTTTTCTCAAACTTCATGGTAAACGTCCTTGTGCAGCGATCGTCAGTTTCGGAAGCAGCCTACAGGCAACCTTCGCGTCCGATGCTAAGGTGCAGGCCTTGAATCACGCCTGACCCAGGGAGGGTCACGTCATGACATGCCGGATCATCATAGCCGACGATCACCCACTGTTTCGCGAGGCGATGTTGCGCACGGTCCTGCGTCTGCTGCCCGACGCAATTGTCGAAGAGGCCGGCGACTTCGACGCCGTGCTCGCGCTGCTGGCAGTGGGCACCGAACCCGATACTTTGATGCTCGATCTGCGTTTTCCCGGGCTGACCTGCATAAGCCAGCTCGCCGACTTGCGCCGACAGTTGCCGCGCACCACGCTGATCGTGGTGTCGATGGTCGACGATCAAGCGCTGATCAGTGAAGTCATGGCGGCGGGCATTGACGGTTTTATCGGCAAGAACATTGCACCGGATGAAATCGGTCAGGCGATTCTGGCGATCCGCGAGGGTGAGGTACTGGTGAAATCGGCGCCTTCCGGCCTGCTGCCGCTGGAAACCGCGACGACGCTGACACCGCGTCAACAGGACGTGCTGCGGTTGATCGCGCAAGGCAAGACCAACAAGGAAATCGCCCGTGAACTGGACATTTCGCCGTTCACGGTGCGCATCCATGTGTCCTCGTTGTTGCGCACGCTGGACGTGCCGACGCGGGCCGCAGCGGCGGTCAAGTACTCGGGGCTGTGAAGGGTTTTTACGGGTCGACCTGCGCCATCAGATCAGGCACCGACTCCGGCCGCTTCGCATATCGTTGCGCCAACACCGCGCAGACCATCAGTTGAATCTGGTGGAACAGCATCAGCGGCAAAATCAGCACGCCGATGGTGCTACCTGCAAACAGTACCTGCGCCATCGGCACACCGGTGGCCAGGCTCTTTTTCGAGCCGCAGAACAGAATGGTGATGCGGTCTTCCTGGTTGAAACCGAATGCCTTGCCCAACAGGGTCGAGGCCACCAGCACCAGCGCCAGCAGAATGCAGCAGACCGCCACCAGCCCGAGCAATTCGAACAGCGGAATCTGCTGCCAGATGCCTTCGTTGACCGCTTCGCTGAATGCGCCGTAAACCACCAGCAGAATCGAACCCTGATCAACGAATTTCAGCCAGTTCTTGTTGCGCCCGACCCACGCGCCGATCCAGCGGCGGGCGATCTGCCCGGCGATAAATGGCAGCAGCAACTGCACGCTGATTTTCACGATCGCATCGAGCGTCGAACCGCCGTCGCCGTGGACGTTGAGCAGCAACGTCACCAGCAGTGGCGTGAGAAAAATCCCGAAGAGGCTGGACGCCGCCGCGCTGCAGATGGCCGCCGGAATATTGCCCCGCGCCAGCGAAGTGAACGCGATGGCCGACTGCACCGTGGCTGGCAATGCGCAGAGGTAGAGCATGCCCATGTACAGCTGATCGCCGATCAGCGGTGACAGCAACGGCTTCAGCGCCAGGCCGAGAATCGGGAACAGCACAAACGTCAGGCTGAACACCAGCAGATGCAGACGCCAGTGGCCGGCGCCGGCGATGATCGATTCGCGCGACAGCTTGGCGCCGTGCAGGAAAAACAGCAGGGCGATGGCGATGTTGGTCAGCCAGCCGAAGCCGACAGCGACCTGGCCGCTGGCGGGCAGAAAGCTCGCCAGCACGACAACAGCGATCAAAGTCAGGGTGAAGTTATCGGGCAGAAAACGTGGGCGCGTCATGAGGTTCATCCGGGGGTTGCCAGTGCGTACCGACGACTCTAACGTGACTGACCATTACCGACTAACGCCGAAGAGCCACAAGATGCCGCCTAAAGGACATGCCAAGAGCGTTCGCCGCAGTGTTCCCGGGTTGCCCAGCCTGCCGCGTCCTGTGTATGGACGTACCGAATCACTGCCCAATCGCGCCCTCACCCGCCGTCATAGCCATCCGTGGGTGCAGTTGTCCTACGCGATTCAAGGCGTGCTCGAAGTGCAGACCAGCGCCGGGCGTTTCGTCGCGCCGCCGGAGCGTGCGGTGTGGATTCCGGCCGGCGTGCCACACCGGGTGTTCAGCGCGCCACACACTGAAATGCGCAGCCTCTACATCGAGAGCCGCGTCACCGGTTGGGCGGCCGAACATTGCCATGTACTCGGCGTCAGCGATCTGCTCAGGGAGTTGATCCGCGCTTTCAGTCTGGTCCCGGTGGAATATGACGAGAGCGGCCCTGACGGACGCCTGGCCCAGGTCATCCTCGACCAACTCGCGGACGCGCCGACCATCGACCTGATGCTGCCGCTGCCGCAAGACGCGCGCCTGAAGCAGATCTACCAGAGCCTGGAGCAACACCCGGAACAGCAGACCACCCTGAGCCACTGGAGCAAAAAATTCGGCGTCACCGAAAAGACTCTGACGCGGCTGTTTCTGCGCGACACCGGCCTGACCTTCCGCGCCTGGCGCCAACGCCTGCGCCTGCTCGGGGCGCTGACGCCCTTGGAAAAAGGTGAGCGTGTGACCGACGTCGCGCTGGCCTGTGGATACGACTCGACCTCGGCGTTTATCGCGGCGTTTCGGCAGCAGTTTGGTGAGACGCCGGGGGAGTTTTTTCGTTGAGAATTAATTGATGTGACAGTTCGGCAAGGGAGCGAATAGCACAACTCCAGAAACGCCACAACTGACAAGTCTGACAGTTGTCAGCGCAATCCATAAAGCCTAGCGTTTGAACGGAGCGCTTGCCGTTATTCCGCTCCACACACTGAAGACTAAGGAGCTATCAATGACTGAGATCGAACTCGCTGAACTTGGACTTGACAGAGCTAAAAAGCCTCTTTCCCGTCACAGTAAAGAATTCACGAAAGCAGAGTATTACAAAGTCGTTTTCTTACCCAGATTCCCTCTGATCGAAGAATTCAAGCCTAACAAATACGTTTATGCCTCTCTGACTGAAAATAGCATCAGCGTCCTCGGGACCCATGATTCTGCCAATGATTTTTATCAGCTTTCCATTGTCATGCCTCGCGACGTTAAAAACGGCATATATGATGTTGTCGAATCGGGCGATGGCGGAGTGAGGTGCACTGTAATCGCAGGAGACATTGGTTACTCTGGCAGGAATGGCACCGTCACCATTGAACAAGATAAAACTCGCCAGTCAATCGAGGCGACATTCGACTATGAATTTCTATACAAGAAACAAATTTACAGAGTGGAAAGCGGAAAACTGTTCCTGCTGGCAACAGGGCCTCTATGAGCAAGGCATGTTGTGCAGGTACCTCAGCGCCAGCACGTGACGCCGCCGCTAGGCGTTCGGATGCTTCGCTTTTAACGAACTGTTACGCAGAAATAAACGATTTTTCTTTGCCACAAATCAATCGCTAGCATGGCCCTGTCTGACCCTGAGCAAATAAAAGACAGGAGAGCGTGCCATGCCTGCCACGAACATCAATATCGGCGAACCCTGGATGTGGGGAGCCTTCATCGTCTTCGTTCTGGCCATGCTGGCCCTGGACTTGTTTGTCTTCGGCGGGCGCAAGGCGCACCGGGTGTCGGTGCGGGAAGCAATGGCCTGGGTGGTTGCCTGGTGCCTGTTGGCGCTGAGCTTTGCCGGTCTGCTCTGGTGGTATCTGCATGGCGAATTCGGTAGCGAAATCGCTCGGCAGAAAACCCTGGAATTTCTCACCGGCTATCTGATCGAGCAGTCCCTGTCGATCGACAACATGTTCGTCTTCGTGATGATCTTCAGCTACTTCGCGGTGCCACCGGAATTGCAACGGCGCGTGCTGCTGTACGGCGTGCTCGGCGCGATCGTGATGCGCGCGGTGATGATCTTCGCCGGCGTGTGGCTGGTGTCGCAGTTCGAATGGCTGCTGTACGCGTTCGGTGTGTTCCTGATCATCACCGGGATCAAGATGCTGGTGTTCGCTGATCATCAACCGGATCTGGAAAAGAATCCGATGCTGCGCTGGGTTCGCGGGCATATGCGCATCACCAGTGGCTTTCACGGCGAGAAGTTTTTCATCCTGCAGAATGGCGTGCGCTGGGCAACACCGATGTTTCTGGTGCTGGTGCTGATCGAGGCCAGCGACTTGATGTTCGCGGTCGACAGCATCCCGGCGATCTTCGCCGTCACCACCGACCCGTTCATTGTGTTCACCTCGAACATCTTCGCGATCATGGGTCTGCGCGCGTTGTACTTCCTGCTGGCGGACATGGCTGACCGCTTTCATTTGCTCAAGTATGGGTTGGCGGTCGTGCTGGTGTTCATCGGCGGCAAGATGGTGCTGATGCCATGGTTCCACATGCCGGTGGAATGGTCGCTGGCAATAGTCGGGTCGGTGATTCTCGGGTCGGTGCTGTTGAGCCTGGTGACTTCCCGCGAAGCTGAACGCCGCACCGAATGACACAACACAACCCCACCTGTGGGAGCGAGCCTGCTCGCGAATACGCCGGATCAGTCAACATTTGAGTTGAATGACCCACCGCTTTCGCGAGCAGGCTCGCTCCCACATTTGAAGTGCGGTGGTGTTATTTATCGGATTTGATACTGGTCCACACCCGCGTGCGCACCCGCTCCATTTTCTGCGGCAACGGCTGGACCACATACAGGGTTTTCAACGCTTCGCTGGTCGGCGTCAGGTTGGGGTTGTCGGTAATGTCTTTGTTGACCAGCGGCATCGAGTCCTTGTTGGCGTTCGGATAGCCGAGGAAATCGCTGATCGGTGCGATCACTTTCGGATCGAGCAAGTGGTTGAGGAATTCGTGAGCCTCGGCAACGTTCTTCGCGCTCTTCGGAATGGCGAACGTATCGAACCAGATCGGTGCGCCCTCCTTTGGCAAACGCCAGTCGACCACCACGCCATTTCCCGCTTCTTTGGCGCGATTACCGAACTGATAAAAACTGCCGGAGTAACCGATCGCCACACAGATGTCGCCATTGGCGATGTCGGTCATGTACTTGGCCGAGTGGAAGTAGGTCACGTAGGGACGGATTTTCAGCATCAAGGCCTTGGCCTTTTCGTAGTCCGCCGGGTTCTGGCTGTTCGGATCCAGGCCGAGATAATGCAGGGCCAGCGGCAGGATCTCCGACGGCGAATCGAGCATCGCTACGCCGCAGGCCTTGAGTTTTTCCATGTTCTCGGGCTTGAACACCAGATCCCAGCTGTCCACCGGCGCATTGTCGCCCAGGGCAGCCTTGACCTTGGCCGGGTTGAAACCGATCAAAACCGTGCCGTACATGTACGGCACGCCGTATTGGTTGCCGGGGTCGTTGGCGTCGAGCAACTTGAGCAACGCCGGATCCTGGTGCTGCCAGTTCGGCAGTTTCGACTTGTCGAGTTTCTGGAACACGCCGGCCTTGATCTGGGTGTCGAGGAACTGGTTGGAGGGCACCACCAGGTCGTAACCGGAGTTGCCTGTCAGCAGTTTGGCTTCCAGCGATTCATTGGTGTCGAAGGTGTCCCAGGTCACTTTGATCTTGCTTTGCTCAGCGAAATCCTTGGGCACTGACGGCAGGACGTAATCCGCCCAGTTGTACACCCGCAGTTGGCGCTGCTCGGCCTGGACGGCGCTGGCCAGCAGCGTCAGCCCACATACAGTGGCGCCCAGAATGCGTTGGATCGTGACCATGGTTGTTTCCCCGAATGCGACGTGAGATCGATGGTTTTTATGTTCTTTACACGGCAGTGGCTGTAACGATAGCCGAGGGCAAAAAGGGTAGAGCGTGTTTGTTATGGCTTTGATTCTTGCTGACAGCGCAGCCGGATGACAGTAGCCGGCGGGCCAAAAGGGGATCGATATGGCCAATGTCCGTGACCGCTGAAATGCGCAAACAAAAATGCCCGGCTCTGGGCCGGGCATTGCTGGATTGCGATTGCAGTCAGTCGGTATAGCCGAGTCTGGCCGCCCTGTTCTGCTGCGCCTGCCCGCGAGTCGCCAGGCAGTAATACAGCGGCACGGTGACCACCAGGCCAACCAGCCATGACAGATCCGCACCTTCCACCAGATTGGCGTACGGCCCGACGTACAGCGAGGTGTTGGCAAAGGGCAGTTGCACGATGATGCCGATGAAGTAGGCAATGATCGCGTGCAGGTTGAAACGCCCATAGATCCCGCCGTCGGCGCGGAAGATCGAGGTGATGTCGTAGTCGCCGCGCTTGATCAGATAGAAGTCGATCAGGTTGATCGACGCCCACGGCACCAGCACCAGCAACAACGCCAGAATCAGGCCGATGAATTCGGAAATGAAATCCGCCGAAGCACCGAGGGCGACCACGCAGCACCCGGCCAGGATCACGCTCGACAACACCACGCGCACCTTGATGCTCGGCGTCCACTGGCTGGCGAAGGTCTGGATCGAGGTGATGATCGACAACACCGCGCCATACAGATTCAGCGCGTTGTGGCTGATGATATTGAGCAGAAACAGCACCATCAGAATCGGCCCCAGCCAGCCGGTGGACTGCTTGACCGCCGCCATCGCCTCAGTGCCTTCCGGCGTCGCCAGCACCGCAACCGCGCCAAAGCTGAACGACAGAATCGTGCCCAGCGTCGCGCCCAGATAAGTCGCCCAGAACGGTTTGGCAATGCCGATATCCGCTGGCAGATAACGCGAGTAGTCGGACACGTAGGGTGAAAAGCTGATCTGCCAGATGATCCCCAGCGACACCGTCGCCAGCCAGCCCGAGAGGTTGAAACTGCCGCGCGTCAGGAAGTCCGCCGGCAAGTCATGAGCGAAGATGTAGATGAACCCGGCGAGCAACGCTCCGCCCATCACCCAGGTGCCGATGCGGTTGAGGGTGTGGATGAAGTTGTAGCCGATCACACCGATCGCGGTGGCCGCCAGCGCGCCGATCAGAATGCTCAGCGGTGCCGGCACCGACGGCGCGATGCCGACAATGGATTTGCCGGCCAGCACAATGTTGGAAATGAAGAAACCGATGTAGATGAGCGCCGCGAAGAACACGATCAGCAGCGCGCCATATCGGCCGAACTGGCCGCGACTCTGGACCATTTGCGGAATGCCCATGCGCGGGCCCTGGGCCGAGGCCAGCGCAATCACCACGCCGCCGATCATATGCCCCAACGCAATCGCCAGCAGCCCCCACAACAGATTGAGATGGAACACCTGAACCACCATGGCGCCGGTGACAATAGGCAGTGGCGCGATGTTGGTGCTGAACCACAGAGTGAACAGGTCGCGGGCCTTCCCGTGGCGTTCCGCGAGTGGGACGTAATCGACCGTATGATTCTCGATCAACGGATCTTGCCGGGACATCTGGGACATATGCGTGAACTCGAGTTTGTCTGTTTTTATCTTTGTATGAAGCCAAACCGGGAGGACTCTTGGGTCGCCCCTCAGATGCAGACCATATTATGGTATTCCAAGCTTTGCACAAGCCTGATCTGCTGAATCTGTCGCTCTCTGATCCGCTATCCTCGCTGATCCCACCCCCGTCTCGCTAGCTGAAAGCCCCGTAAACACTGAGTTTCCGACGAAAGCCGTACGTTTATCGTTTCATCAGAAAAGCCCTTGCAAGATATGTATTACGGTATACCATCAGACCTACAAATCATAAAAACCGCGTCACACACCCGAGGACCACCCAATGATCGATGCTGCCATTTACAAACAAGTCATGGGCTCGTTCCCGTCCGGCGTCACCGTCATCACCACCCTGGACGACGACGGCCAGATCGTCGGCCTGACCGCCAGCGCGTTCAGCTCGCTGTCGATGGACCCGGCGCTGGTGCTGTTTTGCCCCAACTACAGCTCCGATTCCTATCCCGTGCTGATCAAGAACAAACGCTTTGCGATTCACCTGCTGTCCAGCGTGCAGCAAAGCGAAGCCTATGCCTTTGCCCGCAAAGGCAAGGACAAGGCGCAGGGCATCGAGTGGACACTGAGCGAACTGGGCAACCCGATCCTCGCCAATGCCACGGCGGTGATCGAATGCGAGTTGTGGCGTGAATATGAAGGTGGCGACCACGCGATCATGGTCGGCGCGGTGAAGAACCTGATCGTCCCCGAGCAGGTGGCGGGGCCACTGGTGTATTGCCATGGCAAGATGGGCGCGTTGCCGGTTGTGGCGTGATTTTTCAAATCCGCCGAAAGCCATGTGGGAGCGAGCCTGCTCGCGAATGGAATGGGTCAGTGTTACATTTTTGACTGACCCGACGCCTTCGCGAGCAGGCTCGCTCCCACAGGTTTTGGTGTTGCCTGGGCGACCGTGTCAGGTCCGAAACCGGCTCACCAACTGATTCAACGTCTGCGATAACGCCGTCAGGTTCTGCGCATCCTGGCGAGTCGAGTCCGCAAGGCTCGCCACCAACTGCGCATCGCCATGAATCTGGCTGATGTGCCGATTGATGTCCTCCGCCACTTGATGCTGTTCCTCCGCCGCTGTGGCGATCTGCGTGTTCATGTCGCGAATCACGTCGACCGACTCGCGAATCAATTCAAAACTCGCCCGCGCCTCGTTGATCGACACCACGGTTTCCTGCGACACCTCAAGGCTGGCGTGCATCTGCTTGCCCATCTGATGAGTGCGCCGCGCCAGATTGCCCAGCAGTGCGTCAATCTCACCGGTCGAGTCCGACGTGCGTTTGGCCAGCGCCCGAACTTCATCGGCGACCACGGCAAAGCCCCTGCCCTGTTCACCGGCACGCGCGGCTTCGATGGCGGCGTTGAGCGCGAGCAGGTTGGTCTGCTCGGCAATCGAGCGGATGGTGCCGAGGATCGACTGGATATCGTTGCTGTCCTGTTCCAGTTGCTGCATCGACTCGGCACTGTGGCCGATCTCCTGACTCAAACGCCCGACGTTGCTCACCGCCGCGTCGATCTGTTGCTGCCCGGTGTGTGCCTGGCGCTGACCGTTGTCTGCCGAATCGGCGGCCTGACTGCACGAGCGCGCGACCTCGTTGGAAGTGGCGACCATTTCGTGAAATGCGGTCGACACCATGTCCACCGCCTCACGCTGACGTGCAGCCACGTCGGCCATTTCCGCCGAGACTTCGGTGGCGCTGCCGGAGCTGCTGTGAATCTGCCCGGCCGCTTGGCCGATGCGCTGGATCAGCGTACGAATCGCTTCAAGAAACTGGTTGAACCAGCCCGCCAGTTGCGCGGTTTCGTCCTGGCCACGCACTTCCAGTCGCGCAGTCAGATCGCCCTCGCCTTGAGCGATGCCTTCGAGACCACTGGCGACACCGCGAATCGGCTTGACCATCAACCCGGCGAACCACGCGCCGGCCATCGCAAACAGCAACGCGCAGACCACTGCGATAGCGCCGATCAGCCAGGTCAAACGAGTCGCCCCCGCCATCACTTCACTGGCCTTCACCAGCCCGACAAACCGCCAGCCTAACGCCTGCGACGGCCAGACCAGGGCCATGTAATCCTCGCCGGCCAATTGCACCTGGACCAGGCCTTTGCCCGCGTCGGCCAGTTGCTGATAGCCGTCGCCGAGATCGCTGAGTTTCTTGAAGTTGTGCGCCGGATCGCTCGGGTCGACCAGCACGGTGTTGTTGGCTTCCATCAACATCAGATAACCGCTCTCACCGAGGCGGATCTGCTTGACCAGATCGGTCAATTGCTTGAGCGACACGTCGATGTTGACCACGCCGGCATTGCTGCCCAACTGGTTGTTGAAACTGCGCACGGTGCTCACCAGTACCACGTCATCCGCCGCCCAGTAATAGGCCTCGGTGCGCAGGGTCTTGCCGGGATTTGCCATCGCCGTTTTGTACCAGGGGCGGGTGCGCGGATCGTAGTTCGCCAGTTGCGCATCGCCCGGCCAGAACAGATAACCGCCCTGCTCGGTGCCGACGGACAGATAGGTATAGGCCGGATGCGCTTTGGCAAGGCCATCGAACAGTTTGAAAAGCTGTTGATCCTGCGGCCCCATCGGCACTTGCGCGGCGTCGCTGCTCAGGTAGCGTTTGAGGCTGGTGTCGATGCTTTGCAACTGCGGGTGCTCGGCCAGGTAAGCGACGTTCTGGCTGATGCCCTCGAAAAACAGCTGCATGGCGTTTTCCACCTGACGCACTTCGCGCCCGGTGCTGTCGGTAAAGGTGTCGCGCGCGCCCTCGCGCACGTTGACGATGATCAGTGCTGCCACCAGTAACACCGGCAGGCTGGCGATTACCGCAAATGCCAAAGTCAGTTTTTGTTTTATGTTCATCGCTTGCGCCTTCCTTGTTCGAAGTGTCGGTCAGAAATATTTTGCGGATATTCCGTATTATGGTATACCAATATTCAATCAACCGAACAGCCGTCCTCGCAGGCGTGCTTGAATGGTGAGAAGACTCGCGAGCGCACAGCGTTCACGTCAGTTCGACAGGCCCGCACACGACCGGCCAATTACAAAAGACTCGAGGTAGCGTCATGAAATTTTCCCTGTTCGTACACATGGAACGCTGGGACGAAAGCGTCAGCCACCGCCAACTGTTCGAAGACCTGACCGAACTGACCCTCATGGCCGAGGCCGGCGGTTTCAGCACCGTGTGGATCGGCGAACACCACGCCATGGAATACACCATCTCCCCAAGCCCGATGCCGCTGCTGGCCTACCTCGCAGCGAAAACCACGACCATCCACCTTGGCGCCGGCACCATCATCGCGCCGTTCTGGCACCCGCTACGCGTCGCCGGTGAATGCGCCCTGCTCGACGTGATCAGCAACGGCCGCATGGAAGTCGGTCTAGCGCGCGGCGCCTATCAAGTTGAATTTGACCGAATGGCCGGCGGCATGCCCGCCTCCAGCGGCGGTCAGGCCCTACGCGAAATGGTCCCGGTGGTCCGCGCCCTGTGGCAAGGCGACTACGCCCACGACGGCGACATCTGGAAATTCCCCACCTCCACCAGCGTGCCGAAACCAATCCAGAAGCCGAACCCACCCATGTGGATCGCCGCCCGCGACCCCGACTCGCACAACTTCGCCGTGGCCAACGGCTGCAACGTCATGGTCACGCCACTGATGAAAGGCGACGAAGAAGTCCTCGACCTGAAAAACAAATTCCAGACCGCGCTGGACAACAACCCTGACGTGCCGCGTCCGCAATTGATGGTGCTGCGCCATACCCACGTGCACACCGCGGATAACCCGGACGGCTGGAAAGTCGGCGCAAAAGCCATCTCGCGTTTCTACCGCACCTTCGATGCCTGGTTCGGCAACAAGCAAACGCCAGTCAATGGCTTCCTAGCGCCGAGTCCGGAAGAGAAGTTCGCCGGGCGTCCGGAGTTTGAACTGGAAAGCCTGCACAAGACCGCGATGATCGGCACGCCGGAAGAGATCATTCCGCGGATCAAGTACTACCAGGAACTGGGCGTGGATGAGTTCAGCTTCTGGTGTGACAACAGCCTGCCGCATGAAGAGAAGAAGAAGTCGCTGGAGTTGTTTATCAAGCATGTGGTGCCGGCGTTTCGCTGAAAAACGTGTAGTGGAAGCGAAAGAAAAAGGGGCGAATTCATCGTTATGAATTCGCCCCTTTTTTTGCGCTTGTCGGCGAGTGAAGGTTACCCCTGAACGGCGGCTTTTCGACTCCGGCGCGACTGCTTGAGATTGAAACGCAACTTGCGCACCCCGTGAACGATGCGCGGAAACCACAGCGTCCAGCGAGTGTGCAACAGCACCCCGCAATCACCGCTGTCTTGCCGCGTCGTCGAGGTAATCTGCTGTGGCAACGGCACACCATACTTGATGCACTTGGTGATCAGTGCGTCGACATTGCGCTCCATGAAATTCAGCGCGACTTCGCGCCCGGCACTGAACGCAGCAATGTGCCTTTTCAACGCTGCCAGAGTGTCGCGATACGCGGCATAACTGCCCATCACGTACTCGACATCCTTATGGCTCTGCGTCAGCGAACCACTCCTGGCCGTTGAAAGTAATAGTCCGCTGCCGTGGCAAAAGTGGCCTGGCTGTGCAGGTAAATATTCATGCTGAACACATGATCTTCATGCGCCCGACCGTCCAGCCGGACCACAAAACGCTCGCACACCGAACGCTTGAAAATGTATTGCCACGTCGCCGCGTGATACTTGCCGGACAAAATCAGATCCTGCAGCGAGTCGCGCCCCGCCTCGAACCAGCCATTGCGGCTGGCAGCGGTGTTACGTCGCAACAGTTGCTTCTCGCCGTCCACTTCGGTGTAGGAACGCTTGGAAAAATAAAACAGCTCAAGCGCCGCGTTGGACTGCACCTGCTCCACCCGCGTCGAAAACAACGCCGGGCTGACCACATCGTCAGGGTCGCAAAAAAACACATACTCGCCGCTCGCCAGCGCCAAACCATTGCGCCGGGCAGCGCCAACGCCCTGATTGACCTGGGTGACCACTTTGACTTCCCGGCGATGGCCAAAACCAGCTTCAATCACCGCCAGCGTGCCATCGGTCGAGCCGTCGTTGATCAAGATGATTTCATGCAACGGCACAGGTTAATTGAGCAGCGAATCGAGGGTTTCAGCGATGTAGGACTCAACGTTGTACGTGGGGATGACGACAGAAATTTTCGGGACAGACACGTTGTTGAGCACCTGAGATGACGGCGTATGCCGATACGGGATTGGTGGCGCAGGGTTGACGTGCGCGGCCGCAGGAAGGCACGTACTCGAATGATTCACGACACAGTGATGCCGTTATGCTTTCGCATGATAAATGGCCAACGGTTGGGGCGTCAAAGCATGAGGCCGGCTGTATTGCAGCCATGACTTAATCGTCATCTACGGGGAACAGCATTACCGGGAAAGTCTGGCAAAAGCTCTGCGTGATGAGATGCATCATCAAGCGCAGAGCCTAGAGTAGATTTGTGGGGATCCCTCAGGGTCTGTCCCCATTTCCATTGAACTAGAGTCCCCGCAACCTTTTAATTTCTTTCTTAGCCAAGCCTCTGTTTCTTTGAGAAATTTTTTTGTCCGCGGACATGAACTTCAACTCTTCGAAAAACTCAAGAGCCTCTTTAGAGTTTAATTGACTCACCCAATTCAGGGCGAGATCAATCCAACAATCAGACTCGTGCTTCAACCCCACGCCTATCAGTGCAAAATAAGGAAAGTCGGACCCCAATTCCAACTTTACTTCACTAAAAGGAAGTTCAAGTAAAGAAATCACGCGTTTAAATTCTGAGTCTTCCACCAAATTAAAGGAAGGCGAGGCTCCATCAAGTCGCCAACCTCCAAATTCATCCTGACAAATGAAGAAATCGCCACCTAGAATTTTTTTCCTGACGAGGTACTCATACTTCAAATCCCCGGATTATGCTTCACATTGATTCCATACTGCTTCATTGATTCCTCAAAATTAAAACGAACCTCTGGAGTCCAGTTTTTCCAATAATGCCCACTATGCTCATTGGTTAGAATCTCTCCGATTGGACCTCGCTTAAACATCCCGCCCACCAAAGTCGCTGGATTAGCACCTATGGTAGCGCCTAGCTGCTCATGAGGAGCCCCCCCCATATTTGTACTCGGCTTACCAACAGGGTAATCCGGGGACAGACCACGTTTTCGGAATACTATCTAAACGTGGTCTGTCCCCATTTACCCTCATTTTATCCTCAAGCCCTCCTAACTGATTGAAACGGGACAAATTCCATACCGAGTTGTGAGAACATAAGATTCAAGACCATTTTCCTCAGGAATTATCTCAAGCAACTTACGATCATCAAACGTTACTACCAACTTTTCTCCTTTTTCTAAACCAGCCTCTTTCACACGACGATTCAATAGTTCAAAAAGGACGACAGCACTATGAAGATGTTCGCCGTGCCCATATTTCAACGCCCCCTCATCACCGCAGGCGAAGGGGCACTGAATCAGCACTGACACACTATTATCAAAAATCAGAACAAACGATCCTATTCCGACAACCACGCCTGTAAGAATTGCTGATTTAAGCTCAGCCAAATCTTTCTGTTCAATCATTATTACCACCTCATCTTTTTGGCGGAAAGGTATCAGGTGCCAAAGGCACATGTGTATGTCCTCTCGTGCCGGTTCCGCCTGTCGCCGGGTTAATCGGTTGCCCATTTTTCACCGAGATCCAATAACCATTTTCCAACCCTGGAACAGGAGTGGAGCCAGCAGGCATTAATCGGATATACGTACTTCCCGGTGCTGATGGATCCGTACCCGGCGGAAAATAAATAGTACTCCCTGACGTTTTTCCTGGCTTACTTGTCCACGTTAAAGGAATTACCGGGCTTTGGGGGGGATTGGTGAATGCTTCAAGCTTTGGAGGCACCTTTGGTCCACCAGGAGGAACCTTGAGGCCGAGTATAGAGCCTGCGATTACCGGGCTGATACCCGGATCAATCGGAATAGTTACATCCCCCAGCGCTTCCTGCTCCTGGAGTGGAATATGCTCCCTGAGTGTGTGCCTTAACTCCTCATCCACCTCCTGTACAGAATTGTGACCCTGCATCTGATCTATATGGGAATGATTCTGTGTGTTGTATTCCGTCGCGTATTTCGCAATTTCCGAACCTAAGGTGAGATCCCCGCTCACAGCCGCAGCGCCAATCAACCCGGTAAGTTGAGAGAGCGATTTTTGAAGCTCTTGATTGTCACCAGCCATGAAAACAAGCGCATTTATTGCCGCTTCGTTCAGCCCTGCGGCGGCCGCGCCTGTAGCAAAATCTCCACCCATGACTTGGGAGATCAAACCACCCATCAACGCATGTGCTACGACCTTTTCAACGCTGCCATCCGGAAACTTGATCGTCTTGTCGCCAACCCAGTTGAACCCGGTCGCCATGGCGACACTGCTCGCCTCACCCAGCAACGCCGCTCCGAAGTTGTCACCAAAGCTACCGCCACCAATAGTGGTGGAAATACCGCTGGAGATAATCGCGCGCCCCGTCGTGCGGATGGCGACATCAGTAATGTTGCTGCTGGTCAGGATATTTGCGGTTTTACTGCCACCAGCCGCAAACCAGTTAGTATCTGCATAGTCGAGCATGCCCGCCGTAAACCCGGCGATAGCCGCATTTTTCAAGCTTCCGGCACTGAACGTCTCCTTGAATGCGGCCCCGAGATCACCCTTGTTATTAATGGTGCTGGTAACGCCCGTGGTTGCCAGACTTGTGGCGACTGCCCCACCGAAGCCACCGCCGACCAGGCCCAGCCCTGCCGGTCCCATCACGAAGGACATCATGATGGCGATTGCGATTTGTGCTGCCGGGCCCAGTCCCGAGTTTTCGTATTTGAAAGACTCGTGAATCTCCTTCACTCGCTGCCAATCCACGTCCCCTCGGGCTTCGGCATCTTTCAGCCAGGCCAACTGCGGATCCGCCTTGACCATGGCGTCGATGGTCTGGCTGACGGATTGCTGATTCACATCCTTGATATCGATTTTCAGGCCATCGACTGCCTTGATAACGATATTGCCCTTGGCGATCATCTGGGTTTGGCGCAAGGTCTCGTCGGTATTGCCGCGACCTTTGGAGGACACCCAGCCAGCGCTGTTGTTGGTCTTGGTATGGTTTTCGTCATGGAGGTCCTTGACCCCCTGAAAAGTAATCGCCCCACCACTGTCCAGCGTGATGTTATTGCCACTTTCCAGCTTGGCAACTTGATACAGCTGATCACCCTTGCTCGACAGCGTCAGGTTGCCACCGGCCTTGATCTCGGAGCCCACATACTTGGTGTCGGTCACCTCGTCGTGCTGCATCTTCAGCTTGCCGAAGCTGCCTTTTTTCTTCATGTCATACAGCGAGTAATCCGTATCTTGCGCGGCCAGTAGTTCGAGGCGGTCTCCCGCAACCAGATACGCTTCATCACCCGCTGTAACGCGGCTGGAAATCACACTGAGGTCTTTGCCCGCATCCAGCTTGACGTCGCCCCCAGCAGTAATGCCTGACATGACTTGAGTGACATGATCCTCCTGACGAGTCATGTTCTTGTTTTTGGAGCGCGAATGATCCTCGTCCGCCGCCGAGGTGATGACCACGTTGTCAGTGGCTTTTATCGACACATCACGCTTGGCATCAATCTCACTGGCAATCACACTGATGTCACGCTTGGCATCCGCCTTGAAATCACGCCCGGCATCGATATCGGCGCCCAGTTGCGTGACGCTGCTAACAGCTCCTCTCCAGCCCAGCGACGCGCTGTCGTTAACCTGCACGGAGGCCACGTTGACATCACGCCCTGCGTTCAACGACATGTCCTGACGACTTTTCAGGACGCCGCCGATGACGTTGATGTCGTTGGCCGCTTTAACGGTCAGGTCGTTGGCCGCCTCGATCCGCGCTGCGTTATCGGCAAAGTCCTGATGCCGGGTGACGGTGCCGTACTGGTCGTCCATCGAGGTGATGGTTCGTTCGTTGATCACATCGCCCGTGCGCGTGGTCAGGCTGACGTCCTTGCCGGCAATGATGCCGCCGGCCTTGTTGATGATGTTGTTGGTTGCCAGCAGATCCAGACGATTGCCCGCCTCGATCGAGCCGCTGTTGACCAAGTCTTTGCCGGCAGTGGCGGACAGGTTATTCGTCGCTTTCAACGTACCGACGTTATCGAGGTTTTCACCCGCAATCAGCGTCACATCGTTACCGGCAATCAGCGCTCCAGTCGGGCCGAGACGGCCATTGGCTTGCGCCAGATACACCACCGGCACCAGCACTTTCTCGCCATTCACTTCATGCTCTTCGAGCCAGACGATGTCGTGGGTCAGCGCCGCGACTTGCTGCGATGTAAGGCCGACGCCGACCGACAGGTTGAGCGCGTCTTTGCTGGCGATGGCGTTGTTCATCAGGTACTTGAACATGCCCTCGTTGGAGGTCTGGCCATCGAGGAAAGCCTGGCCGGTGCGAGCGGTGACCGCTTGCTGGATCAGGCGTTGTTCGTAGAGGCCGTCGCCGAGACGCTTGGCGCTCTGGTCGGGGTCGAAGCCAAGTTTGTCGAGCAGGTAATCGGAGCTCATGAACGACTTGATGTCGGTGAGTGCCGGGTTGGTTTCGATCAGGTATTTGTGCGGATTGGACGGTGCTTTGGTGTCCGGTAGTCCAGTGACGCGGGTGACCGGACGAGTGTCGATTGACTCCTTCATGTCGTTGCCACGGTCGTGCAGACCCGGACCGGCAGAATCAACCGGAACGTTGGCATCGATGCGGCTCCCCGCTGCTTTCATTACGCTGGGCTTGCGGTCGAAAGTGTCGACCATGCGTGTGCTGTCGGAGACGGCAGCCGGCGCATCGATGAACAGATTTCGCGGTCCGCCACTGGTGGCGGCGACTGCGTGCTCTTGGGTATCGACCTTTTCACTGCCCACCGTCCAGGTCGGTGCCGGCCCGATGTTGCCCGGTGCCCCCCCGCCGCTGCTGCCCTGATCGCTCAGACGGAACAGACCGTTCTCGCCTGTTGGCAGGGAAAAGCCAGGCAGGCTCAACGGATTGACTTGCTGTTGAGCCAGGTCCGGTGGCAGTTGACTGTTGATGCGTACCACGGTGGTGTTGCTGTTTCCGACGCTGGTATCGGCGACTTTGTTGGTGCCGCCGGTGGCGCTGTAGTCCTGCTGAATAACGCTGTTTTCAATTCCCTTGGTGGCGTTGATCGAGACCTTGCCGCCGGCCTGAATCACCGCGTTGCGCCCGGTGGTTGTGCCGGGCGCACCCGCACCATTGACGCTCACTTCAACCGGGTCGCCTTTCTGGAACTGGGTCAGTTCGGTCGGTATGGCCATCAGGTTATTCGGGTCGTACAACGATGGCGTTGACGTCTCGAAGCCGGCGCTGTAACCCGACATGGCCCGGCCATATTTGCGGCTACCGACGTTCTCACCCGTCTCGGCGTCGACGATGACGATGCCGTTGCCCACGGTTTTGGCGATCGCTTTGCGGATCAGACCTTCCGGCGCGATCACGTAATACACGAACGGGAAGTCAGGGTTGTTGCGCTGGTTGTACGGCATGATCACGTTGGCCATGAATTGCGCCGTGGTGCCGGTGCCCATTTCGAAGTTGTACTGACGTGTAACCTCGACGGTGCCGCTCTGGGTGCCAATGTTTTTCAGGCTGACAGCGGTGATGTCGATGCCGCCACCCGCCGCTATCGTGCTTTTGCTGTTGAGGAATGTACCGCCGTGGAAGACGAAGTCCTTGCCGACGTTGAGAACGGCAGAGGCGCTGTTATCGGTGTCGATGAACTGGTACGTCTCGCGAGTCGCAAGGAAGTTATTGAACGTACCGCCCACGCAGTCACCGCAACTGGAAGCGATCAGCCCTGAAATCAACTTGCGTTCAGCTGACGCCGTTGGCCCTTCGGTACGGTTCTCGAACACATCGGCATCCAGCGTGAACCCACCGCCGCTCTCCATCGAGCCGGAAATGTTGTACACCCCCGCCGCGCGTGTGCCGTCGCTATAACCGGCGATCACCACATTGCCAAGACCGTAGAAATCGCCGCTCTGGTTGGTCAGCGTGCCGACGCCGAGCGTCATGTCCTTGCCGGTGAAAATCAATCCGCGGTCGTTCAGCAAGACTGGCGCCTTGATGACCAGATTCTGCGCCGCACCGAGGGTGCCGTGGTTGGCGAGGCTGCCAGCATTGACGGTCAGGTCTTCGCCGGAGGTGATGCGTCCGGCATTGACGAGCTGCCCGTCAATCTTGATGGTCGACGTCGCACCTGCGGCAAAACTGCCGGCTGCGCCGAGGTTCATCGAAGCCGCGGACAGATAGGTGTCGCGCAGGCTGGTCAGGCGCCCGTTGCCGCCATAGTTGCCGGTCAAGCGCATGTCGATCAGACCGTCACTGGCGATCAAGCCATCGTTGGTCCAGTTGTTACCGCGGATCTGCAACGAATCCGAAGCCAACAATTTGCCGCTCGCCGTCTGACTGAACTCGCGCACGTTGACGTGCAGACGACCGGCCTGAATGACGTTGGAGTTGCTCCAGGTATCAGCATTGAGTTCCAGCAATCCACCGGTGACGATGCTGCCACCGGCGCCAATGACATTGGCGGTGGAGATGTCGAACTTGCCGCGTCCGACGTGGTTGAGTTGCCCGCCGCCATTGAGAAAGCCGCCGAGCGCGAGGGTCATGTCGACGTTGGCGGTTTCCAGCACGCCGTTGCGGTTGTCGAGCAAACCGCCGATCTGGAACAGGGTCTTGCCGGTATTGCCCAGCGACCGCAGACGACCATTCTGGTTGTCGACGCTGGCGGCTTTTACGCTCAGTTGAGTATCGCTTTCGATAACACCCGTGCCGTTGCGCAACGCACCGGTCAGGCCGAAATCAATGCGGTTGGCCGCAATCTGGCCGCCTGCGTTTTCCAGGTCGGAGCCGGTGACGCCCAGCACACCTTTCGAATACAGCACACCACTGCTGTTATCCAGCGCGGTGGTGGTAATGCTGCTATCCCCCGACTGCGCGGAAATGCGCCCGCCGTTGTTGTTCAGCCCAGCCAGTGCGGACAGGGTCAGAGCCTGCGCCTGGATGATGCCGCCCTGACGATTGTTGTTCAGGTCAAAACCGTTGCGCAGCACGCCGACCGTGCGTGCTTCCAGTGCGCCTTTGATGCTGGAAAGAATGCCGCCACGGTTGTCGATGTTCGCTGCGTTGACCAAGACATTGCCGTTTTGCGCGATGACCTTGCCGCTCTGGTTGTCGAAATCGCCGCTGACTTCAAGGCTCAACGCGCCTTCGCTCTGGATCGAACCTTTGCCGTTGCCCAGGCTGGCAGCGGTCAGTTGGACGCCGGCCTTCTGGCTGTAGATCAGACCGTCGGCGCTGTTGTTGACGACGCCCGTTGCGCTGATCTGCAACTGATCGTTGGCCGCGACCGTGCCCTTGTTGCTGTTGTCCAGCGAACCGGTTCGCACCTCGAGGGTTTTCTGGCTGGCGACCTGGCCGTTCTGGTTGCGCAGGTCGGTCACGCCCTTGAGCAACATCGCGCCGCTGCTCGCCAGCTTGCCGGCGTTGTTGTTCAGCTCGCCGCTCAGGCCGAGAGTGATTGCGTCGTTGCTGGCGATCTGTCCGCCACTGTTGTCCAGACGCGAGGCGGTTGCGGTGAAAGCCTGTTCGGCATTGACTGAGCCGCCGGCATTGGTGAACGCCGTGCTGACGACATCCAGTGCCGCACCACTGAAAATCAGGCCTTGATCGTTATTGAGCGCACCGCCCAGCGTCAGGGTCTGCCCTGCGCCACTGCTGAGGTTGCCCTTGTTGCTGTTGTCGACGCTGCCTGCCTTGACGGTCAGCTCGCCTTGGGCGACCACCGCGCCGCTGTCGCTGTTGAGCAACGCGTCCTTGAGGTCGACCGAGACATCGGCGAACTTGCTGGAGAGCGTGCCGCTGTTGCGGTTGTCGAGGCTGTCAGCATTGACCGTGAGGCCCTGCCAGCCGGAGATCAGGCCTTTCTGGTTGATCAGCCCGGTGCCACGCAACAGCAGTTTTTCGCCACTGATGATCTTGCCGGACGTGTTGTTGAGCGCTCGGACGATGAGATCGAAACCGAGGTTGCTGGAGATCTCACCGCTCTGGTTGTTCACGTCACGCAGGCGTTTGAGCGTCAACGGTCCCTGGGCAGTCAACAAGCCACGCTGGTTGTCGAAATCACCATTGGCCAGGTCGAGAGTGATCGCTTTGTCGCCCAGCAGGCGACCGCCACGCTGGGTCAGGGACGTCAGTTTCAGATCCATGTCACCGCTGGCGGAGACTTCGCCGCCGTCGCTGGAATCCAGCCCGGTGGCGGTCAGGGTCAGGTTGCCCTGGCTGTTGATCAAACCACTGTCGCGGTTATTCAACTCGCCACTGCTGATCTCCAGAGACTGCGCCGCGCTGATCAAGCCCTTGGCATCGTTGCGCAGCAAACCGTCCACGGTCAGATCGAGGTCGCCACGGCTGACCAGGTTGCCGCCGCCGTTGTTCAGGCTTGCCGCGTGGGCGTCGATGGCGGCTGCGCCGATCATGCCTTTGACGTTATCCAGTGCTGCCGCGATGCGCAGGGTCAGGCCCTGATTGCTCAACAGCTTGCCGTTGCTGTTATCCAGATTTTGCGCAGTGAAGGTGAACGTCTCGGCGCTGGAAATCGTCCCGCCCTGGTTGTTGACGCCGTTGAGCTGCTTGAGCAGCAGCGCGCCCGGAGCGTTGATCAAACCGCCGATGTTGTTCAACTGGCCATGATTCAAGTCCAGGCTCAGTTGCGTGTTGCTGAACAGCTTGCCGCCCTGCTGATCGAAGCCACTGACCGAAGCCGTCAGTGCGTTTTGACTGCCAATACTGCCGTCGCCGCCGTTGGTGACGTGGCCGGCGGTGAGGTTCAGGGTGTCGGCGCTGCTGAGTCGACCGTTGCTGTTATCGAAGGCGCCGGTGGTCACGGTGACCGCGCCTTTACCGCTGAGCGTGCCCTGTTGGCGGTTGTCGAGGCTGGCGCTGGCCAGCAGCAGCGCGCCATCGGTGACGATCTGGCCAGCCTGGTTATCGACGCTGCCGTCGCTGTCCAGCTTGAGATCCGCCGCGCTGGACAGGCTCCCGCCAACGTTGGTGAGTTTCGCGGTGTCGACCGTCAGTGTGCCTTCGCTGCTGACCTTGCCCGAGGTGTTGTCAACGGCGCCAGTGAGGTTCAGCGACATGCCTTGCTGGCTGAGCAACTGTCCGCCGTTGTTGGCCAGCGAGCGCCCCTGCAGAGTGAACTGTGCGCCCGCATCGATCAGGCCTTTGCTGCGGTTGAGCACCTCGTCGACGGTGAGCGTCAGGCCTTTTCCGGTGAAGATCTTGCCGCCGTCGCTGTTGTCGAGTTTTTTGCCAGTGACCAGTAAATCACCGTTGCTGCTGATTTCGCCGCCACGGTTGTCCAGATCGGCGACGGTCAGGGTCATGTCCTTGCTCGAGCCGAGCAAACCGTTCTGCTGATTATCCAGTTGATCGGCCTGCAGTTTGAGCACGCCGGTGGCGATCAACTGCCCCTTCTGATTGTTAACGGTTTTGGCTTGCACGCTGGCATCGGCCTTGCCGGCGATATTGCCTGCGCGGTTGACCAGTTCATCAGCGGTGACGGTCAGTTGGCCGTCTGCGATGACCGTGCCGAGCTGGTTATTCAGGGTCTTGTCGGCAGTCAGCAACAACTCGCCGCGACTGCTGATCAAGCCTTCATGGTTGTCGAGGCTGGCGCTGTGGCTGTCGAGCGAGGCGCCGGAGATGACGCCTTTGAGGTTGTTCAATGCTGCGGCGATGCGCAGCGTCAGGCCCTGCTGGCTGAGCAGTTTGCCGTTGCTGTTATCGAGGCTGTGCGCGGCAAGCGCAAAGGCTTGCTGGCTGGAAATCTCGCCACTTTGGTTGTTGACCCCATTGAGGTTTTTCAACAGCAGCGTGCCCGGCGCGTTGATCAGGCCGTTCTGGTTGTTCAACTGGCCATGGTTCAGATCGAGAGTCAGGTCGGACTTGCTGAACAGTTCACCGCCCTGCTGATCGAGCCCGCTGAGCGAAACGTCCAGCGCCTGCTGGCTGGCGATGCGGCCAGCGGCGTTGTTGACCTGTCCGGCCTTGAGCGTCAGCGCCGCACCGCTGGTGAGTTTGCCGCCATCGCTGTTGTCGAACGCGCCGGTCTCGACGCGGCTAACGCCCTGGCCGAAGATCACGCCCTTGTGACTGTTATCCAGGCTGGCGCTGGTGAGGGTCAGCGCCGAGTCAGTGCTGATCGAACCGCCCTGATTGAGCAACGCGCCGGTACTGGTCAGTTGAAGATTGCCGGCACTGCCGAGGCTGCCTTTGCCATTGTCGATGCGCGCGGCATTGACGGTCAGCACGCCTTCCGTGCTGATGACCCCGGCATTGATCAGCGCATCGTCCAGCGTAATCACCAGGCCATTGAGGCTATTGAGCGTACCGCCGCTGTTGTCCAGCGTTGTACCGTTGAGGGTCGCCGCGCCCTTGACGGCGGAGATCAAACCTTTGTTCTGGTTGATCAATCTGGCGACGCTCAACCCCAGATCGCTGCCGGAAAGAATCTTGCCGCCGTCGCTGTTGTCCAGACGCAGGCCTTTGACGTTCATCAACAGGCTGCTGGAGATTTCGCCGCTGCGGTTGTCGATGTCATCGACCGTCAGTGTCAGCGCTTTAGTAGTGCCGACCAGACCGCCGTTGCGGTTATCGAGGGTTTTGCCGCTAAGGTTGAGATTGCCTTGTGCAACCAGCGCGCCGCCCTGCTGTTGCAGCAGGCCGATGGTCGCCAACAGATCGCCCTGGCTGGAAATCCGTCCCGCTGCGTTTTGAATCTCGGCGGCCGTAAGGTTCACCGGGCCGACTGCACTGACCAGGCCGCCGCTGTTATCCAGCCGGGTGCCGACGTAGGTCAGGCCAGCCTTGCCGCTGACCACGCCCTTGTCGCGGTTATTCAGTTGCGCGATATTCAAGTTCAGTTGCTGGTCGGCCTGGATCACCCCGCCCCGGTTGTCAACCACGTCGCCGCGCACGGCCAGCGTACTCTTGCCGATGACTTTGCCGTCGCCGTTGAGCAATGTGCCGGCCTGCAGATCGATGGCGCCTTTGGCCGAAATGTCGCCCTTGTTGCGGTTGTCGAGCGTGCTGCTGATGCGCCCCGTCAGGTTGCCGTCGCTGACCAGCGCGCCAGCCTCGCGGTTGTCCAGACTGGCCGCCTTCAGAAACACTGTGCGTGCCGAACCCATTACGCCGTCACGGTTGTCCAGCGCCCCGCTCAGATCGATATTGAGCCCCAGGTCACCGAGAATTTGCCCGCTGCGGTTATCGAGCATGCCGCCGATGATGGCGATGTTCTGCGCGTTGAGCGTGCCGTTCTGATTGTTCAGGGTGTGCACAGCGTTGACTGTCAGATTGCGGCTGGCAGTCAGGCTTTTACCGCTGTTATTGAGGGTCTGCACACTCAGGCTCAGATCGCCGCTGACATTACGGCTGCCGTCAGCATTCACGCCGGCTTCGATGGCGCCGGCGTTGGTCAACTGCCCGCCAGCGCTGAGGTTGATGCTGTTACGGGCGGCGAGGGTCTGGCGGTTGGTCAGGTTGCCTTGGGCCTGCACGGTGAGCGCGGTGCCTGCGTAGACCGGTCCTTGCGCGTCGAGGCTGGCGGCTTTGACGTTGACCGCGCCGGTGGCCGAGGTGTCGGCCAGACTCAATTGGCCATTGGCATCGAGCTGAATATCGCCGCCACTGGCGATCAGTTTGCCGTCGAGCTTCACCCCGACGCCGGCCTCGGTGCCGACGAGTCTGATCGCCCCGGCGTACATGCCACCGAGCGCCGAGGAGTCGATTGCCAGTTGCGGTTTGGCGCTGCCGTCATCGGCGCGGGCCGTGGCATTCAGGCTGTCGGCATTGACGTCGTTGCGACCGGCGACGATGGTCAGGTTCTGTGCCTGAATCTGCGCATTGATTTTCGCGCTGCGGGTGATGATTTCGAAGCGATCGACGTTGGTCGCGTTGATGCCCGCGCCTTCGATGGCCACCGAACCCTGATCGACCTGAAAGCGATCCAGCCGGCCGTTTTCGATCACCGGTTTGCCAGTGGTCAGTGTGACGCGCGGCGAGTTGATGAAACCGCATCCGTTGCAAGTGATGCCATACGGGTTGGCGACAATCACCCGCGCCGACTGCCCGGCCACTTCGGTGTAACCGCGCAACTGGCTCGGGTTGCCGCTGATGACTTCGTTGAGAATCGCCTGGGCCGGACCGCTGTTTTTCAGGTTCGGGTTGCCGATGACGTGCCCGCCCAGTTGTGTGTTCGACGTTTGCGCCGCGCCGTTGTTGAGGATGACGCCCTGCGCACCGACGTTGTAATCATGGAACTGGTTATGCGACAGACCACTGCCATTGGGCGTGGCGATGTTGATGATCGGCACACCGTTGCCGGCGCGGTCCAGCGAGGTATTGGGGTTGGCAACGACGATGCCATCGGCCTGCGCCCACATCGGTTGCCAGAACATGACGTTCGCCAGCAGGAAGGCCAGGCCGCGCTTGGGCATGCCCAGAAAAGTATCCTGTTTTTCTACGGCCGCGCGGGGCTGATCTGCGAGCGAGGTGTGGTCACGAACGTCCATGTGGGCGGTTCTCTAAAAAGTCGTTATCAGATGAAAAAGTCGAGGCGGAAATAGATCGGCGCTTCGCGCTCGGTCAGCGCGTCCGGTCGTTCCAGGGAATGCGCGAAAGTCACGCTGGCGGCCACGTGCTGGCCGCGGGCGAACAGCTCCAGCGAGTTGCTCGACATGCGCCCGTGCTGATCGCCGTTGTAGCGATCGCCACGAATCACGCCCTGGTCATAACCGAGGCTGGTACCGTATTCAGCGAACACCGGTTGCAGCCATTCGGCCGTTACCGGACGACTCCAGCGCAGGTCGTTGCGCCAGTAGCCACCGCTGTCGCCGGACAGGGATTGATCCTTGTAGCCACGGATCGATGCCGAGCCGCCGAGGCTGGTGCGCTGCGGGCTGAACAGCACATCTTCGCTGCGCTGGCCGGTCATCAGGCTGCTGAAGCTGAAGGATTCGCCGAGCAATTTGAACGGCTGCAAATAGCTCAGGGTTGCGCTGTATTTGCGGTAGCGTGCGTCCGGTTCACCAGGGCCGGGATCGTGACTGCCCTGCGCATCGAAAGCACCGATGCCCTCCTGCACGCCAGCATCGAAGTTGACGAACGCGCTGCCGACACGACGGCCATGGTTGAAACCGAACTGCGCTTCGCTGATGCGATTGCTGCTCAGTTTGAGCTTGCTGTCTTCGATGAAGTTGTTGCTGCGCAGGTACGACAGCCCGGCACTGAGGGAAGTCTTGCTCACCGAGTCGCGATGGATCACGCGCTCGGCGCGCAACTGATGGTTTTCGCTGTCGCCAGTCTGCTTGAAGTTGTAGCCGTTGGCGGCGATCTGCGAACGGTATTCGCTCTGGCTGTAGGTGTAACTGAACGTCCACCAGCCCCACGGCAGGCCGTAATTGAGCATGGCGTTGTTGGAAGTGTGCTGGTGATCGGTCATCGCATCGTGACCGCCACGCAGGCTCAATTGGTCAGCCAGACCCAGCGGGCTGTCCCAGTCGAATGACGTGCCCCACTGCTGCTCGCCGGTGCTGCGCTGGCCATCGTTGCTGCGGGACAGGCCGGCGCACCATGGCTTCTGCGGCGTGTTGGTGACCCGCACTTCACTGCCGCCGACATTCTGCCCCGGCGCCAGCTCCATTTTGGCCTGATTGGACGGCAGGCGATTGAGCTGATCGACCATTTGCTCGATCTCGCGCAGGTTGACCAGTTCACCGCTTTTGCCGGGAAAGGCCATGGCCAGTTCGCGATCCGAGAGCCGGCTGTTTACCGCGCCTTTCATGCCTTCGAGTCTGCCTTCGACCACCAGCACTTTCAGGTGCCCGGCGGACAGATCCTGCTGTGGCAAGTATGCGCGGCTGGTGACCAGACCTTTTTCGATGTAAAGGTCGGTAATGACTTTAAGCAGCTCGTTGAGCTGCGGCACGCCGAGGCATTCGCCGATATAGGGTTCGAGCAAACCCGCCTTTTCGCGCTCCGACAGGCTGTCGGCGCCCTTGAGCTCGATGTCCTTGATGGTGAAACAGCGACTATCGGCGGGGGTAGTCGGTTGCGCTGGTCTGGCGTCTTTGCCGGGCAGGTCCTTGAGTTCTTCGAGACGCCGCTGTTGCTCTTCGAGCAAACGGTTCTGACGTTCACGGATCAGGTCGGTTTCACCGGGGGTGGGCGCAGCCCAGGCAGATTCAAGCGGAGAAAGGCAGAGCAGAGCCAGACACAACCGCGCCGTGAAGGCGGGTGGAAACATCTTCGATCCCTCGACAGAAAAAGTGACATCAAAATAGTGGCGCGATATTAGATGGCCATCATTTTGACGTCAAACTTATGTTTGCACCGTTCATCGGGGTTCGTCGCGCTTTCATACGTGTGAAACCAGCACCTGCGTACAAGTGGCCGGCGCGCTTTGCGCGGATAGTGGACGTTGCCCATTCGGCATCTATTCTTGCCACACACCATCACAAGGAGTTTGCATGAGCACCTTCAAGACCCAAGACGGCACCGAGATCTATTACAAGGACTGGGGCAGCGGCAAGCCCGTGCTGTTCAGCCACGGCTGGCCGCTGGATGCCGACATGTGGGAATACCAGATGGAGTACCTGAGCAGCCGCGGCTACCGCACTATCGCGTTCGACCGGCGTGGTTTCGGTCGCTCGGATCAGCCGTGGACTGGCTACGACTACGACACCTTCGCCGATGACATCGCCGGCTTGATCAATCATCTGGACCTGCGCGACGTGACCCTGGTCGGCTTTTCCATGGGTGGCGGCGACGTCAGCCGCTACATCGCCCGCCACGGCAGCGAGCGCGTTGCCGGCCTGGTATTGCTCGGCGCGATTACGCCGCTGTTCGGCAAGAAAGCCGACTTCGCCGACGGCGTCGACAAGTCGGTATTCGATGGCATCAAGGCCGGCCTGCTGAAGGATCGCGCGCAGTTCATCGCTGACTTCAACACGCCGTTTTACGGCATCAATCAAGGCCAGAAAGTCTCTGACGGCGTGCTCACGCAAACCCTGAACATCGCGCTGCTGGCATCGCTCAAAGGCACCGTCGACTGCGTAACCGCGTTCTCGGAAACCGACTTCCGCCCGGACATGGCCAAGATCGACGTGCCGACACTGGTGATCCATGGCGACGGCGACCAGATCGTGCCATTCGAAACCACCGGCAAGCAGGCCGCCGCGCAAATCAAGGGCGCTGAGTTGAAGGTCTACGCAGGTGCGCCGCACGGGTTTGCCGTGACCCATGCGCAGGCGTTGAATGAGGATCTGCTGGCGTTCCTCAACCGCTGATTTCCGCTTGGCACAAGCGGCCGGTAAATGCTGATCCACCAAGGCCCGCGCAATGCGGGCCTTGTGTTTTGCGCTATGGTATTTTTCTGCATCCGACATCAGGAGAAGGAAATCCCATGCTGCGAATTCTCGGCAAAGCCTCATCGATCAATGTGCGCAAAGTGCTGTGGACCTGTGCCGAACTGGACATCCCGTTCGAGCGCGAAGACTGGGGGTCGGGTTTCAAGTCGCCGAACACACCGGAGTTTCTCGCGCTCAACCCCTGCGCCATGGTGCCGGTGATTCAGGATGGCGATTTCACGCTGTGGGAATCCAACACGATCATCCGTTATCTGGCGACACGTTACGGCGGCGCTCATTTGTATCCGGCTGAGCCGATCGCCCGAGCGCGGGTTGATCAATGGATCGACTGGCAGGCTTCGGAGTTGAATCGCTCGTGGTCATACCCGCTGATGGCGCTGGTGCGCAAGTCGCCGGATTATCAAGACCCCGACGCCTTGGCTGCTGGCTGCCGAGACTGGACGCGGAACATGCAAATCCTCGATCGCCAACTGCAGAAGACCGGCGCTTACGTCAGCGGCGAGCAGTTTTCCCTAGCGGACATTCCGATCGGGCTGTCGGTCAATCGCTGGTTCGAGACGCCGCTCGATCACGGGGACCTGGCTGCGGTGCGCGCCTACTACGATCGCTTGAATCAGCGCGACGGTTATCGTTTGTACGGGCGCAACGGCACGCCATAAAGACACGCTCGATCAGGCTTGCTCACGCACCACGCCACGCTCTTCAAGCAAACGCACGAACATGCTCAGACTGCGCGACACGGTGCCCCGGCGCCAGACCAGCCATGTGGTCAGATAGCGAAAATCTGCGGTCAGCGGCCAGACGCTGACTGTCGCGCTGCCGGGCATGCTCTGCAGCATTTTGCGCGGCATCAGCGCCAGGCCGGCACCGGCGCTGACGCAGGCGAGCATGCCGTGGTAGGACTCCATTTCGAAAATCTTGCCGGGCACGGCGGCGTCAGTGCTGAACCATTTTTCAAAATGGTGACGGTAGGAACAGTTGGAACGAAAAGCATAGATATTTTCGCCATTCACGTCTGCCGCACGCTCGACCGGTGAATGGTTGAGCGGCGCGATGATGACCATTTCCTCCTCAAACGCCGGCACGCCTTCCAGGGCCGGATGCAGTACCGGGCCGTCGACAAATGCAGCGGCGAGACGCCCGGCCAGCACGCCGTCGATCATCGTCCCCGATGGGCCGGTCGAGAGGTCGAGGTCGACCTTCGGATGCTGCTGGTTGTACGCCGCCAGCAGTTCCGGAATGCGCACTGCCGCGGTACTTTCCAGCGAACCCAAAGGGAACGCGCCCTGGGGTTCCTCACCTGCCACCGTAGCGCGGGCTTCCTGCACCAGATCGAGAATGCGCCGCGTGTACTCGAGAAAACTCCACCCGGCCGGTGACAGGCGCAGACGGCTTTTCTCGCGGATGAACAGATCGACGCCGAGATCCTGCTCCAGCTGTTTGATTCGCGTGGTCAGGTTCGACGGCACGCGATGAATGTGCGTGGCGGCGGCGCTGATGCTGCCGTGTTCGGCCACGGCCTTGAAGATTTCCAGTTGCACCAGATCCACGGTCATTCTCCAATCGTGAAAGAAACGATCTTTATTATTCAGTTTCCAGAAAACTAACACCACCCTACTCTAGGCTCATCCGACGAACCTACAGGACAACGTCATGAGCCAGATCTCCAGCCAGACCCACGCCATCTCGATCAACCCCGCCACTGGCGAGCGGATCGGTCACTACGCATTTGAATCCGCCGCTGCCCTCGATGCGGCACTGACTCGCGCTGCATTCGCTTCCGGCAAGTGGAAGCGCAAGCCGCTGCAGGATCGTTCGCGCCTTTTGACCGCCCTCGCCGGCGCGCTGCGTGAAACCTCAGAAGCGATGGCAACCATGATCACCCAGGAAATGGGCAAGCCGATTGCCCAGGCCCGTGGCGAAATCGAGAAATGCGCCAAGCTCTGCGAGTGGTACGCCGAACACGGCCCGGCGATGCTCGACGCTGAAGCCACGCTGATTGAAGGCGGCAAGGCACGCATCGAATACCGCCCGCTGGGGCCGATTCTGGCGGTGATGCCGTGGAACTTCCCGATCTGGCAGGTACTGCGCGGCGCGGTGCCAACGCTGCTTGCCGGCAACACTTACGTGCTCAAGCATGCGCCGAACGTGATGGGCAGCGCTTATCTGTTGCGCGATGCGTTCGTGCGCGCCGGTTTCCCCGAGGGCGTATTTGAAGTTATCAATGTCACCCCGGAAGGCGTTTCCACCGCCATCGCCGACCCGCGCATTGCCGCTGTGACCTTGACCGGCAGCGTCCGCGCCGGCATGGCCATCGGCGCTCAGGCCGGTGCGGCGCTGAAGAAATGTGTGCTGGAGCTGGGCGGCTCCGATCCATTCATTGTGCTTGATGACGCCAATCTGGATGAAGCCGTGCATGCGGCGGTGGTCGGTCGCTATCAGAACTCCGGGCAGGTCTGCGCGGCTGCCAAGCGGCTGATCATCGAACAAGGTGTGGTCGAGGAATTTACCCGTAAGTTCGTCGAAGCTACACGCCAGTTGAAAATGGGTGATCCGCTGAACGCCGACACTTACATCGGGCCGATGGCGCGTTTCGATCTGCGCGACGAACTCGATCAACAAGTGCGCGACACCCTTGAAGAAGGCGCGACCCTGTTGCTCGGTGGCAGCAAAGCCGAGGGCGCTGGCAACTACTACGAACCGACCGTGCTGGCCGACGTGACCGACCGCATGACCTCGTTCAAGCAGGAGCTGTTCGGCCCGGTCGCCTCGATCATCACCGCCCGCGATTGCGCGCACGCCGTCGCCTTGGCCAACGACAGCGATTTCGGCCTGACCGCCACGATCTACACCGCCAACGTCGCGCTGGCCGAGCAACTGACCAGCGAACTGGAAACCGGCGGTGTGTTCATCAACGGCTACTCCGCCAGCGACCCGCGCGTGACCTTCGGTGGCGTGAAGAAGAGCGGCTTCGGTCGTGAGCTGTCGCACTTCGGCGTACGCGAATTCTGCAACGCCCAGACCGTGTGGATGGATCGCAAATAAGCCAGACGCCCTGAAAACTGTGGGAGCGAGCCTGCTCGCGAAAGCGTCCTGTCAGTCACCGCTGCATCGATTGACACACCCTCTTCGCGAGCAGGCTCGCTCCCACAGGGGCACGGCTGCGCAGATGATTTGGGGCACGTCACCCTTCCATTGTGGCAGCGAGCCTGCTCGCGAAAGCGTCCTGTCAGTCACCGCGGCATCGACTGACACACCCTCTTCGCGAGCAGGCTCGCTCCCCCCAAGCTCTGCTTCGATTTACAGATATTTCAACCAGCCGATGTCCCGGCGCCGTGCTTTCAGTGCCGAAAACCAGCGCACTGCCGGGAACAACACCACGGCAAGAACCACCGCCGCCAGCCACACCGCCGCCACCGTCGAAAAGCCGAAATAGCTGCCCTGATTCAGCCCGAACAGCGCCACGCCAATCAGGTACAACACTTTCAACACGTACAGATGCAGTAGATAGAAAAACATCGGCGCCGAACCGAATACGGTCAGCCAGCCAATCCAGCGGCGACTCTGCACGCGCTCGAAGGCGAGCAGCAGCAACAGGCCTGTGCTCACAGTCAGCGTGATGAACAGCAGCGACGGCGGGTATTTGGTGATGTTGAAAAAGCTCATCAGCGTCTGCACCAGCGAATCGCTGACCGCCCACGGCTTCTCGCCGTAGCCATTGATCAAGCGCAGCGCCATAAACCCCAGCAACCCGCCAGCTCCAGCAATCAGCAAACGACGCTGACGCACCGCCCCATCCATGCCTCGGGCAAACCACGGCCCCAGCGCATAGCCCAGGCCAATTACACCGATCCACGGCAGCAGCGGGTATGAAGTACGCAGGCGCAGGGTTTCGCTGACTTCGATCCAGCCTCGGTCATGCAGAATCGCCCAAGGCACATGCAGCGCCGACTCCACCGGGAAGTGCAGCGTATCAAGCAAGTTGTGCCCGGCGATGATCGCCAGGCTCAGCGTCAGCAGCACCGCGCGCGGCAACCAGACCAGCAATGCCAGCGCGATCATGCTCAAGCCGATCGCCCAGATCACTTGAAGGTAAATCACGCTCGGCGGTAACTGGAACGTCCAGGCGAAGTTGACCAGAGTGAATTCCAGCGCCACGAGGAACAATCCGCGCTTGAACAGAAACCCGCTGACGTCGGCTTTGCCGGCATATTTTTCACCGTACAGCCAGGCCGACAACCCGGTCAGCAACACGAACACCGGCGCACACAAATGCGCCAGGGTACGGCTGAAAAACAGCGCCGGCTCGGTGCTGGCGATGTCCATCGGGTCAGACACCTGGCGGTGCAGCAGGAAGGTTTCGCGCACGTGATCGAGCAGCATGAACAGGATCACCAGGCCTCTGAGCGCATCAATGGAGAGCAGCCGGCCAGTCGTCAATGGGGCAGAACGGGGAAGCACAGGGGTCATGGAACGTTCGCAATCGAGAGGGATAACACCGGGCAGCCACAACGACGCCCGCAAATTCTGCGTTATCTTATAACATCAAAAAAGCAAAACCCAAACAGGTTGCTCATCGGCCTCAGCCTTCTATAGTGAACAGGTCCGCCTCACCGTCGCGGCCTATTGTCGAGCATTGTTCATGGTCAACACCGAACACCTGATCATCTGCGAGCACTGCGATTGCGTGTACGAAAAAGTCGTGCTCGGCAAACACCAGAAAACCCTGTGCGTGCGCTGCGGTGGCGTGCTGCAGCGCTTCAACGGCCTGACCATCGAGCAACGCCTGGCGCTGACGTTCACGGCGGCGATGCTGTGGCTGTTCGCCAATTTCTATCCGGTGATGAGCATCAGCCTCAAAGGCATGAAAAACAGCGCAACCCTGTGGGATTCGGTGCTGGCGCTGAGCCAGGGACCGATTACGTTTATCGCCATGGTCGCGGCGATTGCGATCATCATCGCCCCGGCCTTTCAGTTGGTGTTGCTGGTCTGGGTGCTGGGTTTTGCCCTCGGTCTGCGTCGGGCGCCGGGGTTCAATCTGTGCATGCGCTGGCTGGAAACCCTGCGCCCGTGGAGCATGCTTGAAGTGTGCCTGCTGGGGGCGATGGTCGCGGTGTTCAAACTCGCCGGCCTGCTGGATGTGCTGCCCGGGATCGGCCTGTTCGCCCTTGCCGTGCTGAGCCTGATGATGATCCGCATTGCCGGCCGTGACATCCGCGACCTGTGGGACATTTTATGAAACGTCCACCGACCGCCAGCGAGCTCAACCTGTGCCTGTGCCACAGTTGTGGGCTGGCCTGCGATATGACCGACGAGCTACACGAGTGCCCGCGCTGCGATGCGCCACTGCATCGACGCAAGACCAATTCGCTGGCGCGCACCTGGGCGTACATGCTCGCCGCGCTGGCCTTTTATGTGCCCGCCAATCTGCTGCCAGTGATGAACACGGTGATGCTCGGCAACGGCGCCGACAGCACGATCATGAGCGGCGTGCTGGAGTTCTGGGAAGCCGGAGCGTGGGACATTGCCTTGATCATTTTCATCGCCAGCATCGCGGTGCCGGGGATCAAATTCGTCGCCCTGACCCTGCTGCTGATCACCGTCCAGCGCAACAGCGACTGGGCGCGCAGGGAGCGTTCGAAGTTGTACCGCTTCGTCGAGCTGATCGGTTACTGGTCGATGCTCGACGTGCTGGTGGTCGCGCTGGTAGCGGCACTGGTGAAATTCCAGGCGCTGGGCGATATCGAGCCACGACCGGGCATCCTGTTCTTCGGCCTGGTCGTGGTGTTCACCATGCTCGCGGCGATGAGTTTCGACCCGCGCCTGATCTGGGACCAGGACACCAGCGACACGATCAGCGACGCAGAGCCTCCAGCAACACCTGCAGCGGATGGCGCAACGCCTGATCCGACTGGCGTTTGACCTGGCTGCGGCAGGAATAGCCGGTCGCCAACGCCTCGCCCTGCTCCACTGGCGCCTGCACCTGACGCGCCCAGGACTGCTCGTAAATCAACGCCGACGTCTGGCGATTGCGTGCCTCGTGGCCATAGGTGCCGGACATGCCGCAGCAACCAGTGGCTTGCGTCGCCAGCTGTAAACCGGCACGTTCGAAAACCTGTTCCCACTGCCGGGTCGCGGCCGGCGCGTTGGTCTTCTCCGTGCAATGGGCGAGCAGACGGAACGCTTTGGCCTGGGCCTGAGGCGTCTGCTCCGGCATGACTTCGAGCAACCATTCCTGCACCAGCGCCACCTGCGGACATGCCTGCAAGCCCGGCACTTTCAGGTATTCCTGGCGATACACCAACGTCATCGCCGGATCCAGCCCCAGCAACCGCACGCCAGTCTGCGCCAGCGCCTGCAATTGCTCAGCGTTGCGCAACGCCGTCCGATTGAACGCCGGGAGAAAGCCCTGCACATGCAGCGGTTTGCCGTTAGCGCTGAACGGCGCCAGATACACCTGATAACCCAGACGCGAAGTCAGCTCGACCAGATCCGCCAACAGCGGCGCTTCGAAGTAGCGGGTGAAGGCGTCCTGCACGATGACCACGCTGCGTTCGCGTTGCTCCGGGGTCAGTGCCGACAACGTCGCAACCGTCGCTGGCTGCACCTGCCAACGACGCATCGCCGCGTAGAAATCAAAACGACTGAGCAACGGCACATCGATCATGCCGCCCACACGCGCCAGTGCGCCACGTACCCACCCAGCGCCCATCACACCGTTGTACAGCGCCGGAATCCGCGCCATGTAGGGAATGGTGTATTCCAGCGAGGCAATCAGATAGTCCCGCGCTGGGCGCAGGTAACGGCTGTGATAGAGCTCGAGAAAGCGCGAGCGGAATTCCGGCACGTTGACCTTGACCGGGCATTGCCCCGCGCAGGATTTACAGGCCAGGCAACCGGCCATGGCGTCGTACACCTCATGGGAAAAGTCTGCCGACGGATCGCGGCTGTTGCGCCAGCGCTGCCACACCGTGCGGAAAAACGCCGGTTTGCGTATCGCGTCCGAAAGCACGTCGACCCCCGCCTCGCCCTGCAACCGCAGCCATTCGCGAATCAGCGAAGCGCGGCCCTTGGGCGACTGCGCGCGTTCGCGGGTGGCTTTCCACGACGGGCACATGGCGTCGTCAGGATCGAAGTTGTAGCAGGCGCCGTTGCCATTGCAGTGCATGGCGGCGCCGTAGCTTTGCCAGACTTTTTCGTCGATCTGCCGATCCAGCTCACCGCGCAGGGTCACTTCGTCGATCTTCAGCAGTGCCGCGCCGCTGTTGGCCGGCGTGGCGATTTTGCCCGGATTGAACTGGTTGAACGGGTCGAACGCGGCTTTCAAGGCTTGCAGCGCCGGGTACAACTCGCCGAAGAATGCCGGCGCGTATTCCGAACGCAGGCCCTTGCCATGCTCGCCCCAGAGCAGGCCGCCGTAGCGCTGGGTCAAAGCGGCGACGCCATCGGAAACCGGGCGCACCAGCGCCGCTTGCTGCGGGTCTTTCATGTCGAGGATCGGCCGCACGTGCAGTACGCCGGCGTCGACATGGCCAAACATGCCGTACTGCAAACCATGGCTGTCGAGCAGATCGCGCAGCTCGGCGATGTATTCGGCCAAGTGCTGCGGCGGCACGGCGGTGTCTTCGACAAAAGGTTGCGGGCGGGCTTCGCCGGCGACGTTGCCGAGCAGGCCCACCGCTCGTTTGCGCATGCCGTAGACCTTGTTCACCGCTGCCTGACCGACTGCCAGTGTATGCCCGAGGCGCTCCACCGTGCGGTCGTTTTGCAGGTGTTCGAGGAACGCTTCGACGCGCCGCTGCAAGTCTTCAGGATCGTCGCCGCAGAACTCGACCAGGTTGATGCCCAGAGTCGGCCGCTCAGCGTTTTCGGGAAAATATTCGGCAACGCCGTGCCAGACGATGTCCTGCATCGCCAGCAGCAACACTTTTGAATCAACGGTTTCAATCGACAACGGCTTGAGCGCCATCAACGCCCGCGCATCGCGCAGTGCATCCATGAACCCGGCGTAGCGGATATTGACCAGCATCGTATGTTTGGGAATCGGCAGCACGTTGAGTCGCGCTTCGACAACGAAACCCAGCGAGCCTTCAGCGCCACAGAGCACGCTGTTGAGGTTGAAGCGCTGATCGGCCTCGCGCAGGTGCGCCAGGTCATAACCGGTCAGACAGCGGTTGAGATCGGGGAAGCGTGCCTTGATCAGCTCGCCCTGCTCATCAATGATCTGCCGCGCGCAGCGATAGACTGCGCCGACCCGATCATCGCGCGCGCACTGCGCGTCAAGCTCATCCTCCGCCAGCGGCAGGCCATGCAAACGCTCGCCGCCGCGCAGGATCATCTGCAGTTCCAGCACATGGTCGCGGGTCTTGCCGTAGGTGCAACTGCCCTGGCCGCTGGCGTCGGTATTGATCATGCCGCCGACCGTTGCGCGATTGGAGGTCGACAGTTCCGGGGCGAAGAACAGCCCGGCGGATTTCAGCGCGGCATTGAGCTGATCCTTGACCACCCCGGCCTGCACGCGCACCCAGCGCTGTTCAACATTGATTTCCAGAATGCGGTTCATGTGCCGCGACAGGTCGACGACGATGCCGTCGGTCAGCGATTGGCCGTTGGTGCCGGTGCCACCGCCACGCGGGGTGATCACCACGTTCTCGTACGCCGGTTCGGCAATCAGCCGCGCCACCCGCGCCACATCGTCCGCATCCAGTGGAAACACCGCCGCTTGCGGCAGGCGCTGGTAGATCGAGTTGTCGGTGGCGAGCACCACGCGGCTGGCGTAATCGGCGCTGATTTCCCCGCGAAAGCCGATGTCTTTCAGGGCGGCGAGGAATTGTTGGTAATCGCCGGTCAGGGCTTTGGCGGGCGACAGTTGGGCAATCATCGGTCAGGTCATCTCGGACAAATCGGGCTGCGTGGCGGTGAACACTTGTACGCGACGAATGATTGCGTCAGGCTCCGCCATCTGATTGCGCCCATGTTCATTGCTGGCGAAACCTGGAACAAGCGTAATTTCGACCCGTTATCGATGAGTTTTACGAATGAATCCGCGCACCCTCACGCCGTCCATGTCGCTGCTGCTGGCTTTCGAGGCCGCCGCTCGCCACGAGAGCTACACCCGCGCCGCCCATGAGCTGTCACTGACGCAGAGCGCGGTCAGCCGCCAGGTACAGATTCTCGAGAAGATGCTCGGCATGCGCCTGTTCAGCCGCGAAGGCCGGCAAGTGGTGCTGACGGATGTCGGGCGCATGTACCAGCGCGAACTCACGGAAGCCCTCGGGCAGATCCGCAGCGCGACGTTGCAAGCGATGGCGTTTGGTTCGGGCATTCACAGCCTGCGTCTGGCGACATTACCGACCTTCGGCTCGAAATGGTTGCTGCCCCGGCTGAAGGATTTCTACACGGCGCATCCGGGCATGACCGTGCACTTGCATTCGCGGATCGAAACCATCGACTTCGACACCAGTGAAATCGACGCCGCCATCTGTGTCGGCGGCGGTGAATGGCCAGGCCTGACCGCCCTGCCCTTGCACACCGAAGAACTGGTGGCAATTGCCAGCGCGCAGCTGTCGGCCACTGAACGCGACGAGGCCGAGCGGCACATGGCCGGGCAGTTGCTGCTCAATGTCAGCAGCAATGCCCAGGCGTGGGCGGAATGGTTCAGCCAACACCAACTGCCACATCGCAGCATGAGGATCGGGCCGAGCTTTGAAATGACTTCGCACTTGATTCAGGCGGTGCGCGCCAATATCGGCGTGGGCCTGGTGCCGCGGATTCTGGTCGAAGACGAGCTGACCAAGGGTGAGTTGCTGCAACTGGGCGAGCCGATTACCAGCCGGCGCAGCTATTACCTGGTGTATCCGCCGCGCAATGAGAATCTGCCTTCGTTGAAGGCGTTCAGGGATTGGCTGGTTCATACCCTCTGAAGGACCGAGTCGCGGCCCTTCGCGAGCAGGCTCGCTCCCACATTTGGCATGCATTTACCTGTGGGAGCGAGCCTGCTCGCGAAGAGGCCAGTCACAACGATCTCAAAACCTTGGTTTGACCGCCCGCCAATCCGCCTTGTACCGCTGCATCTGCCGCACATCATCGCGCTGGCGAATTCCGCAGGTCAGATATTGATCATGCAGCTTGCCCAGTTGCTCATGGTCCAGTTCCAGCCCCAGCCCGGGCGCGCGAGTGATCTTCACGCAGCCATCGACAATCGGCAGTTTGCCGCCCTTGATCACTTCCTCATCCGGCTCCTGCCACGGGTAATGGGTGTCGCAGGCGTAATCCAGATTCGGCACCGCCGCCGCGACGTGGGCCATGGCCATCAGGCTGATACCCAGGTGCGAGTTGGAATGCATCGACACGCCGAGCCCGAACACGTCGCACATTTTCGCCAGCATCTGCGTGTCACGCAGGCCACCCCAGTAATGGTGGTCGGCAAGGACGATCTGCACGCTGTTCTGCGCAACGCTGCGGCGGAACTCGTCGAAATCGGTGACCACCATATTGGTCGCCAGGGGCAGACCGGTGCGCTTGTGCAGTTCGGCCATGCCATCAAGCCCCGGGGTCGGGTCTTCGTAATACTGCAGATCATCCCCAAGCAGTTCGGCCATGCGAATCGCCGTCTCCAGCGACCAGTTGCCGTTCGGGTCGATGCGCAGCGGAAATCCCGGAAAGGCTTTTTTCAGCGCCTTGATGCACGCCACTTCATGCTCCGGCGGCAAAGTGCCGGCCTTGAGCTTGATGCTCTTGAACCCGTACGCCTCAATCATCCGCGCTGCCTGCGCGACGATCTGCTGCTCGCTCAGCGCCTCGCCCCAATTGTCCGGTTTGTAGGGCGAGTCGATGTGTTCGGCGTATTTGAAAAACAGGTAAGCGCTGAACGGCACTTCATCGCGGATTGCCCCGCCGAGCAGGTCCACCAGCGGCACATTCAGGTAGTGCGCCTGCAAATCCAGAAACGCCACTTCGAATGCCGAGTAGGCATTGCTCACCGCTTTGCTGGCGTGGGAACCGGGCGCCAGTTCGGCGCCAGCGATGCTTGCGGGTTTATTCGCCGCCACGGTGGCTTGCACGATCGCGCGCAATTGATTGAGATTGAACGGATCAAGGCCGATCAACTGGCTCTGCAATTGTTGCTGGATCGCCAGCGCCGGGGCATCGCCGTAACTTTCGCCGAGGCCGATGTAGCCGTTGTCACTCTCGATCTCGATGATCGAGCGCAGAGCAAAAGGTTCGTGGATGCCGCTGGCGTTGAGCAGTGGCGGATCGCGAAAGGCAATCGGGGTGACGCTGACACGGGTGATTTTCAAGATGACGCTCCTGACAGATCAACAATCGATTCAGTGGCTCGCAGCCGGACGAACCGGCGCCACAACGGCGGCTTCGTCACTTGGCTTTGCCGGGATTTGGCCTTTGGCGCCGGGCGCCGTGCGGGCGAAGAAGATCACCACGGCGGCGACCAGCGATGTCGCGGCCAGGCCATACAGGCCGCCCTCGATGGAGCCGGTGGTTTGCTCGAGAATGCCGAACGCGGTGGGCGCGACGAAGCCACCGAGGTTGCCGATGGAGTTGATCAACGCAATGACCGCAGCGGCGATGCGCGCATCCAGATAGCTTTGCGGGATCGGCCAGAACAGCGCCGACGCCGCTTTGAAGCCGATGGCCGCGAAACAGATGGCGACGAAGGCAAACACCGGCCCGCCGGTGGTCGACATGAACATGCCGATGGCCGCGATCACCAGCGTCAGCGCCACCCATGCCTGCTGGAATTTCCACTTGCCGGCCATCGCCGCGAAGCCGTACATGGCGACAATCGAAATGATCCACGGGATCGAGTTGAGCAGCCCGACCTGGAAGTCGCCGAGATTGCCCATCTTCTTGATCATGCTCGGCAGCCAGAAGGTCGCGCCGTAAATGGTCAGGGCGATGGAGAAATAGATGAAGCAGAACAGCGCGATCTGCCGGTCAGCCAAAAGTTTGAAGATCGACGGCTTGGCCACTTGCGCCGCCTCGCGTGCACGCTGTTCCTCGGCAATCGCCGCGACCAGTGCGTCTCGCTCTTCCTCGCTCAGCCATTTCGCTTGCCGCGGATGCGATTGCAGCCAGAACCAGACGAATGCGCACAACACCACCGAAGCTGCGCCTTCGATCAGAAACATCCACTGCCAGCCGTGCATGCCCAAGCCGCTGATATGCAACAGCGCACCGGACACCGGGCCGGAAATGACCGAGGCAATCGCTGAGCCGCTGAGAAACACCGCCATGGTTTTGCCGCGTTCGGACGCTGGCAGCCACTGGGTGAAGTAATAAATGATGCCCGGGAAGAACCCGGCCTCAGCCGCGCCAAGAATAAAGCGCAGCACGTAGAAACTGGTTTCGCCCTGAACAAACGCCATGGCCATGGCAGCGGCGCCCCAAGTGAACATGATCCGGGTCAGCCACACTCGTGCGCCGTAGCGCTGCAGCAGCATGTTGGACGGCACCTCGAACAACGCGTAACCGATGAAAAACAGGCCGGCACCCAGTCCATACGCCGCTGCGCCGATGCCCAGATCGGTCTCCAGATGGCTGCGCACGAAACCGATGTTGACCCGGTCGATGTAATTGACGATGAACATCACCACGAACAGCGGCAGCACATGGCGTTTGACCTTGGCGGCGGCGCGGGCAAGTACCGTGATGTCCGGCGGACTCTGGAGGGTTTTCAAGGGGCGACTCCCGATCTTGTTTTTTTAGGGATGACTTGAAGCGGTAAGCCGATCATGGACGTCACGCATTGATCCCGTCTAATCTAAACTGGCATTCGATTGATACCTGGATTAGATCAATGTTCGAACTCACTCAACTGCGCTGTTTCACCACGGTCGCCACCGAACTCAACTTTCGCCGCGCTGCCGAACGCTTGAACATGACCCAGCCGCCGCTGAGTCGGCAGATTCAGTTGCTGGAGCATCACCTCGGCGTTGAGCTGTTCACCCGCAGCACCCGCAGCGTTGCGCTGACGGCGGCAGGCCGGGCATTTTTCGTCGAAGCGCAGAATCTGCTGGAGCGCGCGCAGCAAGCGGCGGTCACCGCACGGCGGTTTGCCGAGGGCGACATCGGCTCGGTGAACATCGCGTTCGTCGGCAGCGCGGTGTATGAGTTTCTGCCCAAGGTGATCGCCGAAGCGCGGCTGAAACAGCCGCAGGTAAAGATTGATCTGGCAGAGATGAACACCTATCAGCAACACGAGGCCTTGCGCGCCCGCCGTATCGATTTGGGCATTGCCCGGGCGCCCTTGCAGGAACCGGGCTATGCCACCGAATGCCTGGTGCGCGAACCGTTTGTGCTGGCAGTGCCGAGCGGACATCGGCTGGCAGACTCGGCTGAAGTGTCAGTCGTGGATCTGGATAAACAACCGTTCCTGATGTACTCCCATGAAGCCTATCCGCCGTTCAACGAACTGTTGACCGGCACGCTACGCTCAGCGCGGGTGGCACCGGATTACGTGCAATGGCTGGGCTCATCGCTGACGATTCTGGCGCTCGTCAACGCCGGCATGGGGCTGGCGCTGGTACCACGTTGCGCGACCAGCGTGGTGTTCCGGAATGTGGTGTTTCGCGAGATCGATCTCGGCGAGGGGGTGCAGAGCGAGCTGCATCTGATCTGGCGAGAGAACAATGACAACCCGGCGTTCGCGATGTTGCTGGAGGCGATTCGCCGGGCGGTGGTGGAGGGTTGGGGCTGAAGAAGTTTATCGTGTAGGCCGAGGTTTCAGAGGCGGCGGCGCAGTGGGTCCTTTGATCAAGGGCACGTCCAGCATTTTTCCGTCCGGCCCGACAAAGAGTCGCTCTAAATGCTTTGGCATGGGTTGTGGTGCTCTGGCAGTTGGCATGTTGATCCCTCTGATTTTGGGCTGAACTCGACCCATTTGACTTTCGCGGAATCTATCAATAAAAACTCCGCACCAATAGATGCAGGTTGGCCATCATCCGTGAGCCAACGCGGATATTTCATCACGAACTGACCATTGGCTGATTCGCGTGGCCACTCGACCGGCCAGCCAAATACGCGCCTTTCGTCGTTTAAATGCAGGGTTATGAAGCGCTCATGCTGCGCAAAAGCGCAGAACCATTCACTGGGAAAAGAAGATTGTTTCGTTACGTTTCGCCTGCGCAACCAGCCGTGCAACTTGTCACTCGTAGCGAGGTAACAGGCAAACAACCCCAGCATCAGCGAAAACACGAAAGCCCAAAGCGTTTGTACCCGAGCATCCCAGCTTCCTATCAAAAACCCCTTCGAGCCAATCCACAGACAGAGGTTGCCCAGCGCCAGCACCGCGCCCTGAATCACAAACGTGAATATCAGCGCCTGCACGATCTGCCCAAACGTATCCGGTCGCTTGAACACGGTGAGTGAATAGAAGATCCAGGTCGATAAAAAACCGGGGATGAGGTACTGCAACAGCGGAATGATTTCCTTGACCAGATCATCCATGATCCGAGGCTCCTTTTCGTCATGCCGATCCCGTCACGGGCCGACATTCAAAGCCTAGTCGAGGATCCTGCAGCGCCTCCCGGGCAACTGTCACAGCCCATTGCAAGCGTTTAGCTGGACTCTCCATGCAAAAAAAGGCAGACACCATTACAAGGTATCTGCCCTTTTTGCGATACAGGCGCCTGGTTACAGGCAGTCGCGCACCGATTGGCGTAGCGATCCGGACTTGGCCCATGGCGGGCCTTGATACAGCGAGACCTTGCTGCCGTCCTTGTATTTGACGATATCGAGAATCTCGTCTGCGGTGATGATGCTCGGCGCGGTGATCCGGTAGCCGTTGGAAATCGACATCTGCGACGTCCTGGCAACGTCCTTCTGCCACAACGGTAACAAACACGCGGCATATTCCCTGGGAGGCTTGTCACTGGTCTTGCTGAGGTTTGGCTCGCCCGGCACCAACGACGCCGGTAACGAGCAACCCGACAACAGGGCCAGGGTCAAACTGCCGATCCATACGCGCATGCTGTTTACCTGTAATGAAAAAACGTGAATGTACCGTTTAACCGCTCGCACATCCATCGTGGCACCCCATTGTTAGCGGCGATTGGACAATTTTTCACATACATTCAGCCGGGCGTCAGATGACCTGGCCCCATCCGGAAAAATGCGACTACTCTGTTCTACCGAGAATGTTCTGGAGGTGATCATGCGGCTCAATGAATACGAACACGAACTTCAACGGGATTTGCAAAGCGTGGCGTCGGATCTTCGATGGTCGGCAGTCGACCTCAAGCGCATTGCCGAACAGCTGCGCAAATCCGGTAACGAGGCTGACGCCCGGACGGTGTTGCGCTCTTGCGAAATTCTGCAAAGCGACGAGGAAAGATTGCAGGGTTATGCCCGGGAGGTAAAAGCCCGAGCCATCAGCCGAACCAAGGTTCACTGAGCACGAGCGACTCCTTTCAACAAGAGCCCCGGTCGAAACCGGGGCTCTTTCGTTACAACGCATCAACCGACGTTTTGGCCTTGTTCCCGCTTGGAGCGATGCTTGTAAGCGGGAAGCGCCGCGGCATAGGCCATCGCCTCCTCTCGGCTGGTAAATGACGCCAGCCGGTCACCCTGGGTGCAGACGCGCCATGGCCCGTTATTGACGCTGAGTACGTCGTAACCGTTCATGTGCAGCTTGTTCAACATTGGAATACTCATGAGCACCTCCAGCTTGCAAAGGCAGTTCCGGTGTACGCGTTCACCTTACACCCGGTTCAAGCCCCGATGTCGACCGGATATCGCGCCCGACTCGCTCAGTCCACCAGACCCTGTGGCACTTTTGCGCTTTCCAGCAGCTCTCAACTCGGATGGAACCTTTAAATCTGGGCACGGCTCGAATATTGCAGTTCAATTACATTTTTGTGACAGACATAAACAGGGCATTCATGAAAGTACGCGCTACCGTCATTTGCGAACAGGATCGACATATCCTCCTGGTGCGCAAACCCCACCATCCCTGGTCATTGCCAGGTGGCAAGGTCGAGCCCGGCGAGACCCGCGCGGCCGCTGCCGTGCGCGAGTTACAAGAAGAAACCGGTCTGAATGCCGATGAAGTTCTGTACTTGATGGACCTGCAAGCCGGCAGCACGCGACACCACGTCTACGAGGCTTCGGTGGTCAATATAGAAGACGTGCGCCCACAGAACGAGATCATCGATTACATCTGGTATCCACTGGATGCCGTGAAAAACCTCGACACCAACGACGCGACCCGGCGCATCGTGCAAGCCTTTCAACGGCGTTTATAGGCGTCAACCGTCCAACGCTCGACGTCCCACGCTCATTTCCGAGCGCAACTCTCAGCACTCAATGCGCGTCGTGATCCCAGATCCAATTCCACATTCCCGGTAGAGTCACCGGTTGGGTACTCTGCTCAACGGTACGTCCGAGCGCGGCCTTTTCCAGCGCGGCCTGGTCGTCATAAAACGGCGTGGCTGAAAGCTTGACCCCGGTCACCGCCGCGCTATCGAGCAGAATCTGCAAATATTCGCGAGTGTGCCGCGCGGTGTAGCGATTGAGATCATGGAACGTGACCACCACCGGGATTACGCCATCCACCGTCGGCAATTGACCAAGAGCAATGCGTTCGCGCACTTCGGACAACTGACGCAGCATATTCGCGCGCCGTCGTGGACTGGCATTGAAGCCCCAGATCTTGCCGTCGTTGGCACTCAAATCCGTGAGCAAAACGTGCAGACCATGTTGCCGGTAGGCCGTGAATGTGCGTTTGTCATAATTCCAGAACGGCGGACGCAAGAGCTTGGGCGGTGCACCGGTGATGGTAGCGATGTCAGTGCTGCCGTCGGTCAGCGATTGCTCCAGTTCCTGCGGGCTGAGCAAGCGATGGTTGGTGTGCCAGTGAGTAGCCGTGTGAAACGCGAGAATATGTCCCTCTGCGTGTTCACGACGCATCAGACTGCGGCCAATCTCGCTGTCGCCGGCCCTGGGGGCGCGAGTCTGCACGAAAAACACTGCTTTGATGTTTGCCTGCACAGGATTGGCTTTGAGGCTGTCGAGTACGGTAGCCGTCGGATTCCATAATCCCGAGGCACTTGGACCGTCATCGAACGTCAGCAAAAAACGCACGGGCGCCTGGGCCTGCAGACGAGTTTCGGTTTGCGCGGTCATTTCGATCGGCGCGGCGATGCAGCCGGCCAGACCCAACGCGATGAGCGCAGCACAAAGAAGTTTGCATCCGGATGTCATGTTTTGCCCTGAGCCCGGCCACGGCCGTCGTGTTGTCGAATGGCAAAACTCCCTCGCCTTTATCCATCCTGCGCTGTTATCTGCGAGCGCAGGTTGGATAAGGTACACAGGGTTTGGTTCCGGTGCTGGCTTTCAGTGCGTCAAGGCTTGTTGAAAGGAAGTGTCGATGATGCCTGCGGTGGCCAGTGGTGCCGGCAGTGCTTTGACTTTGAACAGAAAGTCCGCCGTACTCTGCAAATCGGCTGCCGCCTGTTGATCCACCGGCCCGACGCTCATGTGCGCCTGGCGCAACCAATGCCGCGAGACCTGCTGATCGAGGTTGGCTTTTTTTGCCCAGAGGTCAGCGTACTCGTCGGTATGGTGATCAACCCAGGCTCTCGCCTGTTTCAAACGCCCGAGAAAATCGGCGATCGCCGCCCGCTTGCTGTCGATGGAAGGAGTCGACGCCGCGATGGCACTGAGGCCTGGCATCAGGTTTTTCGCCGTCAGAATCGGCCGAGCGCCAGAGAACACGATCTGTTGCGAGATATACGGTTCCCACACCGGAAAGGCATCGATGCTGCCCTGCGGCAAAGCGGCGGCTGCGTCGATCGGCATCAACTTGACGAAGTCGACGTAGTTTTCCGGCAGACCGCCCTGCTCCAATGCGCGCAGGGTCAGTTGCTGACTCCAGGCCCCGGGCCAGTAAGCGACTTTCTTGCCTTTCAGGTCGGCGATGGTCTTCACCGGCGAATCCTTTGGTACAAGTAGCGCGATGGTGTCCGGATTCTGCCGCGATACGCCAATCAGTTTCACTGGTGCCTGTTTGGCAGCAAGGAAAAGGAAACCGGAGTCGCCGAGAAACCCCAGATCCAGCGAGCCGGTTTGCAACGCTTCGGCGAGCGGCGCGGCAGCCTGGAAGTGTTTCCAGTCGACTGTGTAAGGTGCGTCTTTCAACACGCCGGAGGCTTCGATCGAAGCGCGGATGTTGTAGTAGTTCTGATCGCCCACGTGCAGGACTAAAGGCTCCGCGGCGTAGGCCAGTGGCGAGGTCAACAAGGCAATGGTCAGCGCGCGGCGTAGGAAACGAGAAAGCTTCATGGCGAGTCCTGCAGGTGAGGTATGCATAGACCATAACGCTCTTGATTTTAATTTTTAAATTCTAATTTCGCATAAGGTAATCACTGTATTACGCACGTCGAGGCGGGTTGGCCTGGCGACGCCATACGACCGGACCGACTAAATATTTGCCGATTGGGCGCGTTATCCGAACATGCGATTCGTTGATTCCCCAGCGTTACAAAAAGTGTTTCAACGGCGAAACAACCTCGATAAAACAGCCGTTTGAGCGAATCAACCGCCTGTCTGACATTTCGACTGTCATACATACATTTTCACGCGCTGCGGATAGCATGCGCGCCGCCTTTCCGATTGGTATACCAGTTGACCAAAGAGTCAAAGAAATCAGGAATCCATCAACAACTTTCAAGCCTTGCAGAGAAATAAGTGAGCGACGATTTTGCAATCAAACAGGTCAGCGGCCTGAAGTGTGTCCATCTGTCCAAGACAGAACGCCTGGAACTCGACTGTTTTATCGGCCATTACATCAAGACCCGAAACCTGCACAGCGTGCCCGACATCGAACGCACCCTGCGCAGCACCCTCGAGGGATATCCCGGCCATCCGCCGGTGATGGTCAATGAGCTCAATGCGTGGATCGATCGAACGTTGGGGTATCGGGCGACCTACCCGGACTTCACGCAGCTGGAAGACCTCTGAAACGCGAAGAGCCCCGCTGATGCGGGGCTCTTCGTATGCGTTTTTCAAGGCTTCAGAGGACGCTCCTGATCGCGCTCCGACAGCTCGCGACTGTCATCGTGCTTCCAGGTTTTCTCCTCCCTTCTCTTCTGTCGCTCGATCTCATCCTCTGTTGGCTCATCTTCATCGGGACGCGTTTGCTCGTTCGCCATGTGCATCTCACCTCAGAACAAGTTGATTATTGTCAAAGGGTAGAACACTTTTCCTCGGCCGAATTCACCAACGAAGTATGTGCCGCGCGGCGTACCATAGCGCCATCGACCCTTACGTCAGGAAGACGCCATGCTGTACCGAATCGCCGCCGACGGGCTGGTGCTGTTTCACTTGTGTTTCATCCTGTTCGTGCTGTTCGGCGGGCTGCTGGTGCTGCGCTGGCCACGGCTGATGTGGCTGCACTTGCCTGCTGCAGCCTGGGGCGTGGCGGTCGAGGTATTGCACCTGACCTGTCCGCTGACTTACTGGGAAAACCTGATGCGCCACGCGGCCGGGCAGACCGAATACGCCGGCGGCTTCATCGAGCACTACATCTGGCCGATCATCTATCCGGCAGGTCTGACCCCGCAGATTCAGCTGGCGCTCGGCAGCGTGGTACTGGCAATCAACTTGATCGTATACACGCGAGTGCTGCGCTCGTGGAAACTGCGCCGTGCCCGGCGCATTCCGTTTTAGCGCGAGGCCGGTTTCAACGCCTCCAGCCACTGCGGATCGAAGCGTGGCTGGTCAGGGTCAAGGTCCAGCGCCTGCATCCGCGCCTTGTGCTGTTCGACCTCGTCACGCAATTGCCCGTGATCGCTGGAGTTGCCATCCAGCTCGTGCATCTGCAGCAATCCCAAGTGATAGAAACGCAACACCTTCATCGCCGTCGTATCGTTGTTTTGCACCGCCGCTGTGACCTGATGCATCACATTGGTGATGCTCATCAGATTGCGCTTGAGGCGCCAGCCATACACCGCCGGGGCCATCCAGGTCTGATGCCAGAAGCGTCCGCGCAACAGCGCTGCTGTCAGCAGAAACGCCACGAACACGCCGCCAACATTGAAGCGCAGATTATCCCCGTCGGGCTCACCGAACACTGCCACCGCGACGGACGAAAACAGCATCGCCAGCAGCAAAAACAGCACAGCGATAATGACTGTGCTGCGGCGGGTCTGCTGGCGAAAGGTAGCGGGGTCCATCGGCTGAATCTCGAACATCGAAATGACTTCCCTGATTGACAAAAGGCGCAACGGAAAAAACTCGCCGGCGCATTATCGCATCGCATCGCGTTTTAGCTATGCTGGGGCTCCTTTTCATCTTTTCAGCGTCCAACGGGGACATGGCGGTACAGCGCAGATCGTGCCATCTTCATTCATGGATACACACTATTCGGATGCCATCCGCTGCGTTGTGGATGACATCGTTTTAAGGATCACTGCATGACCCAACGACACGTAATCAATGCCTCGGTCAGCCCGAAAGGCAGTCTGGAAACCCTTTCTCAACGTGAAGTCCAGCAACTGAGCGAAGCCGGATCCGGCAGCACCTACACCCTCTTCCGCCAGTGCGCCCTGGCCATCCTCAACACTGGCGCGCATGTCGACAATGCCAAGACCATCCTCGAAGCCTACAAGGACTTCGAAATCCGCATTCACCAACAGGATCGCGGTGTGCGCCTGGAGCTGCTGAACGCTCCGGCCGACGCGTTCGTCGATGGCGAGATGATCGCCAGCACCCGCGAAATGCTTTTCAGTGCCTTGCGCGACATCGTCTATACCGAAAACGAACTCGACAGCCAGCGCATCGACCTGAGCAACTCCCAGGGCATCAGTGACTACGTGTTCCACCTGCTGCGCAACGCGCGTACCCTGCGCCCAGGCGTCGAGCCGAAAATCGTGGTGTGCTGGGGCGGCCACTCGATCAATACCGAAGAATACAAATACACCAAGAAAGTCGGCCACGAACTGGGCCTGCGCAGCCTCGACATCTGCACCGGTTGCGGCCCGGGCGTAATGAAAGGCCCGATGAAGGGCGCGACTATCGCCCATGCCAAACAGCGCATTCATGGCGGTCGCTACCTCGGTTTGACCGAGCCGGGCATCATCGCTGCCGAAGCACCGAACCCGATCGTCAATGAGCTGGTGATCCTGCCGGACATCGAAAAGCGTCTGGAAGCCTTCGTCCGTGTGGGCCACGGCATCATTATTTTCCCGGGCGGCGCCGGTACTGCTGAAGAGTTCCTCTACCTGCTCGGCATCCTGATGCACCCAGGCAACGAAGGTCTGCCATTCCCGGTGATCCTCACCGGGCCGAAGAACGCTGCACCGTATCTGGAACAGCTGGATGCCTTCGTCATCGCGACCCTGGGCGAAGCGGCGAAGCAGCATTACGAGATCATCATCGATGACCCGGCCGAAGTGGCGCGGCAGATGACTCAAGGCCTGAAAGCGGTGAAGCAGTTCCGCCGCGAGCGGAACGATGCGTTTCATTTCAACTGGCTGTTGAAGATCGACGAGGGTTTCCAGCGTCCGTTCGATCCGACCCACGAAAACATGGCCAACCTGAAACTGCACCGCGACCAGCCACCCCACGAACTGGCGGCAAACCTGCGCCGGGCGTTCTCTGGCATCGTCGCTGGCAACGTCAAGGACAAGGGCATTCGTCTGATCGAGGAGCACGGCCCGTATCAGATCCGTGGTGACGCGGCGATCATGCAGCCGCTCGATGCACTATTGAAAGCCTTCGTCGCCCAGCACCGGATGAAGTTGCCGGGTGGCGCGGCGTATGTGCCTTGTTATCGCGTGGTTGCATAACTCTTCCGACCACCACATAACGAATGTAGGAGTGAGCCTGCTCGCGATAGCGGTGGTTCAGTCAATAAAAGCTGACTGATAGACCGCGATCGCGAGCAGGCTCACTCCTACAGGGGCTGCGGTGTGGCGCAAATTGTTTTCACAACCTCAGTACCCTGTGGGAGCGAGCCTGCTCGCGAAGAGGCCCCGGAGAACACATCAATCTCTCAGGCTATTCACCAACCGCCCTGCCAACGCTTTAGCCTGCGCTGCCACATCCGTCACCGCCGTACTCTCCCACCACATCCCGCGCAACGGCGGGCCCATGGCAAACAGCTGAGCACTCACGCGCCCTTCGGCATCGACCACAGCGCCGTCCACTGCTGCGATGCCCAACGCCAACGGCCCCGGCTGCACCAGTCCCCGCGCCAGCAATTGCTGTGGCAACGGCCGGGCGACCCGCCGCCAGTCGTATTCGATGCCGCTTGAGTTGATCAGCGCCGCACCGCTCACGACGCGTGTTTCAGTCTCACCGCGCAGACGAATGCGAATGCTCACAGCCTCGCCCGTGCCGGGTTCGAGCCCGTTGAACGACGCGGCATGAATGCGCAACCGCCCTTCGTCATGCAGTCGCTCGATCAACTCGGCGCTCAGCGGTGGCGAGCGATGGTGATGACTCTCCCACCACGGCCGCACATGGCGTACGAATTGTCGACGCTGCACGTCAGTCGCCTGACTCCACAACCGAGCGATATGCGCGCGAACGGTATCGAGTGGCGCCTGCCAATCAACGCCTTGAGCTACGGCGTCGCGACAGTGTCGACGCAATTCGTGCAATAACTGGCGGGGCGTGCGGATGCTGTGATCTGCTGCCAGAAAATCCACCCAGGCTGGCGGTTGCCGACGAACATGGGGCAGCAAACCATGCCGTGAAAACACCTCGATCGGCCCGCGATGCCCGGCCTGTTCCAGCGACACCACGGCATCGACCATGGTCAGGCCGGAGCCGATGATCAGCACGGAGGATTGCGGGTCGAGTTCGCGCATGGCCGCCACATCCCAGGGATCGAGCGCGGCGGCGTTGAGGCCACTGGATTGCGTCTGCGGCGTGCGCGCGGCGGGAAACATGCCGGTGGCCAGAACTGCGCGGGAACCCCACAAATACTGGCCATCGCTTAAGGTGAGTTGCACTGAACCGGACTCGATCTGCAGGTCGACGACCTCAGCACAGATATGTTCAACCGTCGAACCTTGCCGCGCACCCACCGCCTTGGCCTCGGCAAGACGCTGTTGCACATAGACGCCGAACAAGCCGCGAGGCGGGAACAGCTCGCTAATTGGCACATCCTGCTCAGCGGACTCCGGCCAGCCGCCGTCAGCAATGTGCTCGGTCAGCCATTGCGTCAAATCATCAGGATTATCTGGATCAACACTCATTCGCGCCGCGTTGCCGTTCAGCGTATGGCCCAACTCGACCGCACTGTAAGCCTCACCCCGTCCCAGTTCCGCACGCGGCTCGATGATCAGAATCCTTCGTTGCCCAGGCAGGCGTAACAACTGCACCGCCAGCATGGTGCCGCTCAGGCCGCCGCCGATGATCAGGATGTCCGCAGGCTGCTCCATTCAGATCACCACATTACGCACGAACCACGCTGCGACTTCACCATCGTTGCGATAGGAATGCGGCTGATTGCTGGCGAACATGAAAAACTCTCCTTTATTGATGTGCTGCGGCTGATCGCCGAGCATCAGCGTCAAACAGCCTTCGAATACGTAGATCTGCTCGCTCCAGCCATCGGCGTCCGGTTGCGACGGGTAGACTTCGCCCGGTTGCAGACACCACTCCCATTGCTCGACTTCACGGGTCGCGATGGCCTTGGACAGTAGCACCGCCCTGCTGCCTGGAATCGTGCCCGCCCAGGCAACCTCGTTGATCCGGCTCGGGTCGCGCGCATCGGGCGCTTGAATCAGATCGCTGAAGGCCACGTCGAGGGCTTCGGCGACGCGATCAAGCGTGGTCAGGCTGACATTCTTCTCGCCGGCCTCGATCGCCACCAGCATGCGTCGGCTGACCCCGGATTTTTCCGCCAGCGCGGCCTGGCTCATGTCCGCAGCATGGCGTAGACGTCGGACATTCTGGCTGACGTGTTGCAGGACGGAGGCTCGCTGAGTCGAATCTTTGTGCACTATATTGCTCACTCGGTGGGGTTGGGCAGTATACTGCGCAACGTTGGCGGCATTGTGCGGCCTCCCTTTTACAGTGCGCAAGGTCATGATGTCGCCGAACAATTCTTCTACCCGAATCCGCTTCTCCCGATTCAGCAAAGCCGAGTGCGTGCTGGTGCTGATCACCATGATCTGGGGCGGCACGTTCCTGCTGGTGCAGCATGCCATGACAGTCAGTGGGCCGATGTTTTTCGTCGGCCTGCGCTTTGCCGCAGCGGCAGCGATCGTCGCAATGTTTTCCTGGCGTCACCTGCGTGAATTGACCTTGTTCGAAGTGAAGGCAGGATCGTTCATCGGCGTGGCGATCATGCTCGGTTACGGCTTGCAGACGGTCGGACTGCAAAGTATTCCGAGCAGCCAGTCGGCGTTCATTACCGCGCTGTATGTGCCGTTTGTGCCGCTGCTGCAATGGCTGGTACTTGGCCGTCGCCCAGGATTGATGCCGAGCATCGGGATCATGCTGGCGTTCACCGGATTGATGCTGTTGTCGGGTCCCTCGGGGGCGGCGTTGAATTTCAGTCCCGGTGAGATTGTCACGCTGATCAGCGCAGTTGCAATCGCGGCCGAGATTATCCTGATCAGCACGTTCGCCGGGCAGGTCGATGTGCGGCGAGTGACGGTGGTGCAATTGGCGGTCACGGCGATGTTGTCGTTCTTGCTGGTGGTACCCACCGGTGAAGCGATACCGGATTTTTCCTGGTTGTTGCTGGCCACGGCTTTGGGCCTGGGCGCGGCGAGTGCGGCGATTCAAGTGGCGATGAACTGGGCGCAGAAGAGCGTTTCGCCGACTCGGGCGACGTTGATCTATGCCGGTGAACCGGTGTGGGCCGGGATTGTCGGACGGATTGCCGGGGAGCGCTTGCCAGCAATTGCGCTGGTGGGCGCGGGGTTGATCGTTGCGGCGGTGATTGTCAGTGAGTTGAAGACCAAGGGAAAGAGTGATCAACCGCAAGATGAACTGGAGCGGGAGCTCCTTGGCTAGGCTGCGTCTGCCCTAGGGCTATCGCGAGCAGGCTCACTCCTTACAGGGTGGATGCGTTTCAAATTGTAGGAGTGAGCCTGCTCGCGATGAGGCCATCTGCAGCAACCTGCTCTCGTAGAAACAACGCCAAACACAAAATTCCAGACTACTTTGTAGGATTCTGCGACATCCTCGCGTTTGGTGATCGGGGAGCTGGCACGTATGATGCTTTACAAACTTCCGCAGATTAGAAGCCTATGTCCCTGATAGTTCTACTGCTTCTGCCATTCATTGGCAGCTGTCTGGCAGCGGTGCTGCCGCACAACGCGCGTAATGCCGAATCCCTGCTGGCGGGGCTGATCGCTTCGATCGGCACCGTTCAGGTCGCGATGCTGTACCCGCAAATTGCCCACGGCGGGGTCATTCGCGAAGAATTCATGTGGTTGCCTAGCCTCGGGCTGAACCTCATTCTGCGCATGGACGGCTTCGCCTGGCTGTTCTCGATGCTGGTGCTCGGCATCGGCAGCCTCGTCTCTTTATATGCCCGTTATTACATGTCGCCGGACGATCCGGTCCCGCGTTTTTTCGCGTTTTTTCTGGCGTTCATGGGCGCCATGCTTGGCCTGGTGATTTCCGGCAACCTGATTCAGATCGTGTTTTTCTGGGAGCTGACCAGCCTTTTCTCGTTCCTGCTGATCGGCTACTGGCATCACCGCGCCGATGCGCGGCGCGGTGCCTATATGGCGCTGATGGTCACCGGTGCCGGCGGTTTATGCCTGCTGGCGGGGGTCATGATCCTCGGCCATGTCGTCGGCAGCTATGACCTGGACAAGGTCCTGGCCGCCGGCGATCTGATTCGCGCACATGCCCTCTACCCTGTTCTTTTGCCACTCATCCTGATTGGCGCGCTGAGCAAAAGCGCGCAATTCCCGTTTCATTTCTGGCTGCCCCATGCAATGGCGGCACCGACGCCCGTCTCGGCATACCTGCACTCGGCGACCATGGTCAAGGCCGGGGTTTTCCTCCTTGCACGTCTGTGGCCATCGCTGTCCGGCAGTGAAGAATGGTTCTACATCGTCAGTGGTGCCGGCGCCTGTACGCTGTTGCTTGGCGCGTACTGCGCGATGTTCCAGAACGATCTCAAAGGCTTGCTGGCCTACTCGACCATCAGCCATCTCGGCCTGATCACTTTGCTCTTGGGTTTGAACAGTTCATTGGCAGCGGTCGCCGCGGTTTTTCATATTCTCAATCACGCTACCTTCAAAGCCTCGCTGTTCATGGCCGCCGGCATCATCGACCACGAAAGCGGCACCCGTGACATCCGCAAACTCAGCGGTCTGATCAAACTGATCCCGTACACGGCGACGCTGGCCATGGTCGCCAGTGCGTCGATGGCCGGGGTGCCACTGCTCAATGGGTTCCTGTCGAAGGAAATGTTCTTCGCCGAAACCGTCTTCATCAACGCCACGGCGTGGGTTGAAACCAGTCTTCCGATCGTCGCGACCATCGCCGGCATGTTCAGCGTTGCCTACTCCCTGCGTTTTACTGTCGATGTGTTTTTCGGGCCCACCGCTACCGATCTGCCGCACACTCCGCACGAACCGCCGCGCTGGATGCGCGCGCCGGTGGAACTGCTGGTCTTCACCTGCCTGCTGGTGGGGATTTTCCCGGCGCAGATCGTCGGGCCATTGCTCGCCGCTGCCGCACTGCCGGTTGTCGGTGGTGAGTTGCCGGAATACAGCCTCGCCATCTGGCATGGCTTGAACGCGCCGATGATCATGAGCCTGATCGCCATGTCCGGCGGCATCGTCCTGTACCTGCTGCTGCGCAAGCAGTTCAAGCTGGGCCGCTTCAAGTACCCGCCGCTGGTGGGCCGCTTCAATGGCAAGCGATTGTTCGAGCGCAGTCTGGTAGTGATGATGCGCATCGCCCGGCGCGTCGAGCGCCGACTCGGCACCAAGCGTTTGCAGATGCAGCTGTTTTTGATGGTGTCTGCCGCCGTGCTCGCCGGTCTGATCCCGATGCTGCACAGCAGCCTGAGCTGGGGCGACCGGCCGAAAATCCCCGGTTCGATTGTCTTCGTGACCCTGTGGCTGCTGGCGATTGCCTGTGCGCTGGGTGCGGCGTGGCAAGCCAAGTATCACCGTCTCGCCGCCCTGACCATGGTCAGCGTCTGTGGCCTGATGACCTGCGTGACCTTTGTCTGGTTCTCGGCGCCCGATCTGGCACTGACGCAACTGGCGGTCGAAGTGGTGACCACGGTGTTGATCCTGCTCGGCCTGCGCTGGTTGCCGCGACGCATCGAAGAGGTCTCGCCACTGCCGAGCAGCCTGCGCAAGGCGCGCATTCGTCGTTTGCGCGACTTGCTGCTGTCGATCGCTGTCGGTGCGGGTATGGCGCTGTTGTCCTACGCCATGCTCACCCGGCAGACGCCGAACCACATCTCCTCGTTCTACCTCAGCCGCGCCCTGCCCGAGGGCGGCGGCAGCAACGTGGTCAACGTGATGCTGGTGGATTTCCGTGGCTTCGATACCCTCGGCGAAATTACCGTGCTGGTTGCCGTGGCGCTCACCGTGTTCGCCCTGTTGCGCCGCTTCCGCCCGCCGAAAGAAAGCCTGCAATTGCCGGCGCAGCAACGTCTACTGGCACCGGACGTGGTCACCGATCTGGTCAACCCGCGTTCAGCCAGTGACACCGCGCTCGGTTTCATGATGGTGCCGGCAGTACTGGTGCGCCTGTTGCTGCCGATCGCGCTGGTGGTGTCGTTCTATCTGTTCATGCGCGGGCACAATCAACCAGGCGGCGGTTTTGTCGCCGGGCTAGTGATGTCGGTGGCCTTTATCCTGCAATACATGGTTGCCGGTACGCAGTGGGTCGAGGCGCAGATGAGCCTGCGGCCGCTGCGCTGGATGGGCACCGGATTGCTGTTCGCCACCGCCACTGGTCTGGGTGCGATGCTGGTTGGTTATCCGTTTCTGACCACCCACACCTGGCATATCAGCGTGCCGCTGGTGGGCGACATTCATATCGCCAGCGCGTTGTTCTTCGACATCGGCGTGTACGCCGTAGTGGTCGGTTCGACGCTGTTGATTCTCACCGCCCTCGCCCACCAATCGGTGCGCGGCCACAAAACGGCAGCGCTGCCCAAGTCCGTCGCCAGCAAAGGAGCCGTCTGATGGAAGAAGTCATCGCAATCGCCATCGGCATTCTCGCCGCGTCCGGAGTCTGGCTGATCCTGCGGCCGCGAACCTTTCAGGTGGTCATGGGCCTGTGCCTGCTGTCGTACGCAGTCAACCTGTTCATTTTCAGCATGGGCAGTCTGTTCATCGGCAAGGAGCCGGTAATCAAGGACGGCGTGACCCAGGATCTGCTGCACTACACCGATCCGCTGCCCCAGGCGCTGGTACTGACGGCAATCGTCATCAGCTTCGCCATGACCGCACTGTTTCTCGTCGTATTGCTCGCATCGCGCGGCTTGACCGGCACCGACCACGTCGACGGCCGGGAGCCCAAAGAATGATGGCAATGACTCACCTGATCGCCGCACCGATCCTGCTGCCGCTGCTGACCGCCGCGATCATGCTGCTGCTGGGAGAAAAGCACCGGCCACTGAAGGCAAAAATCAATCTGTTCTCCAGCCTCGTCGGCCTGTTCATTTCGGTGATGCTGCTGCAATGGACACAGACCACCGGCGTTCCCGGCTCTATCGGCGTGTACTTGCCTGGGAACTGGCAGGCACCCTTCGGGATCGTCCTGGTAGTCGATCGCCTGTCGGCACTGATGCTGGTGCTGACCGGCATCATTGGCGTCAGCGCTTTGCTGTTCGCAATGGCCCGCTGGGATGGCGCCGGGTCGAGTTTCCACGCACTGTTCCAGATTCAGTTGATGGGCCTGTATGGCGCCTTCCTGACGGCGGATCTGTTCAACCTGTTCGTGTTCTTCGAAGTGTTGCTCGCCGCCTCCTACGGCTTGTTGCTGCACGGCTCGGGCCGAGCGCGGGTGTCGTCGGGATTGCATTACATCTCGATCAACCTGCTGGCCTCGTCGCTTTTTCTCATCGGCGCGGCGTTGATCTATGGGGTGACCGGCACGCTGAACATGGCCGATCTGGCGATGAAGATCCCGCTGGTGCCGGAAGCCGATCGTGGTTTGCTGCACGCCGGTGCCGGCATTCTCGCCGTAGCGTTTCTGGCCAAGGCCGGTATGTGGCCGCTGAACTTCTGGCTCGTGCCGGCCTACTCCTCGGCCAGCGCGCCAGTGGCAGCGATGTTCGCGATCATGACCAAAGTGGGCGTCTACACGCTGCTGCGCCTGTGGACGCTGCTGTTTTCCGGTCAGGCCGGCGCCTCGGCGTTCTTCGGCGGCGACTGGCTGATCTACGGCGGCATGGCGACCATGGCTTGCGCAGGGCTGGCGATCCTCGCCGCACAGCGTCTGGAGCGCATGGCCAGCCTGAGCATTCTGGTGTCGGCCGGCATCCTGCTCTCGGCAATCGGTTTCGCCCAACCGAACCTGATCGGCGCCGCGCTGTTCTATCTGGTCAGCTCGACCCTGGCGCTGAGCGCACTGTTCCTGCTGGCCGAACTGATCGAGCGCTCGCGCTCGGCCAACGAAATCCCGCTGGAAGACGAAAGCGAACTGCTGCCGCGTCCGCAGGAATCGCTGCAACCGCCCAAGGGCATCAACCTCGACGACGAGCAGAAAGCTGTGGTCGGCCAAGTCATCCCGTGGACCATGGCGTTTCTCGGTTTGAGCTTCATTGCCTGCGCACTGTTGATCATCGGCATGCCACCGTTGTCCGGATTCATCGGCAAGCTCAGCCTGATCGGCGCATTGCTCAACCCGGTGGGGCTTGGCACCGAGGCGCCGTTGTCTCCTGGCGCGTGGGGACTGTTGGCGCTGTTGATCCTGACCGGCCTGGCCTCGCTTATGGCCTTCTCGCGCTTGGGCATTCAGCGGTTCTGGACGCCGGAAGAGCGTCCTTCGCCATTGCTGCGCAAACTCGAATGTGCGCCGATTTTCCTGCTGCTCGGGTTGAGCATCGCCCTGACTTTCAAGGCTGAACCGCTGCTGCGCTACACCCAGGCCACGGCCGATGCGCTGAACAATCCGCAGCAATACGTGCTGGCCGTCCTTGGCACCCGTGCCGTGCCGAGCCCGCAAGCCAGAGCCGACATGCTGGAGGTGCAGCCATGAATCGACTGTTTCCGGCTCCGTGGTTATCGCTGGCCCTGTGGATCCTGTGGCTGACCCTGAACCTGTCGGTCAGCCCGGGCAACCTGCTGCTCGGCGCCGCGCTAGGGTTCGCCGCGCCGCTGATGATGCGCAAACTACGGCCGAAACGCGCGCGCATTCGCAACCCCATCGCCATCGTGCGCCTGTTCTTTCTGGTCGGCCGCGACGTGATCATGTCCAATCTGATCGTCGCCTGGGGCGTACTCAACGCCGGTCGTCGTCCGCCGCGCTCGTGCTTCCTCAAAGTGCCACTGGACCTGCGTGATGCTCATGGCCTGGCGGCACTGGCGATGATCTGCACCGTGGTGCCCGGGACGGTATGGTCGGAACTGGCGCTGGATCGCAGCGTTCTGTTGCTGCACGTCTGGGATCTGGACGACGAAGCGCAGTTCATCGAGCACTTCAAAAGCACTTACGAGCGACCGTTGATGGAGATTTTCGAATGAGCCCATTGCTGTCGAATGCGATTCTGCTGACGCTGTTTCTGTACTGCCTGGCGATGGCGTTGACCCTGGTGCGCCTGTTCAAAGGCCCGTCAGCTCAGGATCGGGTACTGGCGCTGGATTACCTGTACATCGTCGCCATGCTGATGATGCTGACCCTGGGCATTCGTTACGCCAGTGACACCTACTTCGAAGCGGCGCTGCTGATTGCGCTGTTCGGCTTCGTCGGCTCGTTTGCCCTGGCGAAATTCCTGCTGCGTGGCGAGGTGATCGAATGAATGTCGAATTGTCTTTGTGGGTCGAGATTCCAGTGGCGATTCTGCTGGTGCTCAGCGGCGTATTCACGCTGCTAGGCGCAACCGGATTGCTGCGCATGAAGGATTACTTTCAGCGCATGCACCCGCCAGCGCTGGCTTCGACGATCGGAGCGTGGTGTGTGGCACTGGCGTCGATCATCTGCTTTTCCGCACTGAAATCCGGGCTGGTGGTACATGCCTGGCTGATTCCGGTGCTGTTGGCGATCACTGTGCCGGTGACGACCTTGTTGCTGGCGCGGGCGGCGTTGTTCCGCAAGCGTATGGCTGGAGATGATGTGCCAGCCGAGGTGAGCAGTCGTCAGACTGAAAGTGGTAACTGATGATCCTGTGGCGCCTGTGATGGCGCCATCGCGAGCAGGATCACTCCTACATCTCTGAAATGCGTGCCCATTCGGGAGCGAGTCTGCTCGCGAGGAGGCCGGTCGGGTCATTGCGAATTCCGGATCAGCTCAGACCCAAGCCACCGCCAACAACCCCGCTCCCAGCACCGCACACAACGGCGAATACACCCAGGTATCCAGCCGCGCGAATCGCGAATCCTTCACTTCCTTGAAAAAACCGACCAGATTGGAATCGCCGATAGCTCGGGCAAACATCAGCAACGCAATCGCACTGATGACCCATTGCAATGCCTTGTGCTGCACTGCCGGCATGCCCCAACCGACCCGCATGCAAACCAGCACCGCAATCACCAGCAGCGCAGCCGCCACTGCCAGCGTCAGCCAGCCCGAGGGTTTGAAGGCCGGGCGAACTGTGGCCACGAAGCCCGACACCGGCACTTGCGGCACCACCACCGCTGCCGCCCACTGCCCACCCAGCGCCCAATACACATGCATCAAGCCGATTGCCGCGAAGACCGTCACCAGCCATTGAGCCAACACAAAGGTCATGGTTGAAATCCTTCAAAGGGATTTGAACAAACCATCGTAGTCGGATTTTTTGCGCGTGCACGACCGGTCGGCGGTACGTCGGTTTACCCCGTTATTTCAGACCAGCCGTCACCTTGTCGGCCACATCCTTGGGCAGCCACGCCTGCCACACATCCGGATGCGCTTTCATGAACGCCACCGCCGCCTCACGAGGCGCGGTGTGTTTATCGCTCATATCCGCCAGCGCTTTGTTCAACGGCTCGATCGGGAAATCAACCTTGCTGAAGAACTCGGCAATTTGCGGATTCTGCTTCTGAAATGGCGTAGACACGCCAATCGACAGCTTCGATGCCAGCGAGCGGGTCGGTTTTGGATTGGGATTATCGGCGTCGGTCAGGGTTTTCCACGCCTCGGCATCGAATGGTGGCTCTTGCAGTTGCACCAGTTTGAACTTGCCAAGCAGCGGCGTCGGCGACCAGTAGTAGAACAGCACCGGTTTGCCGCGACGAATCGAAGAGCTGATCTCTGCATCCAGCGCAGCACCCGAGCCGCTGCGGAAGTTGGTGAAATCGTCCTGCAAGCCATACGCCGTGAGCTTCTGCTTGTTGACCACTTCCGAGGTCCAGCCGATCGGGCTGTTGAGGAAACGACCTTTGCCCGGGCTTTCCGGGTCCTTGAACACATCCTTGTATTTCTTCAGATCCGTGACACTGCGCAGATCTGGCGCCAGCGGCTTGATGCCTTTGGCCGGATCGCCCTTGATCACGTATTCCGGCACCCACCAGCCTTCAGTGGCGCCTTTCACGGTATCGCCAAGGCCGACGACCTTGCCTTCTGCCTCAGCCTTGACCCAGACCGGACTGCGCCCCGCCCACTCTTCGCCGATTACCTGGATATCGTTGTTGGCCAGAGCGGTCTCAAGGGTAATGGTCGTGCCCGGCAATGTATCGGTCGGCAAGCCGTAGCCTTTCTCGACGATGACCCGCAACACCTCGGTGATCAGGCTGCCGCTTTCCCAGTTCAGGTCGGCAAAGTGGACCGGCGCTTGTGCCGCCTGCAGAGATTGCGCTGACGTCAGCAAACCGAACGTGGCCACGCTGGCCGCCAGTAACCGTCGAAATCCGTTCATGCATCGCACCTCGTGCTGTTCACAGCAATGGCAGTTGGCCTGACAGAAATGCAAGCCTCTGAATGACTCAGTCCACTGACTTTAGCCGAGGTTCCTGCTTTTTCCGGGGGCTGTCACACACGAGGCTATCTTTCAGACTTTTCCTGCAAGCTTTGCAGCTCACGTCTGACCATGCTGGCGTAAGCCGCCGGTTGCAATGCATAGATCTGCGACGCCACCCAACCGAGCCAGGCGCCTTGCAGTTCGGCTTTTCGGACAAACAATCGCTGCGCCTCTTCGCGCGCGCTGCCGCAATTCTGCGAATGGAAGTCCGCGCGGCTCACTCGCTGGCCTTGAAGGTCACCAGTTCGCCTTTGCGCCATTTGGCGGCCTTGGCGGTGACGGCTTTCAAGGTTTTGGTCAGGCCTTCCTGCAGTTGCTCATTGGCGGCGAATATCGTAACGACGCTATGGCCTTCCTTGAACAAAATCGCATGACCTTCTGCCGTGCTCACGAAGGCGTAGTCGCCCAAACCGTAAACCGTCATTTTGATTTCACGAAAACGAATGTCCATCTTGCCGCCTTCACGGCTGGGCAAAACCGACGCTATGAAATGGTCGCCTACCTTGAGCTTGAGTCCGGGTTTGTCATCGACCACCAATGCGCTTTCGGTGTCGATTTCAGCGACGTAAATGCCTTCGGCGTTTTGCTCGGTGATGTAAACAAAACGTGATTGAAATTGCTTGACCAGCTTTGCGCGCAAATCACCCAGCACGAACAAAGCATGCATATCGAGGTTACTGACTGCCAAAGAAACATCCCCACATTTGAAAAACCATGCACCGAAAAACGCGCACGGCAAAGAAACGGCCAAGCCGATGGAAACTGCCAAATCACTCAAAAACCCGAAGCGAGCAAAACGCTCGTGAATCGCGAGGTTCGTAGACTACTGGATTGTCATTAGTGAAACCCGCTCTGAAATCGCCAAACGTTGAAGGAAAAGGCTTCAAGCATGACTGGAGCAAATCTGACTACGAACTTTAGGGAAATTTCTCACGAAAAAAAGCACTTTTCCGACATATCGCGGGCGAAAAATTGCTTTAGATAAGGCCGGTCGTCAACAGGTACTGGCGATTCTAGAGCAGCGATGCTTATTACGACTACCCGCAACGGCCGCTAAATCCCGGCCGACTGATGAAAAGGACTTCATATGTGCACTTTGACTCATTTCGCCACGTCGGCTGACGCAGGAATCAGCACACCTCTGACGGTGCAGGTTGCCGACCTCAGTCACCTTCCGACATCTTCTAACAATCGCCAAACCCCGCATTTTCAAGTGGTGCCAGCGGGCATCGCCTTCTTTCACATCAAGGAGATATCCACGGGACGCGTCAGAGGTTTCCGCGGTAATCACAATGAGGCGTGCGCCCTCGCCCGCTCGCTTGAATCAAAAATCGAACTCCGCGCCGACGACTGCCTCAGATAAGAGGAGTGAACAAACAAGCCATACCGGCGCCCACCAAGGAGTAGATGATGGAACTGCCAACCGAGCTTAACCTGACCACCCTTTTCGACCAGCTGGGCTTGCCGTCCGATGAAGCGTCGATCAATGATTTTGTCGAGGCTCACCCGCTGGACTCGGACACCAAACTGATTGATGCCGGTTTCTGGTCGCCTCAACAGGCGCAATTACTCAAAGAGTGGCTGCGTGCTGACGGTGAAGAAGCGGTAATTGTCGATGAGCTGAACGTACGCCTGCATCGCGGTAAATAAGGGCGATCAGTGCAGGCTGTCGCCGGGCTCGATGTTCAATTGTTCGAGCCAGGCAGCCTTGCACTCTTCAGCCTCGTCGCGACTGGCGAAGGCCGTACCGCGACGCTCACCATTGAGCAAGACAACCCAGCACACGCTACGCCCCATTGCACGTAAACCGGCCGGCACCCCGCTGCCGATCATCACTGCCACATCCACCCTGCACTGCATGTGCCCTCCGAAATGATTAGCTACCTAACTAAGTCGTCAGGTTAAAGCTTTCCATCCAGAGGAAACAGCAACCGCCGTGCACAGATTCATTGCGTCAACAGTAACAATCTCAACGCGGATTCTCCGGTTTATAACCCAGACGCAATCCGCCCCAATGCCGGCCCCTGATCATGATCGGCACCGATAAGTCATGCATAAGCTCGCCCGTGTCGCGGGTGTAAGTCTGCAATAGCACCGGTTGCTGATGGCTGCCACAGCGGATGCCAGTGCGGTCGGCAAATTTGCGTTTGGTGCGATTGTTTACCGTGTCGACCTGCACGTCACCGGTCAACGGCTGACTGAATGCCTGATTATGCGTCGGCACATAACCCTGCTGCGTGCAGGCAATCGCGAATACCAGCCCCTCGTGACGCAACAACAGCGGCTCTTGAATCGTCGGCAACACTTGATCGGTATAGCGATCAAAGCGGGTCTGATACTTGGCTGGCTCGGTATCGGGAATCGGCTGGTAGGTGCGATCGAACAAGTCTTCGATACTGATCCGGCCCTGCTCGACATCCGCTTCGAAGCGCGCCGCGATCTGGCTTGCACCTTCGCGGGCCAGGTCGTAGATACGCTGGTGGTAGTCATCCAGACCGACTTCGGCCAGCCGCTCGCTGATGGTTTCCGCCTGTCCCTCCATTTGCACCGCCGCATCGGCGAGACGGCGGGTCTGTTGATCGCTGATCGCCAGGTCGCTGCGCATTTGCTCGATCGCAGTAAACAAGGCATCAAGCTGTTCACGATTGGTTTGCGCCCCACGGGCGATTTCGCTGACCTGGGTTTCTACGCCAGCGGCCAGGCGCGCGATGTTGTCCAGATGCTGGCCGGTGTGCTCGACCTGTTCGACGCCGGTCTGCAGGTCGCTCGACAACTCGCGAATCTGCCCCACCACCTGGGCCGTACGCTGCTGAATGTCAGCGACCATCTGACCAACCTCGCCCGTTGCCGCCGCCGTGCGCGCGGCCAATCCACGCACTTCATCGGCGACCACGGCGAAACCGCGACCATGCTCGCCGGCCCGCGCAGCTTCAATCGCTGCATTCAAGGCCAGCAAATTGGTCTGGCTAGCAATCGACTGGATCACCAGCGTCACGCGCTGAATGTCGTCACTGCGCACACTCAAGGCTTCGATCATCTCGCGACTGGCATTGGCGCGCTGACTGAGTTGCTGCATGCGCGAAATTGAATCAAGCAATTCACTGCGCCCTGCCGCGCTGCTGTGATGCGCTTCGCTGGCGGCATCGAGCGCCTCCCCGCTGAGCTGTGAAGTAGCCTGTTCGGTGGCGATCATCACTTCGGCGTTGCTGACGATCTGTGCCGCCGCGTCGAGTTGCGATTCAAGTTTGCTTGCGAGCGCCTTCACCGAAAATGCGACGCCGGCTGCAGATAGTGCGTTGTGACTGGTGGTGTAGGAAAGATCGCGGGTCAGTGCGGACAATGCGCTCGCACCATCGACCGCAACAGCGGCAGGAGCGGTGCGCGACCGCAGGCGCGGCAGCCAGACAATCAGCACCGCCAGCGGCATGCCAAGGTACAGCGACCAGTCGGCCATGGCCATGCCGGCCAGCAACAGCATCAGGGCGATGCTTTGCAGGGTCGGCGCGATCCAGCGGTTTTTCGGCAAAAGCACTGGTGCAGGCAGCGCCGCAACCAGAGATCCATCTCTCGTCATCTTCATCACCCCACGTTTGTTCTCATTGTTGTACCCGCATTAAACGCCACTACAACGCCATTATCCATGGTCCGTTAGTCGTGGGGTCTGTGGCAGGTCAATGGAACCGCTTGGGAAAAGTGCAGACGAGCAAAAGCAAAGATCGCAGCCTGCCGCAGCTCTTATTGGAGCTGCCGAAGGCTGCGATCTTTTGCAGGCGCCCCCCGTTCAGGGGGCGGCCACGGAATCAGGCCTGACGCTGGTGCTTGTCGATCTGCTCGTGACGTTCTTGAGCTTCGATGCAGTACTTGGTGGTCGGGCTGATCAGCAGGCGCTTCAGGCCAATGGCCTCGCCGCTGTCGTCGCACCAGCCAAAGCTGTCGTCCTTGATGCGCTCAAGGGCTTGTTCCAGTTGCGGCAGCATGCGCTGGTCGCGATCGATCGCGTTGACCAGCCAAGTGCGCTCTTCTTCAACCGAAGCCGCGTCCGCCGGGTCGGCCGGGGTGTCCAGGCTTTCGATGGCGATACGATTTTGCTCAATGCGCTCGTGGGTTTCGACTTTCATGTTCTGCAACAGCTCAGTGAAGAAAGCGTGTTGCTCTGCATTCATGTAGTCATCTGCCGGCATGGCCAGCAACTTGTCCTTTGTCATTGATATCTCTATAAAAAAACGTGCATTAAGGCGAATAAGGGAGCGTTTCGGCGAACCGTGTCGGGCCGTCGAAAAGGCATCGTTTTATTGCAAACGCCACCCGGCACTCAATTTACGAGGGGCGGCAGTCTAAGGCCCGATCAAGACCTCAGCAACTGTAAATACAGGGAATTTGTCCGACAGGACCTGGAAACTGCTCTGACACAGGCTTCACACGGCCATCGGAGTGCGTTTATAGCAAGAAATTCAGTCGAGCGGCTGTATATAGAAGACAAACGGCTAACCATCCCGCCACGGACAGCGAAAATTATTCTCGCAAGGTGCATCGTTTCAGCCCGGTAGAGCCCGCACAGCCCTTCTATTATCAGGCTTACCGCGTGATCAACCCGCCCGAAGGATGCCTTATGCCCCGCCCCGATCTGCCGGCCGCCGACAAAATTTCGCTCGCCAGCCCCCGATCACTGCCGAGCGTCTGCTGCAAACGATTAGCGACGAATATGACGCCCTTCCGCGCCAGCTCAAACGCATCGCCAGTTACGTTAGCCAGCAAAGCGAGCGGATCATGGTCGAGCGCATCAGCGACATCGCTCGTGAGTGCCAAGTGCAGCCGTCCGCCATTGTGCGTTTTTCGCAACGCTTCGGTTTCAGCGGCTTCAGCGAAATGCAGGCGCTGTTCCGCCAGGCCTGGACGCACAAAGCCACGCCCGTGCAAAACTATCAGCTCGCCATCAGCTTCGTGCCCTACGCCAGGGAAACCCAGCATTGTCTGCGTTTCGCCCGGCAGCAAAACGCCAACGCCCTGATCATCACCGACAGTCCTCTCTCACCGCTGGCGAAACTCGCCGACAGCGTGTTGTTGGTCGATGAAGGCAGCGCGCTGGCCTTTCGTTCGCTGAGTGCAACGCTATGTTTATGTCAGGCGCTATTTGTGGCGGTGGCGTATCGGTTGGGACTGAACGTCGATGAGATTCACGAGCAGCCCGGATTCGACGACTGACAATTGCCTCAGGCTCGGCTAGGTTATGCGTTCCCACCGGTTCGACTTGAAGGAACGCGTCATGAAACTGATCGGCATGCTCGACTCCCCTTACGTACGCCGCGTGGCAATTTCTGCCAAATGCCTGGGGATCACCCTTGAACACGAGTCAGTCTCGGTGTTCCGCCACTTCGAGCAATTCCAGCACATCAACCCGGTGGTCAAGGCGCCAACGCTGATCCTCGACGACGGTCTGGTGTTGATGGACTCGACGCTGATTCTCGACTACCTCGAAAGCGCATCCGGTAAAAGCCTTCTGCCGAAAGAATTGCCTCAGCGCGCCCAGGCCCTGCGCCTGATCGGCCTGAGCCTTGCCGCCTGCGAAAAAGCCGTGCAGCTGTATTACGAACGCCACCTGCGCCCGGCCGAGATTCAATATCAACCTTGGGTTGAACGCGTTGAAGGTCAACTCGCCGCCGCGTTTACCGCTCTGGAAAAAGAACTCGAGCTTCGTGAATTACCCGTCGACGGCTCGCTCGCCCAGGATGGCATCAGCCTGGCCGTTGCCTGGAGCTTCACCGGCCTCGTCGTGCCCGATCAGATTGACGCCGCGCGCTACCCGCGCATTGCCCAATACACCGCGTACGCAGAAGGCACCGACGCCTTCATCAGCACACCGATGAACTGACCATGAGCACCACCAACAGCGCCGCCCCGGCGTTAAAGGAAATCTTCAACGCCGAGCGTTTGCAGCACATTGCTGATGAAATGAGCGTCGTGTACCCGGCATTCGAAGCCCAGGCTTTTCTCAAGCATGCCAACCATGGGCTGGCCGAGCTGTCGGTGATGCAACGCATGGCCCGCGTCGCCGAAAGCCTGCATGCCGTGCTGCCGCTGAATTATGAAGATACGCTCGAGGTATTACGTGAACTTGCCCCTCGTCTGAACAGCGGCTTCGTCAGTATGTGCCTGCCGCACTACGTCGCGAGCTACGGCGCCCACGCGTTCGACACCTCAATGGACGCGCTGAAGTACTTCACCACCTTCGGCTCATCCGAGTTTGCCATCCGCCACTTTCTGCGCGCCGACCTTGAACGCTCGCTGGAACGGATGCATGACTGGACTCGCGACGAAAACCACCACGTAAGAAGATTAGCCAGCGAAGGCAGCCGCCCTCGCCTGCCTTGGTCGTTTCGGTTGGAAGCGGTGCAGGCGGATCCTCACTTGGCCGCCGGGATACTGGATCGGTTGAAGGCAGACGAGAGTTTGTACGTGCGCAAGTCTGTGGCGAATCATTTAAATGACGTGACCAAGGTGCATCCGAAGTGGGTGTTGGACACGATTGAAGGTTGGTCGTTGGAGAACAGGCACACGGCCTGGATTGCCAGGCATGCGTTGCGGAGTTTGATCAAACAGGGGGATTTGCGGGCGTTGACGGTGATTGGCGCGGGCGCGAAGGCTGAGGTTGAGTTGTTGGACGTGAAGGTTGAGCCGGCGGTGGTGAGGTTGGGTGAGGCTATTACTTTGTCGTTTACGGTGAAGTCCACGGTGGCGCATGAGCAGCGGCTGGTGATTGATTACGCGATTGACTATGTGAAGGCGAATGGCGGGGTTTCGAGGAAGGTTTTCAAGTTGAAGACGTTGGAATTAGTGGGGTTCGGGGCTGAGGTGGTGCGGCGGAATCAGGTGATCAAGGATTTTACAACCCGCAAGCATTTTGCCGGACGGCATGGGGTTCAGGTAATGGTTAATGGAGAGGTGTTGGGTAGTGCGGGGTTTGAGGTTTTGATTTGAGGAGTGTTTATTGACCCAAAGGGTCGATAGTGGATCAGTGCACTGGCGGCCGTGCTTCGATATTGAGCGCGGCAGCACAATGGACGACTTACGGCTTCAGCGGGTTACCAACTGCCGTATGGGATGCCGAATTTCTCGATGTACCGTTTGGACTTTTCGCTTACGGGATATGCGTAGCGCCCTTGAGTTTTTCCCTGACTTGGCCCCAACGGTTCAATTTCGGCCTGCGCTTTCGCCACTTCGACCGGATGGTGGCATGAATCCCTTACCCAAACCTGGATAGCCCCGCCGGGAGCTAAACCCAGATAGACCGAAGATATATAGGTAGCTGTCTGGTCTGGAGTTTTCGCGCAGCGTTGGTTAACCGATGTCAGCATCAATTGTCGGGCTTCTTCGGGTATGTCCACCCATGCGCGATAGGTCTGAGGCTCTACGATGGACTGCCAGCGAACGAAAATTCGTTTTGGGAGATCAGCGCCTACCACCGCTTTTGCGGATGCGCCCACTCCGTCCCAACCTCGGGCCGATTCGGTGCCGTCTTCTGGCTGTCCGCCCGATGCGGATCCACCACCAGTGCGCAGAAATGTTTTTCCCTTTATATCTTCCACAGCAGTGTCTTCAACCCAGACTTTCATGTAGTTGGGTTCGGTGAAACCGAGTTCCCACCATGGGGATTTAGGGTCGTTTTTTGCCGACAGCGGGTCGGCATTGCAGCCAGCCACAACGAGCAAGCACAGCAGTGCTGTAAATAACTTCATTACCAAAGCGTCCAGTCAGGTACGTGTGGGTGCTTTACTCGGATTGCGTCTTCCGTGGGGGCGTTGATGTAAACAGCTCTAATCCCACTTCCATCTCTCCTGCCAAGCGGATGGTTCCAGTTGGCGGACGTGTGAATGTACTTGAGTTTGAGCATTTGCTCTTCCTCTGGCGTGGTGCTGTAGTCACCGGAGACAAAACGATCACACATGGGCTGAAGTTCTTCAGGAACGATGAAGTCTGGCGTCTCGGGAATGTCTTCGAAGCGAACGCCTTTGGCTTTGGCGAGTTGATGCATCACACGCAGGCTCACTCTCGACAGTAATCCACTCACCGGGCGCTTGAGTTGGACGGCCGCATAGACTCGCTTAACTCGAGGACTCAGTCGATCCTGTGGGCTGATCGGTAGCAGTAACGGTGGTGGCGTAACGATCTCGAGATTTTCAAGCGGCCAACCTTTGGCTAGCCATTGATCTCTCACATTGATCGCATCCTGGTAGATCGATGTGGTAGCGACGTCAGTATAAGTACCGACCTCTAGCGTCTGCATTGGGCTAACGAGAACACACTCTTCAGCGTTCTCAAGGTAACCTCCACCCACATCCGAATGCACACCCGGCAAGACGATTTCCGGATGATCCATCGCTACTCGATTGAGAGCGAAGTTAGCCCTGCATTCATCCCGCGCAGCCAACTGCACAACGTCGGTGAAATAACGTCGGTCGAGATAGAGTTTGACCCCCGTTGCGACTGCGCTTTTGATGTTGCCCAGATTGGACCATCCAGCAATCGACGGTACCGTGTCGAACAACCCAATGAAGCCGACGTTGATGTCGCTGTGATACTGATCAACAAAGGTCGAACTGAGAGCATCGGACATACTGCGGAGAATGTCACCCAAAGGCCCTTGTTTGCCACGCACGATCTCGTTGGCGAAATGTCTGGCGGCTGCGGCACCACGACTGAAGCCAAACGTGTCGAACGTCAAAGAAGCAATTTCACTTCCAGGATTTTTGTCCAATACCTCAGTGATACGCTGCTCGATCACTGCGAAAGAGGATTGCACTCGCCCTGCAACGCCGGTTTCGCCACGTCCTGTACCGGCGCCGAACTTACTGTCTTCTTCACCCGAACGGGTACCTATGCCTTCGACGTAGACCATACCGAAAGCTTTCTTTCGTGGCCCCTCTCCCTCAGCGAGTCGCGTCGCCCCATACAGTTCGCTCAGCTTTTTCACATTGCTGACATCGTTACCATAACTACTGTCCGGGTCACTCATGTAAGGCTGGCAGCTGGCGGGAATATCCTCAGGCGCAATCGGATGCTGAGCGCCACACAACAACCCAGCAGCAGAGTTGTTCGCATTATTCCCAGTACCATCAAAGAAAACCCCAATCCTCAACGCAATGCCGATTTTTTCAGGTTCGCGCGCAGGTTCTTTCCCGTACTTCTCATATTCCGCCCAACGCTCGGCATGAATATCGACGGGCTTGGCTTCTTCGTAACGATAATTTTTCGGGGGGTTGGGTACGTAGCCACTCATCCGTGATTCCTGGTTCTGATCCTTGAGAACGGCCCGAAGGGTGACAGCCGAGACTGGGAGACGCAAGCTGTGGCCGTGTGCCAGCCAGGGTGTGCCCCCTCGTCGGGGTGGGGGGTAGCTGGCGATTTCGCCGAACACATTCGCCACCAACGAAGGTCGCGGCCATACGCGGGTGGGTAGACCTGTAACTAGGCCCCCCCACGCTAAGGTGTACTGCGCATGAGGGGTGACTGGGCGGACGCTTTCGCGAGCAAGCTCGCTCCCACAGTTGTTTTGTCTGGTTTAGATAGAGGGTGATTGGGCTGGCGTCATCGCGAGCAGGCTCACTCCTACAGGTTTGCGTCTGGCTTTGGATCAGGCGTCTTGTCGTTGGATACGGAATACGAGGCTTGGGGCTTTGCCGGGGACGTCGTCGAGATCGCCGAAGCGGTGCATGCCGATCTTTTCCAGTACGCGAATCGAGGCGACATGGTCGGGTCTGACCAGCCCGAATACTTCAGGTAAACCGAGGTAGTGGAACGCGTGGGTCAGCGCGGTTTGGGCGGCTTCTGTCGCGTAGCCGTGGCCCCAGGCTTCGACGGCGAAGCGGTAGCCGAGGTTGATAACCGGTTTGCCCAAATAGTCATGGGCAGCGATGCCGGCGAATCCGAGGATGTTGTCGGGGGCCTGGGTGCTGCTGATTGCCCACCATCCGTAGCCGTGGGTTGTCCAGTGTTGCAACCAGCGATCAAGCAGGGCCTCGGCCTGGGCGATGTCGGTCATTGGACCAGCGGGGTTGAACTGGTTGGTTTTCGGGTCGCCGAAAATAGCGAAAACGGTGGGCAGGTCTGCTGGTTGTGGGCGTCTGTAGATCAGGCGCGGTGGCATATCTGACATGATCAAAACCTTTGAAATGTGGCAAAACCGGGCTCGAGCACGAATTAGCAATCCAGCCCCTCGTCGCACATCAGCGCTCCGAATCGATGTTGAACCACGGCCTAAGATGCCCCACAAGTCTGTCTTCGGCGAAGAAACGTTCAGCCACTGCGTTATCTGGAAAGTCATCGCACCAGGAAAACCCGACATTGTCATTTATCAACGTCAGGGGTGCAGCTTCCGTAGGAAATACGTGCTCGATGCCAAATCGCAATTGGCAGGAGGTTGTTCGAGGCTTGGCCTTATTGTTTCGGGTTAACGGTGGGTGCGCGCGGCCAGCGGTGCCGGGTAAAAGGTGCTCTCTCAGCCGACGTTTCAAATTGGTCCCCTTGCCTACGTACAAACACGGGTACGGTGCGTCTGCCGGCCACCAATCGTGGTAAAGCACATCGACATCAGAACCTCCGGGGCCCTTCAAAATAATATGCCGATTTGCGCTCATCAGTCGCTCACGGCATCCCACCCACCAGAATGCGTAAACTCCGGCATTCGGCGGTACGGTGACAGCGTGATGTCTGGAAACCAGATGTTCGATCCGGTGTACCGCCTGTGCGCTGAGCATCTGGTCAACGAGTGACTGCCATGCCGCATGCACTTCTTTTGCTCGCGGTCGGTCTTTCAGAGTGTCCATTCTTGTTCGCTATGTTGATGAATCATTTGAAGCGCCGTGCTCAGCGCGATAGAAAGCAGGAGGCCGGGCCTTTCACTTTTTTGTCTTCGTTCATGCTGTAGGCCAGTAGATGATCAATGTACCGACGATAGGTACAAGGACGAGCGCGCCCTTTGGCCCTAAAAAAAATGCCGTGGTTTTGATCAGCTCAGCGGACAGTCCCATCATCAAACCCAAGAGTGAAAGGAAGCCCAGATTTTGTGAAAGAGCAGGTTTGGCCGGCGCGACCGTCAGGTCGGAATATGCCGACAGTTCCCGGAGTTTGGCTGCCCTGTAGCCTTCATCCTTTACAATCTGCAAAAAGAACGCATAGCAAAGAATGTTTTCTTGTTCGCTCCAAGGTTGCTGGTCAATGGCATGTTCAGCGAACTGAAGTGGATAAACCGTGCGAAGGGCGTGGAGTCGAGTCAAGAACAGTCCGCCCGTCCACAATCCAAGAAAAACATACGAGATCGGAACGAGTAACGGGTACTTGATCCCGAAACCGGCCATGACAACCAAGGGAAATGTTGACACGGCGACCGCCCACATCGGCCATAACCGGCGTGCATTCTTCCACGTGAACAGCAATTTGTTTGGCTGTCTGCGGCTGCGTTTGTACAGCGCCGTCAAATCCACCCATTCCTTGAATTTCATGCCAACACACATCCTTGAGCTTGCCCGTCACACGGTGATGCGCCGGTATCCTAGGTGAATCGGCCAGCATTTGCAGCCGGCCTTGTCATGTTGCGAAAGCGCTACTCAGATCGACCGCTGATTCACCCGCGCCATCAACTGTTCAGCACTTTCCTTGCGCTCGGAATAGCGATCGACCAGATGCGCCTGCTGCCCTCGCAGCAGCACGGTGAATTTCACCAATTCCTCCATCACATCCACCACGCGGTCGTAGAACGGCGAGGGTTTCATCCGCCCCGCTTCGTCGAATTCCATGTAGGCCTTGGGTACGGAGGACTGGTTGGGGATGGTGAACATGCGCATCCAGCGGCCGAGGACGCGTAGTTGGTTGACCACGTTGAACGATTGCGAGCCGCCGCAGACTTGCATCACCGCGAGGGTTTTGCCTTGAGTCGGGCGGACGGCGCCCAATTCAAGGGGGATCCAGTCGATCTGCGCTTTGAAAACGGCGGACATGGCGCCGTGGCGTTCCGGCGAGCACCAGACCTGGCCTTCTGACCACAGCACCAGATCGCGCAGTTCCTGGACCTTCGGGTGGTCGACCGGGACGTCATCGGGCAGTGGCAGGCCGGACGGATTGAAGATGCGGGTTTCGGCGCCGAAATGTTCGAGCAGGCGTGCGGCCTCCTCGACCAGCAAGCGGCTGAAGGAGCGTTCACGGGTCGAGCCGTAGAGCAAGAGGATGCGCGGCTTGTGTTCGCCCATTAACGATGGCTTGTCCGCGTCGAACAAGGTTGCGTCGAGGTTGGGCAGATGGTCTGACATGGGGCCTCCTTAAAGCGTACCGATACGGTCGAGTTCGGCCTTCAGTTGTTCGCGACTGAGCGAGTGAAACGGCAGATCGAGGAAGGCCTGACAGCGTTCGCCGATGCGCATCAGAGTGGCCTGGAATGCCGCGTCGATTGCAGCTTCGTCGCCCTGCACTTCGGACGGATCTTCCAGTCCCCAGTGCGCTTTCAATGCCGGGCCGAAATATACCGGGCAGGTTTCCCCGGCGGCTTTGTCGCAGACGGTGATGACAATATCCGGTGGATCGTTTTCGAAAGCGTCGTTGCCTTTGCTGTGCAACCCGTCGGTGGCGATACCGTACTTTTGCAAAGTCGTCAGGCTGCGTGGCAGCACCTGGCCTTTGGGAAAACTGCCGGCACTCACCGCTGTGAAGCTGCCGGTCGCCAAATGATTGAACATGCCTTCGGAAAGAATGCTGCGGCAGCTGTTGGCCGTGCACATGAACAGGACTCGCATCGATGCGCTCCGTAAAAAATGAAAGTTCAGCAACAAACGCGTTCCCGCACGGGGCGGCCATCCATATGTTGCAGGCGCGCGGCGTTGTCCTTGAGCCAATCGGCATTGGCCTTCGCGGTCACCTGAAGGATTTCGCCGATCCATGCCGGCAGCTCCGGGTTCAGCCGGTAATAGACCCACTGGCCCTGACGACGGTCGAGCAGCAAACCATTACTGCGCAGTTGCGCCAGATGGCGGCTGATTTTCGGCTGGCTGTCTCCGAGCGCACACATCAGCTCGCAGACGCAGAGTTCACCTTGATCGGCGATGAGCAGAATGGCACGGACGCGGGTCTCGTCAGCGAGGCTTTTGAAGACTTCGGTGGGGGTGATCATGGTGATCGGCTCGCCATATGCGGGAAACCGAATATACGGATATCCATATACTTATCAACTTGAAATGCGATCCCTTGTAAGAGTGAGCCTGCTCGCGATAGCGCTGTATGAGTCAAAGTTTGCTTCACAGACACACCGCTATCGCGAGCAGGCTCACTCCTACAGGAGATTTGTGTGATGCAGGACTAACCGCGCAATAGACCCTGCTCTGCTTCGCACAATCCCACTACATAATCCCAGACCACCCGCAGCCGCACCGATTTGTGCAACTCCCGCCGCGTGCTGATCCAGTAGCTGCGTTCGATGCTTTCATCCGGCAGCAGCGCCACCAGTTCAGGGTCGGAAGCGGCCATGTAACACGGCAGCACCGCGATACCCAATCCCGAGCGCGCCGCCTCCTGTTGAGCAATGACACTGGTGCTGTGAAATACCACACGCGGGCTGCGGCAGAAGCTGTTGAGGAACATCAGTTCCTGACTGAATAACAGATCATCGACGTAGCCGATCCACGAATGTCGACCCAAATCTTCGCGGCTTTGCAGTGGCGGCGCTTTGTCGAGGTAGCTTTGGCTGGCGTACAGCGCGAGTCGATAGTCAGTGAGCTTGCGCGTGACCAGCATGTCAGCGGACGGTCGTTCGAGGTGGATGCTGATTTCCGCTTCGCGGTTGAGGATGCTGACAAAGCGCGGTACCGCGACCAATTCCACTTCCAGACCGGGATAGCGTTCGAACAGACCGATCATGCGACTGGCGAGAAACTTGATGCCGAGGCCTTCGGTGACGCCGACGCGGATCTTGCCCAGCGGCGCCGTGGACTGGGTGATTTCTTCCTGCGCCAGCAGCGCGACGTTTTCCATCGCTTCGGCGTGTTTGAGCAGCGCCTCCCCCGCCGGGGTCATTTCATAGCCTTGGGCATGCTGAACGAACAGTGCGGTACCGAGGCTTTTCTCGATCGATTCGATATGCCGTGCCACGGTGGCGTGGGTGGTGTTGAGCCGGCGCGCGGCGGTGAGCAAGCGGCCGCTGCGTTGCAGTTCAAGAAAAAAGCGCAGGTCGTTCCAGTCGAACATGGCGGGTCCTTGTCGGCTATCGTCGCTAAACGCTGTTTGAAAACGCACAGCGGCTGCGCAAAAACTAACATTCTTTTAACGAAAGCTAACAACTAGAGTGTCCGACAATAAAAACAAAAAGTGAGGTCAGGGCATGTACACGTCCCTGGATGAATTCGACTACATCGTGGTCGGCGCCGGCCCCGCCGGATGCTTGCTGGCCAACCGGCTATCCGCAGACCCTCAGCATCGGGTATTGCTGCTCGAAGCCGGCGGACGCGACAACTACGCCTGGATTCACATTCCTGTGGGTTACCTGTTCTGCATCGGTAACCCGCGCACCGACTGGTGCTTCAAAACCGAAGAACAACCGGGTCTCAATGGCCGCGCATTGAGTTATCCGCGCGGCAAGGTGCTGGGCGGTTGCTCTTCAATCAACGGCATGATCTACATGCGCGGTCAGGCTGACGATTACGATGGCTGGGCGGCGGCGGGTAATCCGGGCTGGGCCTGGAAGGATGTGCTGCCGCTGTTCAAACAGAGCGAAAACCACTTTGCCGGCGGCGCTGAATTTCACGGCGATCAGGGTGAATGGCGGGTCGAGCAACAGCGCCTGTCGTGGCCGATTCTCGATGCTTTTCGCAGCGCTGCCGAGCAAAGCGGCATCGCCAGCATCGACGACTTCAACCAGGGCGACAACGAAGGCTGCGGCTACTTTCAGGTCAACCAGAAAGCCGGGGTGCGCTGGAACGCAGCGAAAGCGTTTTTGAAACCGCTCCGAGGCCGGGCGAACCTGACCGTGTTGACCGGCGTGGAGGTTGATCGTGTCTTGCTGGAAAACGGCCGCGCGGCGAAAGTCAGCGCGCGGCATGAAGGCCAGATCAAGCAGTTCAAGGCGCGCAAGGAAATTGTTCTGTGCGCCGGCTCGGTCGGCTCGCCGAGCATCTTGCAGCGTTCCGGGATCGGTCCGCGGCCGCTGCTCGATCGTTTGGGTATCGGCGTAATTCATGAGCTGCCGGGGGTTGGCGGCAACCTCCAGGATCACCTGCAACTGCGCCTGATCTACAAGCTGGAAAACGCCCGCACCCTGAACCAGATCGCCGGCAGCGTGTGGGGCAAGATGGGCATGGGCCTGCGTTATCTGTACGACCGCAGCGGCCCGCTGTCGATGGCGCCGAGTCAGTTGGGCGCGTTTGCGCGATCCGGTCCCGAGCAAACCTCGGCGAACCTGCAATATCACGTGCAGCCGTTATCGCTGGAGCGTTTTGGTGAACCGCTGCACAGCTTCCCGGCGTTCACCGCGTCGGTGTGCGACCTGCGCCCGCAGAGCCGGGGGCGCATCGAGATTCGCTCGGCCGATCCGCAAGCGGCGCCGCTGATTCAGCCCAATTACCTCAGCCATCCGCAAGACCTGCGTGTCGCCGCCGATGCGATTCGCCTGACCCGACGCATCGTCAGCGCCCCTGCCCTGCAAGCGTTCAAACCGGTGGAATACCTGCCCGGCGCCGACCTGCAAAGCGAAGAACAACTGCACGAAGCGGCGGCGAAAATCGGCACGACGATTTTCCATCCGGTCGGCACTTGCCGCATGGGCAACGACGGTGACGCGGTGGTCGATGCGCAACTGCGCGTGCACGGCGTGCCGGGGTTGCGCGTTGCCGATGCGTCGATCATGCCAAGAATTACCTCGGGCAACACGTGTTCGCCTACGCTGATGATTGCCGAGAAGGCGGCACAACTGATTTTGTCCAGATCTGCAAATATTTCCCCTGTGGGAGCGAGCCTGCTCGCGAATGCGGTAGCCCATTCAACATAGTCGTTGAATGACACGACGCCTTCGCGAGCAGGCTCACTCCTACAAGGGATATGCGTTCGATTCATGGACACCGAACACCAGTGGAACAACAAAAACAATCACTGTGAGGGATACCGATATGTCAGACCACGCTCAGCCGCTGGACGCTGCGGGCAGCGCCGAGACCAGCAACGCAACGCAGAAAGTCATCTTCGCTTCATCACTCGGGACAGTGTTCGAGTGGTATGACTTCTTCCTTTACGGCGCCCTCGCGGCGGTGATCAGCAAGCAGTTTTTCGCCGGGGTCAACGACACCACGGCGTTCATCTTCGCGCTGATGGCGTTCGCCGCCGGCTTCATCGTGCGGCCGTTCGGCGCACTGGTGTTCGGCCGCCTGGGCGACATGATCGGGCGCAAATACACCTTTCTGGCGACGATCATTCTGATGGGCGTGGCAACGTTCTGCGTGGGCCTGCTGCCGACATACGCCAGCATCGGCATCGCCGCACCGATCATTCTGGTGGTGCTGCGCATGCTTCAGGGCCTGGCTTTAGGCGGTGAATATGGCGGCGCTGCGACCTACGTGGCCGAACACGCGCCGATCGGCAAACGCGGTTTCCACACCAGTTGGATTCAATCCACCGCAACCCTCGGCCTGCTGTTGTCGCTGCTGGTAGTGCTCGGCTGCCGCTACTTCACCGGCGACCAGTTTGAAGTCTGGGGCTGGCGCATTCCGTTCCTGCTGTCGATCGTCCTGCTGGGTATTTCCACCTGGATTCGCCTGAGCCTGCACGAGTCGCCGGCCTACCTGAAAATGAAGGAAGAAGGCAAAACCTCGAAGGCGCCGATCCGCGAATCCTTCGGCAAATGGGAGAACCTCAAAGTCGTGCTGATCGCGCTGTTCAGCATCAATGCCGGGCAAGCAGTGACCTTCTACGCCGCGCAGTTCTACGTGCTGTTCTTCCTCACCCAGTTCCTGAAAATGGACCCGGCGGTGGCCAACAGTCTGTTGATCATCAGCGTGGTGATCGGCGCGCCGTTCTTCATCTTTTTCGGCTGGCTGTCGGACAAGGTCGGGCGCAAACCGGTGCTGATGCTCGGCCTGTTGCTGGCCACCGCGCTGTACTTCCCGATCTTCAAATCCCTGGCCCATTACGCCAACCCGGCGATCGATCAGGCCAGCCGTCAGGCACCGATCACCGTCCTCGCTGATCCGGCCACTTGCACCTTCCAGTTCGATCCAGTGGGCAAGGCCAAATTCGACAGCCCGTGCGACAAGGTCAAGACCTTCCTGGTCAAACAAGGCCTGCCCTACACCAGCGTCGCTGCGCCTGCCGGTAGCGCCGTGCAAGTGAGTGTCGGCGACGTGAAACTGGATGGTTTCGATGAGGCGGCACTGCGCGGCGCGATCACCCTCGCCGGCTACCCGCAACAAGCTGACATGCAGCAGATCAACAAACCGATGATCGTCGCCCTGATCGTGGCGCTGATCATCATCTCGGCCATGTGCTACGGCCCGCTGGCGGCGCTGATGGTCGAACTGTTCCCGACACGCATTCGCTACACCTCCATGTCGCTGCCGTATCACATCGGCAACGGCTGGTTTGGTGGGTTCCTGCCGACCGTGTCGTTTGCGCTGGTGGTGTACACCGGGGACATTTTCTATGGGCTGTGGTATCCGGTGCTGATCACCGGAGTGAGTCTGGTGGTGGGAATGATCTGCTTGCGTGAGACCAAGAATATCGATCTCGACAAGAACTGATAAACGCGCTGACAGCGATGGCGAGGGAAGTGATTCTCTCGCCATTTTTTGCTTCAGGCGTCCGCTTTGATCACCTCGAATTTCACTTGATCCGGATAAAACGCCACGTAGTCGCGGATCGATGCGACTGAAACCTTTGGATTCTCGTAAGTCCATACCGCGTTCGCGCCCTCATGACCGGGCACCTGAAGGCTGAAGTAATTGGCGTCGCCCTTGTATGGGCAATAGCTGGTGTGGTCGGTGCGGGCGAAATATTTCTCGTCGATGTCTTCGCGGGGAATGTAGTAGACCGGCGGGTAGTTGGCCTCCTGGAGGATCAGCGCGTGGGAGGACGCGGCGACCTGGATGCCGTGGAATTTCACCAGCAGGCAGCCCGGCAGTTGTTCGAGGCTGATTACGGGACTGGGGCTTTTCATGAGGTTCTCCTGAACACAGCGAAGAGACCGGATCAGGTATAGCTGATGGGCCGGGGCCCGGCTGGCCGTGCAGCCGAACGGTACAAACTTTCAGCAACGCTTTATCTGTATATCCATACAGATAAAAGTTGCCGCGGCCGCAAACTCCGGCCATCCTGTGCCCACTCCACACACCAACCAGCGATGGCAGACATGCGGCTGTACCTCTGTGAAAAACCTTCCCAGGCCAAAGACATTGCGGCCGTGCTCGGCGCCAGGCGTCGTGGCGACGGCTGCTGGCTGGGGACAGACGTCACAGTGACCTGGTGCATCGGGCACTTGCTCGAAACCGCGCCGCCGGACGCCTACGACGCGCGCTACAAACGCTGGGTGCTGGCCGATCTGCCGATCATTCCGGACAAGTGGAAAATGACCGTCAAGCCGCGCACTGCCAGCCAGTACAAAGCGGTAAAGCGCCTGCTCGGCGAAGCCAGCGAACTGATCATTGCCACCGACGCTGACCGTGAGGGCGAGATGATCGCCCGGGAACTGGTCGAACACTGCCGCTATCGCGGGCCGATCCGCCGCTTGTGGCTGTCGGCACTCGACGAGGCGTCGATTCGCAAGGCGCTGGCAGCGCTGAAGCCGGGAGCCGAAACGTTCAGCCTGTATCACTCGGCGTTGGGCCGTTCGCGGGCGGACTGGTTGATCGGCATGAACATGAGTCGACTGTTCACCTTGCTGGGCCGTCAATCCGGTTATCAGGGCGTGTTGCCGGTAGGACGAGTACAGACGCCGACCCTGCGACTGGTGGTCGACCGCGACCGCAGCATCGCCGATTTCGTCCCCGTACCGTTCTGGGCAATCGACGTGGAGCTGCTGCACGACGGCACGGCGTTTACCGCGCAATGGCGCGCGCCATCGGACGTTTGTGATGATCAGGATCGCTGCCTGAATCAGACGTTGGCGCAGCAAGCGGCAGCGGCGCTCAGCAGTGCCGCGAGCGCCCAAGTGATCAAGCTGAAAACCGAGCGCATGCGCGAAGTGGCGCCCCTGCCCTTCGATCTTGGCACCTTGCAGGAAGTCTGCTCGAAAAAACTTGGCCTTGGCGCGCAGGAAACCCTCGACATCGCCCAGGCGCTCTACGAAACCCACAAAGTCATCACCTACCCGCGCAGTGATTGCGGCTTTCTGCCGTTGAGCCAACACAGTGAGGCGCCATCGATCCTCACAGCGTTGCGTCAAGCCGATCCGAGCCTCGACGCTTTGCAGGGTTATCTCGAACCGCAACGGCGCTCGCGGGCGTGGAATGACGCCAAGGTCAGCGCTCACCACGGCATCATCCCCACCATCGCCGCAAAGAACCTCGAACGCCTGACCGGCAAGCATCGCGCGGTCTACACGCTGATTCGCGCGCGCTACCTTGCGCAGTTTCTGCCCAACCACGAATACGATCGCACCCAGGCCGATTTCGATTGCAACGGGCAAGCATTACGCGCGGTGGGCAAGCAGATCATCGAACCGGGCTGGAAGCGCGCATTGCCCGAAGCCCTTGCCCCGGCCAAGGGCCGCGAAGCGCCCGCGCCGCAAACCTTGCCGGCACTGAGCCAGGGCGTCGAATGCGCGGTGTCGCGGGTAAATCTCAAGGATCTGTGGACGCAACCGCCCAAACCCTACACCGAAGGCGATCTGATCAAAGCGATGAAGAACGTCGCCAAACTGGTCGAGGATCCGCTGCTCAAACAGAAACTCAAGGACACCACCGGCATCGGCACCGAAGCCACCCGCGCGTCGATCATCCAAGGCTTGCTTGATCGCGGATATCTGGTGAAGAACGGCAAGGCACTGGCGGCGACGCCTGCCGCTTTCAGCTTGATCGATGCCGTGCCACGCGCAATCGCCGACCCCGGCACCACAGCGATCTGGGAGCAGGCGCTCGACATGGTGCAAAGCGGTGAGATGAGCCTGGAAGAATTCGTCACCAAACAGGCTGCGTGGATGAGCAAGCAAGTCAACCGCTGCTCTGCCCTCAGCCTGACCATCAGCGGCCCGCCTCCCGCCGGCAAAGCCGCTGCGCCGTGGAAGAAAAAACGCAAGTCGACGGCCAGCAAAACCGCCGTTACGCGCAAACGCACAGCGCGTCCGGCGACTCGCTAAATCCCTCGCGGTTCCCTTCTCTGCGTTGCTGAAGCAGATCTTTTCTCATGCCAAAACGGCTTTGTCCGACAATATGTAGTGCTTGAAAATAATCACTACAAAAGCGTTGACGGCATCGTTTTGCTTTTGCATGATGAAGACGTTCCCCGATCGGGAACACTGGTAACACGCTTGAGCAAACTCGTCTGACCGCCGAGTTGTTTTTTCCGGATACACGCTGCCCACAAGGCAGATTGAAGAAGCTGACCTGGCCTGAACGTCCAGTACAAGGACGAGAAGCGCTGGCGAAAATTCTCAAGATGCTTGTGGCCGACACTGGATATGTCGGCAAGGAGCCTCCCGGTTTTCGCTGCTTCTCCTCGTTGTGACGCTATTGCGTAGCAGTTATTCAACACGACTACATGCAACAGATGCATGACCCCGTACTTCATACGGGCGAGCGCTGACGTCCTGGTTTCGGTGCCAGGGATCAACTAACCGATGGGCTACCTGTATTAGCGAATCAACTTTGAAAGATCACCAGACTGGTCAAGGGGCATAACAATGAATCTGAACAATCAACCCACCATCGAAGAACTGGCTCGTATGTTCGCGGCGCAGAAAGACAGCCACGACAGCCATATTCTCTGGATCAGCAAATCGGGCCAGGTGCACATCGACTGCCTGTCGCCCCACGCTGGCGAAGAAGAATTCGACCGCAACCATCAGAACCTGCTGGCCCGCCTGAAGATGTACCGCCGCGGCCATGGTTATGTCGGCAAGAAGGCTGCGGCCGACAAGGACTTCATTGGCAATGTGCTGCAGACGCTGAAACAGGCGTGGGACTCGATGCAGAACAAGAATGAAGTTCGGGTGATTGATCGGTTTTATTGAGTTAATGATTGTTAATAAAGGCCTGCGCCATTTGGAGCAGGCCTTTTTTATTCGCTCGACTTATGCGGCGTGAGTGAAACCTTAGCCCCTCACCCCAGCCCTCTCCCAAAGGGAGAGGGAGCCGACCGAGTTGTCTCAGGCCATCCGTCGACCTGAAAGACCGTGGCGATTATGAGCTCAACGAAGCTCGTTCAGGTCTGCGTAATTTGGCCAAACACCCCGGTCAGCCCCCTCTCCCTCTGGGAGAGAGTTAAGGTGAGGGGCTTTTCATGCCGAGCACCAATTCCACAAACGCCAGCGCCGCCGCACTGTGGTAATTATTCCTGCGCCGCAACAACGCCGCGCCCCGCTGTGGCGCCTCCCCGTAGACACGCAACCGGCGCAATGACCGGTCTTCGCTGGCAATCGGCTCAGGCAGCATTGTTGCCAGCGGGGAATGCCGCACCACTTCCAGCAACGTACTCACCGAGTTCACTGCAATCCGCACCTGCGGCGTAATCCCGTGCTCACGAAAATACTCATCCACCAATAACCGCGTAATGAAGCCCGGCGCCAGCAGGGCGAAATCCAGTGAAGCCAATTCCGCCGGCGTCAACACCGAAGGGCTGCCATAGAGCGGATGCCCAAGCCCGACCATGATCCCCAGCGTCTCGGTAAACGCCGGTATGCATTCAATCTCGGCATTGCGCACCGGCGTAAACGCGATCGCGACATCCAGCGAATCATCCGCCAGCCCGGCCTCGATGTCGTCCATCGACAATTCGAAGATTTCCAGATGAATCCCGGGAAACCGTGCCCTGTAATCACGCACCAACGGCCCGACCAGATACGCCATGAACGTCGGCGTCATCGCCAGGCGCAGGGTTCCGCGCGACAAATCCTTCACATCGTGCAAGGCGCGCTGTCCGGCCTCCAGCTCCACCAGCACGCGCCGTGCGCATTCAATGTAAGCCCCGCCTGCATCCGTCGGCTTCACCGTGCGTGAGGTGCGATCGAACAGGCTCACGCCGAGGGTCTCTTCCAGTTGCCGGATCTGTTGCGACAGGGTCGGCTGCGACACGTGCAGTGCTTCGGCGGCGCGGGTGAAGCCACCGTGATCGGCAACGGCGAGCAAATAACGCAAATGTCGCAACAGCATGAGGACACCATCTATAGGCAGGGCTTATGCGAAGCATTGTATATCGGTCTTGGACGCTATGGATGGCCCGGCGCAAGATTGCTCCCACACAAGCAATTCAACCCTTGAAAGGAGTGACACCATGCAACAATCCCACGCCTACAACGACAGCAGCCTGGCCCTTACTACCCGAGTGCTCGACGCGAAGGCGGAAAAAGATCTGTCGTGGCAGGATCTCGCCGACGACACCGGCCTCAGCCTGGCTTATGTCACCGCCGCCCTGCTCGGCCAGCATCCTCTGCCAGAAAACGCTGCTCAAGTGGTCGGCGACAAGCTTGATCTGAGCGCCGATGACGTCGCCGCACTGCAGATCATTCCTCTGCGTGGCAGCCTCAGCGGCGTGCCCACCGACCCAACCATCTACCGTTTTTACGAGATGATCCAGATCTACGGCACCACGCTCAAGGCGTTGGTGCATGAGCAGTTCGGTGACGGCATCATCAGCGCGATCAACTTCAAACTGGACATCAAAAAAGTCGAAGACCCGGAAGGCGGCTCCCGCGCCGTGGTCACCCTCGACGGCAAGTTCCTGCCGCTGCGCCCGTTCTGATACGCCCGGCCCGCGCCTTGCGTGCGGGCCAGCCGATTTCTGCAAAGAGGACACGCCCATGAAAGCCCTGATCGATGGCTTCCTGAAATTCCAGAACGAAGCCTTCCCGCAACGCAGTGAACTGTTCAAACATCTGGCCACTACTCAGCAACCCGGCACGCTGTTCATCACCTGTTCCGACAGCCGTGTGGTGCCCGAGCTGCTGACCCAGCAAGAACCCGGCGAGCTGTTCGTGATCCGCAACGCCGGCAATATCGTGCCGTCCTACAGCCCGCATCCGGGTGGTGTCTCAGCGACCGTGGAATATGCGGTAGCGGTGTTGGGTGTGAGCGATATCGTGATTTGCGGCCACTCCGATTGTGGTGCGATGACCGCGATTGCCCAGTGCAAATGCATGGATCACCTGCCCGCCGTCAGTGGCTGGCTGCAGCATGCCGAGTCGGCGAAGGTGATGAACGAAGCTCGCTCGCATGGCAGCGATGCGGCGAAGTTGAGCTCAATGGTGCGCGAGAACTTGATTGCGCAACTGGCCAATATCCAGACGCATCCAAGCGTGCGCCTGGCCCAGGAGCAAGGCCGACTGAATCTGCATGGTTGGGTGTATGACATCGAGAGCGGTTCGATCGACGCGCTCTCTTCTGATCGTCGTACCTTTGTGCCGCTGGCCGAGCGGCCTGAGACTTGCGCGATCAGCGCGCAAGCCAGCCACGCTGCCTGACTCCCCACCGTGATCGTTCCCACGCTCTGCGTGGGAATGCCTCTAGGGACGCTCTGCGTCCAGTGACGCGGAGCGTCACGGGCTGCATTCCCACGCGGAGCGTGGGAACGATCAACAGATCAGCGTTTTACCGTGAGATCTACCTGAGTCATTCGGCTGCGCACGGTGAACACGCCGTCACCGGAAAGAATCGCACTGCGCGCAAACAGGCGCCCGCTCTCCCAATTCGAAAGGCCCAGTTCCGGCTTGTTCAACGCGTACTGGCCATCGACCCAACGGGTGATGCCGTTGCCCACGAACGGCGCATTCACTGCGTTATAAAAGCGCTCTTGAACCGCCGCATCCTCGCTGATCAACGACACGGTGAATTGCGGGCTGTAACGGTTGAACAGCGTAATCGCCTGATCCAGATCATCGACAACCATCAGGCTGACTTCCGGGGTTTCTTCCCATTCCCACTCACGACCCAGATCCGCCTCGGGCAAGGATTCGGCCAGCGCCTCGGTCCGGTAACCCTCGGCGCGATACACCTCGACCGTTGCGTTCTGCCATTCGCTTGGCAGGCAACTTTCACTGCCTTCGACGATGTGCAATTTGCAGCCCTGGCCGCGCGCAATACCGGCGTCTTTCAAGGCATGGAGGAACAGCGGCACCAGTTCGGCGGCGCGTTCGCGCTGGATCAGGCAGACGTTCAGGGTATTGCAGACCTTGCGGTCCAGCGAGTTGCGCACCACTGCCGCAAAGCGTTTGGCGTCGGCGTCACGGTCGGCGATCAGCCACGCACCGCCGGTGCCGTGCAGGCTGACGGCGGTGCCGGCCTGCTGGGCGATGCTGCCCAACTGACTGACCGCACGGCCCGAACCCCGCGCCACCGCCAGCGACAGACGTCGATCGGCGAACATCGCCCAACCGGCGGCGTGATTGACGCTTTCGACCAACGACACCGCACCCACCGGCAAACCGGCTTCGGCCAGCGCCGGGTTCAAAGCGTGAGTGACGATGGCTTGCGCGGTGCCCAATGCGTCGCTGCCGATGCGCAGCACAGCGGTATTGCCGGTGCGCAATACCCCGGCAGCGTCAGCAAATACGTTGGGCCGGCCTTCGAAGACAAAGGCGACGATGCCCAGCGGCGAGACCACTTGCTCGACCTTCCAGCCGTCGTGCTCGACACTGCTGATCACTTTGCCCCGCGTCGGTGGCGCATCACGCCACGCCCGCAAGCCGGCGATCATGTCGCGGCGCATGCGTTCATCGGCGAGCAAGCGTGTGGTCGAGCGGCCGCGCGCCTTGGCCCGCTCGATGTCGGCGCGGTTGGCGGCTTCGATCTGCGTCCAGCACTGAGGATTTTCCAGGCGCTGGGCAAACAGGTCGAAGAACTGGCTGATGGCTTCATCGGACACGGCCGACAACGCGGTGAATGCCGCAGCCGCACGCTCGATTGCCACCGAGGCGGCCTGCTGATCGGCCACGGGGATCAGCAACAACTCGCCACTGACCTGCTCGACCAGCAAATGGTCACCGGGCTGAAACCGCGCAGCCAGTTCGGGGCTGACCACGGTGACGCGGTTACCAGCGAAAGGGATCGGCGTGCCAGCGACTAGACGTTCGAGCGCAAGAGACATGAAGCGGATTCACCATGCAGAGGGCGGCCGGAAAATGTATAGAACACGATCCTGCAAAGCAACACTGCACCCTGTGGGAGCGAGCCTGCTCGCGAAAGCGTCCGGTCAGACGACATCGATGCTGGATGTACCGGCCTCTTCGCGAGCAGGCTCGCTCCCACAATGGAAATCGTGGTGTGTGTTCAGAAGACGGACCAGCCAATCCTTGAGCTCAGCAACTCCAGCGCCGCCATGCCCGCCAGCGAGTTGCCGGCGGCGTTCAACTCCGGCGACCACACGCATACCGTAAATTGCCCCGGCACCACCGCGACGATCCCGCCACCCACCCCGCTCTTGCCCGGCAGACCGACGCGATAGGCGAAGTTGCCCGCTTCGTCATACAAACCGCTGGTGGCCATGATCGAGTTGACCTGCTGGGTCTGGCGGCGCGTGAGGATCTGCTCGCCGCTGTGTTTGCAGAAACCATCATTGGCCAGAAAGCAGAACGCCCGGGCCAGATCGATGCAGTTCATCCGCAACGCGCAATGGCTGAAATAGCTGCGCAACACCGCTTCGACATCGTTATGAAAATTGCCGAACGACTGCATCAGATAGGCCATCGCCGCATTGCGCGCACGGTGCTGGTATTCGGAGTCGGCGACCTTGCCGTCGATCATGATCTGCGGATTGCCCGACAGACGCCGGACGAAGTCACGCATCGACAGCGTCGGCGCGGCGAAGCGCGACTGGTTGATGTCGCAGATCACCAGCGCCCCGGCATTGATGAACGGATTGCGCGGCCGGCCGCGCTCGAATTCCAGTTGCACCAGCGAGTTGAACGGCTGGCCGGACGGCTCGTGGCCGAGCCGTTCCCAGATTGCTTCGCCGGAGTGATCGATGGCCTGGACCAGGCTGAACACTTTGGAAATGCTCTGCACCGAGAATGGCGTTTCGGCGTCGCCGGCAAAGTACATTTCACCGTCATTGCCGTACACGGCGATGCCCAATTGGTTGGCCGGCACCGTGCCGAGGGCGGGAATATAGTCAGCGACCTTGCCCTGCCCGATCAGGGGCCGGACCGCGTCAAGGATCTCGTTCAACAGCGCTTGCATGCCGGGTTCCGAAAGTCTCGCCCCATGGAATCGCGGGGACACTGGGGCTAGACGCTGCGCCCGCCGGTCGCATCACACCGGCAAGCGCTACGCAAAGTGTTCTAGGCTGAACCGGACCATTCAGACACAGGAGAGCACCATGCACCTCGAAGGCTCCTGCCATTGCGGCGAAGTCACGTTCAGCCTCGACAGCGCCCACCCCTACCCTTATCAACGCTGCTATTGCTCGATCTGCCGCAAGACCCAGGGCGGCGGCGGGTATGCGATCAACCTCGGCGGCGACGCGACCAGCCTCAAGGTTCGCGGGCGCAAAAACATCAGCATCTACCACGCAAAAATGAAAGCCGACGGCGATAAGCGCGCCCATCGCAGTAGCGCCGAACGCCACTTCTGCTCACTGTGCGGCAGCGGCCTGTGGCTGTTCAGCCCGGAGTGGCCGGAGCTGATTCATCCGTTCGCCTCGGCGATCGATACGCCGCTGCCGGTGCCGCCGGAACACACACACCTGATGCTGGGCTCGAAAGCGTCTTGGGTTGAAGTTGAGGCCAAGGCGAAGGATCAGCAGTTTGATGAATATCCTGAAGAGTCCATTGCTCAGTGGCATGAGCGGCTCGGTGTGACCCGCTGAACACCGGCCCTTGTAGGAGTGAGCCTGCTCGCGATAGCGTTGTGTCAGTCGACTCATCATTGAATGACCTAGCGCTATCGCGAGCAGGCTCACTCCTACAAGGGGCCGGCTCAGGCACATCATTCAATCCAGATGCGCCCAGGTCATCCTGAACAACGCCCCACCCCACACCGAGTCACCCACCTCAACCTGCCCGCCATGGGACTGCGACACCCGCCGCACCAGCGCCAGGCCCAATCCAAAACCACCCGTACGCCGATCACGACTGGCATCCAGTCGCGAAAACGGTTCGAAGATTTTCGCCCGTCCATCCAGCGGCACGCCCGGTCCGTCATCGCTGACCCGCACTTCATAGTCATCGCCGTTACGCAGCAGCGACACCTCTACGCGCTGCTCGGCGTAGCGGATGGCGTTGCGCAGCAGATTGATCACGGCCCGCGCCATGAAGCGCGGTTCGATGCTTACCGTGTCGACCCGGCAATCGCCGATCGACAACTGCACCCCCGCCGCTTCGGCCTCCAGCGCCACACTGCCGACAACGCTGTCGAGCCAGTCGGCCGCGTGAATATTCTCCCGTTTGATCACGGTCGCGCCGTGCTCGAGGCTGGCGTAGGTCAGCAACTCCGAGACCATTTCCTCCAGCTCACCGAGGTCGGCGTACATGTCGGCGATCAGTTCGCGATTCTGGCTCGGGTCCGGTTGCTGTTTGAGCTGATCGAGTTCGAACGACAGTCGCGCGATCGGTGTGCGCAGTTCGTGGGACACGGCATTGGTCAGTTCGCGCTGATTGGCGATCAGCCCTTCGATGCGCGCCGCCATCAGATTGAAGTGCTCGGCCAGATCGCGGATGTTCGAGCGCCGCGACAACTGGATGCGCACCGACAGATCGTTGTCGCCGAAACGCTCGGCGGCCAGCCGCAGCTTTTCCAGATCGCGCCAGTGCGGGCGCACCCAGAAAAACAGCACGATGCCGATCAACACTGCGAGCATCATGTACGCCGCGGTGATGTAGAACGGCATCAGGCTCGGCTCCGGCGGCAGCTTGATGCTGAGCAGCTGCGAGCCGCCATCGATGTTGCTGATGAATTGCGTGTAATCATCACGGATCACCAACAGATTCCGCGCCAGTTCGGCTTTTTCCTGGGGTGTCAGGGCCAGTTGATCGGCCTCGACCAGACTCAGCGACAGACCGTAATGGGCGCGCAACGAATCAAGTTTCTGTTCACGCTCCGCACCCTGGTGGCCTTGCAGATGATCGACCAGCGACCACGCCTGGCCGCGCACGGCTTCACGGTTGTAGTCCTGCATCTGGCTGTCGAGCAGCGCGTTGAAGGTGTGTTCGACCGTCTGCAAGGCCAGCACCAGCCCCACCGTCATTACCAGAAACAGGCCGAGGAACAAGCGCAGCATCTACAACTCCCACGCGAACGGATTGAACAGATAGCCCTTGCCCCACACGGTCTTGATACACACCGGCTCGCGGGGATTGTCCTTGAGTTTGTTGCGCAATTTGCTGATGTAGACGTCGACGCTACGGTTGAGGCCATCGAAGGCGATGCCGCGCATGCGGTTGAGAATGTCATCGCGCGAGAGAATCTTGCCCGCCGCGCTGGCGAGCAACCAGAGCAATTCGAACTCCATGGTGGTCAGCTCGACCATCTCACCGGCCAGGCGCACTTCACGGCAACTGCGGTCGATGCTCAATCTCCCGAATTCAAGAAAACTGACCACGCTGGTGTCCGGCATCTGCCGCCGTTGCAACGCGCGCAGCCGGGCGAGCAATACCGGCGGCTTGATCGGTTTGATCAGGTAATCGTCAGCGCCGGATTCCAGGCCGAGAATATGATCGAGATCGTCTTCCTTGGCAGTGAGGATCACGATCGGCGTGTCCGACACGCTACGAATTTCCCGGCACACCTGCAAACCGCTCTGCCCCGGCAACATCAGGTCGAGCACCACCACCTTCGGCTTGAACTCGAGAAACGCAGCCACGGCCAGATCGCCGCGATGCACCGTGCGCACCTCGTAGCCGTGTTGTTCAAGAAAGTGTGCGATCAGTGCGGCGAGACGCTCATCGTCTTCAACCAGCAGGACTGTGCCAAAACCCAGGTTATCCATAACGACCGTTGCCAAGCCAAACGTGGAAGGGCCGCATTATGCGGGCAATCGTCGGTCAAGCGATGACGCCAGACAGCAAAAACCGGCCACGCGGGCCGGTTTTCGGTGATGTTTCATACTCTTAAAAGTTTTTAACAATCAGACGATGATGCCCGATTGGATTGCGGACCTCTGTGGAGCTGCCGAAGGCTGCGATCTTTTGATTTTGATTTTCGATTTGTAAAAACAAGATCAAAAGATCGCAGCCTGCGGCAGCTCCTACCCGATCATGCGGCGACCGGCACACCGCTGTGGAAGCGGAATTCCTCGTCCGGCGACTCGATCAGTGCTTGCTCGGCTGCACGGACGCGCTCGATCACCTGCGCGACATCCTTGGCATCACCATACTGATAGGCGAGTTTCAGATAACCCTGAAAATGCCGCGCCTCGCTCTTCAGCAGACCGAAATAGAACTTGCCCAGCTCTTCGTCCAGATGCGGCACCAGTGCTTCGAAGCGTTCGCAACTGCGTGCTTCGATGAACGCACCGACCACCAGTGTATCGACCAGTTTTACCGGCTCGTGGCTGCGCACCACTTTGCGCAGGCCCGAGGCGTAGCGGCCGGCGTGCAGCTGACGCAGCTCGATCTTGCGCCGCTTCATGATGCGCATGACTTGCTCGTGGTGCACCAGTTCTTCCCGGGCCAGACGCGACATCATGTTGATCAGGTCGACGTGGGCGTGGTACTTGGCAATCAGGCTCAGCGCAGTGCTGGCGGCCTTGAACTCGCAGTTCTTGTGGTCGATCAGCAGGGTTTCCTGATCGGCCAGTGCCGCCTGGACCCAGGCGTCGGGCGTGCGGCAGCCAAGGAATTCGTGGATTTCGGGAAGGATCATGGGGCTCACGGTAAAAAGGTGTTCGAGCGAAGGGCGCCGATTATACCGGCCTGCCCGCAGACCACCAGCGGCGGCTGTTGATATGCATCAAGTCGCAGACGTTCGGGTAGCAACTATAGTTGTGCAACGCCGTGCCTTTTCTTTGCTGGAGACTCCGCTCATGCAAGCCATTCGCAGCATTCTGGTGGTCATCGAACCTGAACATGCAGAAAGCCTGGCGCTCAAGCGCGCCAAGCTGATCGCCGGTGTCACCCAGGCCCACCTGCATCTATTGGTGTGCGACAAGAAGCATGACCACGCCGGCCTGCTCAGCGTGCTCAAGGCTGCGTTGCTCGCCGAAGGCTACAGCGTGACCACCGAACAGGCATGGAACGAGAGCCTGCATGAAACCATCATCGATGTGCAGCAGGCCGAGGGTTGCGGCCTGGTGATCAAGCAGCACTTCCCCGACAGCTCGCTGAAAAAGGCCCTGCTGACCCCGGCCGACTGGAAAATCCTGCGCCACTGCCCTACCCCGGTGCTGCTGGTGAAAACCGCCGGTTCGTGGAAAGACAAAGTGATTCTCGCCGCCGTCGATGTCGGCAATGCCGATGGTGAGCATCGGCATCTGCACAGCACCATCATCGATCACGGCTACGACATCGCCAGTCTGGCCAAGGCGCATTTGCATGTGATCACCGCGCACCCGTCGCCGATGCTGTCGGCGGCAGACCCGACGTTTCAGCTCAAATCGACCATAGAAGCGAAATACCGCGAGCAATGCCGGGCGTTTCAGGCGGAGTTCGATGTCGATGATGAGCACCTGCACGTCGAGGAAGGCCCGGCGGATGTACTGATTCCGTTCACGGCGCACAAGCTGCAGGCGGCGGTAACGGTGATTGGCACGGTGGCGCGCAGTGGCTTGTCAGGCGCGTTGATCGGCAATACCGCTGAAGCAGTGCTGGATACGTTGGAAAGCGATGTGTTGGTACTCAAGCCGCAGGAGGTTGAGGATCATCTGGTGGAGTTGACGGTGAAACATTAAGCATCTGGAATGCGGCCCCTTGTAGGAGTGAGCCTGCTCGCGATAGCGGTGGATCATTGAATGATGCGTTGACTGACACAACGCAATCGCGAGCAGGCTCACTCCTACAATTGAAAGGCATCCTTGAGGAAGCCGGGGGCGATATAGCGCTGATAATGCGCTTCCGACAGCAGGAAAAATTCCCGATCAATGGCATCACGCAGTTCCGGCAAGTTCCAGTCGCGAAACTCCGGCAGCAGCACCATCCCGTATGCCTCAAGATTAATGATTACCCGCGCGCCCCGGGCAATCAGCTGATAGGCCCAGCAATATTCCGACTGATGCGGGACGAAGCGGATCTTGCGCTGTTCCAGCTGTTCGCGCAGACGCGCCGGGTCGAAGATCTCGACCTTGCTCGCCATCACTTGCGACAGCAATTGCTCCAGCCGCAGCCACACCGCGCGCTTTTCCTCCTCGTTGTACCCATTCCAATGGATCACTTCGTGGTGGAAACGCTTGCAGCCACGGCATACCAGGTCACCGTAAACGGTGGAGCAGAGGCCGACGCAGGGGGTCTTGATGGTCTGATTGGGCATAAATTGGCAAAACACTGAAACGCGGAACAGGCCGGCATGTTAGCCCTTTGTCGGGCATTGATCACCCCTCAAACAGCAGGGTCTCGCCAGCGTTGCAGGTTGGCCGCGGCCCGCGCTGATTGCCACGAAAGTCCAATAGCACGCGACTTACCTTTAAATTTTTTTTGCCGTAGAATCAGCCAGCCTTTTAAGGCGCCAATGTCCGTTAGAAGCTGTTTTCAAAGCGTCACGAGCACAGTCGTTCCTTCAGAGCGGTGTTGGCGAAGGGTTTTTCCAGCGGGGAAAAGCCCAACGCCAACCCTCATCAGCTCCCCGTTCTGCAGGCGTAAAACTTTGAAAGCAGCTTCTGTAAGGAATTGCCGGTAATTCTGGCCAAACGACCCACAACGTCGTGAGGAGCATGAGTACGGCAATTTCGGGATGAGCGTCCCGGACACCCATTTGGGACCACTGATGAGGGTAATAACTGTGCTTGAAGCCTACCGCAAACATATCGAAGAGCGTGCAGCCCTGGGTATCGTTCCCCAGCCGCTTAACGCCGAACAAACAGCAGGCCTGATCGAGCTGCTGAAGAACCCTCCGGCTGGCGAAGAAGCTTTCCTCGTTGACCTGATCACCAATCGCGTACCGCCTGGAGTGGACGAAGCCGCCTACGTCAAGGCCGGTTTCCTGTCCGCCCTGGCCAAGGGCGAAGCCTCCTCCCCTCTGCTGGACAAGAAACGCGCTGTCGAGCTGCTCGGCACCATGCAGGGCGGCTACAACATCGTCACCCTGGTCGAGCTGCTGGACGACGCCGAGCTGGCCCCAGTCGCCGCCGAAGAACTCAAGCACACCCTGCTGATGTTCGATGCTTTCCACGACGTCGCGGAAAAAGCCAAGAACGGTAACGTTCACGCCAAGGCCGTGCTGCAATCCTGGGCTGACGGCGAGTGGTTCAAGAAGCGCCCGGTGCTGGCCGACAAGATCAGCCTGCGCGTATTCAAGGTTACCGGTGAAACCAACACCGACGACCTGTCGCCGGCGCCAGACGCCTGGTCGCGTCCGGACATCCCGCTGCACGCCCTGGCCATGCTGAAAATGGCCCGTGACGGCATCGTGCCGGACGAGCAAGGCAAGACCGGCCCGATGAAGCAGATCGAAGAAATGCGCGGTCAGGGCTTCCCGATCGCCTACGTCGGTGACGTGGTCGGTACCGGTTCCTCGCGCAAATCGGCCACCAACTCGGTGCTGTGGTTCTTCGGCGACGACATCCCGTACGTGCCGAACAAGCGCGCTGGCGGTTTCTGCTTCGGCAGCAAGATCGCTCCGATCTTCTACAACACCATGGAAGATGCCGGTGCCCTGCCAATCGAGTTCGACGTGTCGAACATGAACATGGGCGACGTGATCGACCTGTACCCGCACGCTGGCAAGGTCTGCAAGCACGGTTCCGACGAAGTCATCACCACCTTCGAAATGAAAACCCCGGTGCTGCTGGACGAAGTCCGTGCCGGCGGTCGTATTCCGCTGATCATCGGCCGTGGCCTGACCGAGAAGGCTCGCGCCGAGCTGGGTCTGCCGCCGTTCGACCTGTTCAAGAAGCCGGAAGCACCGGCTGAAAGCACCAAGGGCTTCACCCTGGCGCAGAAAATGGTCGGCAAGGCTTGCGGTCTGGCAGAAGGCCAGGGCGTGCGTCCTGGCACTTACTGCGAACCGAAGATGACCACCGTGGGTTCTCAGGACACCACCGGTCCCATGACCCGTGACGAACTGAAAGACCTGGCGTGCCTGGGCTTCTCCGCTGATCTGGTGATGCAGTCGTTCTGCCACACCGCGGCTTATCCAAAGCCGATCGACGTGACCACCCACCACACCCTGCCTGACTTCATCATGACCCGCGGCGGCGTTTCCCTGCGTCCGGGCGACGGTATCATCCACTCGTGGCTGAACCGCATGCTGCTGCCGGACACCGTTGGTACCGGTGGTGACTCGCACACCCGTTTCCCGATGGGCATCTCGTTCCCGGCCGGTTCCGGTCTGGTCGCGTTCGCCGCAGCCACCGGCGTCATGCCGCTGGACATGCCGGAATCGATCCTGGTGCGTTTCAAAGGCAAGATGAAACCTGGCATCACCCTGCGTGACCTGGTTCATGCCATTCCGTACTTCGCTATCCAGAACGGTCTGCTGACCGTCGAGAAGAAAGGCAAGAAAAACGCCTTCTCCGGCCGCATCCTGGAAATCGAAGGTCTGGAAGGTCTGACCCTGGAGCAGGCGTTCGAACTGTCCGACGCCTCGGCCGAACGTTCGGCTGCCGGTTGCACCATCAAGCTGTCGAAAGAATCGATCACCGAGTACCTGCAGTCCAACATCACCCTGCTGCGCTGGATGATCGGCGAAGGCTACGGCGATGCGCGTACCCTGGAACGTCGTGCTCAAGCGATGGAAGCCTGGATCGCCAACCCTGAACTGATGGAAGCCGATGCCGACGCCGAATACGCCGAAGTCATCGAAATCGATCTGGCCGAGATCAACGAGCCCGTACTGTGCGCGCCAAACGATCCGGACGACGCCCGTCTGCTGTCCAGCGTTGCTGGCGAGAAGATCGACGAAGTGTTCATCGGTTCGTGCATGACCAACATCGGTCACTTCCGCGCCGCCGGTAAACTGCTGGATCAGGTCAAGGGTCAGCTGCCAACCCGTCTGTGGCTGTCGCCGCCGACCAAGATGGACGCTCACCAACTGACCGAAGAAGGCTACTACGGCATCTACGGCAAGGCCGGCGCACGCATGGAAATGCCAGGCTGCTCGCTGTGCATGGGTAACCAGGCACGCGTTGAGCCGAACAGCACCGTGGTCTCGACTTCGACCCGTAACTTCCCGAACCGTCTGGGCGACGGCGCGAACGTCTACCTGGCCTCGGCCGAGCTGGCTGCCGTTGCTTCGATCCTGGGTCGCCTGCCGACCGTCGAGGAGTACATGGAATACGCTGGCAAGATCGACAGCATGGCGGCCGATGTCTACCGCTACCTGTCCTTCGACCAGATCGCCGAGTTCCGTGAAGCGGCTGCGAACGCCAACATCCCGGTCGTTCAAGCCTAACGCTGCAAGGCAATAAAAAACGCCGCCCATCGAAAGATGAGCGGCGTTTTTTTTATTCTGATCGTTCCCACGCTCCGCGTGGGAATGCAGCCCCGGACGCTCTGCGTCCCCAAGCGTGACGCAGAGCGTCACAAGAGGCATTCCCACTCAGAGCGTGGGAACGATCAGTCATTACACAGCCAGCTTGTAAACCAGCGCCGAAATCGCCACCAGCCCGACCGCCGTAACAAACACGTTCGACGCCTGACCGCGATAACGCGCCATCGCCGGCACCTTGCGAATCGCATACATCGGCATCAGGAACAGAATCGCCGCGATCACCGGGCCACCAATGGTTTCGATCATGCCGAGAATGCTCGGATTGAGCGTCGCAACGATCCAGCAGATCACCAGCATCAACGCCGCCACGATGCGATCCAGCGCCTTGGCGCCCGGGCGTTTACCGCTCTTGACGATCAAACCCTTGAGACCTTCGCTGGCACCGATGTAATGACCGAGGAAGGACTTGGAGATCGCCACGAACGCAATCAACGGCGCTGCGAAAGCGATGGTCGGATTGCTGAAGTGGTTGGCCAGATAAGAAAGGATCGACAGGTTCTGGTCTTTCGCCTCAGCCAATTGCTCCGGCGACAGGGTCAACACGCAACTGAATACGAAGAACAGCACCATGATGACCATCAGTGCATGAGCGCGCGAAAGGATCTGCGAGCTGCGCTCTTGCGCGTGCACACCGTAACGGCGCTTCTGATCAACTGCGAACGCCGAAATGATCGGCGAATGGTTGAACGAGAACACCATCACCGGAATCGCCAGCCACAACGTATGCAGCAGCGCTGATGGCGCCGGCACTTGCGAGGCGGTGGCGAGGATGCCGCCGTTCCAGTGCGGAATCAGGTACACAGCGAGGAACAGCAGCGCGACGATGAACGGATAGACCATCAGGCTCATGGCCTTGACGATGACCTGTTCACCGCAACGCACCACAGCCAGCAGGCCGAGTATCAGCGCGAACGACAGCAGCGCGCGCGGTGGCGGCGTAATGTGCAGTTGATGTTCGAGAAAACTGCTGACCGTATTGGTCAGGCCGACGCTGTAGATCAGCAGGATCGGGAAGATGGCGAAGAAGTACAACAGCGTAATCAACGCGCCGGCCTTGATGCCGAAATGCTGCTCGACCACTTCGGTGATATCGGCGCCTTCGCGACCGGACAGCACAAAACGGGTCAGGCCACGGTGTGCATAAAACGTCATCGGGAATGCCAAAAGCGCGAGGATCACCAGCGGCCAGAAGCCACCCAGCCCTGCGTTGATCGGCAAAAACAGGGTGCCGGCGCCAATGGCCGTCCCAAACAGTCCCAGCATCCAGGTGGTGTCCTGGCGATTCCAGCTCGAAAGTTCAGCGGGTGCTGCTGCGTCGAAACGCTTTTCGAGGCTATTGGCCTGATCATTCATCCGGTCGGATCTCCGCATTCCGGTCACTTGCCACTCGGTCGGGACGCGTCGGAAAAAACCGACAGACATGCTCGGCCGAAACAGGGGCGCGATTCTCCGTGATAAATCAACGCAAGCAAAGACTTAGCTGAGGAATGGTTGTGCGGAGCAGATTGATGGGTAGTCGTTTATGGGAAAAACAAGGTCGCAAATGGGTACGTCAGATGCCGCATACGGATATGTTTTGCGATCAAGCCATGCTTCATCGAACGCGCTCACAGCGATATGCCGAGCATAAATCCCAATAAAATGCAGTACAGCCCGAAACAGAAGAGCAACCAGAGCTTGCCATTCTCCCTTTTATCTTTCTGGCGCACCTTTTCCTCGTATTCTGCAAACTCCCGTTCAATTCGTTCCAGTCTTGCCTTGCGGTCATATGTGCTCATACAGATTTATCCCTTGGATAATGCGCCTGAGTAATCTCAAGCATGAATACTCAAAACTTGAAGAAAACGCCTGCGACTGCGGTGATCGCAGTCAACACTCCGCCAAACACCGCAATTGGATAAAGGCTCGTCTCCCTTGATAGCTTCTTCTCCTCAGCCTGGAGCTTTTTCCATTCGGCCACGAGTTTCCGTGATTCATTTTCGAGCCTGTCGAGTTCCAGATTTTCGCGATCGTTATGAAACATTTGCCCTCCTTGGCTGCTGGCGGACTGGGGCCAGCACTTGTATGCACATCAACGGCTCTCGTCATGCCCTTATCATCAAACTTTTCCATTCACGCTGACCAGCAGACGCATCTGCCATCCCCGTAGGCAAAATCCGCGAGTCACGTAAGCCTCCTCATACGAGTAATCCGCAATATTCCAGACCAACTACCTGCCAGAATTCTGCCTTTGATCTAGCGTGAGAGAAGCCATAATCCTAGGAGCCCCCACATGCCACTGGTCCGCGTCGACATCCAGCAAAATCCCGATCCCACTTTCGCCAGGCGCATCGGCGAACAGATCTACACCGCCCTGCGCACCTGTATCGATGTGCCCGAGCACGACAATTTCCAGGTCCTCAACGAGCACGACGGCCAGCACTTCGTATATGACCCGCAATACCTTGGCATCCAGCGCAGCGACGGCGTGGTGTTCATCCAGATCACCATCAGCGAAGGGCGCAGCGTGGAAAAGAAACAATTGCTGTTCAAAACCATCGCCGAAAGCCTGCATGCGCAATTGGGCATTCGCCTGGAGGATGTGTTCATCAATCTGGTGGAGGTGAAAAAGGAGAACTGGTCGTTCGGCAACGGCGTCGCGCAATATGTCAGCTGATTGGCGGTGCGCCATGCCTGCGTGCTTGCTTGTTCCGCGAAGCCGTCCAGAATCAAAGCAACACTGCGCGAATGCAACGATTGCCAAGCCGCTGCGGATTCAGCACTCTGAGCCGACTTTCGCGACCCACCCGCCGCCAATCACAGGAGCCGCGCAATGCCCGCAACCGTTCTGGTACTGGTTGAAACGATCAATGACTATCTGCCGATTCTTGAACATCAGGGATTCCACCTGATCCTTGCACCAACGCCAGCCGAACGCGCGCAAGCCATCGCCACCCATGGCAGTCGCATCGATGCCGTGCTCACTCGCGGCCCGCTGGGCCTGACTGCCGACGAGATCAGCGCCCTGCCCGCCCTGAAAATCATTACGGTGATCGGCGCCGGTTATGAACAGGTCGACCTGCAAGCGGCCAGTGACCGAGGGATCACCGTCACCAATGGTGCCGGGGTCAACGCTTCGTCGGTCGCCGATCATGCGATGGCGCTGCTGCTGGCACTGGTGCGCGACATCCCGCGCTGTGATGCAGCCGTGCGCCGCGGTGAATGGCCGAAAATCATGCGCCCTTCGCTGGCGGGCAAGCGTCTGGGCATCCTCGGGCTGGGCGCTGTGGGCATGGCCATCGCCAAGCGCGCCGAGCTGGGCTTCGATATGCAGATCAGTTATCACAATCGCCAGATACGCAGCGACGTGTCTTACGCGTTCTGTTCGACACCGACCGATCTGGCCCGGGCTTCGGACTTCCTGGTGGTTGCCACGCCCGGCGGCATCGGCACCCAGCATCTGGTAACGCGAGCGGTGCTCGATGCGCTCGGCCCCAAGGGTTTTATTGTCAACATTGCGCGGGCCAGCGTTGTCGCGACGGCTGATCTGATCACCGCACTGGAACAACGACGGATCGCCGGTGCCGCGCTGGACGTGTTCGATCATGAACCCGAGGTGCCCGATACACTGAAGAACCTCGGCAACGTTGTGCTGACGCCGCATGTCGCCGGGCTTTCTCCCGAGGCCACACAAGGCACCGTGGAACTGGTGGGCCAGAATCTGATGGCGTTTTTCTCCGGACAACCAGTGCTGACTCCCGTCGCGCTGCCACCGAAACTGACTAACCAGCGCGTGCATTAAGGCGCGCGGGATCCGCGGTCCGCGCCGCTCCTCGCCCCATTCTCAAAGTTGATTATCCGGCAACACGCTAACCTATAAGACCGACCCGCGCTTGTGAGCACCCGAGCGCGCCATTAGATTAGCCAATGATGTCTGGCCTCCAAAATAAGCAGAAGGGATAAGCATGGCGCTTACTGACCAGTCCACCCGGATCCGCTCTGGCGAAGAACTCGATGCCGGCCTGATCGATCCGTACCTCAAGGCGCACATTCCCGGCCTCACCGGCACTCCGCAGATCAGCCAGTTTCCTGGCGGCGCGTCGAACCTGACCTACCTGCTGGAATACCCGGAGCAGGAGTTTGTCCTGCGCCGCCCGCCGTTCGGCCACAAGGCCAAATCCGCCCATGACATGGGCCGCGAATTCCGCATTCTCAATCAACTGCGCGACGGCTTCCCGTATTGCCCGAAAGCGTACGTGCACTGCACCGACGAAACCGTCATCGGCGCCGAGTTCTATGTGATGGAGCGGGTCAAGGGCATCATCCTGCGCGCCGAGCTGCCACCGGAGCTGGGTCTGGATTCGGCGAAAACCGAAGCGCTGTGCAAAAGCTTCATCGACCGGTTCGTCGAGCTGCATCGGGTCGATTACAACGCCTGCGGCCTCGGCGACCTGGGCAAGCCCGAAGGCTACGTCGCGCGGCAAATCAAAGGCTGGAGCGAGCGGTACGAAAAAGCCCTGACCCCGGACGCGCCGCACTGGGAAGCAGTGAAAGCGTGGCTCAACGACAAGATGCCGGCCGACCACCCGACGTCGAGCATCGTCCACAACGACTACCGCTTCGACAACGTCATCCTCGACCCCGACAACCCGATGCAGATCATCGGCGTGCTCGACTGGGAACTGACCACCCTCGGCGACCCGCTGATGGACCTGGGCAACACCCTCGCCTACTGGATCGAAGCCGGCGACCCGGCACCGGTACAACTGATGCGCCGCCAGCCGAGCCACGCACCGGGCATGCTGACGCGCCGCGAATTCGTCGACTACTACGCCGAGCGCTCGGGCATCCGCATCGACAATTTCGATTTCTACTACACCTACGGCCTGTTCCGCCTGGCCGGCATCGTGCAGCAGATCTATTACCGCTTCTACCATGGACAGACCCAGGACAAACGCTTCGCGCAGTTCATTCACATGAACAAACTGCTGGAGCAGATGAGCCTGCAGGTCATTCAGAAATCCAGCCTCTGATCCGGGCCGATAACAAGACTTTTCACAAGGGAATCCCATGTCCAAGACTCAGTTGTTCGACCTCGATGGCAAAATCGCTTTCGTTTCCGGCGCCAGCCGCGGCATCGGCGAAGCCATCGCCAAACTGCTGGCCCAGCAAGGCGCCCACGTGATCGTCTCGAGCCGCAAGCTCGAAGGTTGCCAGCACGTCGCCGACGCGATCACTGCCGCTGGCGGCAAAGCCACCGCAGTGGCCTGCCACATCGGTGAAATGGAACAGATCAGCCAGGTCTTCGCCGGCATCAAGGAACAATTCGGCCGCCTCGACATTCTGGTCAACAACGCCGCGACCAACCCGCAATTCTGCAACGTGCTCGACACCGATCTGGGTGCGTTCCAGAAGACCGTCGATGTGAACATTCGCGGCTATTTCTTTATGTCGGTGGAAGCCGGCAAGCTGATGCGCGAAAACGGTGGCGGCAGCATCATCAACGTCGCCTCGATCAACGGCATCTCCCCGGGCATCTTCCAGGGCATTTACTCGGTGACCAAAGCGGCGGTCATCAACATGACCAAAGTCTTTGCCAAGGAATGCGCGCAATTCGGCATCCGCTGCAACGCTCTCCTGCCGGGCCTGACCGACACCAAATTCGCCTCGGCGCTGGTGAAGAACGATGCAATTTTGAAGCAGGCGCTGACACAGATCCCACTCAAGCGCGTGGCCGATCCAAGCGAAATGGCTGGCGCGGTGTTGTATCTGGCCAGCGACGCGTCGAGTTACACCACTGGTGTGGCGCTGAACGTGGACGGCGGCTTCCTGTCCTGATTTCCCAGGCAAATTGCTAGCCCGTGTGGGAGCGAGCCTGCTCGCGAAAGCGTCGTGTCAGTCAGCTGTGTTTCGACTGATACCCCGCCTTCGCGAGCAGGCTCGCTCCCACAGAGTCACTGCTGGATTCCAGGCCTCGTGCAATCGAGGAATCGCGAGTCTTATTGTGTGATGCAACGGGTAGTCGTGATCTGGCGCGTCACCTGCCCATCCACATACATGTCCCCAACCACCTCAGTATTCTCCAACACCTCGCAGCGGCGCTCCGGCGGTGGCGGCGGCGCGACAGGCGCAGGGGGTGGTGGACTGGCACAACCGGCCAACAGCACTGCAAGAACAGCCAACGGCAATACGCGTTTCCCAGGATTATTCATAGGACGACCCGCGGTAAAGAGAGACAAACTCCCGCAACCCAACCGGCCGCGGAAGACCTGACCACTCATTCTTTATAGCTGAGCGCGTTGTCAGCGCCAGTGGATTGGGGTGATTGGCTGGTTTGGGCTGTCGGTTTTGCGCAGATTTTCCAGCAGAAGTCTGGATTGGGATTATGGTTGTCGGCGAGGGCCTCATCGCGAGCAGGCTCACTCCTACAGTTTTGATCGAGTGAATTCAGTAACAACCAGGTCGGCTGCCAGGCCGCCTTCGCGAGCAAGCTCGCTCCCACAGAAAAGCAAAATAAAAGCAAGCAAGCCGCCCCGCCACCCACCACATAACACGATGAGCGTTAGCTCGAGTAAAGCTTTTGATCCTGGAGCCCGTCGGCAGGCTGAGTGGAGGGATTGATCCGGGCGTGGGAGCGCAGCGACCGTACGACGCAGTCGTACACAGCGGAAGGAGGTGCAGCGAAGCAAACCGGAGCCGCTGCGCCAGGATCGATCCCGCAGCGAAGGAACCCCGAGCCTCAGCGAGCGGGCCGAACGTCAGGGCGAAGACCTTTTGGTTACTTTTGGGGCGTTTGCCAAAAGTGACCCGCCGTAAGGGAGGAACCGCCATCCGCAACACCCCAAAAAACGGATATACACCCAACCCCCCAAAGCATGGTCGGCACAAAGGCCGCCAAGCCCAAAGCGCGCTAAGCCAAATCCGGATCCCGCGAAGACCGCAAAGAATTGCTCTCAAGCTCATACCGCAACTCACCCACCAACGCCTCAACCGCCTCCGGCGTACGCAGCGAAGCCAGATCCAGGCCACTGATCACCAGATCCACCTGCCCCGAATCCGGGTGATACAACCTGACCGTCAGCGAATGATCACCATCCACCGAACAATCACAAGCCAGCGGCGCAAAACTGTGCTCGAGCCGAGCGCGCAACTGGGCAAGATTCATCATGGACATCGTTCCTATGGCTGTTTCAAAGGGGCGCGATCGCAAGCCGCAAATAGCTCACACCGCACCCCACCAGCCTAAGAACACACGCCCCCGGCCAATACATGAATTTGCACCCTTGTAACTAGTGCATTTGCACCCTCAGCGCTGCCCCTTTGTGCCCCATTCTCCAGAGAACAATCCACGCTCCCTGGCCCAGACAATCGCCTCGCTGCGGCTGTGCACATCCAGTTTGGAATACACCGTGGCCACGTGATTGCGCACGGTATTGGGCGCGAGCTTCAACCGTGCGGCAATCTCCTTGTCCGCCAGACCTTCGCAGATCAACCCCAGCACGTCCCGCTCGCGGGCCGTCAGGTCAGTGAACGAGGCGCTGGGCAGTTGCGGCGAGTTGATCTTCTTCACGTTGGCCAGCTTTTCGATCAAGGTGCGGCTGAACCACGAAGCATCCTTCATCACCTCTTCGATAGCCGCGACCAATTCCAGCTCGGTCCGCTTGCGCTCGGTCATGTCCATCAACACCAGCAGATAGCAGGAAACATCGTGAATATTCACGGTGTCGGCCGAAACCGCGCATTCCAGCAACTCCTCATCCTTCTTGCGCACCGGCACGTCCACGCGATCCACCCGACCATTCTTGGCCAGCGCGGACAACAACCGCGTGCGCGCACCGTCATCGTGGATGAAGCTCAACTGCGTCACGGTTTTACCGATCACTTCATCGCTGTCGTAGGCCAGGGTGTCCAGAAATGCCTGGTTGACGTCAATGACCTCCTGCCTGTCAGCGGTGCAGATCAGAATCGGCACCGGTGTCAGGCGAAAAGCCTTGGCAAAGCGCTCCTCGCTTTGGCGCAATGCGACTTCGACCCGACGCCTGGGCTCCATGTCGACAAAGGAAAACAGCATGCAATTCTCGTCATTGAGCAGCAGCGGCTGGCCGGCAACGATCACCTGTTTGCTGCCGCCGTCAGGCAGGCGCAGTTCCGCCTGCATCTGCGGAATGGTCGCGACATCGCGCAAGCGCTGGATAGCCAGATCGCGTTTATCGGCCTGCTCGAAGATATCGATTTCGTATGCCGAGGTGCCGATCACCTGATCGCGGGTGTAGCCGGTCATTTCCAGAAAACCCGGATTGACCTTGATGTAACGCAAATCGCTGAGCCGGCAGATCACCGCCGGCGCGGGGTTGGCGTTGAAGGTTTTTTCGAAGCGCAGCTCGGCGTTGGCCCAGTCGGTGACATCGCTCATGATCAGCACCAGTGACTCGGGCTGTCCGACGCGGTCGGTCAGCACCATGCTGCGCACACTGTGCACCCAGACACGCTCCGGGTCGTCCACGGGCGAGATCTCGATCAGCACGTCACTGAACGCCTCGCAACGCGCCACGCGGCTGATCGGGTAGTTCTCGGGCGACAACACATGGTTATTGCGATAGCGCAGGACGAAGCGTTTGGCGTACTCGTCAGCGTTGGTGCCCAGGTCACCGATGGTGCTGACGCCATGCATGGTCAGCGCCGCTTCATTGGCCCAGAGAATGCTTTTGTCGAGCTCCAGCAGAATCACCCCGTCCGACAGCCCGGCGATGATCTGCTGCAACTGGCGACGGTTGGTTTCGGTGGTCAGGACTTCCTGGCTCATTGGATCTCCACACTGTGATGCGGCTAGGTGAAGAGTACGACCGCGACGACTCGGGATCGTGCCACGCCATGAAAATCGCCGAAAAGCCCTCTGTGGGAGTGCGTGAGCTGCAATCTGTGCCAGTTCACTTGTCCCGCGGCACAACGCCGTCAAAAAGATTTTTGAACCCACCAAAAATCATCCGCTGCCCGTCAAAGCCCATGGGATTGACGTCTGGTTGCATGCGCGGATCTTCCATCATTTTCGCCATGCCTGCGTCGCGGGTGGCCTTGTCCGGCCAGATCAGCCAGCCGGAAGAAACGGTCTCGCCTTCCCTGAGTTTCACCGCCAGCGGGAATGAGGTGAGCTTGCCCTCAGGCACATCGTCACCCCAGCACTGGACGACATCAACGGCGCCATATTCCTTGAACAGCCGGGCGGCGATCTCACAGTGTTTTTTGTACTGTTCACGATTGGCGTCAGGCACGGGTGCCACGAAGATATCGATGTAGGCCATATTCATTCTCCTTTCAGGATGGGTTCGATCTGCTGACTGGTCGATTGCGGCTGGCGCCATTCGACACGATTCACGCCAAGCCCGACCGGCGGTTCGTCACTCGCCCCAAGATTGCCCTCGACCTGCCCGGCCATGTGCAGTGTGCCCGCCATCACCCCGGTGGTCGGATTCTGCAGCAGCTTCAGCCAGGCCTTGTCGAATGTGTTACCCAGGCTGCTGCGGATCAGCGCTTCGCTGTCGGGGCGGTCGTTGGCCTGGATGATTGCGCGAATGCCGGCCACGCCGACTGAAATCATCGCCCCGGCCAGTTTCCCCGCCGCTGCTGCCACCGCACTGGCGGCGCCACGCGGGGCCATTTCCGCTTCGATGCGCTGGCTGGCGCGTTTGGCCACCGGGGCCATGGCCGCGTCGGTGGAAGAAATGCCCCTGGCGCCGCCATCGGTGTGGATCTTGGCGATCAGCGCGGCGTACGCCGGCAGGGTGTTCAGCGGTTCGGTGCTGATGACCTGGAATAGCGAAGCATCCCGCGCGGGCGGCGGGCCAAGGGCGATGGCCGGAATTTTTTGCAAGTGTCCGTTGAGCTGCGCAATCGGTACGCCATGACGCTGGGCGATGAGCGGCATCTGCTGCGCCATCAACTGCGCATAAAACGCTGTGGCCTGAGCCAGAATCGCATCCGGATCGACCTCAACCGCGACCGGCGCCAGTACCCTTTCCTGATATTGCTCAAGCAGATACGCCGCCAGCCGTTTCGCCGAAGCATCCTGCTCGCCGCCAGCGCTGATCGTGTACCAACTGACCTTCATCGACAGCCATTCCTGGGTCCAGTAGCTGCTGAACCACGGGATGAAATTTTCTTCAGTTTGCTGATAGACCCGAGTGCGCCAATGTTCCATCGAGCCACGGGCGAACAGCTTGACCTGCTCGGTGGCCTGCTGCGAGGCGCCAAGGATTTCGCGATCGATCTGCTGCCAGGTTTGCGCCGATACCACCACGGCTCGCGGCGCACTCACCGGTGCCCGGGCCGAGGTGGCGCAGCCGGCCAGCAGAAACAGTGCGGCAACGACCAGCGCGCGCGGGTTCACGGTGGTGGCGTCCTTTGGCTTGGGGAGGTGCAGGTTTGAGTATAGGCAGGTGAGCAAGAGGTGTGCCGCATGTTCTGGCCTCTGTGGGAGCGAGCTTGCTCGCGAAGGGGCCTTCAGCGTCACCGCAAACCTCAACCATCACCACCATCGATATCCACCATCGCCACGATTGCCTTCCGCGCCTGGCTCATGAAAGGCACGATTGACTCATCCGACACACAACGAGGCGTTCACATCATGATGCATACCCAAGTCACCCTCTCCGTGAGTTTCCCGGTGTTCGGCAGCAACTACTACCAACAGCACGTCGTGCCGCGCAAGGCGCAGACGCTGGTGTTCAACGAAGATTTCGACGATCTGCTGATGCCCGCCGCCAGCAATCACTTCAGCAATGAAGTGGTCGGCCTCAACGATCAGTTCCGCTTCCTGAGCGACATACTCGCCACCCATTTGCTCGATCACGAGGCCCCGGTGCCTGCGCGATCCCGCGTCCAGGCGAACGCTCGTTTTTTCAACTGAGGGCTGATGCACAGAGGGCGTTCCTGTTGCGGGAACGCCCTCTGCTCATTCAGTCAGTCATCATCGCGATCACGGTAATAACGACGGCCATCGCGGCGGTCGTCATCGCGGTCGTCCCAGCGCCGGTCATGGTCGTAATAGCGGCCATGATCGCGGTCGTAATGCCGGCCATGCCGGTGGTCATCATCAAAATCCGCAATACAGCCGCTGAGCAATACGGCGGCGGTCACAGTGAGCAGCATCGTTGTCGCTTGCTTCATTCAACACTTCCCTAAAACCCAAGGTCTTGACGACGGAAATCGCCGCGCTGCCCGCGTCTTCAGGACGCCGTGCGCGCAGCCGCAGATACGACCGGGTAAAAGCAGGTTGATTCAGTGGCCACCATCGACCGTTGGTCGGCCCGTTCGCCACGGCCGAACGGCGGCGTAATGCCACCTATACTGCTTGCAACCAACCCCCATGCAATGGATCTGCACCCTCAATAACAACAAGCAGAGGTGGACCATGGTCTGGCAGCAAATCTACGACCCGTTCGGCAATCCGGTGCTCTCCACGCTGATGGCCGCGGTGCCGGTAGTGGTGATGCTCGCGGCGCTGGCGTTCTTCCACGTAAAGGCGCATCTGGCGGCGCTGCTGGCACTGGCGTCCGCCCTGCTGATCTCGATCTTCGCCTTCGACATGCCAGCGGGCATGGCCGGTTCGGCGGCGTTGTTCGGCGCGGCGAATGGCTTGCTGCCGATCGGCTGGATCGTTCTCAACATCATCTTTCTGCATCGCCTGACCACCGAGAACGGCTCGTTCAAAGTGCTGCAGGATTCCCTCGCACGCATCACCGACGACCGGCGTTTGCAACTGCTGCTGATCGCGTTCTGCTTCGGTGCGTTCTTCGAAGGCGCGGCGGGGTTCGGCACGCCGGTAGCGGTGACCGGGGCGATTCTGATCGGCCTGGGGTTTTCGCCATTGGCCGCATCCGGTCTGGCACTCATCGCCAACACCGCACCCGTGGCATTTGGCGCACTGGGCACGCCGATCATCACCCTCGCCAAAGTCACCGGGCTGGATGAGATGGAGCTGTCGATGATGGTCGGTCGGCAGTTGCCGTTCTTCTCGGTGCTGGTGCCGTTCTGGCTGATCTGGGCCTTTGCCGGATGGCGCAAGATGCTCGAGGTATGGCCGGCAATTCTGGTGGCCGGGGTGAGTTTCGCCATCCCCCAATTCCTCGTGTCGAACTACCACGGGCCGATGCTGGTGGACGTGATCGCCGCGCTGATTTCCATGGCCTGCCTGACGCTGTTCCTCAAGGTCTGGAAACCGGCGACCATTCACACCTCGGCAGCGCTGTCCGGTCGCGTCGACAACTCCAAGGTCGACGAAGAAACAGTCACCGCCAGCGCCGCGTTCAGCGATCAGGCGCGCCCGGCAGTAATGCGCGCATGGATGCCGTGGATCATTCTCACGATATTCGTGTTCGCCTGGGGCACGCAGGGCTTCAAGAACATGTTCGACACGCGCCCGGTGATCGATCCGGTCACGCAATCGGCCAAGCTCGACCCGCAAGGCAAACCGGTGCGCGAGGCCAATCCGATTTTCGCCCCGTCAGTGACTTTCACCAGCCTGCATCTGCAAATAGAAAAAGTCCCACCCGTGGTTGCGGCGCCGAAAGCCGAGGAAGCGGTGTACAAGTTCACTTGGCTGACCGCGACCGGCAGCGGGATTCTGCTGGCGGCAATTGTTGGCGGTTTATTGATGGGCTACTCGATCCCGCAACTGATCAAGCAATACCTGCGCACGCTTTGGGTGGTGCGGTTTTCCCTGATCACGATTGCGGCGATGCTGGCGCTGGGGTTTCTCACCCGCTATTCGGGGCTCGATGCGACCATGGGCCTGGCGTTCGCGGCGACGGGGATTTTCTATCCGATGTTCGGCACGCTGCTCGGCTGGCTTGGAGTGGCGCTGACCGGCTCGGATACCGCGTCGAACGTGCTGTTTGGCGGCTTGCAACGGGTGACTTCGGAACAACTGGGCATCAGCCCGGTGCTGATGGCCGCGGCGAACAGTTCCGGCGGGGTAATGGGCAAAATGGTCGACGCGCAGTCGATCGTCGTCGCCTCCACCGCGACCCGTTGGTATGGGCATGAGGGCGAGATCCTGCGTTACGTGTTCTTCCACTCGATCGTGCTGGCGATCCTCGTCGGCGGGCTGGTGACGTTGCAGGCGTATGTCGCGCCGTTTACCTCGATGGTTGTAGGTGGGCCATAACTGAAGAAAGACAACTCCACTGTAGGAGTGAGCCTGCTCGCGATAGCGGTCTGTCAGTTGATACTGATTTGACTGACACACCGTAATCGCGAGCAGGCTCACTCCTACAGGGGTTTGGTGTGATCTGCCAATTGATGAGCTCAGCACATAACTCTATAGCGCAAATCCGACAAAACCTTTTCCCCTCTCCGGCGGTCACTCCTTTTACGAGACTGGCATGCATGCCGGCGCGCCCTTTTGGGCCTTTTGCAATCCTGCCGCCCGATGAGAGAAAAGGAATCGAACCATGCCGATTTCCCGACGCAACTTCATGATCCTCGGCGCCGTAACCGCGACGGCGTTCGCAATGCCCCCCTTTATCAGCCTCAAGGCCTACGCGGCCAGTCTGGAGCAACCGGCCATGAGCAAAATCACCCTGCAAGTCAACGGTAAACCACAAACCCTCGAAGTCGACACCCGCACCACCCTGCTCGACGCCCTGCGCGAACACCTGCACCTGACCGGCACCAAGAAAGGCTGCGACCACGGCCAGTGCGGCGCCTGCACGGTGATCGCCGACGGTCGGCGGATCAACTCCTGCCTGACCCTGGCGGTGATGCACGAAGGCAGCGAAGTCACCACCATCGAAGGCCTCGGCATGCCGGACAAGCTGCACCCGATGCAGGCCGCGTTCATCAAGCACGACGGTTATCAGTGCGGCTATTGCACGCCCGGGCAGATCTGCTCGGCGGTCGCCGTGCTCAAGGAAATCCGCGACGGTATTCCCAGCCACGTCAGCCCGAGCCTGACCGAGCCGCCGAAGCTGATCGCCGCCGAACTGCAGGAACGCATGAGCGGCAATATCTGCCGCTGCGGCGCGTACTCGAACATCATTGAAGCCATCACTGAAGTCGCGGAGGTGCCGGCATGAGAGCCTTCAATTACAGCCGCGCCGACTCGCCTGCGGCAGCCGCCTCCCAGGCTGCGCAGGTCGAAGGCGCCAAGTTCATCGCCGGCGGCACCAACCTGCTCGACCTGATGAAGCTCGACATCGAAACCCCAGTGCACCTGATCGATATCAACCACCTCGGCCTCGACCAGATCGAAGCCACGCCTGAGGGCGGACTGCGTATCGGCGCCCTGGTGCGCAACACTGATCTGGCCGCCGACGCCCGCGTGCGCAAGGACTATGCCCTGCTCTCCCGCGCCCTGCTCGCCGGCGCTTCCGGACAGTTGCGCAACATGGCGACCACCGCCGGCAACCTGCTGCAACGCACCCGCTGCCCTTACTTTTACGACACCCATCAGGCCTGCAACAAACGCAATCCGGGCAGCGGTTGCGCGGCGATCGGCGGGGTCACTCGACAACTGGGGATCATCGGCGTCAGCGACGCCTGCATCGCCACCCACCCGAGCGACATGGCCATCGCCATGCGCGCCCTCGATGCGCAGATCGAAACGGTGAAGCCCGACGGCAGCACCCGCAGCATTGCCATGGCCGATTTCCATCAATTGCCCGGCAATACGCCGAACATCGAAACCAGCCTGACACCCGGTGAGTTCATCACCGCCGTGACCCTGCCGGCGCCGGTCGGCGGCACGCACATTTATCACAAGGTCCGCGATCGCTCGTCTTACGCCTTTGCGCTGGTATCGGTCGGGCTGATCCTGCAAAAGGACGGCACCGGCCGCGTCGCCGTTGGCGGCATTGCGCCGAAACCGTGGCGGGTCGAAGCCGCTGAAGAGCTGCTGCCCAAGGGAGCCAAAGCAGTCAGCGAGCGCCTGCTCGAAGGCGCGACGCCCACCGAGGACAACCAATTCAAACTGACACTGGTCGAGCGCACGCTGGCCTCGGTGTTGGCGCAAGCGAGGGAAACCGCATGAAATTCGACACGCCCGCCACCACCAATCCCATCGACCGCCTGAAGGTCGTCGGCCAGCCCACCGAGCGCATCGAAGGCCCGTTGAAAACCAGCGGCCAAGCGACTTACGCCTACGAGCAACATGAAGCGGCTGCCCATCAGGCCTACGGTTTCATGGTCGACTCGGCGATCGCCAAAGGGCGGATCAAAGCCATTCATCTCGACGAGGCCAAAGCCGCACCCGGCGTGCTGGCGATTGTCACTGCAGAGAATGCCGGCAAGCTCGACAAGGGCGATTACAACGCCGCGCATCTACTCGCCGGCCCCGAAGTGCAGCATTACCAGCAAGCCGTTGCGCTGGTGGTTGCCGAAACCTTTGAACAGGCGCGCGCCGCGGCGCAACTGGTCAAGGTCGATTATGAAACCACTGAGGGCAAGTTCGATCTGGCCAGCGTCAAAGACCTCGGCGTCGAGCCGAAAGACGAGCTGCCCGACGTCAATCACGGCGACTTCGACAAGGCCTTCGCCGCCGCGCCGGTGCAGTTCGATCAGAGCTACACCACGCCGGACCAGTCCCACGCGATGATGGAACCGCACGCCACACTGGCCGCGTGGAAAGGCGATCAGTTGACCGTGTGGACATCGAATCAGATGGTCGCCTGGAGTGTCGGCGACATTGCAAAAACCCTCGGCCTGCCGAAAGAAAAAGTCCGTTTGGTTTCTCCGTACATCGGCGGTGGTTTCGGCGGCAAGCTATTCATCCGCGCCGACGTGATCCTCGCCGCCCTCGGCGCACGCATGGCTGGCCGGCCGGTGAAAGTCGCCCTCGCCCGCCCGCAAATGGCCAACAACACCACCCATCGCCCGGCCACGATTCAGCGCATCCGCATGGGCGCCACGGCGGAAGGCAAGCTGACCGCCATCGCGCATGAAGGCTGGTCGGGCAACCTCGCCGACGGCAAGGTCGAACTGGCCGCGCAGCCGAGTCAGTTGTTGTACGCCGCAGAAAACCGCCGCGTCAGCATGCGCCTCGCCCCGCTTGACCTGCCTGAAGGCAACGCCATGCGCGCGCCGGGTGAAGCGCCGGGGCTGATGGTGCTGGAAATCGCCATGGACGAAATGGCCGAACAGCTGAAGATGGACCCGGTGCTGTTCCGCATCGCTAACGACACTCAGGTCGATCCGGTGAAGACCGAGCGGCCGTTCTCGCAACGCCAACTGGTCAAATGCCTGCAGATCGGCGCAGAAAAATTCGGTTGGGATCAGCGCAAGGCGCAACCGGGCACTCGCCGCGAAGGACGTTGGCTGATCGGCATGGGCGTGGCGGCGGCGTTTCGCAACAACCTGCTGGTCAAGTCCGGCGCCCGCGTGCGCCTGGAGCGTGACGGCAAGGTCGTAGTCGAAACCGACATGACCGATATCGGCACCGGCAGCTACACGATCATCGCGCAGACAGCCGCCGAGATGATGGGTGTGGGCCTGAATGATGTGGTGGTGCGTCTGGGCGATTCGGACTTCCCGGTCTCGGCTGGCTCCGGCGGCCAGTTCGGCGGCAACTGCTCGACCGCCGGGGTCTACGCGGCGTGCGTGAAATTGCGCGAAGCGGTGGCGCAGAAGCTGGGGCTGGCGGCGGGTCAGGCCGAGTTTGCCGATGGTCAGGTGCGCGTCGGCAGCAAAAGCCTGCCTTTGCGCAACGCCGCTGAGGGCGGCGCGCTGGTTGGCGAGGACAGCATCGAGTTCGGTGATCTGGCCGAGAAGTATCAGCAATCGACCTTCGGCGCGCACTTCGTCGAGGTCGCCGTCGATGCCGCCACTGGCGAAGTGCGTGTGCGACGCATGTTGGCGGTTTGCGCGGCGGGACGGATTCTCAACCCGACCTCGGCGCGCAGTCAGGTCATCGGCGCGATGACCATGGGCGTCGGCGCGGCATTGATGGAAGAGCTGGCGGTGGACAAGCGCCTGGGCTTTTTCGTCAACCATGACCTCGCCGGATACGAGGTGCCGGTGCACGCCGACATTCCGCATCAGGAAGTGATCTTCCTCGAGGAAACCGACCCGATTTCTTCGCCGATGAAGGCCAAGGGTGTTGGTGAATTGGGGATTTGCGGCGTGAGTGCAGCAGTGGCGAATGCGATCTACAACGCCACCGGCGCGAGGGTGCGGGAGTACCCGATTACGCTGGACAAGATTCTGGATTCATTACCGGAGATGATTTGAAGTCAAAAGCCCCTCATCGGAACGCCGCCCGCCTAACCCTCTCCCAAAGGGAGAGGGGACCGAACCGGGGATAGTCAGGATGTGCAGCGACTTGAAAGTCTTTCTGTGAATCCATAATCGCAACGGCACATTCAGGTCGATGCACATCGCAAGACATCTCAGTCGGCTCCCTCTCCCTCGGGAGAGGGCTGGGGTGAGGGGAAATGGCTTCACTCGGTCTTTGGATATTGCTCATCACTGACCTGTTCCATCCAGTCCACCACCTTGCCATCCAGCACTTCCGCAATTGCGATATGACTCATCGCCGTCGTCGGTGCCGCTCCGTGCCAATGTTTGGCACCCGGCGCAATCCACACGGTATCGCCCGGACGGATTTCGCGAACCGGCTGGCCCCATTCTTGGACGAACCCTGCTCCTGCGGTGACGATCAATGTCTGTCCTAACGGATGGGTGTGCCACGCAGTTCTCGCGCCCGGCTCGAACGTTACGGTCGCGCCGCTGACGCGGGCCTCGTCGGTACCCTTGAACGGCGCATCCACCCGCACCGTGCCGGTAAACCAGTCAGCGGGCCCTTTGGCCGAGGGTTGAGAGCCGTTCGGCGTGACCGTGACACGCGGGGTTTCGGTGGCCTGCACCTCGCCGGCCAGCAGCGAGAACGTCAGCGCAGAAGCAGCGATCGGGTTCATGGCGGTTCCTCCGGATGAATAATGCAACCACTGTAGCGATCTGCACTCTTTAAATAATCGTCTAGAATCCGAAAAAACTTATGCAGGACAATCATCAATGCTCCGGGAAAATGCCACCGACCTGCTCGCCTTTCTCGCCGTTGCCCGTGAACGCAGTTTCACCAAGGCCGCGGCCAAACTCGGCGTGTCGCAATCGGCGCTCAGCCACACCATTCGCAGTCTCGAGGCACGTCTCGGCCTGCGCCTGCTGACCCGCACCACGCGCAGTGTTTCGCCGACCGAGGCCGGCGAACACTTGCTGCAAACCATCGGCCCGCGCTTCGAGGAGATCGAGGTGGAACTGGCCGCCCTGAGCAACCTGCGCGAGACCCCGGCGGGAAAGATCCGCATCAGCGCCACCGACCATTCGCTGAACTGGCTCCTGCGTCCGGTGTTGCAGGATTTCCTGCCGCAGTACCCGGATGTGTCCGTCGAGGTTTGCTGTGACTATGGCTTCGTCGACATCGCCGGCCAAGGCTTCGATGCCGGTGTGCGCCTGGGCGAAGACGTCGCCCAAGGCATGATCGCCACCCGTATCGGTCCGGACATGCGCATGGCGGTGGTCGGCTCGCCCGCCTACTTCGCCCGGCGCGCTGCGCCACAGACCCCGCGCGACCTGACCGAGCACGCCTGCAACAACCTGCGTCTGCCAACCAATGGCGGGCTGTATTCGTGGGAGTTCGAAAAGGACGGCGAAAGCCTGAAGGTTCGCGTCTCCGGGCAGATCACCCTGAATGGCGTCTACCCGTTGCTCGACGCCGCGCTGGACGGTTTCGGTCTGAGCTACATCCCGGAAAACGTGGTCGCGCCGTTTCTGGCCGACGGCCGCTTGATCCAGGTGCTCGGAGACTGGTGCCCGGCGTTTTCCGGTTATCACCTGTACTATCCGAGCCGACGCCAGGCAGCGCCGGCGTTTGCGTTGTTGCTGGAGGCGTTGCGCTATCGCGTTTGACCCGGTTCAGCCCAGCAACGCAATCAGCTGATGCCGCTGCGCATCGGTGAGCATCGGCCCGAAACCGGCTCCGGCGTTGTCAGCCATGTAGCGCGGATTGCTGGTCCCCGGAATCACGCAGGTCACAGCCGGGTGCGCCAGCAGAAACTTCAGCGCCAGTTGCGGCCAGCTGTTCACCTGTACATCCGAGACCCACGCCGGCAACGGCTTGCCCTTGAGCCGGGCGAGCAGATCGCCGCCGCCAAATGGCCGGTTACAGATCACCGCGACCCCGCGCTCGCGGCACAGCGGCAGGATGCGCTTTTCCACGCCTCGGTCGTCGAGGGCGTAGTTGATCTGCAGAAAATCCAGCTTCTCGGCCTTCAGCACCGCTTCGACTTCGTCATAGGCCGACGAGGTGTAATGGGTGATGCCGATGTAGCGTATCCGCCCCTGCTCCTTCCATTCGCGCAGGGTCGGCAAGTGGGTTTGCCAGTCGAGCAGGTTGTGAATCTGCATCAGGTCGATGCGCTCGGTTTGCAGCAGGCTGAACGACTGCTCCATCTGCGCGATACCCTCCTCGCGCCCGCGGGTCCAGACCTTGGTGGCGAGAAAGGCCGGCGAGCGCGGTTCGTGGATCGACAGCAATTCACCGGTGGTCTGCTCGGCGCGGCCGTACATCGGTGAGCTGTCGATCAGTGTGCCGCCCTTCCTGAACAGCGCTTCGAGTATGGCGGGCAATTGCCGGTAAACCGGATCGCCCGGGCCGACGTCGAAACCGCGATAGGTGCCCAATCCGACCATGGGCAGTGCCTCGGAGCTGGAAGGGATGGCGCGGGTCTGCATGGTCTGGTCTCCTGCCGTGTGCGGCGCAGTGACGGGCGGCGGCGTGCCGCTGGCCAACGCCCGATCAATCGTCAACATCGCCGCTGCCTGAGCAGCCAGCGTAAGCAAGCGGCGACGAGAGTAACCCTCAGTGTGGCGCATGCGAGTCCTCCTGCTGCGCGGGATCTGTTGCATGGTGTGTGCGCAGGCTGTCAGGCGCAGTCGCTGAACTACACTGCCACAGCCAACCTCCCACCCCGTTAAAAGTAGCCGAATGTCCCGAACCCTGATGTCACTCGTCGTTTTCATCGTTGCCGTGTACCTGGTGCTGTGCGCCGCGCTGTTCGTGTTTCAGCGTTCGCTGATCTGGTTTCCCCAGCCTGCCGCCGTGGTTTCAGCGGATTCGCGAGTGCAGCTGTCGATGCCGGACGCCGAAGTCTGGGTGACTACCAGAGAGCGCAGCGGGACGCGGGCGCTGATCTATTTCGGCGGCAATGCCGAGGACGTCTCGCGCAATCTGCCGGAGTTCACCGAGGCGTTCCCGGACTACGCGCTGTATTTCCTGCACTACCGGGGCTTTGGTGGCAGTACTGGCTCGCCATCGGAAGCGGCGATTGCCGAAGATGCGCTGGCGTTGTTCGATCAGGTCTACGCCAGTCATCCGCAGATTGCAGTGATCGGGCGCAGCCTTGGCTCGGGTGTGGCGGCGCGCCTGGCCAGTCAGCGGCCGGTGCAGAACCTGATCCTGGTAACGCCGTTCAACAGCCTCGAGGAAATCGCTGAACGGCAATACCCGTGGGTGCCGGTGAAGTGGCTGCTCAAGGATCTTTTCGAATCGGGCAAGTACGCCGCGCACATTCGCGTGCCGACATTGCTGTTGGCAGCGAGTGATGACGAGGTGATTGGACGCAGCAGCACGCAGCGGTTGTTCGAGAACTTTCCTGCGGGGGTGGCGACGCTGAAGGTGGTGCCGGACTCGGGGCATAACTCGATTTCTGAGCGAGGGGAGTATTTGCGGTGGATGGGGGATGTGTTGAATCGCTGAAAGGTGTAGCGATCATGGAGACGCCTTCGCGAGCAGGCTCACTCCTACAGGGGGAATGCATTTCAAATGTAGGAGTGAGCCTGCTCGCGATGACGCCGGTACAGACAACACCATTTCCAGCTACTGTCCAAAGCTAAGGCTGACTGCCGCTCCGCGCATTTTCATCGCCAGAGGTGGCCGGGCGCGGCGTGACGTGCTGATGCCCGGTCGGGTCGTTGAGTTGCACGGCATTACCCTTCTGCCACGCATCGGCCCCTGATGCGACAGGCGCCGCTTTGATCTCGGCGCGGGCCTTTTTCTTCTCGGCGCTGTCAATGCCCAGACGCTGATCGCGCTGACGGACCATTTGCGCATCCGCCTGACCGTCAGCCGTAAAGCCCATCATCAACTGCGGCACGCCCAGTGGCAGCTGCTTGTCCTGATCGGTGTGCCAGGTGTGCCAGGTCTTGCCGTAGGTGTTGGCGAGCTTTTCCATCAGACGGGTTTCCGCCACTTGCGGAATGCCCGGTGCGACCAACTGGCCAGAAGTGACTTCGTGCGCGTGGCTATGCCACAAAGCTTTTTCCTTCGCCGGCAATTGCGTGAAGAGGCGCTGGCTGATGATGTATTCCACGCCCATCAGCTTCGCTTCAGCGGTGTTGCCGTCGTAGATCACGCACTGGAACACTTCCTCGTTGAGCGCCGAGCAGTAGTGATGCGCTTCCATCTGTGCGCCGGGATGGCCGCTGTAGAAATGGAAGCCATCGAGGTACATGTTCAATGCGCGGATCGGCGGTTTGTCCTGCAACCATTGCGCGCCGACTTCGAGCATTTCAGTGTCGGAGGCTTTGGCCTGGCCCGGTGTCTGCACCGGTGACTCGGTGTTGCTCATCGCACAACCGGTCAGCGCGGCGACCATCAAACCGACGGGAACCCAACGTCCCTGCAAGGTTGTATTACGCATTTTTCGCTCCTCGGACATTCAGTGACGGGCGCTTGGGCCCTGTTCTGCAACTGAAAGCAGGAGAACGGCGGAGTTCGAAAAAAAACGCGCGGATCACACTGGAGAGATCGTCGCCAGTACGCCGATCAGGATGGTCAAGGTCAGAAAGCCGCCGAGGAAAATTGCCATCTTGTACATGTTGCGCTCCTTGATGCTGAGTGTGCGGTGCACCGGACGCTTCGGGATGAGGTCGGGGGGTGAATGTCCGCACTGCCCGGGCATTCTGAGGCTGTGGCTGTACTGAATACAGAGGCAGATGAAACAGAAAAATACGGAGCAGATGCGCATCTGATCCGCTTCGGGCATGGACCGGTATTCAGCTTGAAAGTTGACGATCCACTCTGCGCCGGGTTGATCTACAGTCATTGCCGCCAACCACAATAAAAACCGGAGTGACCATGCCCGAACTCGCCTTGCAGCCCAATGTTGCCGAATCCCTCAAGCGCTGGCACGAGATGATCCGCAGCGGCAATCTCGAAGCCCTGCCCGAATTGCTCGATGCCCAAGCCGTGTTCCGCTCGCCGATGGCCCACACGCCCTACCCCGGCGCGCCCGTGGTGGCGATGATCCTCAACACAGTGTTCGAGGTGTTTGAAGATTTCGCTTATCACCGCGAGTTGGCGACGGCGGATGGTCTGAATGTGATTCTGGAGTTCAGCGCCAAAGTCGGCACCAGGGAGCTGAAAGGCATCGACATGATCCGCTTCGACGCCAGCGGCAAGATCGTCGAGTTCGAAGTGATGGTGCGGCCGCTGAGCGGATTGCAGGCACTGGGCGAAGAAATGGGTCGGCGCTTGGGGGCCTATCTCGCGTCGGCAAAAGCCTGAGTCCCCGCCGGACCGTAGGACCGTAGGAGCTGACGAGCAAAAAAACCCACTGACCGTTGCCGGTTCAGTGGGTTTTGTGTGTCAGGGTTCCGGTTACAGAGCCATGTCACGTGCAGCATTTTCCTTCGGCGCTACGGCTTTATCAGCCGCAGGTGCCGCTGGAGCAGCTACCTGACCGATCACTGGAGGCGTCGGCAGTTCGAGGATCTTCGCGGTGTAAGCCCACTCGGCAGCCACTTTGGCCGGATCGCTGTTCAGCTGGGTGCCGTAGCTCGGCACGATCTGGTGCAGCTTGGTCTGCCACTCAGGAGTCGCGACTTTGTCTTTGAAGACTTTCTGCAGCACGCTCAGCATGATCGGTGCAGCAGTCGACGCGCCTGGCGATGCGCCCAGCAGGCCGGCGATCGAGCCGTCTTGCGAAGCAACGATCTCGGTGCCCAGTTTCAGCACGCCACCAGCGGCTTCATCACGCTTGATGATTTGCACGCGCTGGCCGGCTTGCCACAGGCGCCAGTCTTCGGCCTTGGCGTTCGGGAAGTATTCCTTCAGCGCGTTCAGACGATCTTCATCCGACAGCATAAGTTGACCGGCAAGGTACTCGACCAGCGGGTATTCCTTGATGCCGACCTTGGTCATTGGCCAGATGTTGTGGGTGGTGGTGCTGGTCAGCAGGTCGAAGTACGAACCTTCCTTGAGGAACTTGGTGCTGAAGGTCGCGAACGGGCCAAACAGAATGACGCGCTTGCCGTCCAGAACACGGGTGTCCAGGTGCGGAACCGACATCGGTGGCGCGCCAACCGAAGCCTTGCCGTAGGCCTTGGCCAGGTGCTGCTCGGCAATGCTTGGGTTGTCGGTTACCAGGAACGAGCCGCCAACCGGGAAGCCTGCGTATTCCTTGGCTTCAGGAATGCCCGACTTCTGCAGCAGGTGCAAGGCACCGCCGCCAGCGCCGATGAACACAAACTTGGCGTCGGTTTCGGTTTTGCTGCCGTCTTTAAGATTTTTGTAGCTGACACGCCAAGTGCCATCGGCGTTCTTGGTGATGTCTTCGACTTCGCTCGACAGTTTCAGATCGAAGTTAGGCTTGGTCTGCAGGTGAGCGGCGAACTGGCGGGTGATTTCGCCGAAGTTCATGTCCGTACCCAGCGGGCTCCAGGTGGCCGCGATTTTCTGGTTCGGGTCACGCCCTTCCATCATCAGCGGCACCCACTTCTTGATCACCGCCGGATCTTCGGAGTACTGCATGCCGGCGAACAGCGGGCTCGCCTGCAGGGCCTCGTAGCGTTTTTTCAGGAACTTGATGTTGTCATCGCCCCACACGAAGCTCATGTGCGGTGTGGTGTTGATGAACGAGCGAGGGTTCTTCAGCACGCCCTGCTGAACCTGCCACGCCCAGAACTGACGCGACACCTGGAACGCTTCGTTGATCTCGACGGCTTTCGGGATCGTTACGTTGCCCTTGTCGTCTTCCGGGGTGTAGTTCAGCTCGGCGAGGGCCGAGTGACCGGTACCGGCGTTGTTCCAGCCGTTGGAGCTTTCCAGGGCGACACCGTCGAGGCGCTCGACCATCTCCATCGACCAGCTCGGTTCCAGCTCATTGATCCACACACCCAGGGTGGTGCTCATGATGCCGCCGCCGATCAGCAGGACGTCAACTTTCTTCGCTTCGGCAGCATTGGCAGACGACATCCCCATCGCCAAAGCCAGCCCCAGCAAGGCTGTGTTCACTTTCTTAAACATCTGTTGCACCTATGATAAAACGCCTTCCGCCCGTCGTTGTTATCGGTCTGCGTTGCGCTTTGTTGACGCTCAGGCTGGCGTCGCGCAATCCGGCACACTTCAATATTGACGGGTGGGCACACAAGGCCGACATGTGGCATCGACCTCAGTTAATGTCCCTTCTGAACTGACTTCTTATCGTTATTGGCTTCAGCTGCTTGAGCGACAGGGATCCCGTCGGCCCGCCTCAAAGGCAGACCAACCGAATTAGGTCAAAGCAAATTGGCGCGGAGAATATCACGTCAGGCAAACCCGCGCGTCTGTTCCCGCCCCAAGAGTTCTTTCGCTGATGAACTTATCGGCCGTCGGGTGCGAAACATGATGTCAATTACGCATCTCACACACACTTTCGCGGGCCCATTATCGCAATGCGCTGAATCAATCCTTACGGCTCGTTATCCATCAAGAACATATTCTGCTACGTTGTACGATGACTGATGAATTCTCTTCAGTCCTTCCAACCCGATAACAACAAGGAAACAACATGACCAAGTCCCGCCTCCTGATCGGTTTTCTCTGCGCCTTCAGCGCATATGCCATGGCCGCCCCTGCCCCGGCGGAAAAGGAAGTTGCCCAGGCAGTCGACCACCTGACCCAAGCGATGCTGCACAAAGACATCGCCGAACTGAACGCTCTCACCGCGCCGAACCTGACCTACGGCCACTCCAGCGGCAAGATTCAGAACAAGCAGGAATTCATCGCCGACATCGAAACCGGCCGCAGCGCATTCAAGGCGCTGGAGATGCAGAAGCAGACTATCACCCTGTCCGGCGATACCGCCCTGGTGCGCCACCACTTTTCCGCGCAGGCGTTGAAAGGGACCGAGGTGATTCCGACCGAGATCGAGAATTTTCAGATCTGGCAGAAGCAAGGCGGGAAGTGGCTGTTGGTGGGACGGCAGGCGTTCAAATTTTGATTGAGGGCACATTGGCCTGATTCAGTGTTGCCCGAGCTGGCCTCTTCGCGAGCAAGCTCGCTCCCACAGGGTTCGGCGGTGTCGAGTCCTTTGTAGGAGCGAGCCTGCTCGCGATAGCGCCAGTCCAGACAACCAAAAACCCTCATCTGAATATCACAACCGAAACCGATCCACCGACCGCGCCAACTGCCCTGCCAGATTCGACAACTCGTCCGTGGTCGTCGCGGTCTGCCCGATGACACGGCTATTTCCCTCGCTCATTCCGGCAATCATCTCCACCTGATGGGCGATTTCGTTACTGGCCATACTCTGTTCGCCAATCGTGCGAGTGATGTCGTTGACCAGTTGTGTGGTACTCAGCGTGGCATCAAGGATTTCCCGAATCGCTCGCTCGACTTCCGCCGTCACCGCCATGCCCTTGTCGACCTGCGCCACACCCGCCTCCATGCTGCTGACCGCCTCGCGCGTGCTGTTCTGAATACGTGCGACCATCGCGGCGATCTCCTGAGTCGAGGCGCTGGTGCGCGCGGCCAGACTGCGCACTTCATCCGCGACCACGGCGAATCCTCGGCCCTGTTCACCCGCCCGCGCCGCTTCGATCGCGGCGTTGAGGGCCAGCAAATTGGTCTGGTCGGCGATGCTCTTGATCACTTGAATGATATTGAAGATCGCCTCGGATTCCTGATCCAGTGTGCGGATCACCTGCGCCGACTGCTGCGCCGAGCGGGCGATGTCGTCCATATCGCTGACCACTTGGTGAATCACTCCCCCGCCCTCCTTGGCCAGGTTTTCCGCCTGATTGGCCATGCTCAGGGCGCGTTCGGCGTGGCGGGTGATTTCTTCGATGCTGGCGGTCATCTGGCTGGCGGCGGCGGCCATGGTCCCGGCGGCGACGCTTTGTTGCTGGCTGCTGTCCGCGACCTGATGGCAGCCGAGGCTGAGCTGCTCGCTCATGCCGCTGACGCCGTGGGCGTTGCGCCGCACCACGTCGATCATATTGCGCAGATCGCGCTGCATCGTCGCCAGCGTGCGGATCAAGGCACTGGCTTCGTCTTTGCCGCTGGGCTCGACAATCGGTTCGCTGAGATTGCCATGGGCGATGCTTTCGGCGATGTGGCTGGCGGATTTGAGCGGCCCCATGATACTCAGGATCACCCAGCGCCCCTGAATCAGCAGCAGCAACAGACTGACGACCAGCACCACTCCCAGCGCAAGATTGGCGTGGCGGATGGCCGCTTCGGTGCCTTCGCTGGTGTGCAGGGTGTTGTTTTCGATCAGTTCGCTGAGCGCGCCCATCTGCTCTTCGAGCTGAGTGAAGGCGCTATTGAAAGTACCAAGCTGCTGCTGGGCGGCATCCGGATTGTCCAGCGCCACGCCGACGATCTGCTCGGCGGATTTGATGTAGGTATCGAGGCTCGGCTTGATCTGCTCCAGCGCCGTGCGCACCTGCGGATTGATCGGCAGCTTCAGGTTGTCATCCAGCACTTCACGAAAATGCCCAGCGTGCTCGCTGAGCGAATCGCGCACTTCGGTGGCGGTGCCGGTGCTTTTACCCAAACCCACCAGCATCGCCGAATAGACATCGGCGCGCAGGGCGTCGTGCATCATGTCGGCTTCCATGTGATTGCGCAGCGCGCTCATGCTCACCGTGTTATCGCTGACCGCCGTGGCCATCCGCAAATTGCCGACGTAACTGACCAGACTCACGATCAGCGCCGTCAGCAGACTGGTCGCAATCAGCAACACCAAACGCAGTTTGATCGACACCGTGGAATCTCCCCGTGGGCACGCTGGATTGCGCTTGTCGGATTTCAGTTAAGCCTATCTGGATAGAACTGCCGACACAGAGCGTATCGGCTGATGTCAGTGGCGACTTGAATCCGGCAAAACTTTTCAAGCGCAGGCCCAGTCAGACTTTGCAGCGCCGATGGATTACGCTTTCATCGCCGGTTAACCCTGGCGGGCTATGAATCCATCGCTTCGAACATTCATGCAGCTGAAGGAAACGCTTATGAAACGCGCACTGTGGTTTGGCCTGCTCGGCGCCCTGGCAATCGGCACCGCACAGGCGGCAACGGAGAAAGTCGCGATCAATCTGGTCAGCGCCGACGGTGCGCCGCAGACGATCGGTTCGGTCACGGTCAGCGAAACGCCTTACGGTCTGCTGTTTACCCCTGAGCTGAAATCATTGCCGGCCGGCATTCACGGCTTCCATGTCCATGAAAACGGCAGTTGCGAAGCGGGCACCAAAGATGGCGTCAAAGGCGCGGCACTGGCCGCTGGCGGGCACTTCGATCCGGCGAAAACCGGCAAGCATCTTGGCCCGTACGCGGACGGGCATCTGGGTGATCTGCCAGCGGTATATGTGACGACTGACGGTGTCGCCAACTATCCGGTGCTGGCGCCGCGGCTGAAGAAAATCTCCGAGATCAAGGGCCACGCCCTGATGATTCACGCCGGCGGCGATAACCATTCCGACATGCCCAAGCCACTGGGCGGTGGCGGCGACCGCATGGCCTGCGGGGTAATCTGATCCGACTGAGCGGGATAATGCCCTGACCCAAGGCTTTTTTCCGCTCACGGAACTCCAGCGCGCCGATTATCTCTGAAACTATGTAGTCCCTTCTCTTTTTGCTTCGCGCTTGTGGAGGAACACGTCATGCGCAAGTTAGTCCTGATTTCTTCTTTAATGCTTTGCCTGCCAGTCGGTTCGGCGCTGGCCCGCGTTGACGCGGGTGACGTCGCCACCTCCGCAGGTGTCTCCGCGTCGCTGTACTCGACCTTCAAGGATGACAAAATGGTGATTCCGGCCCGTGACGACGTGTCTGCCTTTGTCGCCAGCGGTGGGGCCATTCGTGGGGTTTATCTTGAGTCGGTACTGCAACAGGTGCGTCAGGCCAACCCTGGCTTGAACGCCAGCGATGAAGACCTGGCCAACGCCATTCTGGTGCAATACGAAGGCGTGCATCAGTAGTCATGAGGGAAGCAGCGGCCGATGGACGGCCGCTGAGTGCGCATAGGCAAATATGTCCGACGGCCTCTATGATGGAGGCCATGACGACGACCGTGCCCTTGCGCTCACCCTGCCCACCCGGCGCCTGCATCTGCGGGCGCGACCCGTTGCTGGAAACGCCCGGCGCCGATTTGCGCATTCTGCGCCTGACTCGTGCCGAGGAGAAAATCCTCCTGGCGCGTCTGGAACAACTCAAAAACCTCGACGATCTCAAACGCCTGCAACAGCGCATGTATGAGCAGTTGGGCATTCGCGTCGACGTCGCGCCCGGTTTCAACGAAGTGCGCACCATGCGCGGCATTGCCATTCAGATCGACGATCTGCCGGGGCTGTGCCGCAAGACCCGCGCGGCGATCCCTGCGGCGATTCGCAAAGGCCTGGAAAATCACCCGCAAATCGCCTTCGAACTGCTCAACGCCCACGACTTGCTGCGCGACACCTGATCACTTTTTCATGCCGACCCGTTTGCGCATTTCGGCAGTGATGGTCTGACGGGTTTTCTTCATGTCTGCCCACGGTTCCTCACCAACCTCGGCCAGACGCTCGTGAACATTGTGAATGTTCCACTGATTGCCGCCCTTGAGCTCAGCGACCTCCTCGCGATACACCGGCACCGATACCGGCATGCCTTCACGGGCCCGCGCGGCATAGGCGCAAATGGTGGTTGCGCCGAGACCGTTGCGCAGGTAATCGATGAAGATCCGTCCGACCCGGTTTTTCGGCCCCGACACTGCTGAAATTCGATCGGGCAGCAGGTTGGCCATGTGGCTGACGATGGCGTGACTGAAGTCCTTCACTTCGTCCCAGCCATGTTTGCGTGTCAGTGGCACGACAAGGTGGATACCCTTGCCGCCGCTGGTTTTCAGGAAGGCCTTGAGCCCCAGCTCATCGAGCACGGTGAGGGTCAGCGCGGTGGCTTCGACCATGCTCTTCCATGGCAGCGCCGGATCCGGGTCGAGGTCGAGGACGAAGCGATCGGGCTTGTCCAGATCCACCGTCGTGGCGTTCCAGGTGTGTAGCTCCACGGTGCTCATCTGCACCGCGCCGACCAGCGCTTCGGGGTTGTTGATCATCATCACTGGCTGGCCGGTGACATCCTTGTCCAGAGCAGTGATGCCGGGAATGGCCAGGCGATCGGCGTTCTTCTGAAAAAACAGTTGACCGGCGATGCCGTCCGGCGCACGCACCAGCGCCACCGGGCGATCCTTGAGTTGCGGCAGGATGTATTCGGCAACGCTGGCGTAATACTGCGCCAGCTGCATTTTGGTCGTGCCGCTGACCGCGTCGATCACCCGATCAGGGTGAGTGATGCGCACCTTGCCGCCGGCCAGTCCCGCTTGCGACGGCGCGGTTTCGGCTTTGCTGGCAGCAGCCTTCTTCGCCGGTTTCTTCGCAGCGGGTTTGGTTTTTTCGGTCTTCTCGGATTTTTCGGATTTGGCAGCTTTCACAGGCTTCGCTCGCTCCTCTGTAATGTCCTTGGCCGGTTTGTCATCGCGCAAACCATGGAACACGGCGTGGCGCACCGAGCCGTCCTTGGTCATCTCGGCGAACGCTACTTCCGCCAGCAGTTTCGGCTTCAGCCAATGCACGCCCTTGGCCTCGAAACCACTCGGCGGATTGACCACCGCCGCGCTCTTGGTCTGTAACGGCTTGAGCTGGGCAAGGATGCTTTTCAACGTGGTTTCGTTGAATCCGGTGCCGACCTTGCCGGCATAGCGCAACTCGCCGCTGTCACGGTCGTGCAGGCCCAGCAGCAACGCGCCAAAAGCACTGCGCGCACCTTTGGGATCTGTGTAGCCAACGATGACGAATTCCTGCCGGTGCTTGCACTTGAGCTTGATCCAGTCGCCGCTGCGCCGAGACACATAAGGCGAGCCAAGACGCTTGCCGATCAGGCCTTCCATTTGCATCTGGCAGGCGCTGTTGAGCAACGCATCCGGGGTTTCTTCGAAAGCTTCGGAGAAGCGCAGCGGTGAAGAATCTTTCTGTGCGCCGAGGATGGTGCTCAGCGCCGCACGGCGCTCTTCGACCGGCACATCACGCAGGTCGACACCGTTGAGAAACGGCAAGTCGAACAGGTAATAAACAATGTTGCCGCTACGCCCGGCATCGAAGGCATTCTGCAGCGCCTGAAAATCCGGCACCCCCTGCTCGTTGGCCACCACCATCTCGCCATCGAGCCAAGCCGATTCAAGGCCCAGCGCCGCCAGCGCCTTGGCCTGCTGAGGCAATTTGTGCGTCCAGTCGTGGCCGTTGCGGGTGAACAGTTGTACCTCGTCATGGTCGATCCGCGCCATGATTCGGTAACCGTCGAATTTGATCTCATAGCTCCACTGCCCTTCGGGTGCGCTATCGACCAGCGTCGCCAGCTCCGGTTTGATCAGCGCCGGTAGTTTGGCCTTGCGAGCGCCGGTGAGCTGGCCCGAGGCCTGTTTGCGCGCCTTGGCCGGAGCCTTCTTGACCGGTTTCGCCTGTTCCGCAGCCAGCGTGGGTTTGCCGACAATTGTGCGTTCGCTGAGCACGCTGTCGGGCTCGGCGACCAGCACATCGAAATCATCCTGCGGGCGTGCGGCATTGTCCTGATGCTTGATCAGAAACCATTGTTCTTTCTTGCCCGGCATGTGCGTACGCACCAGATTCCACACGCCGCCGAGCTTCTCGCCTTGTAACTCGAACTTGAGCCGGCCCTTCGCATAGGCCTTGTGCGGATCCTCCAGCGGAATCCACACGCCGCGATCCCAGACGATCACATCGCCGGCGCCGTAATGCCCCTCGGGAATGCTGCCTTCGAACGTCGCGTAATCGAGCGGATGATCCTCGACATGGATCGCCAGACGCTTGACCTTGGGATCCAGCGACGGCCCCTTCGGCACCGCCCAGCTTTTCAGCGCGCCGTCGAGTTCCAGGCGAAAGTCGTAATGCAGGTGCGAAGCGTCGTGCTTCTGGATGCAGAACTGCAACGCGTGATCCTTGGCAGACTTACGCCCCGGGCGCTTGACCGCAGCCGGTTCCGAAGTCGCGGAAAAATCACGCATGCGGTTGTAATCGTCGAGGTTCCTGTTCATGAGCACACCGATGGCAAACGGGTTCTGTTATGCAGAAGAGCGACACGGCGGCGGAAAAATTCAATCGACGTAAAAAAGCCCCGGACGGATGGAGCGGCCGGGGCTTGTAACGACACACCCAGTAATTGCCTGGGCTGGCTAAACAGGGTACAGACGCTAAGGTTTTTTCAGGATCTTGAAAGGGAGGCTATGGAATGCCTGCTGCTGCAAAAGCCTGTCGTCTGAGAAAGGGACGGTACTCTGAAACCGGAAGAATTTATCTGCTTACAGCAGTGGTTAATCAACGTGAGCGTGTTTTTGCCAACTGGCACGACGGTAGATTGGTGGTAAACGACTTGAGACGGTGCAGTGAAGCCGGGTTAGCCACCTCTCTGGCTTGGGTCGTAATGCCAGACCACCTGCATTGGCTCGTTGAGCTTAATGAGGGCTCGCTTGCAGATTTGATTTGTCGCGTTAAATCGCGAAGTTGCCAGGCGTACAACCGAAGACATGGCCGCCAGGGACGATTATGGCAGCGAGGGTATTACGACCGCGCCTTGAGGCGGGATGAAGATCTCAAAGCCGCTGCGCTCTACGTCGTCAAGAATCCTGTGCGAGCCGGTCTGGTGGCGCGCCTCGGGGACTACCCGCTGTGGGACGCAATCTGGCTTTGAAGATCAAAAGATCGCAGCCTTCGGCAGCTCCTACAGTTGCACCGTATTCCAAATGTAGGAGCTGCCGAAGGCTGCGATCTTTCTGGACCGTGAAAACGCTGCGCTTTGTGCGGCAGGAATACTATGCGAGCTGTTTTTGTTGCTCGCTTGGGCGATTAACCTTTTGGTGATGCCACCTGGCTCTGAAGATCAAAAGATCGCAGCCTTCGGCAGCTCCTACAGTTGCACCGTATTTCAAAGGTAGGAGCTGCCGAAGGCTGCGATCTTTATGGATCGTGAAAACGCTGCGCTTTGTGCGGCAGGAATACCGTGCGAGCTGGTTTTGTTGCTCGCCTGGGCGATTAACCTTTTGGTGATGCCACCTGGCTCTGAAGATCAAAAGATCGCAGCCTTCGGCAGCTCCTACCGGTGCACCGTATTTCAAAGGTAGGAGCTGCCGAAGGCTGCGATCTTTCTGGACCGTGAAAACGCTGCGCTTTGTGCGGCAGGAATACTGTGCGAGCTGGTTTTGTTGCGCGCCTGGGCGATTAACCTTTTGGTGATGCCATTTGGCTCTGAAGATCAAAAGATCGCAGCCTTCGGCAGCTCCTACAGGTGCACCGTATTCCAAATGTAGGAGCTGCCGAAGGCTGCGATCTTTTGACGTTGCTTCAGGCTTGTCCTTTCGCCTGTTTTTCCAGATGCACCTGCAGGTCTGGATCGATCTGTAAGGCCGCGGCCAGCTCGTCGAGATAGCTGCGGTCGGCATCCTGTTGGTCGTCCACCAGCATGACGCTGGCCAGATACATTTCGGCGGCTACGGCGGGATCGCCTTCGGCAGATTGCGCGACTTCACCAGGGTCCAGCGGTTTGGCGACTTCGGCGTCGAGCCATTGCTGCAACTGCGGATCCGCGGTGTGTTTGCCGATTTCGCTGCCGATCAGGTGCTTCTCTGCGTCGTCGATACGTCCGTCGGCCTTGGCAGCGGCGATCAAGGCGCGCAGTACCGCGTGGCTGTGGGTTTCGATTTGCGGGCCGGCGAGCAGGTCGGCGGTCTGTGGCAGCTCTTGCGGCGCCTTGCTGGCCTGGCTGCGTTGCCACGCTTGATACGCTTTGTAGGCCATCATGCCCAGCGAAGCGAGGGCCGCGTAATGGGTGCCGCCGGAACGGCTGCGGCTGCCGCCACCGAGGGCGCTTCCCAACCCGCCACCGCCGAGCAAGCCACCCAATAAACCACCCAGACCACCGAGGCCACCCGAAGCAGCCGCGCCCCCCGCGCCGGTCGGACTGCCGCCGCCCAACAGGCCACCGAGCAATCCGCCCAGACCATCTGGGGCCGAAGCCCCTCGTTGTTGCCCCGCCGAGGCCTGGCCTCGCAGCAGTTGTTCAAGCAAATCGCTGGTGTTCATGATGTCATCCTCAGGGCCCCGGCCCGATTGCGTCAGGCAACGATAGACCGACGCGGCCATCGCGCCAGCACCGTTGGGCTGACGCCGGATAATCGATGAATTGCCACCCGAGAAATTTTCCGCAAGCCAGCTAAGATTCAAGGGTGGTGAACCTTATCCCGGCGAAACCGGTCGATAGCTGCAACCCGACCCGGTTTGCCGACGCCCTTCCTGACGATGGGCGATACCCGGCTTGCTTCACTTTCTGGAGAACGCCCCCGTGATATCCACCGTACACATCGCCAGGCTGAAAGCATGGGGCGCCCATGGTTTTACCGCGACCGGCGTGGTCACCGCCTTCCTCGCGACCCTCGCTCTGCTGGAGAACCAGCCGATCCATTGTTTGATGTGGCTGGGCGTGGCCCTGATCGTCGACGGTCTCGACGGCGCATTGGCACGCAAGGTCAACGTGCAATCGGTGTTGCCGAGTTTCGACGGTTCGGTCCTCGATCTGGTGATCGATTACCTGACGTATGTGTTCATCCCGGCACTGTTTATCTACCGCTACATTCCCCTGCCCGATTACACCCTGTTGCTGACGGTATCGGTGATTCTGGTGTCGTCGCTGTTCTGCTTCTGCAACGTCAACATGAAGAGCAAGGACAACTATTTTGTCGGTTTCCCGGCGGCATGGAACGTGGTTGCGTTGTGTCTGTACATCATTGGCCCGGGGCCGTGGATCACCTTCCTGACAGTGATAGGTCTGGCGTTGCTGACGGTGACACGGATGAAGTTCCTGCACCCGTTCCGCGTGCGCCGCTTCATGCCGATCAACATTGCCGTCACCGCGATCTGGCTGCTGTGCAGTTTGTCGCTGGTGCTCAATCACCCGGTGGTCAACCCGATGGTGATGGGTTTGTGGTTGCTGATGTCGGCTTACTTCCTGGGGATCTGCATCTGGCGCACGGCGCTGGAGTGGTTTGATCGCGGCCATTGAAATAAACACCTCCCCCTGTAGGAGTGAGCCTGCTCGCGATAGCGGTGTGTCAGTCGAATGATGTTCAGCTGACACACCGCTATCGCGAGCAGGCTCACTCCTGCAGGGGATGTTCATTTCTCCAGAACTAACGTTTGGTAATCACCACTTCCAGATATTCACTCGGCACCACCAGCGACTCGTCCCCCGCCCGATTCGAGCGATTGAGCAACTCCATCAGATCATCCTCCAGCGCCTGCCCAGCCTCCGGCGACAACACCGCAAAAGCCTTGTGCACCGGCCCGTACCAGTGCCGAAAGATGTCAATGAAATGCGCTGCCGAGCGGTAACGGAAGTTGAAGTGGTTGCGCGTCACGCGTACGACAAAATCGCGATCATCGAACTGCTTGTGCAGCCACGCATCCGAGCCCCAATTCGAGGGAGGCTGTGCAACCGCAGGCGGTGGCAGATGCTGACCGAGGATCTTGAACATCTGCCCGACGAAGCCCTCCGGCGTCCAGTTCGCCATACCGATCCGCCCGCCCCGACGACAGACCCGCCCCAGCTCGGCAGCGGCGGTGACCTGGTCAGGCGCGAACATCACGCCGAACGTCGACAACACGGCGTCGTAGCTTTCATCGGGAAACGGCAGCGCCTCGGCATCGGCCACCTGAAAAATCACCTCCAGATGCTCGGCCCGGGCGCGATCCTGACCACGCTCCAGCAGCGCCGCCACGTAATCGGTCGAGGTCACTACACACCCGCGCCGCGCCGCTGCCAGGGTTGCATTGCCGTTGCCAGCAGCGACATCCAACACCTGTTCATCGCAGCGCAGATCGCAGGCCTCGGCGAGGCTTTCGCCGACGATTTGCAATGTGGTGCCGATCACGGCGTAGTCGCCACTGGCCCAAGCGACTTTCTGACGTTCCTTCAGGGCAGTGAGATCAATCGGGGTACTCATGACAGCGAGCTCCGTGGCAGAGAGAATGCACAGGCTGCGACGCGGACCGTGCTTGCTCACTATCGCGCCGAGGCTGCCCGGCGTCCCTGTCAATCGTCCGGCAACCCCGTAAACCGGGCACTTTGCCGATGAGCGGCGGGAATCTGTCAAGCCCCTGATACACCTTGCGCATTGCCAGCGTCGCGGGATTGGTTTCTGATGCGGGCTCGCCTACGCAAAGGACTCGACCGATGTCACTGCACCTCGACTGGCTCGCCGCGCACATGCAACACAGCGATCGCTACGCGGCGTGGATTCACCAACAATTCCACTACGAGTACGCCGACCAGCCCCTGGCTCAATGGCAGCGCGAATTTGCCGAAGGCCAAAGCAACGGCGAATGGTCGTGCCTGATTGCCATGGACGGCGAACGACTGCTCGGTGGTGCTGCACTCGCTCGCAACGACTTGGCCGATCGCGCCGATCTCGGCCCATGGCTTGCCTGCGTATTCGTCGACCCTGAGGCGCGCGGGCAAGGCCTGGCTGAGCAACTGATTGAAGGGATTTGCGACGCAGCAAAGCAGCGTGGGGTGTCGCGTTTGTACTTGCACACGCAAGACAAACACGACTACTACGGCAAACGCGGTTGGCAGCTATTGGAGCGTTTCCACGCGTGGGAAAAACAACAATGGCTCATGGTCCGCGACCTGTGAGCCATTGTTTTTTTGATCAGGCTGCAGGTGCTTTCGCCTCCTCCAGCAACTGCTTGATCATCTGCTCCTGCTCCGCATAGCGACCTTCACCGAAGTGGCTGTAACGCACCTGCCCCTTGGCATCGATCAGGTAATGCGCCGGCCAGTATTGGTTGTCGAAGTTGCGCCAGATCGCATAGTCGTTGTCGATCGCTACCGGGTAGGTGATGCCGAGTTTTTTCACCTGATCCCTGACGTTGTCGATGATCCGCTCGTAGCCATACTCCGGCGTATGCACGCCGATCACCACCAGGCCGTCCTTCTCGTATTTCTGCGCCCAGTCCTTGACGTACGGCAGGGTGTGCTGGCAATTGATGCAGTCGTAGGTCCAGAAGTCCACCAGCACCACTTTGCCGCGCAGGGATTCGGCGTTCAGCTCCGGTGAGTTGAGCCACTGCACAGCGCCTGACAGCGAAGGCATTGTGCCTTGAGCCTGGTCCGTCATCGAATCGGCGCGGACCTTGCTGACAAAGTAGTCGACCACTTTCGGCACGTTCTCCAGGACGTTTTTCTCGACGCTGGCCACGCCTTCCGAAGAGGTGCTGGCAAGCAAAGTCTTGTCGACGCCCGTTGCTATCACCGCGACTGTAGCGAGCACCGCAACTCCGGCACCACGGCGCAACCAGCCACTGAACGGGATCGATGGTTTCAGCCGATTGACCAGACCGCGCCCGGCGAAGATCAACGTGCCCAGCGACAACGCACTGCCAGCGCCGTAAGCCAGCAGCAACAGACTGGTCTGCGCATTGGCACCTTGCAGCATCGCGCCGGTGAGAATCACTCCAAGGATCGGCCCGGCACACGGCGCCCACAAAAGACCGGTGGCGACGCCGAGCATGATCGAGCCCATCGGTCCCGCACGTTTACGGGTGTCCGGATCAAGACGATTGCCCAGCGCCACGAAGGGCTTGGTCAGCCAGTCACCGACGCGGGCCGAGATCAGCGACAGGGCGAACAGCACCATGACGAACAAAGCAACGTGGCGGCCGGTGTTGCTGGCCTGAATCACCCACTCGCTGCTGACCACGGCTAGGCTGGAGATCAGCGCAAAGGTCAGCGCCATGCCGGCGAGGGTGAGCAGGATCGAGGAACGTGTACGGTTGGCGCCAGCGAACAGAAACGGCACCACCGGCAGGATGCACGGACTGAGGACGGTCAGCAGACCGCCGAGAAATGCGATGAGGTACATGACGGGGTCACCTTGAATGTGGGGGGCTGGGCACGCAACCAGGCAGCGAGGGAAACGCGCCCTCGCTAGCCTGCTTTATTTACGCCGTGGCTCATGCGTTCTGGCCGTCCAGCAACTGCGCTTGTGGCGTGCGACTGGCACCGTTTTCCGCGACCAGTTGGCCCTGCGGCGTGCGGCTGGAACCGTCAGCGGCAAGCGTCTGGCCCTGCGGTGTACGGCTGGAGCCGTCAGCGGCAACCATCTGGCCTTGCGGTGTACGGCTCGATCCGTCAGCGGCGAGGGTCTGGCCCTGCGGCGTGCGGCTGGAGCCGTCAGCGGCGATCAGTGCATCGCTGCCCTCCTTCGCCACTGTGCTCAGCTGGAAGCAGGTGCTGCTGGCGCAACTGCTCTGCTCCACGGCACTGTTGGCGTGGGCGGCGGCACCGGTGAAAGCAAAGGCTGCTGCGGTCAGAAAGCGCGAGACGTTGTTCATGGCAAAACTCCTTGCAGAAAAAGTGAGGATGACTCAGTTCTGGTTGTTGCAGCCGTCAGCGAATTTGCTGTAATCCAGCTCGCGGGTTTTGCCAGCGGAATCGAGGTAGGTCATGCGCGCCTCGGTGATGCCGCAGGTCACTGAAGTGTCTTCAGTCATCGACAGCACTTTCTGGATATCCAGATGGGTGCCGTAGGTGTAGGTTTGCCGGCTGACGTCAGCTTCGGCGTGGGCCGACAGGGTGCAGATGTTCAGAGCGGCGAACAGGCAGGCGGCGAATACGGATTTGTTGTTCATGGTGGTGTCCTCAAGGCTTCAGTGGGTTTGAGCCGAGGCGATCTGTGTGTGCCTCGATGGAGCCTATTTGAGGCCCCCGAGGTATCGCGTCTGTGTCAGGAAACGACGAGAATCACTCGTTGTGTATCCACGCCTTGTGTAGATACACAGCGATACAAAACCCGCAGAAAATCGCGTTTTTGCGTCGGCGTGTATCCGCCGTCAGGGCAGATACACTGCAATACAAAGGCAGGCAGGCGTGCGGTCAACGGCGCTATAGACTGCACGGCATTCCCCCTTTGACAGAGGCTTGAACCGATGGAACATGTCGATCACATTCTCATCGTCGATGACGACCGCGAGATCCGTGAACTGGTAGGCAACTACCTGAAGAAAAACGGCCTGCGCACGACAGTGGTCGCCGATGGCCGGCAGATGCGCAGCTTCCTGGATGCCAATACGGTCGACCTGATCGTGCTCGACATCATGATGCCTGGCGACGATGGCCTGCAGCTGTGCCGCGAATTGCGCGTGGGCAAACACAAGGCGACGCCGGTGCTGATGCTCACCGCGCGCAACGATGAGACCGACCGCATCATCGGTCTGGAAATGGGCGCCGACGATTACCTGAGCAAACCCTTCGCCGCACGTGAGTTGCTGGCGCGGATCAACGCGGTGTTGCGCCGCACCCGCATGTTGCCGCCGAACCTGGTGGTCACCGAAGCCGGACGCCTGCTGGCCTTCGGTCGTTGGCAACTGGACACCTCGGCCCGGCATCTGCTCGACAGCGACGGCACCATGGTCGCCCTCAGCGGCGCCGAATACCGCTTGCTGCGGGTGTTTCTCGACCATCCGCAACGGGTGCTCAGCCGCGATCAGCTGCTCAATCTGACCCAGGGCCGCGAGGCCGATCTGTTCGACCGCTCCATCGATCTGCTGGTCAGCCGCTTGCGCCAACGCCTGCTGGATGATGCCCGCGAGCCGGCCTATATCAAGACCGTGCGCAGTGAAGGTTATGTGTTTTCGCTGCCGGTCGAGCTGCTCGGGGCGCCGGCATGAAACTCAAACTGCAATGGCCGCGCACCCTCGCCTCGCGCCTGTCGCTGATTTTCCTGATCGGGCTGATCCTCGCGCAGGGCCTGTCGTTCGGCGCGCAGTATTACGAGCGTTATCAAAGTGCCAAAACCACCATGCTCGGTAACCTCGAAACCGACGTCTCGACCTCGATGGCGATCCTCGATCGCCTGCCCGCCGCCGAGCGCGAGGCCTGGTTACCGCGCCTGGCCCGGCGCAATTACGGCTACCTGCTCAATGAGGGCGAACCGGGCATGCCGGTGACCTCGGCTGAAGAGTCCGTTGCCATTGCCTCGATTACCGCGGCCATCGGCGACACTTATCCATTAGTGTTTACCGAGGTTCCCGGCGGTCCGAGACGACATTTCCAGGGCCATCTGCGCCTGAGCGACGGTAGCCCGGTGACCATCGACATCCGTCCGGCGATGGTGCCACTGTCACCGTGGTTGCCGGTGGTGCTGCTGGGCCAACTGGCGCTGCTGATCCTCTGCACCTGGCTGGCCGTGCGCATCGCCATTCGTCCCCTCACCCGCCTGGCCAATGCGGTGGAAACCCTCGACCCCAACGCCCACCCGATCAAACTCGACGAGCAAGGGCCGACCGAAGTCGTCCACGCCGCACGGGCGTTCAACGCCATGCAAACGCGCATCGCCGCCTACCTGAAAGAACGCATGCAACTGCTCGCCGCGATTTCCCACGACCTGCAAACGCCGATCACGCGGATGAAATTGCGCGCAGAGTTCATGGACGACTCGGTGGAGAAAGACAAACTGAGCAGCGACCTCGGCGAGATCGAACATCTGGTGCGCGAAGGTGTGGCGTATGCCCGCAGCGTGCACGGCGCCACCGAAGAGAGCCGGCGCACCGATCTTGACTCGTTCCTCGACAGCCTGGTCTTCGACTATCAGGACATGGGCAAGGACGTGCAGCTCGGCGGCAAGAGCAAGGCGGTGATCGAAACCCGTCCGCAAGCGCTGCGCCGGGTCCTGGTGAACCTGACCGACAACGCCCTGAAATTCGCCGGTGCCGCGCAGCTGCAGGTCGAAGCGCAGGGCAACAGCCTGTCGGTGAAAGTCCTCGATCGCGGCCCGGGCATCGCCGAGGCCGAACTGGCGCAGGTGCTGGAACCGTTCTACCGCGTAGAAAATTCGCGCAACCGCGACACCGGCGGCACCGGGCTCGGGCTGGCGATCGCCCAGCAATTGGCGCTGGCGCTGGGTGGCTCGCTGCTGTTGAGCAATCGTGAAGGCGGCGGGTTGTGCGCGGAACTGAGGTTGCCGCTGCCACGCTGAGAAAAACACCGACTAGACTCATTCATTACCCAGTCGAGGGGGCCGCAGGACTTCTGCTGTGCCCTGCCCCTATCCGTGACCACCGCCCGGTGGCGCCTGCCTCGACATTCAACGCCGCCGGACGGTGATCCTGTTTCAGGAGCACACGTGATGAATGAGGCGAAGCTCAACGAATTCATGGGCAAACTGGTCAACGACATGGGCGGCGCGGCGATGCTGGCCAATGTCATCGTCGGTGAAGAACTCGGTCTGTACCGCGCGATGGCCGACAGCCAACCGATCAGCCCCGAAGCCCTTGCAGCAAAAACCACCTGCAATCCCCGCCTGGTGCGCGAATGGCTCAGCGCCCACGCCGCGTCCGGCTACATGGAGCACCTTGACGGTCAGTTTCGCTTGCCGGAAGAACAGGCCTTGGCGCTGGCCGTGGAGGATTCGCCGGTGTATGTCGCCGGCGGACTCGGCGTGGTCGCATCGTTTTTCCATGACAAGGACAAACTGGTCAAGGCCATGCGCGGCAATGGCGCGCTGTCCTGGGGCGATCACCATCCGTGCATGTTCAGCGGCACCGAACGTTTTTTCCGCCCCGGCTACAAAGGTCACCTGATAGCCGAATGGCTGCCGGCGCTGGACGGCGTGGTAGCCAAACTGGAGCGCGGCGCCAAGGTTGCCGACATCGGCTGCGGCCACGGCGCCTCGACGGTGATCATGGCCCAGGCGTTTCCCAGGTCGCAGTTTGTCGGCTTTGACTTCCACGCGCCCTCCGTCACCGTCGCCACGCAACGCGCCGAAGAAGGTGGCGTGGGCAACCGCGCCAGATTTTTCGAGGGCACGGCAAAAAACTATCCCGGCGGCGACTACGACCTGATCTGCTTTTTCGACTGCCTGCACGACATGGGCGACCCGGTCGGCGCCGCCCGCCACGCTTATGCGTCACTGAAAGACGACGGCACGGTGTTGCTGGTCGAACCGTTCGCCAACGACAAACTCGACGACAATCTCAACGCTGTCGGGCGCCTGTTCTATGCGGCTTCGACGTTTATCTGCACACCCAATTCGCTGTCACAGGAAGTCGGCCTCGGACTCGGTGCACAGGCCGGTGAACTGCGCCTGCGCAAAGTCTTCACCGAGGCCGGGTTCAAGCAGTTCCGTCGCGCCACGCAGACACCGTTCAACCTGATACTGGAGGCGCGCAAGTAACCCGCGCGGATCGCGTGCTAACCTGCGAGCACTGCCCATTCTGGAGTGCTGAGCATGCTCGATAGTCCGATCCGCGAACACCTCGATACGCTGTTGCAGGCCATGGCCGAGGATAAGTTTCTCGTCCTGACCGGCGCCGGCATCAGCACGCCATCGGGAATTCCGGACTACCGCGACAGCGACGGCGTACGTCGCGGGCGGCAACCGATGATGTATCAGGAATTCCTTTCTGCCCCACAATCGCGCCGTCGCTATTGGGCGCGGGCCATGCTCGGCTGGCCGCGCGTGCGTCAGGCCCGGCCGAATGCAGCGCATGAGGCGCTGGCGACATTGCAGCAGCGTGACCGGATCAGCGACTTGATCACGCAGAACGTCGACACCTTGCACGATCAGGCCGGCAGCCACGATGTGATCGAACTGCACGGCAGCCTGCATCGAGTGCTGTGCCTGGATTGCGGGCAACGCAGCGAGCGCGACGAGATCCAGCGCCAGATGGAGGCACAGAATCCCTATCTGAGTGGCGTTGATGCGGTGCAGGCGCCGGATGGCGATACCTTGCTCGACCCTGCCTTCGAAGCGCGCTTCCTGGTGCCGCAGTGCCCGCATTGCGCGGGTGAGCGGATGAAACCGGATGTGGTGTTTTTCGGCGAGAACGTGGCGCAAGCGACGGCGGCGCGGGCCATGGCCGCTGCCGAGAATGCGGCGGGGTTGCTGGTGGTGGGATCATCGTTGATGGCGTATTCGGCGTTTCGTTTGTGCCGGGTGATTGCCGAGCGTGGCAAGCCGTTGATGGCGATCAATCTGGGCAAGACCCGGGCGGATGATTTGCTGGATTTGAAGATTGAAGGGTCGTGTGAGGCGCTTTTGCCTTGGTTGGTGGAGAAGCTGGGGCGGTGAAATTTTGTGTATTGGGTTCGGCTTGAAATCGGCCCCTCACCCTAGCCCTCTCCCGAGGGAGAGGGGACTGACCGAGGTGTTCTGACTCAATGCGCCCGATCCAGCCCCGCCAGCAACGCGCTGTCGCGGCTGTAGATGTCCGGCGCGTAACGCACATGGCCGCTGCTGTCGACCTGCGCCGTCCAGTAGGTCATCAGGATCGGCACCGGTGCCGACAAGCGAAATTCATGAGTGGTACCGGTTGCCAGCAAAGTATCGGTGCGGGTCTTTTCTGCCGGGGACAGCAGCAGATCGCGCAGTTGCAGCGGGTGCTCGACCCGCACGCAACCGGAGCTGAACGCCCTTGGGCCTTTGTCAAACAGCGCCTTGCTCGGCGTGTCGTGCAGGTACACCGAGAACGGGTTGGGGAAACGGATGACCATTTGCCCCAGCGGATTGCGCGGGCCGGCGTCCTGGCGCAGGAGGATGTTGCCGGGATTGTCCCAGTCGATGTCCGCTGCCGCCAGGGGCTGGCCGTTGGCGTCGAGGACTTGCAGGTTCTGGCGGCTGAGGAAGGTCTGGTCCTTGCGGATTTCCGGCAGTTTGTCTTCTTTCCAGATGGTCGGCGGCACGGTCCAGGTCGGGTTCAGCGTCAGTCGAGTGACACGGGACTTGAGCAGCGGTGTCTGGCGTTCCGCGCGGCCGACCTGGGTGCGAGTCTGCCAGACCGATTGACCGCCCTGATACAGCGTCAGCTCAGCGGCCGCGACATTGACCACCAGCCCACTGGGCTCCAAGTCCTGGGCCATCCAGCGGAAACGTTCGAGATTGACGCGCAACTGATCGCGGCGGGTCAGCGGGCTGATGTTCAGCTCGGCAATCGTGCCCGGTCCGACCACGCCGTCAGCCTGCAACGAGTGACTGGCCTGAAAATGCTTCACCGCCTCCACCAGGACGTCATCGTAGGCGTTGTCCGGCGTCACCAGCGCGTGGGCCAGATAGCCTTCGCTGTACAGACGCTGCGCCAGTTCCGGCACGCGCGGGTCTTCCATCGCCGGGCGCAGCAGCGGACCATTGCCCACCGGTTGCCATTGCGGCAAGGCCTGCAAGCGTTGCGCGGCATACAGCTGACGCAGACTTTGATATTGCGGCAGATGCGGACGCGCCAGGTCGAACGCCGCAGCAATATCGTTCATGCCCGGCACGGCAATGCTGAGCAATTGCGCCTGACGATCGGTCGGCGGGCCGTCGACACGCCACAGCGGCTCGAAATGCGATTGCAACAGACGGCCGTAATGCAGATCCTGCAAGGCCTGCAGGTAGTTGCGGCTGATGTCGATGTCGGCGCACAACTCGCCATCCTGCGGCGGTGTTGTGGCCACGGCGTAGCGACTCGGATTCAACCCATCATCCGCCAACAGCTGCAATTGCGCGCGCAATGCCGGCAATCGTGCAGACTCGCCCGCCCACACCGGCATCCAGTCGTGCTGCTCATAGAAGGCCTGCAATTGACTCAGCGCCGGGCCGTTGAGGCGCGGAGCAATCGTCGGGCACGACTGCGCCAGGCTGATCAACACGGCCTGCAACGGGCTGCGCGGCTCTACCGGCAGTTGCGTTTCAGGCGTCGGCAGGGTTTCCAGCGGGGGCAGCGGCTCATCGGCGCAAGCGACAAACGGCGCAGCGAGCAAACAAATGCTCAAGTAGCATGCGTACTTTTTGAACAACTGCTTTACTCCAATCCATGGCCGTCCAGATGACGGCCAACCTTACATCAGGTGCGCTGAACAGTCAGGCTCCAGCCTCGGAGCCTGCGGGTATTGACTGGGAGTCAGGAGCCAAAGTGCCGTTTATGTAGCAAGTTGAGGACACTTTATAAAATGTTGACGTTTTTGCGCCGACTTCTGTTGAGCACCGCGACCCTTGTCGCCGTGACCAGCCCAGTATTTGCCGCCGGCAAGCCATCGCCGGTTCTCTACAACAGCCTCGCCCACGCCGCGCCGGAACTCAATCCCCAAGCGCTCAAAGGCGCATTGAACGCCATGCAGTGCGCGGTCAACAACGGCGCAAAGCCCTCGCGGCATCTGGCGATCATCGACTATTCGCAACCGTCCACCGAACGTCGACTGTGGATCTTTGACCTGAGCAAACAGAAGCTGGTGCTGCGCGATCTGGTTGCCCATGGTTCGAATTCCGGGGAAAACTTCGCCACGCAGTTTTCCAACCGCGAAGGCAGTTATCAGTCCAGCCTCGGCCTGTTCCGCACCCAGGAAAGCTACGAAGGCACCCACGGTTATTCGCTGCGCATGGACGGCCTCGAGCCCGGCTTCAATGATCTGGCCCGCGATCGCGCGATCGTGATTCATGCCGCCAGTTACGTGAACCCGTTGTGGAGCAAGCGTCAGGGCCGCATCGGCCGCAGTCAGGGTTGCCCCGCCGTGCGGCCGCAGATCGCCAAACAGGTGATCGATCGCCTGAAGAACGGCCAGTTCATGTTTTCCTGGTACCCGGATCAGCGCTGGCTGCAAAAGTCACCGTACCTGAACTGCCAGCCGCAGCAGGTGGCGAGCATTCTCAACACCCACGCCAGTTAACGCGCGTCGCCGCCGGCAGGTTTGTAGAACAGGAACCTGCCGGTCCGCGCCGTATTGCGATAGGCCTTGGCCCAGCTCGGGTGTACGCCGCGATCGTGAAAATACAGGGCGCCGCGGGTGCGGTCCTTGAGCTGGCGATTCAACGCCTTGCCGGCGATTTCCTTGGCCAGCGTGTATTCGGCATCTTCCTTGACCTGATCAGGCTTGCCATCGCACCACCAGGAAAACTGGCAATTGCCGCTTTCCGAACCTTGCTTGACCACCGCGCACACCGTGTCGGGAAAGCCTTCATGGCCTAGCCGATTCATCACCACGCTGGCGACGGCCTCCATTTCCGGGGTGTCCTTGCCTTTGGCTTCCCAATAAATGCTGCGCGCCAGACAGGTCAGCGGATCGTCCAGTGGCGCGGCACCGGCCGGGTCTACGGCCTGCGCTTCGGTGGGCGTGATGGCTTCGGATTTCGGCGCCGGCGCGGCGCTGACCTTATCCGCCGCTTTCTCTTCAAGCACCTCGGCTTTCTGTTCCGCCTTGGCCTCGATCGGCGCCTGAGCGCCGGCCCATGCTGCACCGGCAAAAACGATACACAACAAACCGCCCGCCAAGCCTCTCAATCCCATATCGTTTCTTCCGTCAGCGCCCGCCCGGGGCAAGATGTTACGTTGGTGAGACGCCCGGTTTGCGGGGTCTTCGCAGAGTGTAGCGAGCAAATGTGCGGGCGCACCAGCGCAGAAAAAAATCCACCGCAAAGAAAAAGACATTCACCCATCGGGGGCCTTTCGCGCATCATGGGCGCATTCAGCTCAAGGGAGATTTCCATGCGCTTCATGCCGTCCGTTTTGCGTTGCGCCGCATTGTCGCTGGGCGTGGTATTCGCCGCTTCGGCGCTGGCCGCCGATGAATTGCAATTGATCGAGTCGATCAACAGCTATCGCAGCCAGCCACAGCGTTGCGGCACGCAGGCGTCAAACGAGTTGCCACCGCTGTCGGCCGATCCGCGCCTGCGCCTGCCGGCCAGTGGCGCGGTCGATCTGCAGCAGGCCATGACCAGCGCCCACTACCCGATGGTCAACGTGCAGGCGATCACCCTCAACGGCCCGCGCGATGCAGCGGCGGCAATGCAGGCCATCAAGGAAAGCTTTTGCCAGGTGGTGCTCGATCCACAATTTGTCGATGTCGGCGTCAACCGCGTCGACCGCGACTGGCGCATTGTCCTCGCGCGGCCGTTGCTGACGGCGAAACTCGGCGATGCACAAAGCGAAGGGCAAAAGCTGCTGGCGCAACTCAATACCGCGCGCAGCCAGGCGCGCCAGTGCGGCGGCCAGTCCTTCGCGGCGGCAGCACCGCTGACCTGGAACGCCACCCTGGGCAGCGTTGCCCAGGATCACAGCCGCGACATGGCCAACAACAATTATCTCGACCACAAGGACCGCGACGGCCGCACGCCCGGCGACCGTGCCGAGCTGTCCGGCTACAGCGGGCAACTGGTCGGTGAAAACATTGCCGCCGGGCAAGACACCGTCGGCAAAGTCGTCGACGGCTGGCTCGCCAGCCCCGGTCATTGCGCCAACGTGATGAACCCGCAATACCAGGAACTGGGCGCCGCGTACGCAACCGATCCGAAAAGCAACGCCGGCATTTACTGGACGGCGATGTTCGGCGCACCGTAAGGCATCATCGACGCCGTCAATCACTCGGTCAGCCAGAGTGATTGGACGGCGTGGCGAGCGCAGCCTACCCTGCGCGGTCTGCGCCCGATAACGGCGCTTCACATCCACGAGGCGAGCCCATGACACAGCGTGAATTGATCGATGGTCACAACCGCCGCGTGGATTATCTGCGCCTGTCGGTCACCGACCGCTGCGATTTTCGTTGCGTCTACTGCATGGCCGAGGACATGCAGTTCCTGCCGCGTCAGCAGATCCTCACTCTCGAAGAGCTGTTCCAGGTAGCGCAAAGCTTCGTCGCCCTCGGCACGCGCAAGATCCGCCTCACTGGCGGCGAACCGCTGATCCGCCCCGGCGTCGTGCAACTCTGCGAGCAGATCGCCGCCCTGCCCGGCCTGCGCGAACTGTGCCTGACCACCAACGGCTCGCAATTGGGCCGACTGGCCAGGCCGCTGTTCGACGCCGGGGTCAAGCGCCTCAATATCAGCCTCGACAGCCTCGACCCGCAGCGCTTCAAAGAGCTGACCCGCACCGGCGATCTGGCGCAGGTCATCGACGGCATCGACGCGGCCCGTGCCGCCGGGTTCACCCGCACCAAGCTCAATTGCGTGGTGATGCAGGGCCGCAATGATCACGAGATCAACGATCTGGTCAGTTTCGCCATCAACCGCGATCTGGATATTTCCTTTATCGAAGAGATGCCGCTGGGCGCGATCGCCGAACACAGCCGCGCCGAATCCTTCTATTCCAGCGCGCAAGTGCGCGACCGCATCGCCCAACGCTTTACCCTGATCGACTCCACCGAATCGACGCAAGGGCCTTCGCGCTACTGGCGCGTGGCCGAAGCGCCGAACATTCGCCTTGGCTTCATTTCGCCGCACAGCCACAACTTCTGCGGTACCTGCAACCGCGTGCGCCTGACCGTCGAAGGTCGCTTACTGCTGTGTCTGGGCAACGAGCATTCGATGGACCTCAAAGCGGTGTTGCGTGCCCATCCGGGCCACCCGGAACGCCTGGAAAACGCGATCATCGAGGCAATGAAACTCAAGCCCTATCGACACAACTTCGAAGTCAACGACGACGTGCAAGTGGTGCGTTTCATGAACATGACCGGCGGCTGATTCGCCGCACAACAGGGACCGCGAAATGATCGTCAGACCGAGACCCAATCAGTTCGCCGTGCTGTTCACCCTCAGAGGTTCGATCGCCAAACGCATTGCCGTGCGCACCTTGATGCTGACACTGCTGGCTGCAGCGATTGTGCTGGTTGAAATCCTTGTGCCGCGCTACTTCGCCGAGATCAACGCGACACCGTTCACCCTGCTCGGCTTGTCGCTGTCGATTTTCCTCAGTTTTCGCAACAACGCCTGTTACGACCGCTGGTACGAGGGCCGCAAGGCCTGGGGCGAGGTGCTGTTGCGGGTGCGCGCGGTGATGCGCGAAACCCAGGGCATCGACGACGCCAGCCTGCGTGAACAACTGTTGCGCAACCTGTGCGGGTTTGCCCATGCATTGAACGCACGACTACGCGCAGAGAGTGAGGCGCAGGCCAGTGCCGACTGGGTCAGCCCGCCAATTGACGAGGCTGCACCGGATCACTGCGGACAGATCCTGCACCAGGTCGGGCGCCAGTGTTCCGAGCTGGAAACGGCCGGTGTGCTGTCGCCATGGCGCTATCAATTGCTGGCCAATCACCTGACCTGCCTGTCCCAGGCCCAGGCCGTGTGCGACCGGATCAAGAACACGCCGCTGCCCTTCCCTTATACCCTGCTGCTGCACCGCACCATTTACCTGTTCTGCCTGCTGCTGCCCTTCGCCATGGCGCAATCGCTGGGTTGGTTGACGCCGCTGTTCACGGCGATTGTCAGCTACACCTTCTTCGGCTTCGACGCGATTGCCGACGAGCTCGAAGACCCGTTCGGCCGCGATGAAAACGATCTGCCAACCGACGCGCTGGTGCGCACCCTGGAGCGCGACGTGCTGCACGAACTCGGCGTCCGGCCATTGCCGCCCGCGCCGCAACCGGACGACTACGTACTGCGCTGAATGGCGCAGCGGCGGGCCCGGCGTGTTCACTCTGGACCGAGGTGCGGACATTCGCGAGCAGGCTCGCTCCCACAGTTGAAATGCATTCCAATGTGGGAGCGAGCCTGCTCGCGAAAAAGGCAACTCGGTCAATCAGACCAAACGCACCAAGCGACACCGGCAAATTTTGCGTTTACACGCGCGCGAATTCCCCCTTACTATCCGGGCACACCGGTTGCCGGGCCCGCCCTGCCGCCGACGCTTTCCGCCAACGGAAACACGCGTTATGAGTACGTCACCACAACAACCGCAAAGGTTGCACGTCTCTGCTGTACGCGCCCACTGCAACAGGGGCCGCGTATGAACCGCATCGTCAATCTGCCCATGGCCCTGCGCCGTTCCAAGCTGCGTCACTCCGCACGCCCGCCGGATATCACCGCTCCTGTCTGATCGCGTGGGCTGATACCCGCGACAGTCACTTTCCCTGTTCCCTGATATCCCTGCCGGGACACCTACGCCTTTTTGTCGCGTCGTGTCCGGCCGAATCTGCGCGCCTGTGCGGCGCCATCGTGAGTGATTTGCCATGAAATTCGCAGCCATCGAAGACGCACGCCTGTTCCTCGAACAGAACCCCGATATCGACATGATCGAGTTGTTCATCCTCGACGCCAACGGCGTGCCGCGCGGCAAGCTGTTGCACCGTGAAGAGCTGCTCGCGGTGTATGAAAGCGGCCGGCCACTGCCGAGCACCATCCTTGGCCTGACCGTACAGGGCGAGGACGTCGAGAACTCCGGGCTGGTGTGGGACGTCGGCGATATCGACTGCCGTGCCTATCCGCTGCAAGGCAGTCTGGTGCGCCTGCCATGGCGGCAGATTCCGACTGCGGCGGTGCAGGTCAGCATGCACCCGACCGAGGGCCTGCCGGCGAGCATCGCTGATCCTCGGCACTTGCTGATCAAGGTGATCGACGGCCTCAAGGCCGAGGGTTATCACCCGATCATGGCCTGCGAGCTGGAGTTCTATCTGCTCGACGCCAAACGCGATCACAACGGCCGCCCGCAACCGGCGCTGGACGCCGACGGCGGGCGACCGCGACACACGCAAGTCTACGGTTTGCGCGAGCTGGAGCAGATCGAGCCGTTTCTCGCCGATCTCTACAGCGCCTGCAAACTGCACGGCATTCCGGCGCGCACGGCAATCTCCGAATACGCCCCGGGCCAGGTGGAAATCACCCTCGAACACGGCGATGCGCTGGTGGCGATGGATCAAGCGGTGCGCTACAAACGTCTGGTCAAAGGCGTGGCGCACAAGCACGGCATGCAGGCGACGTTCATGGCCAAACCGTTCGATGATCTGGCCGGCACCGGCATGCACATGCACGTCAGCCTCGCCGATGCCGAGGGGCGTAATCTGTTCGCCTCTGAAGACCCAGCCGGCACGCCACTGTTGCGCACGGCGATTGGCGGCATGCTCGCCTCCTTGCTCGATTCGCTGCTGCTGTTCTGCCCCAACGCCAACTCCTATCGGCGTTTCCAGGCCAACAGCTACGCGCCACTGGCGCCGACCTGGGGCGTCGACAACCGCACTGTCAGCCTGCGCGTCCCCGGCGGCCCGGCGCCGACGCGACACATCGAACACCGCATCTGCGGCGCCGACGCCAACCCCTATCTGGCGGCGGCGGCGATCCTCGCCGGCATTCACCGTGGCATTCGTGAAGAGCTGGATCCGGGGGCGCCGGTCGAGGGCAATGGTTATGCCAAGGCGAAAGAACTGCTGCCGACCGATTGGCTGACGTCGTTGCAGGCGCTGGAAAACTCCGCGTGGGCACGGGAGGCATTGGGGCAGGAATTCCTTGGGGTGTATCTGGCGGTGAAGCGTGCCGAGTATCGGCAGTTCATGGCTGAAGTGGGTGAGCAGGATTGGCGGTGGTACCTGACCGAGGCCTGAGGATTCACCTCAACCCCTGTAGGAGTGAGCCTGCTCGCGATTGCGGTGTGTCAGACCCTGATTTTTTGACTGACGCAGCGCTATCGCGAGCAGGCTCACTCCTACAGGGGACCGTGTACAACCTGAATTAATGTGGACACTGCCATGACCATTCGCTGCAATTCCTACTACACCGCCACCCTCAATCAGGATACCGATTACCCCACCCTGCAAGGCCGGCACAAGGTCGATGTGGTGATCATCGGCGGCGGTTTCACCGGTGTCGCCACCGCTGTCGAACTGGCAGAAAGAGGCCTGAAAGTCGCGATCGTCGAAAGCCACAAGATCGGCTGGGGCGCGACCGGGCGCAACGGCGGGCAAGTCACCGGCAGCCTCTCCGGCGACGGCGCGATGCGCAAACAGATGCGCGCAAAACTGGGCGATGACGTCGACGATTTCATCTGGCACTTGCGCTGGCGCGGTCATGAAATCATCCGCCAGCGCGTGGAAAAATATGCGATCCAGTGCGACCTCAAACACGGCCATCTGCACGCGGCGTACAAGCCGAGCCACATGACCGATCTGCGCCAGGACTACGACGAAGCCGTGCGTCGAGGTCTGGGCGATGAAGTGAGTCTGCTCGACCGCAGCCAGGTTCGCGATCTGCTGCAAAGCGAGCTCTACCACGGCGCGATCAAGAACACCCGCAACATGCACCTGCACCCGCTCAACCTGTGCATCGGCGAAGCGCGGGTGGCCGAAAGTCTCGGCGCGCTGATCTTCGAAAACAGTGAAGTGCTGGAGATCATTCATGGCGCGACGCCTGGGGTGAGAACTGCTCAAGGCCAGATCGACGCCAATCAAGTGATGCTTGCCGGCGACGTCTATCACAAGCTCGAACCGGGCCAGCTCAAGGGCAAGATTTTCCCGGCCATGGGCGGCATCGTCACCACCGCGCCGCTGGGTGATCTGGCGAAACAGATCAACCCCGAAGACCTTGCCGTGTACGACTGCCGCTTCGTCCTCGATTACTACCGGCTCACCGCCGACGGCAGGTTGCTGTTTGGTGGTGGCGCGAATTACAGCGGCAAGGACTCACGGGACATTGCCGCCGAATTGCGCCCGTGCATCGAGCGCACATTTCCAGCGCTCAAAGGCGTGCCGATCGATTACCAGTGGAGCTGCGCGATGGGCATCGTCATCAACCGCATCCCGCAACTGGGCAAGCTCTCGGACAACGTCTGGTATTGCCAGGGCTACTCGGGACATGGCATCGCCACCACGCACATCATGGGCGAGATCATGAGCCGGGCGATCACCGGGCAAATGGAACAGTTCGATACCTTCGCCGCGTGCCAGCACATCCGCGTGCCAATGGGCGACCTGCTCGGCAACCCGTTGCTGGCGGCGGGGATGTGGTATTACCAGATGCTCGAGCGGTTGCGCTGAGTGGACTGGCACCTTCGCGAGCAGGCTCACTCCTACATTTTGAAATGCGGTCCCCTGTAGGAGTGAGCCTGCTCGCGATGAGGCCCTCAAACCCAACAAAAAATTCAATCCGGCAACTGCTCCACCACAATCCCCAACCGCCGATAGTCCTGGACACTCCCCGACCCCAGATGCCGTTCGGTAATCAGCCTGTGCAGGCGCGTGCACGGCGCCACCACAAACGGCTCCACCGCCCCCAGCTTGTCCGCCGTGGTCACCGCAATTACCCGCGTCGCGCTGTTGAGCATCGCCTGTTTTACCGGCACCTCATCGAAATGCAGCGAGGTAATCCCGACCTCGGGATGAATTGCACATACCCCGGTAATCGCCAGATCCGCCTTGATTCCCGCGAGCAATCGCAGCGCTTCCTGACCGCTCGCCGACATCGAGTGCGGATTCAATTCACCGCCCGCCAGAATCACTTTGACGCCCTTGTATTCGGACAAGGCAATCGCCGTCAGCGGTGACGCGGTCACGGCGGTGATGCGGATATCGGCGGGTAACGCGCGCGCAACCTGCAAGGTGGTCGAGCCGGAATCGAACAACACAATCTGCCCGTCCTCGATGTGCTGGGCCGCCAATTGCGCCAGGCGCACTTTGATCTCGTCGGTTTCATCGAGCCGGGTGAAATAATCCTTGCCGGAGTCCTTGGGTCGCGGCAACGCCCCGCCATGCACGCGTTGCACCAGCCCGGCGCTGTCCAGCTCGGCGAGGTCGCGGCGGATGGTGTCTTCGGAAACCGCGAAATGCTGGCTCAGCTCCGAGGCCATGACCTTGCCGTCACGTTCGAGAAGCAAAAGGATTTTCTGCCGACGCAGAGACGGCAATTCAGCGATGGAGTGATCGTGCATGGTTATGCCTGTTTGTGCTTGTAATTGCAGGTTTCAGCGACACTAGCGAAAGTCTCGGGCAAATACAAACGCAGCGGCTATCAATGCTTTCGATCATTGGAATCAACAAGGCGAATTTTTTCTTTGCGCTGCGCCTGTTCACAATGGTCCCACTCTTAAAAGCTCAGGATGAACAGCCCATGAATCTCAACTTCGCCTTCGCCTGCATGATTGTCGTCTCGTTCGCGATTGCTTTGGGTCACGCCTGACGCGCCGTGCGCATCGGGCATCAGGTCGAAACCACCCGCGCCTTGCGCACAAACAGCGCATGAGCCTTGTCCCAGAAGTTGCCGCCCAGTACAAAGAAGCTGCCGACAAACATCAAATCCCCGAGCAATTGCATCTGCCACAGATTGGGCCGTAATCCGGGCCAGAAGTTATCGAAATACGGTTCCAGAAACGAGCTGAGCAACGGCAGGCAAAACATCACCACGCCGATCCGGTGCCGAGTCGGGCCAACCTCGTCGACCGGCGTCGGAATCATCCCCGAGATATAACCGCCGATCTTGCGTTTGAGCTCGGCAAACCCGGCCTTGCCCATGACCGCAATGACCACCAGTAACAACACTTTGTTGCTGATGAACAGAACCCCGGTCAATGCCGCTATCTTCGAGCCTGGTACGTCGAAGGCGGCGGCCAGCGGCACCATCAGCCACGAGCCAAGCATCACGCAGATGATTGCCAGGCCAACCTTGAAGCGCCAGTTGGAAGCGGGGGGCGGCGTTAGCTGATCCTTGACGTTTTCCATGGTTTTGTACCTGTTGGGGTGGGGTGCAGACGCCTGAAAAGCGTAGCAGCAGATCCGCACGAACAACTCGCCATTCGCAGTCTATGCTCCACTGATATTCGCGGGTCAGGGACATGACGCAATGCCTCCAACAACCGCCCTGCTGACGCGGCCCGGTCACCTGTTGTTGCTTGGCGCCCTGAGCGTTGGCGGGTGCGTACGCCTGGGGCCGGATTTCCAGCCCCCCGCTGAGGCGTGGAGCCGACAGTGGAACAGTTCCGCGCTGGAACAGGCCAGTAAGCGCGCCGCTCAGCCGGATTTGCGCCAGTGGTGGCAGATCTTCGCCGATCCTGTGCTCGACCGCCTGATCAGCGCGGCCGATGCGCACAACAGCAGCCTGAAAATCGCCGGTCTGCGAGTACTCGAAGCCCGCGCGCAACTGGGCATCGCCGAGAGTGCTCGCTACCCGCAACTGCAGCAGCTCGGCGCCGACGGTCTGTATGTTGACCGCCATCAGTCCGGTGGCAGCAACCCGCAGGATCTGCACTTCTGGCAACACAGCGCGGCGTTCGACGTTGGTTGGGAACTGGATTTCTGGGGCCGATTCAGCCGCGCCATCGAATCGTCGGATGCGAGCTACTTCGCCGCACAGGCCAACTATGAAGACGCCCTGGTGCTGCTGCGCGCGCAAGTCGCTGATACCTATTTCGCTTTGCGCACCACCGAAGCGCGGCTGCGCGTCGCCCGGGAAAATGCCGTTCAGCAAAAACGCAATTTCGAGATCACTCAACAACTCTTCAGCAGCGGCCAGACGGCCGAACTGGATCTGCAACAGGCGAAAACCCAATACCTCGGCACGCTGAGCAGTATCCCGGCGTTCGAAGATCAACTGCTGCGCACCCGCAACGCCCTGGCAGTGCTGGTTGGCCAGCCACCCGGTGGCGCGGCGCTGCTGGCCGAACAAACCGGACTGATCCCGCTGACGGATCGTGCAGTGTTGCAGGACATCCCGGCCAACCTGCTGCTGCGCCGTCCGGACGTGCGTGCGGCGCAAATGAATGTCGCTGCGCAATCGGCGCTGGTCGGCGTCGCCGAGAGCGATCTGTATCCGTCGCTGACCTTGCTCGGCAGTATTGTCTGGTCCAGCGATACCCTCGGCGCCACGCCGCGCAGTCTCGACCTTATCGGTGGCCCGAGCCTACGCTGGAACATCTTTGATTACGGGCGTATCCGCAACAACGTGCGGGTGCAGGATGCGCGCTTGCAGCAACTGATCGAAGCCTATCGCGACAAAGTGCGCCAAGCTGCCCGCGAGGCTGACGACGCCGCCAGCGGCTTGACCAAAGCGCTGGAACGCGAGCGTATTCTGCGTGAAGCCGAAGGTGCGGCGCGGCGTTCGCTGGTTCTTGCCAACACCCAATACCGTGAAGGCTATTCGGATTTCCAGCGGGTACTCGACGCGCAACGGGCGCTGCTGGAGTTGCAGGACAATTATCTGGTCAGTCGCAGCAATGCGGTGAGCAATCTGATAGCCCTCTACAAAGCCCTCGGTGGCGGGTGGCTGAGCAACGCGCCGCCGATCGATGAGCCGACTCGGCAACACATGCAGCAACGTACCGATTGGGGGGATCTGCTCAGCGCGCCGCCCGCCCGACCAGCGTATCCCCTTCCCTCGCAGGTAAGCCGCCATGACTGACAACGCGCCGCCCGCCCCGGATCCTGTATCTGCCCAACCCGATCCGGCAAAAAAAGGTATCCGCTGGGTGCTGCTGTTGATCGTGCTGAGCCTGGCCTGGTACCTGCTCGCCGACCGCTACACACCTTACACTCAGCAGGCACGGGTCGGTGCGTTTGTGATTCCGGTAGCGGCGGAGGTCGCCGGTCGGGTGATCCGCGTCAACGTGCGTAATAATCAGGACGTGAACGCTGGCGACATCCTCTTCGAACTCGACCCGCAGCCGTTGCAAATCGCTGTTGACCGGGCGAAGGCTGATCTGGAGTCGACCCGTCGCCAGGTCGGCGCCAGCACCGCCGGTATCGCCTCGGCGCAGGCGTCGTTGCGTGCTGCGCAAGCCAATGAACTCAAGGCACGGCAGGACAATCAACGGCTTGAAGGCTTGTACAGGCAGGATCCCGGTACAGTGTCCGTGAGACTTCTTGAAGTGTCTCGAGCCAACCGCGAACAAGCGGTCGCGCAGGTCGCCGCCGCCCGAGCCGAAGTGCAGCGCGCGCAAGAGCAGGAAGGTGGAAATACTGACACCAACGCGCAACTGCGCAGCGCTGCTTCGGCACTGGCCAAGGCCGAACTGGACCTGGCCAACACTCGCATCGGCGCGCGTTCGGCCGGCTTGATTACTGACCTGCGCACCGACGTCGGCCAGTTCACCACCGCTGGCAATCCGGTGATGACCTTGATTGCCATCCACGACGTGTGGATCAGCGCTGACCTCACCGAAAACAACCTCGGCCGCATCCAACCCGGAACACCGGTCGCGATCGTCCTCGATGCGTTACCCGGCGAAGTCCTTGACGGCCGCGTCCGCAGCGTTGGCTACGGCGTCAGCGTCGGCCAGACCCCAGCGCCCGGCACTCTGCCAAATATCCAGAACAGCCGCGACTGGCTGCGTCCGGCGCAACGTTTTCCGGTGATCATCGAGTTCACGCGAGAGGCAAAGAACCGTCTCATGGACAGCCGAGCGATACGTGCCGGCGGCCAGGCCGAAGTCATGGTTTTCCCCAGCGAAGGCAATCCGCTCAACTCGTTGGGGCGGCTGTTTGTCGCGTTGATGAGCTGGCTGTCGTATGCCTACTGAGCGCAGCATCCCGGCGCAACGGGCCATGCGCCTTGCGTTCGGCACGGCGCTGTGCACCGCTGCCAGTTATGCGCTGGCCTTGCCGCTGGCGTTTATTTCGCCGGTATTGGCGGTGTTGTTGCTGGCCAGCATGCCCAAACCCTTGCCATTCAAAGGTGCGCTGGTGCTGGCATTGGTGGCGGGCCTTACCACGAGCATCGGCCTGCTGCTGGTGCCATTGCTGCGCTATGCCCCGGTGAGCGGCGTACTGTTGATCGGCCTCGGTCTGTTTGTGGTGTTTCGCTTCGGCCTGCGCGGCGGCAATCCGCTGTTGGTGACGTTTCTGGTGATCGGCATGACCATGATTTCCGCCGCCGGATTCGCCGAATTCGATCTGGCGATGGCGGTGATCGGCGCGCTGGTCAAAGGCTTGTTGCTGGCGGTCGCAGTGGTCGGTGTCAGCCATGCGCTGTTTCCTGAGCAACCTGATAGCCCCGCCCCACCAAAACCGCCGTCCCTGCCTGCCGAGGAAGTTCCATGGGTGGCCCTGCGCGCCACTCTGATTGTGCTGCCGACGTTCATGCTGGCCCTGAGCGATCCGGCCAGCTATCTGCCGATCATCCTCAAAGCTGTCAGCCTGGGCCAACAAAGCTCTACCACGCACACCCGTCACGCCGGCCGCGAACTGCTTGGCTCGACCCTCCTCGCAGGCGTGCTGGCGGTGCTGCTCTGGTGCGGGTTGAGCCTGTTTGTGCATCTGTGGATGTTCTTTCTGTGGATGCTGCTGTTCGGCCTGTGGCTGGGGCGCAGACTCTATCGCCTCAGCCCTACGCGGTTCAGCCCCGGTTTCTGGCTCAACACCCTCGTGACCATGATCATCCTGCTCGGCCAATCGGTGCAGGACAGCGCCGCCGGCAAGGATGTGTACACCGCGTTCGCGGTGCGCATGGGCCTGTTCATTCTGGTGGCGCTATATGGCACGTTGATGATGCACGTATTGGCAGCACAACAAATCCGGACTGTCGGCACTGCCCGATAATCGCTATCTGACCCTACAGCTCAGCCACCAAGAAGCTTGCTGAACACCGAGGACACTTTCATACCCGATACCTGCCATCCGATAGAGACACAACCAACGACCAATGACGCTGCCAGCCCCATCCACAATTGGCGAATACGAATGAGATGTTGCCGTTTCTGGTTTGAAAGCGCCGCGCACGTCGATTTCAACCTGCTCAACGTTTCAAGCGTTTCTTTCTGCTCGCCCGTCTTCTTGTCCAATGCGTCAGTCACACGATCGATTTCGCCCTTCAGCTCACCGTTGTCGGCTTCGGCCTGACACAGGTCGTTTTTCACTACAGCCAATTGCCGTGCGGTTGCAGAATGCACCCCACTGAGTCTATTGAGCTGTGCCAAGAGGTCTTCACGATTGCTTTGTGCGGCCTGCAAAGCACTGTCAGCAGCCTCCAGTCGAGTTGAAATCTCAGCTCGCGCCTGCACCAATTCGCCGTTTTCCACCTGAAGTTCGTTGATGGTTCTTTGCTGAAGAACAACCTGCTCTTCCAAATACTGCCGGGAGCTTGGATCGCTCAATACCCTGCATCGCAGAAAACCGTTTGGCCCTTCGAGGATTTTTTTTATGAATGCCTTGTGCGCGGCCTCACGCTCGTCCGTCGTATTTTCATCAGAAAATTTATAAACGAAGATATCCGGGATATCGACCTCCACCACTGGCACTGACAGTGCCCGCAGATCCGTCTGTTTCTCTGCATCCACAGCATTTGTGCTATGCACTTCCAGATACAGTTGCTGCTCCCACTTACACCCTATGCGGCTTTCGGTTTCAAATTTCAGGTAGACATCAACAGAGCGGGAGCTCTCATTTTGCGTCACAAGCCTTTTCTCGGACTCGGCGTGGGTCACCGTTATCGAAATGTTCTCTTGTCTCCTGGCCCTGGTGCTTGAATTGAAGATCAGCTGCAACCGTGCCCGCTCGATCGATATGAGGGCCTCTTTGAACAATTGGTGATTCAGGGATTCCCCTCCAACACCACCGCCACTGCCATCATTGTTGATATAGGCAAAATAGCTGGTCCCCCCCTTCATCACGTGCTTGACCGGTTTACGATTGCCTGGTTTGTGAGAACTGTAGAAAAGTTGCCCTGTGGGCTGTCCGTGAAACTCTTGGCATCGACGGCGTTCGATCTGTTTGGCCGTCACTTTATCGGCAAGTCCACCGAACGGTGACAGGTACGCAAAACTTTTTGCCATCTCACAAAAACCCGAATAAAAAATAAAAAATACAACGTTGCCGTCACTCGACCAGTCTCAGATTCCGCTGCGGCGTACTGGATGACGTTTTCGCCTTTGGCTATTCAGATGACTATCACTCGCTTCCACAGCGATCATGTTTTACATACGCAACCGTGCAATCGCCCGCCGATACTTCTCGATCCGCTCCAGATCCTCCCAACCCGGCGAGGCGATCCGCGAGATATCGCTGTTCTCTTCCAGATCCGCCAGTTTCACCACCCGGCCGATCGGGTTCTGCGCGGCGCGATCGACGAAATCCTCATAGGATTCACCGGGCACTTTGCTCACCGCTGCAAGCGCCGTCAGCACCTCTTCGCTGAAACCTTCCCCGCGCAAATCGTCCAGACTCACGCCGCAATCCTCGACCACATCGTGCAGCACAGCGACGATGCGCTCTTCCAGAGTATTCATGCGCAACATGACTTTCAGCGGATGCAAAATGTACGGCGCGCCGCCCTTGTCCACCTGCCCGGTGTGGGCCGTGGCGGCAATGGCGATGGCGCGTTCGAGGGTTTGGGCCATGGGAGTCTCCGTGGTTTCAAAGGCCATAGCGGCCACCGACGTGAATGTTGCGTTTGAGCCAGTTGCCGATGGCTCGCAGGCGCCCAACTGTTTTTGCCGGCTCAGCATGGCGCTGCAGAATCATCGTCACCAGCGTCGCCTGATCCGCCTGCGGACTTGCATCGATCAATTCCGCGACCCAGGCGCAATCGGCCTTGCGCAGGTGCTCGCGCCAGTCGCCGGACCAGCCGTCCAGCTCGTCCCGGGCCAAAAACCGCGCGCCGCCATGCTCCATATGTCCGCCGCCCATGGATTGTTCAAAGCAGAACGGCGTGTCCGGCTTGCTCGGGTCGATATGGAAAAGATAGATATCGTGAAAGGGATGCTGCGAAGCGGGGGCAATGTTGCGACGGCCGATTTCAATCATGGCGACGGTCCAATCCTTGGGCGCTGAAGGTATCTGATGGTTGCGCAGTGTACGCGAAGATGGGGCAGCGCAAAGCCGATTGAACCTTGCCCGCCCTCGCCGCCTCGAAACCAGACAAGCGCCAAATCCGATCAGACGCGGCGCCATTGGAGAGGAATTGCCGATGAAAACCCGACTGCTGCTCCTGATCGCCACATTCGCCATCATCCCCACCTGCGTCATGGCCGAAGGCTGCGACGTCCAGACCCGTTCCTCCAGCGCCGCAGTGCCCGCCGTGGAAACCCACAGCTGCTACGAGTACGAAGGCATGCCCGTGGACTCCATCAACTGGTCATGCAGCAACGAAAGCAAGGACACCCTCAACGCCACCAAGAGGAAAGTCGAGCGCTGCGACGACCACTACCAGGCCACCTGCACCGCCCGCCTCACCCAGGAATCCCTGGCCAATCCGCATTCGACCAGCAAAGACAAAAGCGCCAAACCGCTGAACATGCCCGACAACGCCAAAGTCACCACGTATTACTACGATGGCGAACATCTGGCTCAGGCGAAGATTGATTGTGAGAACAGTGGTGGGAACTGGAAGGCTAAATAGCTTCAGCTGCCAGGAATGTCTATCAAAGAGCCCGGCTTGATGCCGGGCTTGCTGCATCTGAAAACAGCTTCAGCCTTCACCGGCACCGCTGCTGGTACCGCTGTCATTCGATTGCTTCGAACCACTGGGCTTGGAACCCGCAGGGGTTGAGCCATCATTGTTGGTGGTGTTGCCCTGAGTGCCCTTGGGCACGGTGGCGCCATTGGAATGAATGTCTTCCGGCGCGCTCGGGTTGGTTTGGCTGTTGCCGTCATTTGCGGTGGGTTCAGGGGTGTCGCTGGCGGCTGTTGCATAAAGCGAGGAGGCGGATAACAGGGTGGCTAACGTCAGTGCTGCGAGATTGGATTTACGCATGTTGGCGGTTCCTTTGCAGGGGTTAGGTATGCATTGGAAGCGGGCGCGCATGGAAAATGCGGGAGGGCTGACGAATGGCAACAATAAATAGAACTGACACCTCGAAAGAAATATCGGGTCATGAAAAGACAATAATTTATACGCAGAAAAAAGCCCGGCTCAAAAGACCGGGCTTTCAGTTTGCGACACCTATCAACCACCGCCGCTCCCGCCACTGCTGCTGCCGGATGGTTGACCCGCAGGGGTGGGTTTGGAGGCAGATGGCACCGGCCCATTGTCGGTCTTGCCACCATCACCACCTTGGGGCAGCGAATCGGCATCCGGGTCGGCATTGGTGGCTGGAGACGCCGGTTCACGAGTCTGGCTGCTGCCATCGCTCGCTTTCGGGGTAGACGTTTCGCCAGCCGCGAGCGCGTACGGCGCACTGCCGAACAGCAGTGCCGTGAGGGTTAACACCGCGATTTTATGGTTCAGCATGGTGGCTCTTCCTTTGCGTGGTGAGTTACAGCATTGGAAGAAGATGTGCGGCGAACGTGCGATGGGTCGGACGAACGGCTATCACCTGAAGACATCGCGAAATTTCAACGCCTGCACACTTCGCAGGAAAATACCGCAGGCGGCCTGCGGGTTCCCGAAAAATCAACCTCGATAAAGCTATGCGAAACGCATGCCCCTCAGAAATTCGCCGGCGTGTTCGCACTGATGATCTCAGCCTCATCCGCGCCGATATTGCGAAACCTGTGCGGTAACGTCGTCGGAAAGTAATACCCATCGCCCGCACTCAACACACTCACCTGCCCGTCCACGGTCAATTCCACCGTGCCGCGCGTAACCAGCCCGCACTCTTCGCCTTCTGCATGCACGATCGGCTCTTCGCCGGAGCTGGCGCCGGGGGCGTATTGTTCGCGCAGCAGGCGCATCTGGCGGCTGGGGACAGAGGCGCCGATGAGCAGCAGGCGCAGGCCGTGGCGGCCGAGGTCGGGTTGTTCGTTGGCGCGGAAGACGTATTGGTGTTCGCGCGGCGGCTGGTCGAAGGTGAAGAAGTCGGCCAGGGACATCGGTATGCCTTCGAGCAGCTTTTTCAGCGAGCTGACGGAGGGGCTGACGCGGTTCTGTTCGATCAGCGAGATGGTCGCGTTGGTCACGCCGCTACGCCGGGCGAGCTCGCGCTGGGAGAGTTTGTAGCTTTCGCGTACTAGTTTGAGTCGAGAACCCGTATCCATGACTGCCTTATGTTGAGGTACTTAAGGGTAATGGGGGTGGGTGGCGGGTGACGCGCAGGTCGCGCGGATCACGTTGCTCCCGTGTCCCGGAACCGTGAAAGGCGGCTATTAAATCACGTTTGCGGGTGTTGCTCAGCAGGTTCGATGGATGGTGAGACGAAACTTCCTCTCGCACTGGCAATACAGCCAATGTGGGAGCGAGCTTGCTCGCGAAAGCAGTGTGTCAGACAACGAAGATGTTGGCTGATATGGCCCCTTCGCGAGCAAGCTCGCTCCCACATTTGGTTTTGAGCAGGTCAGCAAAAGCGAGTGTGGCTGGGTTGGCCTCTTCGCGAGCAGGCTCGCTCCCACAGGGGAAAACCGGCGCGGTCTTGGACCGTCGCCGGGGAGGTGACTCAGAGGCCGAAGCGGTCGCGCAGTGAGTAGTAGACGGCGCCCAGAGCGGTGAGCGGTGCGGAGAAGGTGCGGCCGCCGAGCATCGGCATATGCGGCAGGGAGGCGAAGGCGTTGAAGCGTTCGGCGTCGCCGCGGATCATTTCCGAGATCAGTTTGCCGGCCAGGTGTGAGCAGGTAACGCCGTGGCCGCTGTAGCCCTGCATGTAGTAGGCGTTCTTTTCGATGCGGCCGAATTGCGGCATGCGCGACATGGTCAGCAGGAAATTGCCGGTCCAGCGGTAATCGATTTTCACGTCCTTGAGCTGCGGGAAAGTCTTGAGGATCTTCGGCCGAATCAGCTGTTCGATGTCGTCCGGCTCGCGCGCGCCGTACACCACGCCTCCTCCGTAAAGCAGACGGTTGTCGGCAGTCAGGCGGTAGTAATCCAGCAGGTAATTGCAATCTTCGACACAGTAATTATTGGTGATCAAACTGCGTGCTTGCTGCTCGGTCAGCGGTTCGGTGACGACGATCTGCGAGCCGCACGGCATGCTTTTCGCGGTGACGCGGTTATCGAGACCCTGCGGCAGATAAGCGTTGCCGGCGATCAGCAGGTACTTGGCGCGGACCAGACCTTTGCCGGTGCGCACGGTGATCGGCTCGCCGTAGGTGATTTCCACCGCCGCCGATTGTTCGTAGATCTTGCCGCCCAGCCGCACGATCGCTGCGGCTTCACCGAGGGCCAGGTTCAACGGATGAACGTGGCCGCCCTGCATGTCCAGCAAGCCGCCAACGTAGGCATCGGAACCTACTTCACGACGAATATCCGCGGCGTCGAGCATCTTCAGATTGCGGTTGCCGTAGCGTTCCCAGTTGCGCTTCTGCTCGGCCAGGCCGTTGAGTTGCTTGTTGTTCATCGCCGCGAAAATACCCCCCGGACGATAGTCGCACTGGATGTCGTAATCCTGGATGCGTGAACGGATGATGTCGGCGCCTTCGAAGATCATGCTGCCGAGAATTTCCGCAGTCTTGTCGCCGTAGCGCTCTTCGATGACATCGACGTCGCGGCTGTAGGAGTTGACCAGTTGACCGCCATTGCGCCCGCTGGCGCCGTAGCCGACTTTCGCCGCTTCCAGCACCGTGACTTTATAGCCCGCCTCGCTGAGGAACAGCGCCGAAGACAGGCCGGTATAGCCGGCACCGATGATGCAGACGTCGCAGTCCACCGCTTCTTCCAGAACCGGAAAGTCGATGACTTCGTTGCGGGTGGCGGCGTAGTAGCTGTTTACGTGTTGCTGTTTCATACATTTCTCCGAGGGTCGCCAATGAGGGGCGACCGCCGCTGTAAAAGAGTCAGAGCTTGATCCAGGTGGCTTTCAGCTCGGTGTACTTGTCGAAGGCGTGCAGCGATTTGTCGCGACCGTTGCCCGACTGTTTGAAGCCGCCGAACGGTGCAGTCATGTCGCCGCCGTCGTACTGGTTGACCCAAACGCTGCCGGCGCGCAGGCCGCGAGCGAAGGTGTGCGCCTTGCTCAGGTTGCTGGTCCACACACCGGCGGCGAGGCCGAAGATGCTGTCGTTGGCGATCTGCAGCGCTTCTTCAGCGGTGTCGAAAGTGATCAGCGACAGCACCGGACCGAAGATTTCTTCCTGAGCGATGGTCATTGCGTTGGTCACGCCGTCGAAAATCGCTGGCTGCACGTAAAGGCCACCGGTTTCTTCGAGGGTGCGCTGGCCGCCGGCAATCAGCTCGGCGCCCTGCTCGCGACCGATGCTGATGTAGCGCAGCACGTTGTCGAGCTGACGCTGGTCGACCACGGCGCCGACGGTGGTCGCCGGATCCAGCGCATGCCCCGGTTTCCAGGCTTGCAGCGCTTCCACCAGCAGCGGAATGAACTGCTCGCGGATCGAACGCTCAACCAGAAGACGCGAGCCGGCAGTGCAGACTTCGCCCTGGTTGAAGGCGATGGCACCGGCCGCTGCTTGGGCTGCGGCGCGCAAGTCTGGTGCATCGGCGAACACCACGTTCGGGCTCTTGCCACCCGCTTCGAGCCAGACGCGTTTCATGTTGCTCTGGCCGGCGTAAATCATCAGTTGCTTGGCGATTGCCGTGGAGCCGGTGAAGGCCAGCACATCGACATCCATGTGCAACGCCAGTGCCTTGCCGACGGTATGGCCATAACCTGGGAGCACGTTGAACACGCCTTTCGGAATCCCGGCCTCCAGCCCAAGCTGCGCGATGCGGATCGCCGTCAGTGGCGATTTTTCCGAAGGCTTGAGGATGAACGAGTTACCCGCCGCCAGCGCCGGGGCGAACTTCCAGCTGGCCATGATCAGCGGGAAATTCCACGGCACGATCGCCGCGACCACACCGGCGGGCTCGCGGGTGACGAGGCCGAGTTGGTCGTGGGGCGTGGCGGCGACTTCGTCGTAGATCTTGTCGATGGCCTCGGCACTCCAGCGGATCGCGTTGGCGGTCGCCGGGATATCGATGCTCATCGAATCGCTGATCGGCTTGCCCATGTCGAGGGTTTCCAGCAGCGCCAGTTCTTCCTGATGTTGCAGGATCAGATCGGCGAAGCGGATCAGGATGCGCTTGCGCTCGGCCGGGGCTTTTTTCGACCAGATGCCGGAGTTGAACGATTGGCGCGCGGCCTCGACGGCGAGATTGGCGTCGCCTTCATCGGTACTGGCGACGGCGGCAAGAAAGCGGCCATCGACCGGGCTCAGGCATTCGAAGGTGTCGCCACTGATCGCCGGGCGGTATTCACCGTTGATGAAGGCGCGGGATTCGATGGACAGAGACTGGAAGCGTTGTTCCCAGTCGTTGCGGGTTGTGGTCATTGTTATGAGCTCGACAAAAGGAATGGGGATGGGCGAACGCACGCCAAACGAAATCTGATAACCGTTCCCATGTAGGAGCTGCCGAAGGCTGCGATCTTTAGCTCTTGCTCCGAAAATCAAAGTCAAAAGATCGCAGCCTTCGGCAGCTCCTACAGGGTTGGGTGTCAGCTTTTAGACGGTATGCAGATACCAGTTGTACTCAAGGTCAGAAATCGAGTTCTCGAACTCGGCCAGCTCGCTTTCCTTGCAGGCGACAAACACGTCGATGTACATCGGGTCGATGTAGCGCGCCATGACTTCGCTGTCGTCGAGTTCACGCAAGGCGTCGCGCAGGTTGTTCGGCAGGCTCTGCTCGTTCTGCTCGTAGCTGTTGCCTTCGACCGGAGCGCCCGGTTCGATCTGGTTGGTCAGACCGTGGTGAATACCGGCCAGCACCGAAGCCATCAGCAGATACGGGTTGGCGTCGGCACCGGCGACGCGGTGTTCGATGCGCACGGCGTCGGCTGAACCGGTCGGCACGCGCACGGCGACGGTGCGGTTATCGATGCCCCAGCTCGGCGAGTTCGGCACGTAGAACTGCGCGCCGAAACGGCGATACGAGTTGACGTTCGGGCAGAGGAAAGCCATTTGCGCCGGCAGGGTCTCGAGCACACCGCCGATCGCGTGACGCAGTGCGGCGTTCTGCTCGGGGTCCTCACTGGCGAAGATGTTGTTGCCTTCTTTATCCAGAATCGAAATGTGCACGTGCAAACCGTTGCCGGCCTGGCCTGGGTACGGCTTGGCCATGAAAGTCGTGTCCATCTCGTGGTCGTAGGCGATGTTTTTCACCAGACGCTTGAGCAGCACCGCGTAATCACAAGCCTTGATCGGGTCGGAGACGTGATGCAGGTTGACTTCGAACTGCGCCGGGGCACTTTCCTTGACGATCGCGTCGGCCGGGATGCCCTGCTCTTTCGCGCCTTCGAGGATGTCTTGCAGGCAGTCGACGTATTCGTCGAGATCATCGATCAAATACACCTGGGTCGACACCGGACGCTTACCGGAGACCGGCGAACGTGGCGACTGCGGACGGCCATTCACGTTGTCCTGGTCGATCAGGTAGAACTCAAGCTCGAACGCCGCGCAAATAGTCAGGCCGAGGTCGTCGAACTTGCGCACCACATTGGCCAGCACTTCACGCGGATCGGCGAAGAACGGCTGCCCTTCGATCTCGTGCATGGTCATCAGCAATTGTGCGGTCGGGCGCTTTTGCCACGGCTCGATGCTCAGGGTGCCGGGAATCGGGTAGCAGATGCGATCGGCATCGCCAATATCGAGGCCCAGACCGGTGCTTTCCACTGTCGAGCCGTTGATGTCCAGCGCGAACAGCGACGCCGGCAGGTTGATGCCTTTTTCGTACACCTTATGAAGACTGGTGCGTTCGATGCGCTTGCCGCGCACCACACCGTTCATATCCGCAATCAGAAGGTCGACGTACAAAACCTCAGGATATTTCTTAAGGAATGCGTTGGCTTCGTTGAGTTGAACGGTACGCAGAGGGACCGACATGATGCACCTATTTAGCTGTTAATTATTATGTTCACCACCGTGTTGCGCAGCCAGTCAATCCGAAAGGCAAAGTGAAGTCAATAGCGAACAGCTGGCCCCTCAGCCTTTATTTTTCGGGCTTTTATTAACGCTCTCGTGCCAGATCAACTGCTAAACCCCATAAAACCAGAGCGGCGCGATGATCGCCGTTTAGAATTTTTTACATGGCAGTTGTTAATTAAAATCAACGAGGCTAAGCTCCGGAAAAGCTCGTTCAAGTGACAGACTTCGAGGTGAATAAAAATGGCATTCAAGCCATTGATCGGCGTTACTGCGTGCGTCAAACAGATTGGCCTGCACCCCTATCACATCAGCGGCGACAAGTACTTACGTGCTGTCAGCGTTGGCGCTCAGGGGCTGCCAGTGGTCATTCCTTCCCTTGGCAACCTGACTGAAATCGAAGACCTGCTCGGTCAGCTCGACGGTCTGCTGCTGACCGGCTCGCCGTCGAATGTGGAGCCTTTCCACTATCAAGGCCCGGCCAGCGCACCCGGCACGGATCACGATCCGGCCCGCGACGCCACCACCCTTCCTTTATTGCGTGCAGCCATCGCGGCCGGCGTTCCGGTGCTCGGCATCTGCCGTGGCTTTCAGGAGATGAACGTGGCCTTCGGCGGCAGCCTGCATCAGAAGGTGCATGAGCTGGCGGGCATGCTCGATCACCGCGAGGCTGACAGCCCGGATGTGGCGGTGCAATACGCCCCGGCCCATGCGGTCAGCGTGATCGCTGGCGGTGTGTTCGAAGCGCTGGAGCTGCCCAACGAATTTCAGGTCAATTCGATTCACAGTCAGGGCATCGACCGCCTCGCTCCTGGCCTGCGTGCCGAAGCCGTGGCGCCGGACGGTTTGATCGAAGCGATCTCGGTCGAGCACAGCTCCACCTTCGCCCTCGGCGTGCAATGGCACCCGGAGTGGCAAGTGCTGGACAACCCCGACTACCTGAAGATTTTCCAGGCGTTCGGCGCAGCGTGCCGGCACCGGGCGGCATCGCGCAGTCAGCGCTGACGCAACCACAGACCCAATAACGTTTTACTGCCCCTCGGCTGGCGGGTGTGCGTTTGCACATCCGTCAGTCGTGAACCGCAACAACCGTAATAACAACAAGTACGACCCAAGCCGCAGGGGCAGGAGCCCTGTAGGAGCTGCCGAAGGCTGCGATCTTTTGATTTTGTTTTTCAGGATCAAGATCAAAAAATCGCAGCCTTCGGCAGCTCCTACAGGTGCACCTGCAGGCTTGCAATCCACTTAAGCCCGGCCACATTGGCCAGGCACACGAAACCTGTTGGGAGTTTCACATGGCAAACGCCTCCAGCACTTACCGCAAGGCACTCGAAGGTCATCAGCAACCGAAAAAGGTGTTGGTGAAAGTCGATCGTGTCACCAAGAAGTTCGACGAAACCGTGGCCGTGGACGATGTGTCCCTGGAGATCCATCAGGGCGAAATCTTCGCGCTGCTGGGCGGTTCCGGTTCGGGCAAATCGACTCTGCTGCGCATGCTCGCCGGTTTCGAGCGGCCGACCGAGGGGCGGATTCTGCTCGATGGCGTGGACATCACCGACATGCCGCCGTACGAGCGGCCGATCAACATGATGTTCCAGTCCTACGCGCTGTTCCCGCACATGACCGTGGCGCAGAACATCGCCTTCGGCCTCAAACAGGACCGCTTGCCTGCCAGTGAAATCGATGCCCGCGTCGAAGAAATGCTGCGTCTGGTGCACATGACCCAATACGCCAAACGCCGCCCGCATCAGTTGTCCGGCGGCCAGCGGCAGCGCGTCGCCCTCGCCCGCTCGCTGGCCAAACGGCCGAAACTGTTGCTGCTCGACGAGCCGATGGGCGCGCTGGATAAAAAGCTGCGTTCGCAAATGCAACTGGAGCTGGTGGAGATCATCGAGCGCGTCGGCGTCACCTGCGTGATGGTGACCCACGATCAGGAAGAAGCCATGACCATGGCTCAGCGCATCGCAATCATGCACCTGGGCTGGATCGCGCAGATCGGCAGCCCGGTCGACATTTATGAAGCGCCGGTCAGCCGCATGGTCTGCGAATTCATCGGAAATGTGAACGCCTTTGACGGCACCGTGGTGGAAGATCTGGAAGGCCACGCGATCATTCACAGCCCGGATTTGCAGCAGAAGATTTACGTCGGCCACGGCGTCAGCACCTCGGTGCAGGACAAATCGATCACCTACGCCATCCGCCCGGAAAAAATGCTCGTCAGCACCACTCAACCGGAGTTTCGCTACAACTGGTCCGAAGGCAAGGTGCATGACATCGCCTACCTCGGCGGCCACTCGGTGTTCTACGTCGAGCTGCCTGGCGGCAAGATTGTCCAGTCGTTCATGGCCAACGCCGAACGCCGTGGCGCGCGACCGACCTGGGACGACAAGGTCTACGTCTGGTGGGAAGACGACAGCGGCGTGGTGCTGCGCTCATGAGAACCTTCAATCAGCAATTCCTGCGGCTGGTGCCCAGCGGACGAAAACTGGTGATCGGCATTCCGTTCATCTGGCTGTTCCTGTTCTTCATGCTGCCGTTCTTTCTGGTGATGAAGATCAGCTTCTCGGAAGCCGCGCTGTCGATCCCGCCGTACTCGGAGATCTACACCTTCGCCGAACAGAAATTCCAGCTGCTGCTGAACATCGGCAACTACACCCTGCTCGGCGAAGACGAGCTGTACCTGTCGGCCTACCTCGGCTCGCTGAAAGTCGCGGCACTGAGCACGCTGATGTGCCTGGTGATCGGTTTTCCGATGGCCTACGCGATCACCAAGACCGGCAAGGAAACGCAAAACGTCCTGCTGCTGTTGATCATGATGCCGACCTGGACAGCGATCCTGATCCGTGTGTATGCGTGGATGGGCATCCTTAGCAACAACGGTCTGCTCAACGCGTTCCTGATGTGGACCGGGCTCACCGATCATCCGATCGAGATCCTCAACACCAACACAGCGGTGTACATCGGCGTGGTGTATGCCTACCTGCCGTTCATGGTCCTGCCGCTCTACGCCAACCTCGTCAAACACGACAACAGCCTGCTGGAAGCCGCGCAGGACTTGGGCTCGAGCAACTTCAACAACTTCTGGAAGATCACCGTGCCACTGGCGAAGAACGGCATCATCGCTGGCTGCATGCTGGTGTTTATTCCGGTGGTCGGCGAGTTCGTGATTCCAGAACTGCTGGGTGGCCCGGAGACGCTGATGATCGGTCGCGTGCTGTGGCAAGAGTTCTTCAATAACCGCGACTGGCCGGTGGCGTCCGCGCTGGCGGTGGTGATGCTGTTGATCCTGATTGTGCCGATTCTGCTGTTCAACCGCAGCCAGGCCAAAGAGATGGAGGCACGGGGATGAAACGCTTCAACTTTTCCAGGTTCATGCTGATCTTCGGCTTGATGTTCATTTATCTGCCGATGCTGATTCTGGTGATCTACTCGTTCAACGCCTCGAAACTGGTGACCGTGTGGGGTGGCTGGTCGATCAAGTGGTATGTCGGCCTGCTCGACAACACGCAACTGATGGGCTCGGTGCTGCGCTCGCTGGAGATCGCCTGCTACACCGCAATTGCAGCAGTGGCGCTGGGCACCCTTGCCGCTTTTGTCCTGACTCGCGTCACGCGCTTCAAGGGTCGCACGCTGTTTGGCGGCCTGGTCACCGCGCCGCTGGTGATGCCGGAAGTGATCACCGGTCTGTCGTTGTTGCTGCTGTTCGTGGCGATGGCGCAGTTGATCGGCTGGCCGCAGGAGCGTGGCATCGTCACCATCTGGATCGCCCACACCACGTTTTGTGCGGCCTATGTCGCGGTGGTAGTCTCGGCGCGCCTGCGTGAGCTGGATCTATCGATCGAAGAAGCGGCGATGGATCTCGGCGCGAAACCGTTCAAGGTGTTTTTCCTCATCACCATTCCGATGATCGCGCCGTCGCTGGCGGCGGGCGGGATGATGTCGTTCGCCTTGTCGCTTGATGACCTGGTGCTGGCGAGTTTCGTCTCCGGGCCGGGCTCGACCACGCTGCCGATGGAAGTGTTCTCGGCGGTGCGCCTGGGCGTGAAGCCTGAGATCAACGCCGTGGCCAGTCTGATTCTGCTGGCGGTGTCGCTGGTGACTTTCCTCGTCTGGTACTTCGGCCGCAAAGCGGAAGCCAATCGCAAACGGGCGATTCAGGAAGCGATGGATCAGACCGCCAACGAAGCGTGGCAGCCGCAACGTGCCGCGACCGCCGTGTAGGAGCTGCGGCACGCTGCGATCTTTTGATCTTCACAAGCAAGATCAGGAGATCGCAGCCTCGTTGCACTCGTCAGCTCCTACACAAATGTTGTCAGGCCGACCAGCCAATTCCCTCTCCCTCCGGGAGAGGGTCAAGGTGAGGGGCCTTTGCTTGAAGTTAATAAAAAGATGGGAGTTGTAGCGATGAAAATGTTTGGCAGGACTCTGCTGACACTGTCCTTAATGGGCGCAATGGTCATGGGCGCCCAGGCCAACGACAAGGTGCTGCGTGTTTACAACTGGTCCGATTACATCGCGCCGGACACCGTCAAGAAGTTTGAAGACGAAACCGGCATTCGCGTGACCTACGACGTCTTCGACAGCAATGAAACCCTGGAAGCGCGCCTGCTGGCGGGCAAATCCGGCTACGACATCGTCGTGCCGTCGAACAGTTTTCTGGCCAAGCAGATCAAGGCCGGCGTCTATCAGCCGCTGGACAAATCAAAGCTGCCGAACTGGAAGAATCTCAATCCGGTGCTGCTGAAAAATGCCTCTGCCAGTGATCCGGACAACGCCCATGCGTTCCCGTACATGTGGGGCTCGATCGGTATCGGCTTCAATCCGGCCAAGGTCAAGGAAGTGCTCGGCGCCAACGCTCCAACCAATTCCTGGGACTTGCTGTTCAAGCCGGAGAACGCGGAAAAGCTCAAAGCCTGCGGCATCAGTTTCCTCGATTCGCCGACCGAAATGCTCCCGGCCGCCCTGCACTATCTGGGCTATCCGGTGAACGACAAGGACAAGGCGCACATCGCCGAGGCGGAAGCGCTGTTCATGAAAATCCGCCCGTACGTGGCGTATTTCCATTCCTCGAAGTACATCTCCGATCTGGCCAACGGCAACATCTGCGTAGCGGTCGGTTACTCAGGCGACGTCCTGCAGGCCAAGGCGCGTGCGGTGGAATCGGGCAACAACGTGGTAATCGACTACAGCATTCCCAAGGAAGGCGCCGGCAGTTTCTACGACATGGTCGCCATCCCCCGGGATGCGGCGAACGTCGACAACGCCTACCTGTTCATGGACTTCCTGATGCGCCCGGACATCATCGCCGAAGTCACCAACAGCATCGGCTACAGCAACGCCAATGCGGCGGCCACGCCACTGGTGGACGAGGCGATCCGCAACGAACCGGGCTCGTATCCGTCGCAAGCGGTGATGGCGACCTTGTATGCCGTGCCGGATCAGCCGATTGCCACGCAGCGGATCATGACCCGCGGCTGGACCCGGGTGAAGCTTGGTAAATAAAAACACCGATAATCAAAAATGTGGGAGCGAGCCTGCTCGCGAAAGCGGTAGGACAGGCGACGAAAATGTTGGATGTGCCGACGCCTTCGCGAGCAGGCTCGCTCCCACAGTCGATCGATGTGAGCCGGCCAGATTCTGATGTTTCCCGTTCACGCAGCGCCTTACCACCGCTGCACCCTGCTCTGAACGGCCTCACCCGGCTCCCTCGGCTCGGGTGAATTTGCAGGCGCCTTCGGGCGCCTTTTTTGTTCGTTCAGATCAGCGACCAGTCCTGCAAAACCCGATAGCGGCCCTTGTGCGATTCGAACAAAGCGAAGCGTTCCGCGCGCAGAAAGAACTCCGGCGGCGCGCTCGTTTCCGGCTCCGGCGCACGGTATTCGCGGGCCAGGGTCAGGTGCGGACGAAACTCGTGGGTGGTCTCCTCAAAACCAAACGGCAGCATCGCTTGCTCCAGCGCATAGACCAGGCGCAACAACGCCGGCGGCGCCTGCTCCGGCGCCAATGACAACACCCCTGCTCGATGCCAGACCTGCAAGCGATCCAGCGCAACCCGCAACGCTTCGCCCGGAATACGCACACTGCTCGCTGCTTCGCAGACGCCGTGGATCTGCGCCAGCGGCACTGCTCCGAGGAACAACAGGGTCAGATGAAAATTATCCGCCGGTACCGGTTTCCCGGTTCGCAGGCCCAGCTCCGCGCGCCACTGGGCGATTGCCTTGCGCTGCGCCGGCGGGCAATCCAGCGCAAAGAACAGCCGCTTTGCAGGTTCATCCTTGCGCACCCCATCAATCATCGCCCTGCCCCCTTTATCGTCTTGATCGCGCCGATTCTACACAGCCTGTGCTGACGACTCGCGACAGGAAGCTATAGTTCAAGGATTGCCAACAACCGGAGGCTGCCATGCGCGAGATCCTCAGCAAAGAACCCTGGTGGGCCCGGCCACCACAACCCGGGCAGAACGAAAGCGAACTGGAATGGGGCTGGCTGGTGCATTACAGCGAAGGCGAACCACGCTTCGAATTCGTCCCCGAACGGCCGAGCGACGAGCAGATTCGCAAGCGCAAGAGCTGCCGGGTCACCCCCTCGCCCGAGTGAATAGAGCCCGTGAGCACTAATCCTGTGGGTGCGAGCCTGCTCGCGAAAGCGGTGTGTCAGATAAAGAAATGTTACTGATACGACGCTTTCGCGAGCAGGCTCGCTCCCACAGGGTAATGCATTGATCAGTGGTGTTGGGTGTCGCCGGCGGCGGTGTCGATGCTGACCACCACCGACATCCCCGGTCGTAGCCGTTCTGCTTCCTGCTGATCGGGATCGATGGTGATGCGCACCGGCACGCGCTGAGCGATCTTGACGAAGTTGCCAGTGGCATTGTCGGCCTGGAGCAAGGCAAATTCGGAGCCGGTGCCCGGCGAAATATGCTGCACGTGGCCGGTGAATCTGCGGTGGTTCAAGGCGTCGACGGTGAAGCGCACCGGTTGCCCGACACGCACATTGGCCATTTGGGTTTCCTTCATGTTGGCGATCACCCATTTCTGATCCGGCACCAACGCCATCAACTGCGCGCCGGAGTTGACGTAGGCGCCGAGGCGCACGCCGATCTGCCCGAGCTGGCCGTCGCGCGGGGCGACAATCCGCGTGTTCGACAGATCGATCCGTGCCAGTTGCACCGCCGCTTCGGCGCTGGCCACCGCAGCTTCCAGCGAGCCGCGATTGACGATCACCGTTTGCAAGTCCTGCCGGGCGATTTCCAGATTGGCCTTGGCCTGCGCCACTGCCGCCGTGCTCTGCGCATTGGCGGCGAGAGTCACGTCGAACTCGCGTTTCGACACCGAGCCGTCGCGCACCAGTTCCTGATTGCGCCGCAGATCGGCCTCGCTCTTGCGCAACTGCGCCTGGCTGTCGGCGAGCACTGCCTGGCGCAACTTGATCGTCGCCTCGGCACTGTTGCGCTGCTGCACCACGTTGGCCAATCCAGCCTTTTGCACCGCCAGTTGCGCCAGCGACTGGTCGAGGCGCTGCTGATAAATGCGGTCGTCCAGACGCACCAGCAGATCCCCGGCCTTGACGTACTGGAAGTCCTGCACCGGCACCTCGAACACATAGCCGCTGAGCTGCGGGCCGATGATCGTCACCTGCCCGCGCACCAAGGCGTTTTCCGTAGTTTCGACGGCGCTGCTGAACGGCGGCAGTTGCCAGGCATACAACACGATCAGTACGCCAACGATGGCGATCGCGGCAAAGCCCAGCGAAGAAATGATCCGCACCCGCAGCGAACGCGGCGCGGTATTGGCTGACGACGGCGGCGCCTCACCCTCAGGCGTGGCGGCAATGGCGTTGGTGGTTGTGGTGGTCGGTTCGGTCATGAAGAAATGGCGCCGCTTGATGGTACGGAAGGCGTCGGCTCAATGGCTTTGGTGGTGCTCATCAGCCACAACGCGCGAATCGAAAGCCAGATCATGGTCAGTACGGCAATGACCGCGATCAGCATGAAGACATCGTTATAGGCCAGCACGTTCGCTTCGCGTGTCGCCGCATTGGCGAGGCTGCGGATCCCGGCCAGATTGCGCAGGCTCGGGTCGGCCAGCAAACCGCCGTAGGCCGAGCCGCCACTTTGCACGCGCGCGGCCACCAAGGGGTCGGACATCACCAGATGATCGACGATGTGGCTGGAATGGTACTTCTCGCGCACGATCTGAAAAGTGCCAAGCAACGCCGCGCCGAGCAGCCCGCCGAGGTTGTTGCAGATCCCGAACAGCACGGAAAAACTCACCAGGTTGCGCGGATTGGTCAGCACGTTGCGCGTCCCGAAGACCATGGTCGGGCCGAGAAAAAACGTACTGCCGAACGCCAGCAGGAACTGGCTGACGTAGAGATTTTGCGGGCGGGTCAGGTTGTTGGAAAAACTGTCCATCACCGAACCGGTGGCCATCAGCGCCAGCGAGATGATCAACGGCATCAGCAGGTGTTTGGGGTCGATGGTCAGCGCGCTGGTGGCAAGCCCGGCGATACTGCCGATCAGCATCACCACGTACAGACTGTGCAACTGCTCATAGCCCATGTTGAGGTTCTGCATGAAACCGACCGCGCCGGTGGATTGCTCCGAGGTGACCATGCGAATCAGGGTCACCGCCAGCGCCAGACGAATCATCGTGCCGCTGCCCAGCCAACGCGTCATCAACATGGGGTTGCTGCGATTGTGCTCAATGGCCAGGCCCATAATGATCAGCGCGATCGAACAGGCCAGCGCCACGCCGATCCAGTCGGCCTCCAGCCACCAGTCGATGCGTCCCAGCGACAGCACCGCGCACAACAAGGCCACACCGGTGGCGAGGATGGCGAAGGTCAGGAAGTCGAGTTTTTCAAAAGTCTTGAAGCGGTCACCGGGCGGCAACTTCAGCAGCAATACACAGCCGAGTGACAACAGCGCCATGCCCAATTCGAATAGGTAGAGGCCGCGCCACTCGGCGATCTGCAACAGATCCTCGGAAAACAGCCGCGCCAGCGGTAACGCCAGTTGTGACGTGCCAAGACCGAGTACCAGCGCCTTCAGCCGCCACTTCGCCGGGAACGCCTGGACCATGTAATACAACCCCAGCGAACTCAGCGCCGCGCCGACCATGCCGTGCGCGGCACGCACCGCCACTGCCGAATTCAAGTCGTTGACGAACAAATGGCCGAAGGTCACCAGCGCGTACAGCACAAGGAACACTTCAGTGAACGCGCGCAAGCCGAACTGCTGGCGAAACTTAACCAGCAGCAGGTTCATCGATACGTTGGTCATCACATACGCCGCCGGCAACCAGGCCATTTCCGCCGTAGTCGCGCCGAGCGAGCCTTGCAGATAAGGCAGGTTGGCGACCACCAGCGAATTCCCCAGCCCACCGGTCACCGCCACCAGCACACCGACCGCCGCATACGCCAGACGCTTGGGCGTGGAGTGCAATGGTGTCGACGGTGAACCGGGCAGGCTGGGCTTTTCGTGAGGTTGCCAGTTGCGCGGGGCGTATTTATCCATGGATCGGCCTGGTGCTGGGGGTGAGGGAAGTTTGCCGCATATTTCTTTGCAGCACACTTTTCCATGGACAACAAAAAACCCTGTAGGAGCTGTCGAGTGAAACGAGGCTGCGATCTTTTGATTTTTCAAAAGCAAGATCAATAGATCGCAGCGTGCCGCAGCTCCTACAAGGAGTGCGGCGTAGCACCGGCGGTGATCGTATAACTTCCAGTTGACAATCCCCGAAAATCTGGGAAATATCCGCAACGATGTTGTACGACGACGTATGACAAATAATAAAAACAACAAACGATTCAGGGAGCGTCACAGTGAGCACACTCGCCCGCAATTCCGTCCGCCCTCCACGTTTTGCCGTTACCCGCCCACGTTCGACCCTCAGCCTGCTCGGCTGCAGCAGCCTCGCCCTCGCCCTGCCAATGAGCGCCGATGCCGAAGGCTTTCTCGAAGACAGCAAAGCCACGCTGAACCTGCGCAACGCCTACTTCAACCGCAACTTCGTCAACCCGGCCTATCCCCAGGGCAAGGCTGAAGAGTGGACGCAGAACTTCATCCTCGACGCCAAGTCCGGTTTCACCCAAGGCACCGTCGGCTTCGGTCTCGACATCCTGGGTATGTACTCGCAGAAGCTCGATGGCGGCAAAGGTACCGGCGGCACACAGCTGTTGCCGATCCACGATGACGGGCGCCCGGCGGACAACTTCGGCCGGCTCGGCGTGGCGTTGAAAGCCAAGGTGTCGAAAACTGAATTGAAGGTCGGTGAATGGATGCCGGTGCTGCCGATCCTGCGCTCCGACGATGGCCGCTCCCTGCCGCAGACCTTTCGCGGCGGCCAGATCACCTCCACCGAAATCAACGGCCTGACCGTGTACGGCGGCCAGTTCCGCGGCAACAGCCCGCGCAACGACGCGAGCATGGAAGACATGTCGATGAACGGCCGCGGTGCGTTCACCTCTGATCGCTTCAACTTCGGTGGCGGCGAATACACCTTCAACGAGAAGCGCACGATGGTCGGCGTGTGGTACGCCGAACTCACCGATATCTATCAGCAGCAGTATTTCAACCTCAGCCACAGCCAGCCGATGGGCGACTGGACCCTTGGCGCCAACCTCGGTTTCTTCACCGGCAAGGAAGACGGCAGCGCCCAGGCCGGCGATCTCGACAACAAGACCGCGTTCGCCCTGCTCTCGGCCAAGTACGGCGGCCACACTTTCTACGTCGGCCTGCAGAAACTCACCGGCGACGATGCCTGGATGCGCGTCAACGGCACCAGTGGTGGCACCCTGGCCAACGACAGTTACAACGCCAGTTATGACAACGCCAAAGAGCGCTCCTGGCAGCTGCGTCACGACTACAACTTCGTTGCGCTGGGCGTGCCTGGTCTGACCCTGATGAACCGCTACATCAGCGGCGATAACGTGCACACCGCCACCACCAATGACGGCAAGGAATGGGGCCGCGAATCGGAACTGGCCTACACCGTGCAGAGCGGCCCGCTGAAGAATCTCAACGTGAAATGGCGCAATGCGACCATCCGCCGGGACTTCAGCACCAACGAATTTGACGAGAACCGGATCTTTATCAGCTATCCGATTTCGTTGTTGTAAAGCCAGTCTCCACACCGATATTCCCTGTGGGAGCGAGCTTGCTCGCGAATGCGTCGGGTCAGTCAATTCATCTTTCAATGACACACCGCTTTCGCGAGCAAGCTCGCTCCCACAGGGGAGTTGCATTGCCAAACAGGCATTTGTGGTTATTGAAGACTGGACTGGGCCTTCCGTCATCTACACCAAAAGTCGCGTTGACAAGATCCGGAAACCCTACCGATACTTCAGCGCAGTCATACGACAACCTACAACAAACCTAATAACAATGTGTCCAGGGATTGCCATGACGTCTACTTCTACCCCCCGCGTGCCTTTCAATCGCCTGCTGCTGACCGGTGCCGCCGGAGGCCTGGGCAAAGTGCTGCGCGAACGCCTGCGCCCTTACGCCAACGTGCTGCGCCTGTCCGACATCGCCGCCCTCGCCCCGGCCGTCGATGAACACGAAGAAGTCGTGCTCTGCGACCTCGCCGATAAACAAGCCGTGCATCAACTGGTCGAAGGCGTCGATGCGATCCTGCATTTCGGCGGCGTTTCGGTCGAGCGGCCGTTCGAAGAAATTCTCGGCGCCAACATCTGCGGTGTTTTTCACATTTACGAAGCGGCGCGCAAGCACGGCGTGAAGCGGGTGATCTTTGCCAGTTCGAACCACGTGATCGGCTTCTACAAGCAGGACGAAAAACTCGACGCCACCTCCCCGCGCCGTCCTGACGGTTACTACGGCCTCTCCAAGTCCTACGGCGAAGACATGGCCAGTTTCTACTTCGACCGCTACGGCATCGAAACCGTCAGCATCCGCATCGGCTCCTCATTCCCCGAGCCGCAGAACCGCCGGATGATGCACACCTGGCTGAGCTTCGACGACCTCACGCAACTGCTCGAACGCTCGCTGTACACGCCGAACGTCGGTCACACCGTGGTCTACGGCATGTCCGCCAACAAAGACGTCTGGTGGGACAACCGCTACGCCAGCCATCTCGGTTTCGAAGCCAAGGACACCTCCGAAATATTCCGCGACAAGGTCGAAGCGCAGCCAATGCCGGCCGACGATGATCCGGCGCGGATCTATCAGGGCGGCGCCTTCGTCGCAGCAGGCCCGTTCGGCGACTGATCGCTCGACTTGATCCCCCTCCAATAAAAACCAAGGGAATGAGTATGCAAGCCGAATTGATCGTCGACGCCCGCAACGCGGTCGGTGAAAGCCCGGTCTGGGTGGCGCAGGAAAACGCGCTGTACTGGGTGGATATTCCCAACGGCGGGCTGCAACGCTGGAGTGCCGACACTGGCCATGTTGCCTCGTGGACAACCCCGGAAATGCTCGCCTGCATCACCCGCCACCGCAGCGGTGGCTGGGTGGCCGGTATGGAAAGCGGTTTCTTTCGCCTGCACCCACACAGCGACGGCAGCCTCGACAGCGAATTGCTCGCCACCGTCGAGCACAGCCGCCCGGACATGCGCCTCAACGACGGTCGCTGCGACCGCCAAGGGCGTTTCTGGGCCGGCAGCATGGTGTTGAACATGGGCCTGAATGCGCCTGAAGGCCGGCTCTATCGCTTCGGCGCCGGGCAGTCCGGCGTGGTCGAAGCGCAGCTGGACGGCTTCATCGTGCCCAACGGCCTCGGTTTCAGCCCTGACGGCAAAACCATGTACCTGTCGGATTCGCACCCCAACGTGCAACTGATCTGGGCGTTCGATTACGACACCGAGACCGGTACGCCGTCGAATCGCCGAATCTTCGTCGACATGAATCACTTCCCCGGCCGCCCCGACGGCGCCGCCGTGGATGCCGAAGGTTGCTACTGGATCTGTGCCAACGACGCCGGCCTGATTCACCGTTTCGCCCCGGACGGTCGCCTCGATTTCTCGCTGGAAGTACCGGTGAAAAAACCGACCATGTGCGCTTTCGGCGGCAGCAACCTGGACACCTTGTTCGTCGCCTCGATTCGCCCCGGCGATGACCTCGACCCGCAATCCCTGGCCGGCGGCTTATTCGCTTTGAAGCCGGGCGTCAAAGGCCTCGCCGAACCTGAATTCAACGATTTGCTTTAGCCCCTCTGCTGCACCGCTGCGCCTTGAACAAAAAAATAACAAGACTGGAGACTCACCCCCATGAACTTCAAACGCACCTTGCTCGCCGCTGCACTTCCGCTGATGTTCACCTTCGCCGGTGCCGCTCAGGCAGAAATCAAACTCAAATTCGCTGACATCCACCCCGCCGGTTATCCAACCGTGGTGGCCGAAGAAAACATGGGCAAGACCCTGACCAAGGAAACCAACGGCGAACTGACCTTCCAATATTTCCCGGGCGGTGTGCTGGGTTCGGAAAAGGAAGTCATCGAGCAGATGCAGGTCGGCGCGGTGCAGCTGTCGCGCGTCAGCCTGGGTATCGTCGGCCCCGTGGTGCCGGACGTGAACGTGTTCAACATGCCGTTCATTTTCCGCGACCATCAGCACATGCGTAACGTCATCGATGGCGCGGTGGGCGATGAGATTCTCGACAAGATCACCAACTCCGAATTCGGCCTGGTAGCGCTGGCGTGGATGGACGGCGGCACGCGCAACATCTACACCAAGAAACCGGTGCGCAAGCTCGAAGACCTCAAGGGCATGAAGATCCGCGTGCAAGGCAACCCGATGTTCATCGACATGATGAATGCCATGGGCGGTAACGGCATCGCCATGGATACCGGCGAGATCTTCAGCGCCCTGCAGACCGGCGTGATCGACGGCGCGGAAAACAACCCGCCGACCCTGCTCGAACACAACCACTTCCAGAACGCCAAGTTCTACAGCCTGACCGGTCACCTGATCCTGCCAGAGCCGATCGTGATGTCGAAAATCACCTGGGAGAAACTCACTCCGGATCAACAGGAACTGGTGAAGAAAGCCGCCAAGGCTGCTCAGGCTGAAGAACGCGTGCTGTGGGACAAGAAGTCCGCTGCCAGTGAAGAAAAACTCAAGGCCGCCGGCGTCGAGTTCATCGAAGTCGACAAGAAACCCTTCTACGACGCCACCGCTTCGGTACGGGAAAAGTACGGCGCGAAGTACGCCGACCTGATCAAGAAAATCGAAGCCGTTCAGTAACGCCTCCCGCTCCGTACTCATGAACTAGGCCCGGCGTGCCTGATGAATCAGGCGCGCCCGGTTACGGTGGAACCCGATGAAGAATCTGCTGCTACGTATCAACGACAAGATCTACATGACATGCATCTGGGTCGCCGGCCTTTCCGTCCTGGCGATTTCCCTGATGATTCCCTGGGGCGTATTCGCCCGCTACGTACTTGGCACCGGCTCCAGCTGGCCAGAGCCGACGGCGATCCTGCTGATGATGGTGTTCACCTTCATCGGCGCCGCCGCCAGCTACCGCGCCGGCGCGCACATGGCCGTGGCCATGCTCACCGATCGCATGTCACCGCAGCTGAGATCAGCGGCGGCGATTTTTTCGCAACTGCTGATGGCGGCGATCTGCATCTTCATGACCATCTGGGGCGCCAAGCTGTGCATGTCGACATGGAACCAGTTCATGGCCGCCCTGCCCGATCTGCGCGTTGGCGTGACCTACCTGCCGATTCCGGTGGGCGGCTTGCTGACGCTGATTTTTGTCCTGGAAAAACTCTTGCTCGGTGACCAGAGCAAACGGCGGGTCGTGCAGTTCGACCTGGTGGAAGAAAGTGAAGGTGCCGCTTAATGGACGCTCTGATACTGCTGGGCAGTTTTATCGCTTTGATCCTGATCGGCATGCCGGTCGCCTACGCGCTGGGCGCCGCCGCGCTGATCGGCGCATGGTGGATCGACATTCCGTTCCAGGCGGTGATGATCCAGGTCGCCTCGGGCGTGAACAAATTCTCGCTGCTGGCCATTCCGTTCTTTGTGCTCGCCGGTGCGATCATGGCCGAGGGCGGCATGTCCCGGCGATTGGTGGCGTGTGCCGGCGTGCTGGTGGGTTTCGTGCGCGGTGGCCTGTCACTGGTCAACATCGTCGCTTCGACCTTCTTCGGCGCGATCTCCGGCTCGTCGGTAGCGGACACCGCCTCGGTGGGTTCGGTGCTGATTCCGGAAATGGAACGCAAGGGCTATCCACGGGACTTCTCCACCGCCGTCACCGTCAGCGGTTCGGTGCAGGCCCTGCTGACCCCGCCAAGCCATAACTCGGTGCTCTACTCGCTGGCCGCCGGTGGTACGGTCTCGATTGCCTCGCTGTTCATGGCCGGCATCGTTCCGGGCCTGCTGATGAGCGCCTGCCTGATGGTGCTGTGTCTGATCTTCGCGAAAAAGCGCAACTACCCGAAGGGCGAAGTCATCCCGATGCGCCAGGCGCTGAAAATCGTCGGCGAAGCCCTCTGGGGACTGATGGCGATGGTGATCATCCTCGGCGGCATCCTCTCGGGGATTTTCACCGCGACGGAATCGGCGGCGATCGCAGTGCTGTGGTCGTTTTTCGTGACCATGTTCATCTATCGCGACTACAAGTGGCGTGAACTGCCCAAGCTGATGCACCGCACCGTGCGGACGATCTCGATTGTGATGATTCTGATCGGCTTCGCCGCGAGCTTCGGCTACATCATGACGCTGATGCAGATCCCGGCGAAGATCACCACGATGTTCCTGACGCTGTCGGACAACCGTTACGTGATCCTGATGTGCATCAACGTCATGTTGCTGCTGTTGGGCACGGTGATGGACATGGCGCCGCTGATCCTGATCCTCACGCCGATCCTGATGCCGGTGATTCTCGGTATCGGTGTCGATCCGGTGCAGTTCGGCATGATCATGCTGGTCAACCTGGGGATCGGATTGATAACACCGCCGGTGGGCGCCGTGCTCTTCGTGGGCTCGGCGGTGGGCAAGGTCAGTATCGAAAGCACCGTGAAAGCCCTGCTGCCGTTCTATGCAGTGCTGTTCCTGGTGCTGATGCTGGTCACCTATATTCCGGCTCTGTCGCTGTGGCTGCCGCACCTGGTGTTGTAACCCGCTAAAAAATCGCAGCTCCTACAGGAATCGCATTCCCCCTGTAGGAGCTGTCGGGTGCAACGAGGCTGCGATCTTTTGATCCTCAAGCCCGCAACAACATGTACCCCGCCACCACCAGACACACACTGGCAAACCCCACCTGCAACGCCCGCGCCGGCACCTGCGCGCAAACCCTGCGGCCGATGATCATGCCGACGATGCTCGCGACAATGAACGCCGCGCCCTGGCTATCGATGCGTACGCCCGCATGAAACGAACCGATCACCCCGATCACTGAAATCAGACTGATCACCATCAACGACGTCGCAACAATGCCGCGCATCTGCACATCGGTCAGCTGCTTGAACGCCGGCACAATCAGGAACCCGCCTCCGACGCCGAGCAACCCGGAGACCACACCGGTAATCGCCCCCAGTGCGGCCAGGGTGGCGGTGCATTTGGCGGTCCAGTCGAAGCGCCCGGTCTGCTCGTTGAGCATGCAATTCTTCTGGCCCCAACTGGCGTGCCCGTGATCGCTCGGCCCGGCTGGCTGACGCTCCTTTCTGAACATTCGCCAGGCGACCAAGACCATCAGCAGGCTGAACAGAATCATCAGAATCTTTTCCGGCAACTGATGCGCGAAGTAGATCCCCAGCGGCGAAAATACCGCGCCCAATGCTGCGATCAACAGCGCAGCGCGATAACGCACCAGGCCATGGCGCAAACCATCGATAGCCCCGACCGCTGCCGCGCTGCCGACCGCAAACAAGGCCACCGGCGCCGCTTGCGTCATCGTCCAGCCGAGCCCCAGCACCAGCGCCGGTACCGCAAGAATCCCGCCGCCCGCGCCGGTCAGGCCGAGCACCAACCCCATCACCACGCCAAACAGACTTGCCAGCAACATAGGGTTTTCTCAGTCGACCTTGGACAGACGCGTCAGCCACTCGCGGCCCTTGAGCATGCCGTGCCAGTAGAACCACGGCAGCAGCGTCGCTTTCAGCCACCACGCCGACCGCCGCGGCACGGTCGGGTCGAGCGGGAAGGTCGGCAGCAGTTTGCCGCCATAGCCGAACTCGGCAAGGATCACCTTGCCCTTCTCCACCGTCAGCGGGCACGAGCCGTAGCCGTCGTACTTCAGCGGCAGCGGCTGTTGTTTGCGCGCGGCCAGGAGGTTTTGCGCAACGACGACAATCTGCTTGCGCACCGCCGCTGCAGTTTTCGCGTTGCTGGTGCCGCATATATCGCCCAGTGCAAACACTTCGGGAAAACGCGGGTGCTGCAGGCTGTGCGGATCGACTTCGCACCAGCCGGCGGCGTCGGCCAGCGGACTTTCTGCGATGAAATCCGGCGAGACTTGCGGCGGAACGACGTGGAGCAGATCGAAGGTTTTCGCTAGGAGGCTGACGTTGCCATCGGCGTCTTTGACCTCAAACCACGCGGTTTTCGCTGGGCCGTCGACTTTGACCAGATTCGAATTGAAGGCCAGTTGCGCGTCGTACTGTTCGATGTATTTCATCAACGGTGGCACGAAGGTCGCCACGCCAAACAGCGCAGCGCCGGCCAGATTGAATTCAACGTTGATGTTGTGCAGCACGGCGGTTTTGCGCCAGTGGTCGCAGGACAGATACAGGGCTTTTTGCGGCGCGCCGGCACATTTGATCGGCATCGCCGGCTGGGTGAACAGCGCCTGGCCATCGCGCAGTTTCTGCACTTGATCCCAAGTGTACTGGGCGTGTTGATAGCTGTAGTTGGAGGTGACACCGTGCTGGCCGAGGCTTTCCCGCAAACCTTCGATTTTCTCCCAGGCCAGGCGCAGGCCGGGGCAGACGACCAGGTTCTGGTAGCTGACAGTGCGCTGGTCGTCGAGGGTGAGTTGGCGGTTTTGTGGGTCGATGGCGCTTACACTGGCCTGAACCCACGTCGCCTGACGCGGCATGACTTTGCTCATCGGCCTGACGGTATCTTTCACGTCAAACGCGCCACCGCCAACCAGCGTCCACGCCGGTTGGTAGTAGTGCTGTGAACTCGGCTCGATCACGGTGACGTTGAGGTGCGGGTCACGCTTGAGCAGGCTGGCGACAAAACCGATGCCAGCCGTCCCGCCGCCGATGACCACGATGTCCGCACTGATGGATGAGCCCCAGTGTTGATCGTTCATTGCTGGTTCCTTTTACTGCACGCAAGGATTTCTCAGCCTTCACGCACCCCCCCTGTAGGAGTGAGCCTGCTCGCGAAGCGGTGTACCAGCCGACATCTTCATTGACTGTTTCACCGCTATCGCGAGCAGGCTCACTCCTACAAGGGGCGTGTGAAGGCTGACATTTATGGCTGTTCCCAGCTCTTGAGCACCGCTCCGCAATAGAGCCCCGAGAGGGTTTTCATTACCTGAATCACTTCGTGACTGGCCAGGCCGTAGAAAATGTATTTGCCTTCACGGCGGGTCGCGACCAGCCCTTCGTCACGCAAGATGCCCAGTTGCTGGGACAGCGTCGGCTGGCGCACGCCGGTCATGGTTTCCAGTTCGCCGACGTTGCGTTCACCCTGGGTCAGTTGACAGAGGATCAACAGACGATCCTCATTGGCCAAGGCTTTGAGCAAGGCGCAGGCCTTGGACGCCGAGGCGCGCAGTTGGGCGACTTCACATTCGGTCAGACTGGATTGCATTTGCACGAGGCCTTGAAGGTCACTTAAGCTGCGAACATTATGTTTTTACATAAAGTGTTGCAACTCTGAATTCCCCAGCACAGGTTTTAGCCATGCCCGCCCTGATTGAAGCGTTCCTCGACCCCGCCTCCTCGACCTACAGCTACGTGGTCTATGAAGCCGACGGCGGCGAGTGCGCGATCGTCGACCCGGTGCTCGATTATGATGGCGCCGCCGGGCGCACCGGCACCGTGCAGGCGGACAAGATCATCGCCTTCGTCCGTGCGCATCGCTTGCAAGTGCAATGGCTGCTGGAAACCCACGCCCACGCCGATCACCTCTCCGCAGCGCCATATCTGCGCCGTGAACTGGGCGGCAAGATCGCCATCGGCGAATCAATCAGCAAAGTGCAGAACGTGTTCAAGGCCCTGTTCAATCTGGAGCCGGAATTTCGCGTCGACGGCTCGCAGTTCGATCACCTGTTCGCGCCGAACGAGTCATTCATGATCGGCAATCTCAAAGCCACCGCCCTGCACGTTCCCGGCCATACGCCGGCGGACATGGCCTACCTGGTCGACGGCGAACAGATCCTGGTCGGCGACACGCTGTTCATGCCGGATGTAGGCACGGCGCGCTGCGATTTCCCGGGGGGCAATGCACAGCAACTGTTCAGATCGATCCAGAAGCTGCTGGCCTTCCCGGCCAGTGTGAAGCTTTACGTCTGCCACGATTACCCGCCCGAAGGGCGTGCCCCACAGTGCCAGACCACTGTCGGCGAACAGCGCAAAAGCAATATTCATGTGCATGACGGGATTGATGAGGCCGCGTTCGTCGACATGCGTACTCAGCGTGACGCAGGATTGGGCATGCCGACGTTGTTGCTGCCGGCGATTCAGGTGAACGTGCGGGCGGGGAATATGCCGTCGGCGGAAGACAATGGTGTGGTTTATCTGAAGATTCCGCTGGATTCCCTATAGGAAAAATCGCTAGATCCGTCACCAGATTATTTTTCCTACGAACGCTGGCGACAATGATGAACTGGTGAAAATCCTCGCAGCGATCAGACTCCATCAGGCAAACATTCAATGGAGTTTTCGCAATATGGATATTCGTCGTAATCACCGTGACCTGACCACGCAACAAAAATCGGCATTCATCGATGCCATCCTGCTACTCAAAAACAATGTCGATAGCGTACTCCGGCCCGGAGAGCAAAGCCGCTACGATGACTTTGTCCAGATTCACAAGAATTCGATGGGACGAGGCAACCCGCTGACGCCTAACCCGCATCGCAGTCCCTTGTTCTATCCATGGCACCGAATCCTGATCCGCCAATTTGAACTTGCCCTGCAATCCGCTGCCAACAACGCGACCATCACGCTCCCCTACTGGAACTGGCAACTGACCGGCGCCGACAATCCGTTCACCTCGGACTTTATGGGCTCGAACGGAGATAACCTGCAAGACCAACGCGTCACCAGTGGCCCGTTCTCCAGGGAGCACTCGCAATTCGAAGTCCGGGTATGGGATGAGGGCATTGGAAACGCGGGCGTTCGGCGAAATTTCGCGGCGCAAGGCACGTTGCCCACAGCCGAGACCGTCATATCCGCATTGAACAGAACGCCTTACTGGCTGGCCGAAAGTGGCTGGGAGAATGTTTCGGAAGTCGAATTGCACAATCCGGTACACGCATGGATCGGAGGGAACATGGCGGAAGCAGCCTCACCCAATGATCCGATATTTTTCCTGCATCACTGCTATCTCGATCTGCTATGGGAGCGCTGGAAGCACCAACACGCCGGTACCCCGGGTTTCACCGATGTGGCCGGCTCGCCGGATGCAACCGAAACCGTTCTGGTTTTTCATCCCGACAGTGAACCGGCACCCTGGCCGCAAACCTATACCGTGCAACAAACGCTTTACACTGGTGAACTGGATTACCGCTACGACAACATCTGACGCTTAGCTACTCAGAGTCAGTCCATTCGCAGGCAACGGCAACGCGGTCTTGTAGCGCACCTGCTTGAGCGCAAAGCTTGAGCGAATGTTCGCCACTCCCGGCACTTTGGTCAGAAAATCCATCATGAAGCGTTCCAGCGACTGGATGCTCGGCACCAGCACCCGGATCAGGTAGTCCGGGTCACCGGCCATCAAATAGCATTCCATCACCTCGGGGCGATCGGAGATCGCTTCCTCGAAATGCTGCAGCGCTTCCTCCACCTGCTTCTCCAGGCTCACGTGAATGAACACGTTCACGTGCAGCCCCAGCAGGTCGGCATCCAACAGCGTGACCTGCTCGCGAATCAGGCCCAGTTCTTCCATCGCCTTGACCCGGTTAAAGCATGGCGTTGGCGACAGATTTACCGAGCGGGCAAGGTCGGCGTTGGTGATGCGGGCGTTCTCCTGAAGGCTGTTGAGAATGCCGATGTCGGTACGGTCCAGTTTGCGCATGAGACAAAACCACCTGTTTTTTATGTTTATGCAGAATTTCTATCTGCAAATGGTCGCCAGCGCAACGAAACACAGAGAAATATTCTTCTTGGCCGCGCCTATGATTGTTGTAGGACAAGATTTCCTCTACCCAGGAATGACTGCCAGCTCACTACAAGAAATTCACAAGATCGAGCGTAGAAGCCATGACCCAAGCGTATGAACCGCTGCGCCTGCACGTCCCTGAACCCTCGGGCCGTCCCGGCTGTAAAACCGACTTTTCCTACCTGCATCTGACCGATGCCGGTACGGTGCGCAAACCTCCTGTCGATGTCGAACCGGCCGACACCGCCGACCTGGCCCGTGGCCTGATTCGCGTGCTCGACGATCAGGGCAACGCCCTCGGCCCGTGGGCTGAAAACGTGCCGGTAGAAATCCTGCGCAAAGGCATGCGCGCGATGCTCAAGACGCGAATCTACGACAACCGCATGGTGGTCGCGCAGCGGCAGAAAAAGATGTCGTTCTACATGCAGAGCCTCGGGGAAGAAGCCATCGGCAGCGCCCAGGCTTTGGCGCTTAACATCGACGACATGTGCTTCCCGACCTACCGCCAGCAAAGCATCCTGATGGCTCGCGACGTTCCGCTGGTCGACTTGATCTGCCAGTTGCTGTCCAACGAGCGCGATCCGCTCAAGGGCCGCCAGTTGCCGATCATGTATTCGGTCAAGGACGCCGGGTTCTTCACCATTTCCGGCAACCTCGCCACCCAGTTCATTCAGGGCGTGGGCTGGGGCATGGCCTCGGCGATCAAGGGCGACACCAAAATCGCCTCGGCGTGGATCGGTGACGGCGCCACCGCCGAATCGGACTTCCACACCGCCCTCACCTTCGCCCACGTTTATCGCGCGCCGGTGATCCTCAATGTGGTCAACAACCAGTGGGCGATTTCCACGTTTCAGGCCATCGCTGGCGGTGAAGCCACCACCTTCGCCGGACGCGGCGTCGGTTGCGGCATTGCCTCGCTGCGCGTCGATGGCAACGACTTCTATGCGGTCTATGCCGCTTCCGCCTGGGCGGCCGAACGCGCCCGGCGCAACCTCGGCCCGACCATGATCGAATGGGTCACCTACCGCGCCGGCCCGCACTCGACCTCCGACGATCCATCGAAATACCGCCCTGCCGATGACTGGAGCCACTTCCCCCTCGGCGATCCGATCGCGCGTCTCAAACAGCACCTGATCAAGGCCGGCCACTGGTCGGAGGAAGAGCACGCCGCCGTGAGCGCCGAACTCGAAGCCGAAGTGATTGCCGCGCAGAAACAGGCCGAACAGTACGGCACCCTCGCCGGCGGCCAGATCCCGAGCGCCGCGACCATGTTCGAAGACGTCTACAAAGAGATGCCGGAGCACTTGAAGCGCCAGCGTCAGCAGTTGGGGATCTGACATGAACGATCACAACAACAATATTCAGTTGGAAACCGCCATGACCACGACCACCATGACCATGATCCAGGCCCTGCGCTCGGCCATGGATGTGATGCTTGAGCGCGATGACAACGTCGTCGTCTTCGGTCAGGACGTCGGCTACTTCGGCGGCGTGTTCCGTTGCACCGAAGGCCTGCAGACCAAATACGGCACTTCGCGCGTGTTCGATGCGCCGATCTCGGAAAGCGGCATCGTCGGCGTGGCCGTCGGCATGGGCGCCTACGGCCTGCGCCCGGTCGCCGAGATTCAGTTCGCCGACTACGTCTACCCGGCTTCCGACCAGATCATTTCCGAAGCGGCGCGCCTGCGTTATCGCTCGGCCGGCGAGTTCACCGCACCGATGACCCTGCGCATGCCTTGCGGCGGCGGCATCTACGGCGGCCAGACCCACAGCCAGAGCATCGAGGCGATGTTCACTCAGGTCTGCGGCCTGCGCACGGTCATGCCATCCAATCCGTACGACGCCAAAGGCCTGTTGATCGCCTCCATCGAAAACGATGACCCGGTGATCTTCCTTGAGCCAAAACGCCTGTACAACGGCCCGTTCGACGGCCACCACGACCGCCCGGTAACGCCGTGGTCGAAACACCCGCAAGCCCAGGTGCCAGACGGTTACTACACCGTGCCGCTGGACGTTGCCGCGATCACTCGTCCGGGCAAGGATGTGACGGTGCTGACCTATGGCACCACCGTTTATGTCTCGCAAGTCGCGGCCGAAGAATCCGGCGTCGATGCCGAGGTCATCGACCTGCGCAGCCTGTGGCCGCTGGATCTGGAAACCATCGTCAAGTCGGTGAAGAAAACCGGTCGCTGCGTGGTGGTTCACGAAGCCACGCGCACCTGCGGTTTCGGCGCCGAGCTGGTGTCGCTGGTGCAAGAGCATTGCTTCCATCACCTGGAAGCGCCGATCGAACGCGTCACTGGTTGGGACACGCCCTACCCGCACGCGCAAGAGTGGGCGTATTTCCCAGGGCCGTCCCGCGTGGGCGCGGCGTTGAAACGGGTCATGGAGGTCTGAATGGGCACGCACGTTATCAAGATGCCGGACATCGGCGAAGGCATCGCAGAAGTAGAACTGTCGCAATGGCACGTCAAGGTCGGCGACCTGGTGGTTGAAGATCAGGTGCTGGCGGACGTGATGACCGACAAGGCGATGGTCGATATTCCTTCGCCGGTGCATGGGAAAGTGATTGCGCTCGGTGGTCAGCCGGGCGAAGTGATGGCGGTTGGCAGTGTGCTGATCAGCATCGAAGTCGAAGGTGCTGGCAACCTTAAAGAGTCCGCCGTGCCAGTTGTCACCAAAGAGCCTGTTGCGCCGAAAGTTGAAGCCGTTGTTGAGAGCACACCTGCTGCAGCCGCGCCGCGCCCCGCTCCTGCTTGCCAAGGCCCGATGGTTGCTCGCGAAGCAGACGAACGCCCCCTCGCCTCGCCGGCCGTGCGCAAACACGCGCTGGATCTGGGTATTCAATTGCGTCTGGTGCGCGGCACAGGACCGGCCGGTCGTGTGCTGCACGAAGACCTTGAAGCTTATCTGGCGCATGGTCAGTCGAACGCTTCGGCACCCGTTGCCGCCGCGTACGCTCAACGTAATGACGAAGAACAGATTCAAGTCATAGGCATGCGCCGCAAGATTGCTCAGCGCATGCAGGACGCCACGCAACGTGCCGCGCATTTCAGCTACGTCGAGGAAATCGACGTTACTGCGATCGAAGAACTGCGTACGCATCTGAATGAAAAGCACGGCGCCAGCCGTGGCAAGTTGACCTTGCTGCCGTTCCTCGTCCGCGCGCTGGTCGTCGCTCTGCGCGACTTCCCGCAGATGAACGCCCGTTATGACGACGAAGCCCAGGTCATCACTCGCCTCGGCGCGGTGCATGTCGGTGTCGCCACGCAAAGCGATGTCGGCCTGATGGTGCCCGTAGTGCGTCACGCCGAAGCACGTAGTTTGTGGGACAGCGCCGCAGAAATTTCGCGCCTGGCCAACGCCGCGCGCAACGGCAAGGCCAGTCGCGATGAGCTGTCCGGCTCGACCATCACCCTGACCAGCCTCGGCGCATTGGGCGGCATCGTCAGCACGCCGGTGCTGAATTTGCCGGAAGTGGCCATTGTCGGCGTGAACAAAATCGTCGAGCGGCCGATGGTGGTCAAAGGCCAAGTGGTGATCCGCAAGATGATGAACCTCTCCAGCTCGTTCGATCATCGCGTGATCGATGGCATGGACGCGGCACTCTTCATCCAGGCCATCCGTGGCTTGCTCGAACAACCTGCCACTCTGTTTGTGGAGTAATGGAATGCAAGCTTTGAACACTACGCTGCTGATTATCGGCGGCGGCCCTGGTGGTTACGTCACGGCGATCCGCGCCGGGCAACTGGGCATTCCGACCATTCTGGTGGAGGGCCAATCGTTGGGCGGGACCTGCCTGAACATTGGCTGCATTCCGTCGAAGGCGCTGATTCATGTGGCGGAGCAGTTTCACCAGACGCAGCATCACAGCCAGCATTCAGCGTTGGGCATCAATGTTTCCGCGCCGACCCTCGACATCAGCAGAAGCGTCGAGTGGAAGGACGGTATCGTTGATCGCCTGACTACTGGCGTCGCTGCGTTGCTGAAGAAGAACAAGGTTCAGGTCATCAACGGCTGGGCGAAAATCATCGACGGCAAAACCGTGGAAGTCGGCGATACGCGCATCCAGTGTGAGCATCTGGTGCTGGCCACCGGTTCGACCAGCGTCAACCTGCCGATCCTGCCGATTGGCGGGCCGATCATCTCCTCCACCGAAGCGCTGGCGCCGACATCCGTGCCGAAACGCCTGATCGTGGTCGGCGGCGGTTACATCGGTCTGGAGCTGGGCATCGCTTATCGCAAGCTCGGCGCCGAGGTCAGCGTAGTCGAAGCACAGGACCGCATCCTGCCGGCCTATGACGCGGAACTTACGCAACCGGTGCACGACGCCTTGAAGCAGCTCGGCGTGAAGTTGTACCTCAAGCACAGCGTGCTGGGTTTCGACGGTAGGTTGCAGGTGCGTGATCCTGAAGGCGAAACCTTGAATCTGGAAACCGATCAGGTGCTGGTCGCGGTCGGTCGCAAACCCAACACCCAAGGCTTCAATCTCGAAGCGCTGAATCTGGACATGAACGGTTCGGCGATCAAGATCGACAGCCGCTGCCAGACCAGCATGCGCAACGTCTACGCGATCGGCGACCTGAGTGGCGAACCGATGCTCGCCCATCGCGCCATGGCCCAGGGCGAGATGGTTGCCGAGCTGATCAGTGGCAAGAGCCGAGAATTCAACCCGACCGCCATCGCCGCCGTGTGCTTTACCGACCCGGAACTGGTGGTGGTCGGCAAGACCCCCGACGAGGCCACGGCGGCCGGGCTGGACTGCATTGTTTCCAGCTTCCCGTTCGCTGCCAATGGCCGGGCGATGACCCTGGAATCGAAAAGCGGCTTCGTGCGCGTGGTTGCGCGTCGTGACAATCATGTGATTGTCGGCTGGCAAGCGGTGGGCGTTGGCGTGTCGGAATTGTCGACGGCATTTGCGCAAAGCGTGGAAATGGGCGCGCGGCTGGAAGACATCGGCGGCACCATCCATGCGCACCCGACCTTGGGCGAAGCGGTGCAGGAAGCGGCGTTGCGTGCCCTTGGGCATGCGCTGCACCTTTGAAAATTGATCGTTCCCACGCTCCGCGTGGGAATGCAGCCGGGGACGCTCTGCGTCCCAAAAGCCGAACGCGGAGCGTCCGATGAGGCATTCCCACGCAGAGCGTAGGAACGATCGATGCGCTCCCCTGTGGGAGCGAGCCTGCTCGCGAATTCCTGAGGGCAACACGATTTATCTGTGTGCCATCCGATAGTCCGGGCTGCGAAACCGCTCAAGAATGAAGTATTGTTGTGCCCATCCAAAAAAACGTCAGAAGCCTTGAACCGTTTCGGCGGTTGTTCAGTGATAGAGGGTGTCATGGGTAACGAAAGCATCAATTGGGACAAGCTGGGTTTTGACTACATCAAGACCGACAAACGCTATCTGTCGTACTTTCGCGATGGCGAGTGGGACAAAGGCACCCTGACCGAAGATAACGTCCTGCACATCAGCGAAGGCTCCACGGCCCTTCACTATGGCCAGCAGTGCTTCGAAGGCATGAAGGCCTATCGCTGCAAGGACGGTTCGATCAACCTGTTCCGTCCGGACCAGAACGCCCTGCGCATGCAACGCAGCTGCGCGCGTCTGCTGATGCCGACGGTCGACACCGAGCAGTTCATCGAAGCCTGCAAAGCCGTGGTTCGCGCCAACGAGCGTTTCATCCCGCCGTACGGCACCGGCGGCGCGCTGTACCTGCGCCCGTTCGTGATCGGCGTGGGTGACAACATCGGCGTACGCACCGCGCCCGAGTTCATTTTCTCGATTTTCTGCATCCCGGTCGGCGCCTACTTCAAGGGCGGCCTGACCCCGCACAACTTCCAGATCTCCAGCTACGACCGCGCAGCCCCACAAGGCACCGGCGCGGCCAAGGTCGGTGGCAACTACGCCGCCAGCCTGATGCCGGGCTCGAAAGCCAAGAAAGCCAACTTCGCCGATGCGATCTACCTCGATCCAATGACCCACACCAAGATCGAGGAAGTCGGTTCGGCCAACTTCTTCGGGATCACCCACGACAACAAGTTCGTCACCCCGAACTCGCCATCGGTTCTGCCAGGCATCACCCGCCTGTCGCTGATCGAACTGGCCAAATCGCGTCTGGGCCTGGAAGTGGTTGAAGGCGATGTGCTGATCGACAAACTGGCGGACTTCAAGGAAGCCGGTGCCTGCGGTACCGCTGCCGTGATCACCCCGATTGGCGGCATCAGCTACAACGATCACCTGCATGTGTTCCACAGCGAAACCGAGGTGGGCCCGGTGACTCAGAAGCTCTACAAGGAGCTGACTGGCGTGCAGACCGGCGACATCGAAGCGCCGGCGGGCTGGATCGTCAAGGTTTGATCTGACGACTGCGGATGCTCAAAAGCCCTCCACCGAGTGATTGGTGGGGGGCTTTTTTGATGGTGGTTGTTGGTTCTTTTTGTGTAAGGCTGGAGATCTTTTCCCCCTCACCCCAGCCCTCTCCCCCAAGGGGGCGAGGGGGAAAGGGAGCCGATTTTTGTGCTCTTCAAAACCCGAGTTCGACGCGAACTTTCAGGTCGGTGTAGTACGGGAGAAAACTTGGGTCGGCTCCCTCTCCCTCCGGGAGAGGGCTGGGGTGAGGGTTTGCTTTTGTTTTTTGGAGGCAATGCGCTTGCCCGTCCGATCCGAAATCCCACTCGCCTGTCCATTCTGCTGCTTGCCCATCCGCGCCTGGGTGATCAGTCCTGGGATCAACTCACCCTCCGGCAGATTCTTCCAGAACCGCACCGGCAGATGCCCTTGCATGACCTTCGGGTTCAACCGCGCCGGATTGAAGATGTGGCTGTAGTAGGTCAACCACAAATCGCCGTGCGGATCGTCGACGTTCTGCGCCAGTTGCTGCCATTCGATCGGGCACTGCCGCTCGTGAATCAATTGCTCGCCGTCGTAATACACACCGTCGCGCGGCGTGGCGATCAACCAGCGATGCTGGCCCATCCGCCCGATGAAGTGCTCGCTGGCGCTGTGCAAAATGTCATGCGCCGGTTCGTGCCACGCCACGTATTGCGGGCCGGGCAGATCCTTTGGGCGCTCGATGAATCGCACAAAGGCATGCAGATGATGGGCCTCGCGGCTGACCTGCTTGATGCGTCGCTGCAACTCACTGCCAAGCTTGTCGCCAGCCATCATCGCCGTGCGGTCGCCATGGCTGACGCGCCATAGCACTTCATACAACAGGCTCCAGCGTTGCTCGCCGCGATAGCGCGCCGCTTGTTCGAGGGTGTCGAGCAGCGCACGGGGAATACGCGCCTGAAACGGCCCCTGCCCTTCGGGCACGTGTTCATCACTGGCAAACAGATCACCCACCCCTTCCGCCGCCCAGCTCACCAGACTCGGATCGATTTCATGACTGAGCAACCAGCGTGCCTGCTGACGCCAGGTGTCGAACAGGTCATCACAATCGAGACTGATCATCCCCACAACCCCATCTGCTGCGGCATCGGCCGATCGCGCAATTGCTGATAGAGCATGTGGCTGGTGACCTCCGCCTGCTGCGGGTGATAGTCGCTGGTGATGATGAACGGCTTGGCCTTGGCCAGCACACAGCGCATCCGCGCCACGTCTTCGTAACGGATGCGGCGCTGACGGCGCAGCTCGACCAGGCGCTCGGTGGTGCGCAAGCCAATGCCGGGAATACGTGCGATCAGAGACGCGTCGGCACGGTTCAGGTCCAGCGGAAACACCTCGCGATTCTCCAGCGCCCAGGCCAATTTCGGGTCAATATCAAGCGCCAGATTGCCCGGACCTTTAAGCAATTCGTCTGCGCGGTAGCCGTAGCTGCGCAGGAGGAAATCGGCCTGATACAAACGGTGCTCGCGCATCAGCGGCGGCGCCGCGAGGGGCACGCTTTTCGGGCTGTCTGGGATCGGGCTGAACGCCGAATAATAGACCCGGCGCAGACTGAAGTTGCCATACAGCGATTGGGCGCTGTGCAGGATAGTGCTGTCATCGGTGTCATCGGCACCGACGATCAGCTGTGTACTTTGTCCGGCCGGGGCGAACTTCGCTGAGCGCGGCTCGTTCAACACGGTCTGCACACCCGTGTAGATGGTGTTCATCGCTTGCTTGATGGATGTGATGCCCTTCTCCGGCGCGAGCGTCTGCAGGCTGGCGTCCGTAGGCAATTCGATGTTGACGCTTAGACGATCAGCATAACGCCCCGCTTCCTCGATCAAGGCAGGATCGGCTTCCGGGATGGTCTTCAGATGGATATAGCCGCGAAATTCATGCTCTTCACGGAGCAACTTCGCCACCCGCACCAGTTGTTCCATGGTGTAGTCCGCCGAGCGGATGATCCCGGAGCTGAGAAACAGGCCGCTGACACAGTTGCGTCGGTAGAAATCCATGGTCAGCGTGACGACTTCTTCCGGGGTGAAGCGCGCACGCGGCACATCACTGGAACGGCGGTTGACGCAATACTGGCAATCGTAAAGGCAGAAGTTGGTCAGCAAAATCTTCAACAACGACACACAGCGCCCGTCCGGCGTGTAGCTGTGGCAAATGCCCATGCCGTCCGACGAACCGAGCCCGCTCTTGCCTTCGGAGCTGCGCTTGGGCGCACCGCTGCTGGCGCAGGAAGCGTCGTACTTGGCGGCGTCGGCGAGGATGCTGAGCTTGTCGATGATTTGCATGGGTGCGGGCTCTTTACTGTGTGCATATACAGTATAGGGTCGGACGCGCGTGCACAAGATCGGCAACGACCCCTCGTCGGCGCAAGGCATGGATCAAAAGATCGCAGCCTTCGGCAGCTCCTACAAATGGGGTAGGGTCGAGATTTATCGGGTGTACGCAACTCCGGTAGGAGCTGCCGAAGGCTGCGATCCTTTGATCTTCCCGTCTACCGGCCACTCAACACCAAACCGTGCACTGATCTCCTTGCGCCCCACCGCCGTCAACGCCAGCGCCCGACTGTCCAGATCCTGCGTCACCCATTTGCGCTTCAGCGCCGTTTCCAGCAATGCCGCACCCAGCGAGCCACCGAGATGCGGCCGACGCATGCTCCAGTCGAGGCACGGGCAGGCAAACTTGCGGCGCAGAGTCGTCAGGTCCCGCACATCGATACCCAGCCCGAGAAACAACGCCTCGCCACTGTCGCTCAGGCGATACGCCTGCTCGTCGGTTTGCACCAGCCAACCGCCTGCGATCAAGCGATCATGCAGCAACACCGCCAGGGTTCCGGCCATGTGGTCATAGCAGGTGCGGGCGAACCGCAGGCGATCCGGCGTCTGCGGCTTGAAGGTCGGCGCGGTGTTCTGGCCGATCACCATCAGCGCTTCCATTGCCTGGGCAACGCGCCGATCGGCGAGGCTGTAATAGCGATGGCGGCCCTGCACATGCAGGCGCACCAAAGCCAGCTCCTTGAGTTTGCTCAGGTGCGCGCTGGCGGTGGAGGCGCTGACGTCGGCAACGGCGGCCAGTTCGGTGCTGGTGCGGGCGTGGCCGTCCATCAACGAGCAGAGCATTTTCGTCCGCGCCGGTTCGGCGATAGCGGCGGCCACTTGCGAGACGCCGATGTCTTGCTGCTCTGCGTGCATATTTCGCTCTCGAACGAATCGTCGCCTGCAAGGAGTGGAGATAGTAGCAACACTTTCTCCGCTGACAAGGCCGCCAACCATGGACCCGCTTCGCGCTGCGACTCACGCCGATCCCTATCCTTACTACACAGCGCTGCGCGTTGGCGGCGGACTGGCCTTTCACCACGATTTGAAACTGTGGGTCGCCAGCAGCGCACGGGCGGTGTGTGCGGTGCTGGCGCACGCCGATTGCCGCGTGCGCCCGGCGCAGGAACCGGTGCCTCAAACCGTCGCACAAGGCCCGGCGGGCGAGGTGTTTGGCCGACTGATGCGCATGAATGACGGCGAGCGCCAGCGCTGCCCACGCTCGGCCATCGAACCGGCGCTGGGGCTGATCAATCAGAATGAGGTACGTGAGCTGGTTGCTGCCCGACTGTTCACAGCAGATGCCGACGGTTTGTACAACGCAATGTTCCGCGGCCCGGTCGCCGTGGTCGCAACGTTGCTCGGGTTCCCGCCGGCGCAGAGTCGGACGATCAGCGAGCTGACCGCGGATTTCGTCGCGTGCCTGTCACCTTTGAGCAATGACCTGCAACTCGCCGCCGCTCATGCTGCGGCAACGCAGTTGCGCGGTTATTTCATCGAATTGTTGGCCGATTCCGACATGAACAGCGCGCTATTGCAGGGGATCACACAACGTTTCGAAGGCGATCAAGACACATTGATCGCCAACCTCATCGGCCTGTGCTCGCAGACATTCGAAGCCTGCGCCGGCCTGATCGGCAATGCGTTGGTAACGCTGCAGCGCCAGTCTGAATTACATGCAACACCGATAGAGAATCTATTGGCGGAAGTTCAGCGCTTCGACCCGCCCGTACAGAACACCCGCCGCTTTGTTGCAGCGCCATGCGAAATCGATGGCGTGCGGCTTGCAGCGGGTGATGTAGTTCTGCTGCTGTTGGCCGCGGCCAATCGCGATCCGGCGCTCAACGAACGGCCGGAGGAGTTCGTGCCCCAGCGCGCCAACCGCCGAAGTTTCAGTTTTGGCAGTGGTCGGCATCAGTGTCCGGGGCAAGCGTTGGCGATGAGTATTGCCGGGGCGACTTTGAATCAAATCCTTGCCAGCGGCCTTGGTCTGAATAGCCTGGGCTGGGATTACAGGCCATCGCTCAATGGCCGGGTTCCACTGTTCAACATTAGCGGCGGCTGATGATCAGTCTTCGCGAGCAGGCTCGCTCCCACATTGGCCCAGTGATGAACTCAACATTGTGGGAGCGAGCCTGCTCGCGAAGAGGCCAAAACATCCACCGCAACTCAACAATCAAACCGCCCACTGCAAGATCAACCAGCTGTTCGCCCCGCTGATCAACACGAACAACCCCCACGCCAGCACACGGGTCGGCCAGCGATTGACGAACGGGCCCATCAGGTGCCGGTCATTGGTCATGCGGATCAACGGGTACAGGGCAAACGGCAGTTGCAGGCTGAGCACCACCTGGCTCAACACCAGCAATTTGCCGATGGCGTTATCGCCCATCAGCCACACGCCGATAAAAGCCGGAATCAGCGCCAGCCCGCGAGTGATCAAACGTCGCTGCCAGCATGGGATGCGCAGGTTCAGATAGCCCTCCATGATCACCTGCCCGGCGATGGTCCCGGTGAAGGTCGAACTCTGCCCGGACGCCAACAACGCCACGCCAAACAACACGCTCGCCAGCGCACCGCCGACCAGCGGATCAAGCAAATGATAGGCGTCCTGAATGTCGACCACATCGGTGTGCCCGGACTGGTGAAACGCCGCCGCGGCGAGAATCAGAATCGCCGCGTTGACCAGCAGCGCTAAGGCCAGCGAACCGATGGTGTCGATGCGCGCCAGTTTCACCGCATCCTGCTTGCTCGCCAGATCCTTGCCGATCATTCGCGTCTGCACGATCGAGGTGTGCAGATACAGGTTATGCGGCATAACCGTGGCGCCGAGGATGCCGATGGCCAGATACAGCGGTGCGGCATCGCCGATGGCCGCCAGCGACGGTTTGAAGCCCTGCGCCACGTCCGGCCAGTACGGTTTGATCAGCAACAGCTCAACGAAAAAACACACGCCGATGGTCGCGACCAGCACCAGCATGATCGCTTCGAGCCGGCGGAAACCACGGTTCTGCAGGGCCAGCACCAGCAGTGTGTCGAACGCGGTCAGGGCGATGCCGAAAGTCAGCGAACAGCCGAGCAGCAAATGAAACGCGAGGGCGCAGCCAAGCACTTCGGCGAGGTCGGTGGCGATGATCGAGATTTCCGCCAGCCCCCATTGCAGGCGGGCGGTTGGCGTGCTGTAGCGTTCGCGGGACAGTTGCGCCAGATCGCGCCCGGTGGCGATGCCCAGCCGCGAGCACAGGCACTGCACCACCATGCCAGCCAGACTCGCCAACAGCACCACGAACAAAAGACTGTAACCAAAACGCGAACCGGCCTCGATCGCGGTGGCCCAGTTGCCCGGATCCATGTAGCCGATCGACACCAGCAAACCGGGGCCGGCGAAACGCAGCACGCGCTTGAAGAACGAAGCAGTCGGATCGACCGCGACACTGCCGGCCACTTCCGGTGGGCAAAACGGCGCAGTGGCGATTTTGGGCAAACTGAATTTCACGCACACATCCAGAAACAAACACGGGAGCCCGGCAGCTTAGTCGTTTCGTCTGATGCCTTGAAGCGCAAAGATTGTTGCTCCTATGGGTTCACGCCCAACAACTGCTCGCGCAGCTCCGGACTGCGCGTACGCGGATCCAGCCAGATAGCAAAAAAAGCCTTGGCAAATTGCGGATCCTCGATTTCGTGCTGAAGCTTCTGACCGATAAAAAATCGCGCACCCTGCCCCGGCAGATACACGCCGGTAATGCGCGTGCCGGCCTGCACGTCGACGAACGATTGCTGCATCTGCACCTGCCAGTCGGCCAGTTGCGCCGGACTGACGCGGGGGCCGCCGAGGCGTTTGATTTCGTCGACGCTGGTGCTGACCAGATCGTCGCGCGAGATCGCCCGGCGGTAGATCAGCTCCAGCGCAAAGGGTTGGCCATCGACCAAGGGCCGCGCGGCACTCCACAAACGTGCGCTGTAAACATCGAAGCCAAACACACTGAAATCGCCGCTGCCGATGATCTGCGCACCGGGCACGGCGTCTTGCCAGTTGGCCCATGTCGGTGTCAGCAGTAGCGCCCACAAGCCAATGCCACAGCAGCCACGTACGAGCTTCGGTGTTCTGTTCATCGCCGTATCGTCTCCGCTGGATTCTGATGCTCAAAGCATAGCCGGATTCAAGCCTGGAATTTTGTATACAAACTTTGCACACATAGGCAGCAATCTTGTCAGCGCAATGCTAACGTGGCTCACCCTGACCCGACGGAGACACCCGCGTGCTGATCCTCAAACTGCTGCTGATTCCCGGTTTCCTGCTGCTGATTTCTCTGGCGGGCAAACGCTGGGGACCGAGCGTGGCCGGGTGGCTGTCGGGATTGCCAGTGGTGGTCGGGCCGATTCTGTTTTTCCTCGCCATCGAACAAGGCCCGCAGTTTGCCGCGCAATCAGCGGTCGCGGCGCTGTCGGCAATGTTCGCGATGATCGCGTTCTGCATCACCTATGCGCAGGTCGCGCAACGGGCCAATTGGCCGTGGGCACTTACGATTTCACTGGCGGTTTGGGGCGTGCTGGCGGCGGTGTTATCGGTGATCCCGGGCTCGTTGCCGTTCTCGGTGATGGCTGCGGCGGTGGCACTGCTCGCGTCGCCTTATCTGTTCCCCGTGGTGCAGCCGGTGCTGAACGGGCCAGCGCCGAAGTCGGACAAACTGATCTGGCGAATGATTGCCGGCGCGGCGCTGACGCTGGTGGTGACGATGCTCGCCAGCACCGTTGGCGAACGCTGGAGCGGCCTGCTCGCGGTATTCCCGGTGCTCGGCAGCGTCATGGCGGTGTTCTCGCATCAGACCCGCGGCCCAGCGTTTACCGCTGCGTTGTTGCGCGCAACGGCGACCGGCATGTATTCGTTTTCGGCATTCTGCCTGGTGTCGGCATTGACCCTGCCGAGCATGGGACTCAGCGGTTTTGCCGTAGGCGTGGCGGTTTCGATCGCGATGCTGGGGGTGACCCGGCGTCTGCTGGCGCGGCCAATGGCCAAGGCGCAAGCGCAATAACCGTCCGGACGAATCGCGCTGGAACCCCCGGCACGCTCCGTGGGATGATCGCCCGCCTCGCGCGACCAATTCCCGGAGATTCAGATGTCATTGTTGAGCAAAAAAGCCGTCGTCCTGATGTTGGCGGCCTTCGCCGGCTTCGCCGCGATCAACGCGCACGCCGCCAAGGAAAAAGTCAAAACCGAGAAGGTCTCGCTGCTCGACGGCAAGTTTGCCTTCGTCCTGCCCAAAGGCTTTGTTGCCGACCCGCTGCCCGCCAGCCCGAGCGGGGCCAAAGGCACGATGTACACCAATCAGGCGACCAAAACCGTGGTCATCGCCGCCGAAAATCAGATCCCCGCAGGGCAGAACGTCAAGGATAACGACGGCGAGTTTCTCGACGGCAGCGTGTCGAGTTTCATCGACGATCAGCGCAAGGCGCTGCCGGACTTCAACAAGCTCAGCGAAAAAAGCCTGACCCAGAAAGGCACAGGCCTCGGCCTGCGCCAGGTTGACAGCACCGCCACCCAGGGCGGTGGCCAGACGCTGAACACCACGCTGCTGGCCGGCTCGGGGACGAAGATGGCGCTGGTGCAGGTGATTTCCCGCGCCAGCGACAAGAAGACTCACGATGCCTTGATCAAAGCCATCGTCAAGGATTGAGCCGCTGCAACCAGGCATTCAGATCGCGCAACTCGGCCGCGCTGATGCTGTGGCCGACGCCCGGATACGCGTGAAACTCGGGCTTGTAATCGAGTTTTTGCAACAGCGCGTTGGCTTCGGTGCCGTGGCGGTAAGGCACCGGATCATCGGCGGTGCCGTGGCCGATAAAAATGCTCAGCGGCAGCGGCGGTTGCCCGGGCTCGATCTCGGTTTTCAGCACGGGCAACAAGCGCCCGCTCAACGCGGCAAAGCCACCCACGGCCGCTGGCGCGCGCAGGCCCACTTCGTAGCTCATCATCGCGCCCTGGCTGAAGCCGATCAGGTACACCTTGTCCGGCGTGGCGTGATATTTCTTCGCCGCCTGGGCGATAAAGTCGCGCAGTTTCTGGGCGCTGACCTTCAGATCATCGGTCTCGCCGTTGTAGGCACCGTCGCCCTTCTTGCGAAACCACTGGTAACGTCCTTCGCCCAACGTCATCGGTGCGCGAACGGATAGGTAGTTGTAACGCGCCGGCAACTGAAATTTCATACCGATCAGATCAGCCTCGTTGCTGCCGTAACCGTGCAGAAAAATCACCAGCGGACGTGGCTCGGTATCGGCGTGGACCTGTTCGAGGTATTTGAGCGGCAGGTCGGATTGCACGGTGGTTTGGGCGTGGACGGCGGGGGATGCGAGCAGCGTTAGCAGGGCGAATATTTTCAGCATGGCGCGTTCCTTCACAGAGTGTCGGGTTCGCGGGTGAGCCTAACATCCTGGGGTGAAGATCCAAATTTTGTGCTGTGGCTGATGCCGCCATCGCGAGCAGGCTCACTCCTACATTTGGAATGCGTTCCCCCTGTAGGAGTGAGCCTGCTCGCGATGAGGCCATTGAACCCGACGAAAATCCTAATCGTTGGTCAGCTTGCCGGTACGAAACGGCACCCGCCCCGCCACTTTCGCCTGCCAGATCCCCGGTTCGGTATAACGCCCGCGATCAAGCGCGAACAGCACCCCGCTGGTGCCGGCGCGCACGGTGGTCACGCGATCCTGCAATGGATCAACCACCTCGAACAGCGCATCGCCCTGCTCTACCCATTCACCGGCATTGCGCAGGAAACTGACCACGCCGTGGTGCGGGGCGAACAGGTATTCAGTGCCTTCGAACGGCAGACCTTCACAACATTCGCTCGGCGCCGCCGGCCAGTCGCCGCTGATGAAACCCTGCTCGGCGAGAAAGCCCAGAATCGCTTCGCAATTGGCCTGAGCCTGATCGACGCGGGTGTCGCCCATGCTGCCCAGTTCCAGCGTGGTTGCCAGGTTCGCCGCCGGAATCGCTGCGTCCGGGAATGCTTTAGCCAGACGCAACCAAGGCGTCGAGCAGGACTCATCGAACGAGCTGCCGCCGGAATCTTCGCAAAGCAATGCCACACCCGCCTTCAGCCGCGCCGCCAGCGATTGCCACTGCGGCCAGTGTTGCGGCAGCGCGTACAAATGAATCGCAGCGTCGAAGTCGCAATGCAGATCGAGGGTGATGTCGGCGTCGCAGGCGTGGCGCAGCAACAAGCGGTGCAAGGCTTCCAGTTGAGATTTGGCTGCCGGCAACTCGTCAAAGACCTGAGCCATGGCCTCGCGGATCAGCATGACATTCGCCTCGGCATCCGCACCCAGCCGCTCGCCTGCCAGCGCTGCCACCGGGGCGCTGAGTTCGACGAATGCGCGATTGAAATTCTTGCCGCTGCCCAGTTCGAAGCGGCCCATGTGATTGCCTTGCAGATGCTGATCCAAGCCAATCGGATTGGCCACCGGCACCAGTTCGATGACGCCCTGCAAGCGGCCCTGCTGTTCCAGCTCGTTCAGGCGCAGCTTGAGCTCCCATGCGGTGCGCATGCCCGGCAGCTCGTCGGCATGCAGGCTGGCCTGGATGTACACCTTGCGGCTGCCGGCGCCGTAGCGGAACACGCTGAGAGAGCGCTCGCTACCCAAGTGGCTCCAGGGCAGAACGTGGTCGATGCGTTGCATGGGAAATTCCTCGATATCTGGATCACACAGATCCCCTGTAGGAGTGAGCCTGCTCGCGATAGCGGTGTGTCATTCAATGATTATGTCGGCTGACACACCGCTATCGCGAGCAGGCTCACTCCTACAGGGGGCTGGGTAGATTTAGAGTGCAAAAAAAATGGCCACCGCGCAAACGGGGCCACTTTTTCTTACGCCGTATTAATGGCCGTATACATCAAAGTCGAAGTACTTGTCCTGGACTTTTTTGTACTCGCCATTGGCGCGGATTTCGGTGATGGCCTTGTTGAACTGCTCAGCCAGTGCGGTATCGCCCTTGCGCACGGCAATGCCGGCACCGCCGCCGAAGTACTTGGCGTCTTCGTAGGTCGGGCCGACGAATTCGAAGCCTTTGCCGGCGTCGGTTTTGAGGAAACCGTCGCTGAGGTTGACCGAGTCGGCGAGCATCGCGTCAATACGCCCGGACACCATGTCGAGGTTGGCTTCCTGCTGCGAGCCGTAGCGCACCAGTTCAATACCGGCCGGAACGAGCACTTCGGTGGCGTAGCGGTCATGGGTACTGGCGCGCAGCACGCCGACTTTCTTGCCCTTGAGTTCGGTCAGCGGGTCTTTGACGCCGGAGCCTTCCTTCATCACGAAGCGTGCCGGGGTGTGGTAGTACTTGATGGTGAAGTCGACGTTCTTTTTGCGATCGTCAGTGATGGTCATCGACGACAGAATCGCGTCGATCTTCTTCACTTTGAGTGCCGGGATCAGGCCATCGAACTCTTGCTCGACCCACGTGCATTTAACCTTCATCTGCGCACACAGCGCATCGCCGATGTCGACGTCAAAACCGGTGAGTTTGCCGTCAGGGGTTTTCATCGAGAATGGCGGGTAACCGGCTTCGATGCCGATGCGGATCGGCTTGGCGTCTTCGGCCACAGCGGTCAGGGACAACATCGACAGTGCCAGGGCACCGAACATCACTAGCTTTTTCATTTATTACTCCCGTGCGGAGGCTTTTATTGGCAGCTTTCGATTCAGCATTCGGTCATGGCGTTCTAACGGCAAAAACCGAAGTGGCCGGCAGTCTATGGCGGCGCGCACGGGGGCAATTGTTTTTAAGCGACAAATACTTACAGAACATCGGCGCACGCATTGACGAGAGTCAACGCGTGCGCCGTGGTGGTGCGGAGGCTGTAGGACAAGCCTGCTTTCAGAGCAAAAAACACTGATTCCCCCTGTAGGAGCTGCCGAAGGCTGCGATCTTTTGATCTTGTATTTTTGAGATCAAGATCAAAAGATCGCAGCCTCCGGCAGCTCCTACACAGGGATCAGCATTCGCAGGCGACAGGTGTATTGGCGACTGACGCCGCGCTCAGTTCGAAGCCTTCATCCAGCCATCCGGTGACGCCACCGATCATCTCCTTGACCGGATAACCCAGCGCCGCCAGTTTCACCGCCGCCTTGTTCGCGCCGTTGCAATGTGGCCCGGCGCAATAGACCACGAACAAAGTGTTTTTCGGGTAATCGGCCAAGCGATCCGCCGTGAGCAAGCGTGTCGGGATATTGATCGCGCCGGGTACATGGCCGCGCTCGAACGCCAATGGGCCGCGCACGTCCACCAGAACAAAATCGACCTCGCCGGCCTCGTGGCTGCTGAATACGTCGGAACAATCGGTTTCGAAGGTCAGACGATTGCTGAAATGCATCAGGGCAATGGCCGATGGGGCAGCGGGAATTTCGCGAACCAGGCTGATCATGTTGTGTTCCTGTGTCTGTGGGGTATGAACAGACTTTATCGAGACGGTGCTTGCCGCTACAGTGGCGCGCAAGACACCGACCGGGAGTTTTCCGCCAAATGCTCACTCAGCCCAATCTGGTTGCCATTCTGGCCTACGATGGCCTCTGCACGTTCGAGTTCGGCATTGCCGTGGAGATCTTCGGCCTGGCCCGGCCGGAGTTTGATTTCCCTTGGTACGCGCATGCGATTGCCGCAGTCGATCAAGGCCCGATGCGCGCCATGGGTGGAATTCAGGTACTGGCCGATGGCGGCCTGGAACTGCTCGCCGAAGCGCGCACCATCGTCATTCCCGGCTGGCGCGACCGCAACGCCCCGGTGCCGCCAGCACTGATCGACGCATTACGTCAGGCCCACGGCCGCGGGGCGCGGTTGCTGTCGATCTGCTCTGGCGTGTTCGTCCTTGCAGCCACCGGCCTGCTCGACGGCCACCGCGCCACCACGCACTGGCGCTACACCAGCGAACTGGCCCAACGTTTTCCGGCCATCGAGGTCGATCCGGGCGTGCTGTATGTCGATGCAGGCCAACTGATCACCTCCGCCGGCAGCGCGGCCGGCATTGACGCCTGCCTGCATCTGGTGACACGTGACTTCGGCACGCAGGTCGCCAACGCCGTCGCGCGGCGCCTGGTCATGTCGCCGCAACGCACCGGCGGCCAGGCCCAATTTATCCCCACCCCGGTCAGCCCGACACCACGCAGCGATTTATCGCGAGTCATGCAATGGGCCCGCGAACGCCTGCACGAACCGCTGGAAGTCCGCGATCTGGCCAGCGAAGCAGCAATGAGCGAGCGCACGTTCCTGCGGCGCTTCACTGAAGCCAACGGCCAATCGCCGAAAGCCTGGCTGCAACATGAACGCCTGGCGCGAGCGCGGGAGTTGCTGGAAAGCACCCACCAACACACCGAGCAGATCGCCCAGCGCTGCGGCTATCGATCGGTGGAGAGTTTTCGCGTGGCGTTTCGCAGCGTGGTGGGCGTGCCGCCGTCGGTTTATCGGGAGCGGTTTGGGCGGGAGGGTAAGGCGATCTGTTGACCTGTCTGGCAATGGATTTGATCTTTTTATAGTCCTAACAACTGCAACACTTTCAGACGTGTCCTACATCCATCACTCCGTCGTTGCTTTAGCGTCCGCTTCGTTTTTTAACAGCGGACAAGGACGCTCATGGCTCGCAAGAAAGACATCCCCCGGGTCCAAAACCTGCCAGAGGGAGACGGACACCACATCACCACCCGCTACATGACTGCCAGCGAACTTGCTGAGCGCGAGGCCGCGCATGGCGCTTATGAAGACATGCTGGCGCGGCAGCAGGCCCATGAAGACCGACTTCGCAACCAGGTCATACAGCAACAGCAAAGTATAAGCGGCTGTGTGTTTGTGAAAAGTTGCAAGCTGCCGGAAGGTGTTATCAATGATGCCAATCCATCCGGATTTATACCGGTTGGGAAAATTTCGGATTATGGAACGCTGTCCTTGCTAGCGGGGCGTGAGCGTGACTCGGCCGGGAATATCTCACTAAAGGCTGTTGGCGCCACCAATCTCCATGCATCCATCGGAGCTTTTGCTCTCGGCAGCTCTGGCAGTCTGAGCGCCAGTACTGCGGCCTCAAGTAGCACAAGCCTGGCTACCGGCGGTGTCGTCGCAGGCGGGTTGCTCGGATTGGTTGCGCTGCTGTGGCCATCGACGCTCGCCGATAGCGCTCTATATACAGAGGAGCAGCTACAGTCGCTTGAGACGGCTCGGACTCGGGTTCGATTGCATGTGGAACAGCAGCCCGACGGCACGGTGAAAGGATACGGATACAACACTCAAACGCGCAGCGATTGGGAAATGATTCCTGTCGTCCAGTTCGTCAAGCAAGGCGCCTCGTACGTCGCAGATTTTGGCAATGGGTCGACCCTACTCTGGACTCCCTCAGTAGACTCGTCACGCGGATCGGCAATTCCGCCGCTGGAAAGTGCGCCGCAGGTTCCCCATATCTGGGTATACCCGCCGACCGAGCAGGCGGACAAAATCATTGTCAATCCGGTTTACCCGCCTGAATACCAAGACTTTATTCTGGTCTTTCCGGCTGACTCCGGAGTACAGCCTCTATACGTTGTGCTTTCAAGACCTGCTCTTGGCGGTGATATCAAATATCACCGGCCTCCCGTTTCTCTCCCAGCATACCCGGATACCTATCCCGTCAAATCCAAAAGCAGTGTTCAAGGTGGTGGCGGCAAGCGCAGCAGATGGAAAGACAAGAAAGGTCGAATCTATGAATGGGATAGCAAAACAGGCGCTATAGAACTCTATAACAAGCAAGGCAAACATTTAGGTGAGTTCAATCATGAAACGGGCGAGCAAATTGATCCTGCCGATCCTGAGCGATGGACTCCAAAGTGAAGAGGAACCAAGATATGTTTTTATGGATTAGTGGCTTTTTACCAGACGATAGCGAAGACGATACGCTGAAATTCGATCTGACAGTCGACTCGGAATTTGAACTTCCGATATTGACTGTAATGGGTTGGCCAGAACTTAGCCTAAGCCCGGACGGAGAATGGCTGATGACTGCGGATCAAGCTAACCAAATCAGCGAAATAGTAGGAGAGCAATTGCCTAAGGAGCTGGATTTGTACATCGGCGTTAGGGGCTAACGCAGACGATGAACCTTATCTACCAAGATTTATGCATTTCCCACGACGCGGCGATGGCACACCTTGCAAGTGGCGTCGCCGAAAATGTGGTAACGGGCTTAGTGTCGATTGGTATGAGCGAAGAAGATCCAGTGTGGGCGCAGGCGATCTGCCTCCAATACCTCTCCAGCAAAACCGAGGCGATTGCTGCATCTGCCATCACCGCCTTGGGCCATATCGCTCGTCGCCATGGAAGACTGGATACCGAAACCGTTTTGCCGGCGCTCGAAAACGTAAGGCGTCGGATACCCTCGTTGCGGGGCATCATTGAGGACACGATTGACGATATAGAGATGTTCACTGAGCATCCGAAGTTGCAAGCGTTTGGATGAGGGTAGCTTCATCCAGACGCACGCTCCTCAGACCTCAATCCTCCCGCGTCAAAACCTCCAGCAACTCAATTTCAAACACCAGATTCGAATTCGGCGGAATCTTGCCCATGGTTCGCTCGCCGTACCCCAGGTGCGCCGGCACCCGCAATTTACGTTTGCCGCCGACCTGCATGCCCATCAGGCCCTGATCCCAGCCTTTGATCACGCGGCCAGTGCCGATCACGCACTGAAACGCTTTGCCTCGGCTCCAGGAGGAGTCGAACTCAGTGCCGTCTTCCAGCCAGCCGGTGTATTGGGTAGTAATCAGTGCGCCTTTCACCGCGGCTTTGCCCTCGCCCGGTTGCAGGTCGATGATTTGCAGTTCGTCTGTCATGTCGTTGGCTCTGTTGAGATTTTTCGCAGGCGGCGTTTTCGCAGAATCCGGCGTCGATGGCAATCCATGGAACCGAAAACACGCGTCGCCGCTCACATGTGTATCGACATCGTATGACGACAAGGATGCTTTGATGACCGACTCTCGATTGCTGCGCAGCTTTATTCCGCCCTACATCCTCAACCGCATCATTGCCCACGGTTCGGAGCCGCAGCGTAGCGCCGCGATGCAGACGCTCAACCATGTACGCAGCTTGCTACCCAACCCCGGCCGCCCTTCGCAGCCGCCGGCGCGGGCGATTCTGCCGGAGGCGACCAAGCCAGGCCTGGCCCGACGCAGCGTGCATGATGCGCAGAACAAAATGCTCTTGCCGGGGATGCCGGTGCGCCTCGAGGGCCAGCCGGCGTCGGGCGATCCGGCGGTCGATGAGGCCTACGATGCGCTGGGCGCCAGCTATGATTTCTTCTGGAAAGTGCTCGGTCGCGACTCGATCGACAATCAGGGATTCGCCCTGATCGGCAGCGTGCATTACGGCCAGGGCTACGAAAACGCATTCTGGAACGGCGCGCAGATGGTCTTTGGGGACGGCGATGGCGAAATTTTCCAGCGCTTCACCCGCTCGCTCGACGTCATCGGCCATGAACTGGCCCACGGCGTCACCGAAAGCGAGGCCGGGCTGATTTATGCCAACCAGTCCGGCGCGCTGAACGAGTCGCTCTCGGACGTGTTCGGTGTGCTGACCAAGCAATACACCCTCGGGCAAACCGCCGAGCAGGCCGACTGGTTGATCGGCGCCGACCTGCTGATGCCGAAGATCCAGGGCAAGGGCCTGCGCTCGATGTCGCACCCGGGCACGGCGTATGACGACCCATTGCTGGGCAAGGACCCGCAACCGGATCACATGCGCAAGTTCGTCATCACCAGCGAAGACAATGGTGGCGTGCACATCAATTCCGGCATTCCCAACCGTGCGTTTTATCTGGCAGCCCGGGCGTTTGGTGGCTTTGCCTGGGAAAAGGCCGGGAAGATCTGGTATGACACACTGTGCGATGACCGCTTGAGCCAAGAGGCAACGTTCGACGCGTTCGCAAAATTGACCATCGACCACGCCGCCCAGCGCTTTGGCACCGAAGCAGCCGACGCAGTGCAGCGAGCCTGGGCACAGGTCGGCATCGAATAATCCGAGGAGGCTGTATGAAAACGCTACCCGAGCTGGATGACGACTCCGTTTTGCGCGTATCTCGCCAGGGTGGCGTTGCAGCGACTCACAGCCTGAGCCGCCCACGGGAAATCGAATTCGCGCAATGTGATATCAGTCAGCGCTCAAGGATCTGCTCAGTGCTCGAGGGCTGCCTGCCTTTGGACAGCAGCGAATCGGGCCGTGGGGATCAGCGCTTCTATCAGATTGAAGTGCGCTATCAGTCCGGGGAAATGGTGTTGAAGGTGCCGGAGGACCGGGCGCCTGGGGAGTTGGTGAGTCTGTGGGACACGGGAGAGCTGCTCTGATTCATGCTGGCGGGTCTTCTGCGTCGACAACTGACGATGTGCGTGGGCCAAATCCTGCGGTTTGTCCAAAGACCACACCGTTGAATGTGTGCGTACAGCACTCGCAATGCGGCGTCATGTCCTGCGCCGTCAGTTTCGGATCAACCATTTGCAGTCGATTTTGCTCATCGACATACAGCCCGCTGAAATAGCTGGATTCACCTAGTCGCACGATGTCCTGGCGATCTTCTTCATGGATGGCAACCATCCAGAACACTGGGGCGGATTGATCAAGTCGCGCGACAGCCTCCCCGAAAATGGAATCCCAAGGGCCGCCAACGCGAGACAACAGGAAGCGAAAAAGCGGGGTGTAGTCTCTTCCGTATTGTTTGCCTGGATGCATCGAACTTCGCATGGCTTCGTGACGGCTTGCGGCTTTGCTGTTGCGCTGATCGCGGTAATGCGCAACTGATTCGTTGCGACGAACACCCCACGTACGAGTATTCACTTTGCGGTAAAGAAGTTTCTTGTCCAATCCCTTGTTCCTCATTCAAACGCCCGCTGTTTTACCGGAACGCCGTTCGAATACAATCAGCCATCCATGGCCAATTGTAAAACCGGGCCTATCGCTCGACCGGCTGCATCTCGACAATCGTGCCGTTGGTGATCATCACCATCACGTACTTGTCATTGATCTGCACCCACTGAGCCTGTTCGATCGGTGCTTTCAGACCTTTGGCTTTCCAGTTCTTCAAAGCCTTGTCCTCGCGCTGGTACATTTCCGGCGCGCGGTCGTTGACCTTCAGCTGGCGGTCGCTGGTCGGCGATTGCACGGCGGGTTCGCTGGAGGTTTGCGCCGCTTGAACAATGGGCGTGATACCGGCAATACCGGCAACGAGGGCCAGACTGGCGATTAGGGTTTTGCTGTTCATCGGTGAACCTCTTTCAGATGAGTAGTACCTGAACTCCGACTGCGCGGCGCGGGAAACATTCCTTGTTTTTGTGCTCAGGCAGGCTGAGAAATTGACGCTGCCGATCTGGCCCGCAGCGAAAAGTGGCCCGCTGCCACACACCCGTCGGATTTGCGCTAAGATGCCGCGCCCCTTTCTGCCGCGTGAATAAGGACATCACCGTGAACAGCACTCTCATCATCCTTTTGGTCGTTGCCGGCCTCCTCGCCCTCTACGCCATCCAGCTCTTCAACCGCCTCGTTGCCCGCCGCAATCAAATCAACAATGCGTTTGCGCAACTCGAGGTGCAGCTCAAACGTCGCTACGACCTGATCCCCAATCTGGTGGCAACCGCCAAGGGCTATATGGCTCATGAGCGTGAGACGTTGGAAGCAGTGATCGCAGCGCGCAACCACGCGGTTGCAGGCCTGCAGGCAGCTCAGGCGCAGCCGGGCAATGCCCAGAACATCGTCCAGCTCGGGCAGGCGGACAGCGCACTGAGCAGTGCGATGGGCCGGTTGAACGTGACGGTCGAAGCCTATCCGGATCTCAAGGCTTCGCAAAACATGCAGCAATTGAGCGAAGAGCTGAGCAGCACCGAGAACAAAGTCAGCTTTGCTCGCCAGGCTTACAACGATGCGGTGATGAGCTACAACACCCTCAAACAGAGCTTTCCGGCTGTCGTGTTCGCCCCGCTGTTCGGCCATGCTGCCGACGCGTCGCTGCTGACATTCGCCGACAGCGCGGCGATTCAGCTAGCGCCACAGGTTTCGTTCTGACCCCAGCCAACGGATGGCACCATGAATTTTTTCCAACAACAGCGCCAGGCCAAGCGCCGCACTCTGCTGCTCATCGTTCTGATGGGATTGGCCGTTCTGAGCCTGATTGCCGCGTCCTGCTTGATGATGATCATTCCGGTGGAAGACGGCGACGGCAATGTCCTCTTCGATCTCGAAATGAGCTGGGAGCTGGTCGGAACCGTATCCGCGGTAGTTATCAGCGTCGTGCTGCTGGGCAGTACGGCGAAGCATTCGGAGTTGTCCGCCGGCGGCAAAGTCATTGCGCGTAGCCTCAATGGCCGGCTGATCAACCATAACGCGCAGACTCTTGAAGAGCAGCGCCTGCTCAACGTGGTGGAAGAAATGGCCATCGCCTCAGGCACGGCCGTCCCGCCGGTGTATTTGCTGCCGGAGCTGGGCATCAACGCCTTCGCCGCAGGCATGACGCCGCAAAACGCGGTGATCGGCGTGACTCAGGGCGCGATCAATCTGCTGACTCGCGAAGAGTTGCAAGGTGTCATCGCCCATGAGTTCAGCCACATCTACAACGGTGACATGCGCCTGAATACCCGGTTGATCGCTATCGTTCACGGCATCCTCGTGCTCGGCCTGACCGGAAGCTACATCCTGCGTGGCACCGAAACGGTGGGCAAAGAAGCCGCGCGTCGCAGCAAGTTTGTCGCGTTCACCGCGCTGGTGGGTTTTGTCCTGTGCGTTGCAGGATTTGCGGGGTCGTATTTCGGCAACCTGATCAAGGCAGCGATCGGGCGCCAGCGCGAGTTCCTCGCTGACGCGACGGCTGTGCAATACACGCGCAACCCGCAAAGCATTGCCGGTGCACTGAAAAAAATCGGTGGTTATGAATTGGGCGCCACGCTCAATGCCGCGCGTGCTGCCGAGTTCAGCCATCTGTATTTCGGCTCGGGCACTTCTTCGTTCGACCTGATGGCCTTGCATCCGGATTTGAGCGAGCGGATCCGCCGGGTCGATGCGCAATGGGATGGCAGCTTCGTCAAGATCGCCGCGCCGAGCGTAGAGCTGCCGGCCAAACCCGACCTGCCGATGGCGGATGCATTTGGCGGCGTCCCGGCTGCCGCCACGGCGGTGCTTTACGACTTCAGTGCGGCGCAAGCCTCAGTCGCAGCGATCGGCGCGCCGCAGGCAGAACATTTGCTTGAGGCGCGCCGTTTGCTCGACGATATTCCGCAGGTACTCAGAGACGCTGCGCGCAGCGTCGATGGCGCTCAAGCCATCGTTTACGGGTTGTTGCTGTCGCGCTCGGCGCCCGTGCTGGGCATGCAGTTCGACATACTGAGGGGATCCGTCGACGACGCGGTGTTCGAGCATTTGGAACAGCTGCAAAATCCACTGTTGTCACTACAGCCGGGCCTGCGTTTGCCACTGCTCGATCTGGCGACACCAAGCCTGCAACAGCTCGGCAAAAGTTTCCCCAGGGTCGATGCCAACCTGATCGCGCTGATTGAAGCCGACAACCAGACCGAACTGCTTGAGTGGACGCTGTTGCGCATCGTCGAACGCAATGTGCTGGGCGCGGCGCCGGTGCAGTTCAAATTCGGTCTGTTCCAGTGCGCCGAAGAACTCTTGGCACTGCTCAGCGCGCTGGCCCGCGCCGGTCAAAATGATCAAGCGACGGTGGCGCAGGCGCTGGAATCTGCGTGGCAAGGGCTCGCATTCGAGCGACCACCAGAGATTCGCGCCGATCTGGAAGAACTAATCGGGCTGGAAACCGCGCTCAGCCGTCTGCGCCATCTCATGCCGGAGGAGCGCCCCGCCCTGCTCGATGCGATGACCCGCTGCGTGATGCACGACGGCGTGATCACCGTGGCCGAAGCGGAGTTGTTCCGGGCCGTCGCCGACTTGCTCGATTGCCCGCTTCCGCCGTTTCTGAGCATGCCTGTGCAGGTTGGGAACGGCGCGACTGAGGTAGCTCGCGAACCAAGTGCAATGGCGGCTACGGCGTAGGCAGAGTGGTAACCCGCCCCTGTAGGAGTGAGCTTGCTCGCGATGGCATTCGACCGGCCAACATCGGTTTCGCCTGACATATCGCTATCGCGAGCAGGCTCACTCCTACAAAGGCCTTGGCGGATTCTGATTCTTTAGTCACCGCCGATCCCCTGTGGAGTGAGCTTGCTCGCGATGGCATTCGATCGGCCAATATCGGTTTCGCCTGACATACCGCTATCGCGAGCAGGCTCACTCCTACAAAAAGCAGGAGCAAGAGCAAAAGCAAGATCAAAAGATCGCAGCCTTCGGCAGCTCATACAGTTGGATTGGGCACAACCTCAAGATCAGGTCGGCTGTCAGGCCGCCTTCGCGAGCAGGCTCGCTCCCACAGAAAAGCAAGGCAGCCGCAGCTGCCCGCGGCGAAGCCGCCCCACTCAACAATGAGCGTTAGCTCGTGTGCTTTTGATCCACGGGCGACGTCGGAAGGCTGAGTGGAGGGATTGATCCGGGCGTGGGAGCGCAGCGACCGTTCGACGAAGTCGAACACAGCGGGAGGAGGTGCAGCGAAGCAAACCGGAGACGCTGCGCCCGGATCGATCCTGTAGCGAAGGAACCCGAGCTTGCGAGGGCCGAACGCAGGAGCAAGCCTTTTCGGTTACCTTTTTGGCGTTTGAAAAAGGTGACTCGCCGTAAGGGCGAAACCTTAAGCAGCCGTTACCGCAGCAACGGATATGTACCCGGTCGACCTGAACAAATCACCGCCTGACCAGATGCCTTCGCGAGCAGGCTCGCTCCCACATTGACAGCGCTCCACGTCACGGATTGATCCGCCCCACGCATCAATCCATGCCAACAATGCAATTAACAGATTGTTACATCTGCGCCACCATCCACCTCAATAAAAACCGTGCGCCGCTTCTCCGTAGCGCACGTCATAAAAGCGGTGGAGTACTTTTCTATGACAGCCTCAATCCCAACCAACGGCTCGCGGGCCGGTGCCATCTTCCGGGTGACCTCGGGCAACTTCCTCGAACAGTTCGACTTCTTTCTGTTCGGCTTCTACGCCACGCAGATCGCAGCGGTGTTCTTCCCGGCGAGCAGCGAGTTCGCCTCCCTGATGATGACTTTCGCGGTGTTCGGCGCGGGCTTCCTGATGCGTCCGCTGGGTGCCATCGTGCTCGGCGCGTACATCGATGATGTCGGGCGTCGCAAAGGTCTGATCGTCACCCTGTCGATCATGGCCAGCGGCACGATCCTGATTGTGCTGGTGCCCGGATACGAAACCATAGGCTTGTTCGCACCGGCGCTGGTGCTGATCGGCCGGCTGCTGCAAGGCTTCTCGGCCGGTGCGGAACTCGGCGGCGTCTCGGTGTACCTGTCCGAGATCGCCACCCCGGGTCGCAAAGGCTTTTTCACCGCTTGGCAGTCGGCGAGTCAGCAAGTGGCGATCATCGTCGCGGCCGCGCTGGGCTACGGTCTGAACCAGTGGATGGAGCCGCAAGCAGTGGCTGCCTGGGGCTGGCGCATTCCGTTTTTCGTCGGTTGCATGATTGTCCCGTTCATCTTCTTCCTGCGCCGCAACCTGGCGGAAACCGAAGAGTTCGCTGCGCGCAAACATCGTCCGAGCATGCGCGAAGTATTCCGCACGCTGGGTCAGAACTGGGGCGTAGTACTCGGCGGAATGTTGATGGTCGCGCTGACCACCACCGCGTTCTACCTGATCACCGTGTACGCGCCGACTTTCGGTAAAACCGTGCTGCACCTGAGCACTTCCGACGCGCTGCTGGTGACGCTGCTGGTGGGTGTGTCGAACTTCTTCTGGCTGCCGATTGGCGGCGCGTTGTCCGACCGTATCGGCCGTCGCCCGGTGCTGATCGGCATGGCCCTGCTGGCCTTGGCCACTACCTACCCGGCGCTGTCGTTCCTGGTGCAGGCGCCGAGTTTTACCAACATGCTGCTGTCGCTGTTGTGGCTGTCGTTTATCTACGGTCTGTACAACGGCGCGATGATTCCGGCACTGACCGAAATCATGCCGGTGGAGGTGCGCGTCGCCGGTTTCTCCCTGGCTTACAGCCTGGCCACGGCGATTTTCGGCGGTTTCACCCCCGCGATGTCGACCTTCCTGATCCAGTACACCGGCGACAAAGCCGCGCCAGGTTACTGGATGAGCATCGGTGCGCTGTGCGCGCTGTGCGCCACGCGTTATCTGTACCGCCGTGCCGGTGGTCGTCTGCAACCTGTCGCGGCCTGAGGAAATACTCGCCATGAAAAAACTCTTTACTGTTACCGCCCTGCTCGCCGGTCTCGCCTTCAACTTCGCGGCCCAGGCCGAGGAATTGAGCGTGATGACCTCCGGTGGCTTCACTGCCGCTTACAAGATTCTCGGGCCGAAATTCGCCGCTGCCACTGGCAACACCCTGACCACCAGCCTCGGCCCGTCGATGGGAAAGGCGCCGGAAGCGATCCCCAATCGTCTGGCGCGCGGTGAGCACGCCGACGTGGTGATCATGGTCGGCTACGCCCTCGATGAGCTGATCAAACAAGGCAAGGTCGACCCGGCGTCCCGCGTTGAACTGGCGGATTCGCGAATCGGCATGGTAGTGCGTGAAGGCGCGACGAAACCGGACATCAGCAGCGTCGACGGCCTGAAGAAAACCCTGCTCGACGCGCAGTCGGTGGCGTACTCCGACAGCGCCAGCGGCGTGTATATCGAGCAGCAGTTGTTCAAGAAACTCGGCATCGAAGATCAGCTGAACCCGAAAGCCAAGATGATCGCCAAGATCCCGGTCGGTTCGGTGGTTGCCACGGGCGACTATCAATTGGGCTTCCAGCAAGTCAGTGAATTGCTGCCGGTACCGGGCGTGAGCTTCGTCGCGAAGATTCCGGAATCGGTGCAGTCGGTGACGCGTTTTGCCGCGGGTATTCCGGTCAAGGCCGAGCATCCGGAAGAGGCCAAAGCCCTGCTCGCCTACCTCGCTGCACCGGCCGCTCAGGCTGACGTGCAGGCCACTGGACTGGATTCGGTCAAGCGTTGATCGTTGGCGGCTGGACGCGCATCTCCACGACCAGCCGCTCCAGTTCCAGTGCCGCCGGGGTCAACGTGCGATCCCGGCGCTTGATGATGCCGACACTGCGCATCACTTGCGGCTCGATCAGCGGCACCCGCGTCAGGATCGGATGATCCGGCCCGGGCATCGCCATCAACGGCACCGCCGCCACACCCAACCCCGCCTCCACCAGGCCGATCATCGTTGTCACGTGCCGCGTCTCGCAAATGCTCTGACGCTGCGGCACCACCCCGCCCAAGGCCTGATCAAGCAGAAAGCGATTGCCCGAAGTCTTGTCCAGCGCGATGTAATCTTGCTGATAGAACTCGTCCCAACTGACGCTGCTGCGCCCCGCCAGCGGATGATCGCGGCGACAGGCGACGACATAGCACTCCTGCACAAGCGGTTCGAACTCGACTTTGGCATCCTGCGTGCCGAGAAAACTCAAGCCGAAATCCGCCTCGCCATTGACCACCGCACTCAACACGTCGTGAGCGCTGGAATCGAGGACTTTGACCTTGATCCGTGGAAACTGCTGGTGATAACGCGCGACCACGCGGGGCATGAAGTAATACGCCGCCGAGGGCACGCAGGCGACGGTGACATGGCCCAAGCGGGTCGAGGCGACTTCGCTGATGCCGAGCAAAGCGATGTCGAGATCATCCAGCAAGCGTTCGACACTGGGCATGAAACCGCGCCCGGCCTGGGTCAGGCTGACCTTGCGCGTGGTGCGCTCGAACAGTTTCACGCCGAGGGCGTCTTCGAGCTTTTCGATGCGCCGACTCAGCGCCGGTTGCGACAGCCGCACGGTGTCGGCAGCCTTGCGAAAACTGCCCTGCTCGACCACCGCACGAAAGGCTTGCAGGTCGTTGAGGTCGAAGTTGATGGCCATGGCGTTTCCGGAAATTGATGCGCAGGGGTTATAAATGTAACGAGTTGATGCAAATTATTACAGCGACACCGGAAATCCCCTGTAGGAGCTGCCGCAGGCTGCGATCTTTTGATTTTGATTCTCTGAAGGTAAAAGCAAGATCAAAAGATCGCAGCCTCGTTGCACTCGGCAGCTCCTACAAGGGATCTTTGGTGGATCTGAAATTAGGTCAACCCTTATCCTTGTCGCCCCCCGCCGTACCGTAGTCAGGAGTCATTTCAATGCCCCATGAAGGCAATCTGTTGCAAGCCGCTGTCGTGTTTCTGTTCGCGGCGGTGCTCACCGTGCCTTTGGCCAAACGTCTGCAACTGGGCGCGGTGCTCGGTTATCTGTTTGCCGGGGTGATCATCGGCCCGTCGGTGCTGGGCCTGATTGGCAACCCGCAGAGCGTTGCGCATATTTCCGAGCTGGGCGTGGTGTTGCTGCTGTTCATCATCGGCCTCGAACTGTCGCCGCGGCGCTTGTGGGTGATGCGCAAATCGGTGTTTGGCGTCGGTCTGGCGCAGGTGCTGTTGACTGCGTCGGTGATCGGCGTGCTGGCACTGGCGGTGTTCGGCCAGCCGCTGAACAGCGCGATTGTGCTGGGCCTCGGTCTGGCACTGTCGTCCACGGCGTTCGGCCTGCAAAGCCTCGCTGAGCGCAAGGAGCTGACCAGTCCCCACGGGCGGCTGGCGTTTGCGATTCTGCTGTTCCAGGACATCGCCGCGATTCCGTTGATCGCGCTGGTGCCGATGCTCGCTGGCGTCGATCACCACACCAGCACCGCCGACGACATCCGCCACAGCTTGCAGGTGCTCGGCGGTATTGCCGTGGTGGTGATCGGCGGGCGTTATCTGCTGCGGCCGGTGTTCCGCGTGGTGGCGAAAACCGGTCTGCCGGAAGTGTCCACCGCCACCGCGTTGCTGGTGGTGATCGGCACGGCATGGCTGATGGATCTGGTCGGTGTGTCGATGGCGCTGGGGGCGTTTCTCGCCGGTCTGCTGCTGGCGGATTCGGAATACCGGCATGAGCTGGAAGCGCAGATCGAACCGTTCAAAGGCCTGCTGCTCGGGCTGTTTTTCATCAGCGTCGGCATGGGCGCCAATCTCAGCCTGTTGTTGAGCGCGCCGATCGCCGTATTGGGTCTGACCCTGCTGTTGATCGGTCTCAAATTGCCGTTGCTGTTCGTGGTTGGGCGCTTGGCAGGAGGATTGAACAAGATCAGCGCAATTCGCCTCGGTATCGTCCTCGCTGCCGGCGGTGAGTTTGCGTTTGTGGTGTTCAAGATCGGCCGCGATCAGGGCCTGTTCGAACCGCGTCTGTACGACTTGCTGGTGCTGACCATCACCCTGTCGATGGCGCTGACGCCGTTGCTGCTGTTGATCTGCGCGCGTCTGGTCAGCCCGAAAGTGCAGCCGGTGGAAGTGCCGGAGAAATTCCGCGAAATCGATACCGAAGCGCCGCGCGTGGTGATTGCCGGCATGGGCCGGATGGGGCAGATCGTGGCGCGGATTCTGCGCGCGCAGAACATCAAGTTCGTCGCGCTGGACACCTCGGTGGAAACCATCGAACTGTCGCGCAGCTTCGGCGGTGTGCCGGTGTTCTACGGCGACCCGATGCGCCCGGAAATCCTCCACGCGGCGAAGGTTGGCGAGGCGGAATATTTCGTCATCGCCACGGATGATCCGGAAACCAACATCAAGACTGCCGAAGTGGTGCACAAGCTGTATCCGCACATGAAAATCATCGCTCGCGCGCGTAACCGTCAGCACGTGCATCGCCTGGTCGATGTGGGCGCGGAGGCGATCCGTGAGACCTATTATTCGAGTCTGGAAATGAGCCGACGCACGCTGGTCGGCCTCGGTCTGACCCAGGCCCAGGCCGATGCGCGGATCAAGCGTTTCAAGCATCACGACGAACAGGTACTGGAGGCGCAACACGCCGTCTACGACGACGCCGCCAAAGTCCTGCAGACCGCCCAGGAAGCCCGGGCGGAACTGGCCAAACTGTTCGAATCGGATCAGCTCGAAGAAGAAGCCCGCAAATCCTGAGCCCTGCGAATCCCCTGTAGGAGCTGCCGAAGGCTGCGATCTTTTGATTTTGCTCTTAAAAAACAAGATCAAAAGATCGCAGCCTTCGGCAGCTCCTACAGGGGGATCGGGTCAGGCCAGTTCCAGCACGGGCGCTGGCTCAACGGCTGCCACTTCAAACCGATCCGCCAGAAACGGCGTGATATCCAGCGGCAGCGGTTCGTCATTCACCAGTTTATCCAGCAACACCCCGGTAATCGCCGAGGTCAGAATCCCGGTGCGGAAGTGCCCGCAAGCATTCAGATACCCTTCCACCCCATGCATCGGCCCGAGGATCGGCAACTCATCCGGCGACCCCGGACGCAGCCCTGCCCAGGTACGTTTCAGATTGACGTCCGCCAGCTCCGGCAGACAGCGCACCGCGCCCTGCACCAGCCCGGCGATTTCCGGGAAGGTGGTGGTGACGTCGAAGCCTTTGTCTTCGGTGGTGCTGCCGATGAGGATTTCGCCGTTGTCCTTTTGCGCCACGTAGCAATCGCTGGTGGTCAGGCAGCCGTTGAGGATTTTCGGCATGCGTTCGGTCAGCAGAATCTGGCCTTTCACCGGTTTCACCGGAATGCGAATCCCCGTCGCCCACTCGCTCAAATCCGCCGCCCACGCGCCGGCAGCGTTGATCAGCGTCTTGCAGTGAAACACCCCCGCCTCCGCTGTCTGCACACCGGTGACGCGAGTGCCGTGATGCAGCACGCCGGTGACGTTGGTATTGACGAAGATGTCGACGCCGTTCTGCCGCGCGCCTTCCAGATAGGCATCAGCGAGGCGGAACGGACTGACCTGATGATCGCAGAGAAACTCCAGCGCCCCGCGCGCTTCATGGCTGACGCTCGGCTCCGCCGCGCGCAACGCCGCCTGATCGAGCCAGCGCACCTGATCGGCCAGATGCGGAATGCAGCCGACGATGTGCTCGGCATAGAGCCGGTCTTCGTCGTCATAGATCACGAACTTCAGCCCGGTCTTTTCGAACTTGCAATCCATGCCGTGATTGTCTTTCAGCTCGCGGTGCAGCGCCGGGTAAAGCGCGTTGGACTGCAAGGCAAAATCGAAAAACGACGCCGGCAAAATATGCGGCGTACTGGCGTCCACCGCCACCGCTGCGCCTTGGGTTGCGCGCTTGCGATTGGCCGACATCATGCGAAAGAAGATCACCCCGCAACCGAGGCCGACCGACTCGCCAATCGCCCACAAACCGCCAGCCGAAGCGCGGGTCGCATTGCCGGGACGCTTGGCGTCGATCAGCGCAACTTTCAGATTTTTGCGCTTGGACAATTGGTAGGCGCAGGACGCGCCGATCACGCCGCCACCGGCAATGACCACGTCGTAGAACTTACTCATGGCCAGCGCCCTCCGCGCCAAAGGACTGGAACGCCGAAAACGGCACAGGATCAATCGGAAAGCGCGGGCGCAGCCAGCCGACATCCTGACGTCCAGTGGCTTGGCGCAGGCGATCGCTGCAATAGCCCACGCACATACGCCCCTGGCAATCGCCCATGCTCACGCGGGTACGCATTTTCAGGCTGGCGATGTCTTGCACGCCCTGCTCCAGCGCCAGATCGATGTCGGCGCGGGTTGCGTGTTCGCAGCGGCAAATCACCGTGTCGGCGGCGGGCAATGCAATCTGGCCGACGCCGCGTTCGGTGTAGCGATCCACCGCCGCACGAAAGCGCACGATGGCTCTGAGTTTGCTCGCGAAGCGATCGCGGCGCACGCGGGCCAGTTCGGCGTCGAGCACGCCGCGTTGCAGCAGGATGGAAGTGGCGGCAATCTTGCCGGCCAGCATCGCTGCTTCACCGCCGCGGATCCCGCCCATGTCGCCAGCCAGATGCACATGCGGCTCACTGCTTTGCTGCCAGACATCGGCATGAGCACGCAGATAGCCGTCATCGCTGAAGCCATGATCGAGGCCCATCTGCTGGCTCAATTGCGTGCGCGGGATAAAACCGTAACCGACCGCCAGCGTCTGCGCTTCGAAGCGCTCGACCCGCGACAGATCCGCCTCCCACGTCGACGAATACGGCGCGACGCTGACGCTTTTCAATTCGCCGTCGCCATGGGCTTCCACCACGCCCCAGCCATAGTTCATCGCAATGCCGTGCAATTTCAGATAAGCGAGCATGCTCAAGCCGTCGAGGAACAGTTGCGGCTTGTTCAACAGCGCCAGACTCTCGCGGGCGATCTTGCCGAACGCGCACGCCTCGTACACCCCGGTGACGCGCACGCCGCAGGCATGTAACTGAGTCGCGACCAATGGCAGCAACGGCCCGGTGCCGGCGATAATTACGGGCCCTTGCGGCTTGACCACGCCGCTCTTGATCTGCAATTGCAGACCACCGAGCAGAATCACTCCCGGCAACGTCCAGCCGGGAAACGGCACGCTGCGTTCGTGACAACCGGCGGCCAGCAGCAGCTGCGGATAAGCGATCTCATGCAACTGTTCGTCGGCGTCGAGTACCACCATTGCGCGGGTGCCTTCGGCGCCTACCACACGATGGTTGAGGCGCACGTCGATCAGGCCCGACTGCTGCTCAAATTCACCGTGCAGTTTGTCCAGCGCTTCCGAGTAACGCGGTCCGAGATAATCCAGTTGCACGCCATCGCGCAACGGCCCGCGATACACCACCCCACCGAGGCGCGAGGCCTCTTCGAGCAAGGTGCAGCGCACCCCATGGCGCGCCAGCTCGATGGCTGCCGCCATCCCCGCCGGCCCGCCGCCGACAATCAGCGGTTGCAGGCTCATACGACCTCCTGCGCGACGACGCGGTTGACCTGGGTTTCAATCAGCATGCCGTCACGCACCACGGTCTGACAGGCGCGGCGCTTGTGCCGGCCGTTGATTTTCACCAGACAGCACTGGCACACGCCCATGCCGCAATAGGCGCCGCTGATTTGATCGTGATCGTTGCGTGCGATCTGGCGCACGCCGAGGGACTGGATGACGCTGAGAACGGTTTCGCCGATGGCAGCGCTGACCGCTTGGCCGTTGATGTGCACGGTCATGTCCGCCTGCACCAAGGGCTGGATATCGAAGGTTCTTTCTAGGCAGTTCATTACGGTGTTCGTCCGTGAAGATTCAGTTGAGGTTGTGTCAGCTCCTTGCTGCACTACGCCTCGTCGACGCTTTTATTGCCGTGTTTTCAACGTCGACGCGGATACTTCGTCAGCGCAACAAGGTGCGCGACAAGCACTGTAGCTCATACCTCAGCAAAGGCCTGGATCATTTACGGTAGGCGATATCGCCAGGCGAAATATTGATCCAGGCCAGTGAAAATGGCGGGACGGACATCGATCAATTGGTGAAGACGAACTGGCCTTTGATCTTCTTTGCGCCGAAGAAACCAAGGTCGGGGAACAGCAGGTTTTTCAGCCAGGCCACGTAGAAAATCATCGCCAGGGTGATTGCCACGCCGATCACCGTACCGGTGGGGTCATCCCCGTATTCCTTGAACATGCGCGGAACCTGGCTGATCGAGAGCACCACGTACACCGTGTAAGCATGAGCCGCGTTGCGATAAAAACCCCAGGCAAAGAGCAAAGGCACGCCACCGGCGAACAAACCAAGTCCGATGGCAAAACCGCTGCTGATGGTCAGCCCGAGGAGATAGCCACCCACCAGACCGATCAGGGCCTGAACGTAAGTCAGTCCGAGGAGGACCTTGATCTTGCCGGCGTGGCGTTCGAGCAGATCCGGATCCGGGCGCGAACCGATCAGATAGGCCAGCGCCTTGTCTTTCAGCGCACCACCGGAGAAGGCCTTGAAAGTATCGGTTTTCGAGCGCCCGGCATCGAGCATTTCGGCGACCTGGCGTTTGATTTCCTTTTTGTCCAACGTGTTCTTCCTTAATTAAAAAAATCGGGGGAGTGAAGCAAGGGCACTTCGGGAACCGATTGTCGCCTTGTTGAGTTGCCGAAAGCAAAAGGCTCAGGCATGCCGGCCCTTACGCAGTGGATAAACACAATTTGTCGATCATGTTTAAATCACACGCGCTGTTACCGCATCGGACTTACAACGCCTTGCGTCGCTGCCTACGGGTGCATCAGAATCCGCCGGCTTACACGGCTATCGGTAGGGCTATATCGTTTCCCTGTCACTGCAAAACAGTGATCGGGTTTGGTAGCCCGTTTCTTGATAGTTGTACGGCGTCCCTTTAAGCGGCCCCTCTTTTGAGGCTCAGCTCTTTATGGTGACCATGCGTGGGGCTCATTCGTGAGCGCCGGGGTTAACTATCTTGACCGGTCTACCAACCCGCGCGTGGCCGCCACCCTTCGTTTGGTAGCGATAGTGACGGCTCTTCATTCCTTCAAGATAGAGAGTCAACCATGTTCAAAGTAACGCCAAACCCGCCAGAAGCCGATTCGATCCCGTACGACCCTGCTTTGGAGCCACAGCGAATAAAAGACGCGGCCGCTCGCGCCATCAACTTTTATCTCGATCCTCAAACCTTGAAGACCACGATTCCCAATCGCCAACCGGGCAGGATCTTTATCGTAGACCCAACTGTGGACGACGAAACGCTGCTCGTCGAAGCCTGTGAATCGCTGGCTGCGGCGAACGACATGGCCCGCGAAATAAGCACTGTCATAGAGCCTGCACAGCGCCGTTCGCTGCTGATGTTGCAGCAGGTGATCATGCTGAGTGAGCTGATCGTCAATCGCGTGCTCGACAGCCGACGCGTGTCGAACTAGCCGCAACCGAGGCATGAGGGGGCGTGCTCCCTCACTGCCAGCGTGGACGTCACCTCGTGGCGTCCTCTCTCACACCAAGCTGCTCTCATCGGAGTTTCAGCTGATGTCACAGACACCATCCAATCCGCCGGCCAGGATCAACGCCACGCCGTACAGCCCCAATACTCTGTTCATGGTCAACCCGCAATCCGACACCGAATCGTTGCTGGTCAACGCGTGCGAATCCCTGGCGTCCGCCACGGTGATGCTCGGTGATTTTGCCGGGATGCTCGAAGGCTCACGGCGCAATACCCTGTTGGGCATTGCGCAAGTGGTCATGTTGGGAGAATTGGCCGTGAACAAAGCGCTGGATAACGTCGTGCCGACCGAGTAATTCGCCGCGCTTGCGTTTGCAGTTCCAAAAAGCAAAAAAGCCGCTTTCACCCGAAGATGAAAGCGGCAGAGGCATCCTGCCTCAGAGGGATCAGTGTACGAACAGGGCGATCAGGATGATGATCGGGATCGGTACGCCGAGGAAGAACAGCAGTAATGAGCGCATGGTGACTCTCCTTTTTAACGAACCGGAGTGGTAGTGGTGTAGGTGTCGACTTCGACGTACTCGACCGCATCGCGACGACGACCGCCGAAGGTGGCTGCGAGGCTGGCGAAGAACGCACCGGCCAGCAGCGCTACGAACATCCACAGCGAGGTGTAGGCAGCGACTTTCGCGGCGGTATCGGCCGCTTGCTGAGCTTTCAGTTTCGCGTCAGCGATGGCTTTCTGGGTGTTGGCGTAGATCTCGTCAACGCGACGTTCGGCATCGGCCTGGCTCAGGTTGGTACGTTGCGACACCAGTTGTGCGAGGTAGGTACGGTCTTCGGCGCTGAGCTGACCGTTGGCCAGGCTCTGGGCGAAGATGCGGGTCACGGTGCCGCGTGCGGCGTCATCGCTGACGGCGGCAGGACGATCATCGCGGAACAGGCTGTCGACGAAGTAGCCGTACTGATCGCTGTCAGTGTTGGCAGCAGCGGAGCCGGCGGCCTGGCTCATCGCACCGGCAGCACCGCCGACGACATTGGCACCAGCCTGCACACCACCACTGACGACGCTACTCACCGAACCGACCACCAGCACAGCGGTGACCAGCGTAGCGACGCACCAGGCGAGGAAGCCGTGGGCGGTGTCGCGGAAGTAGACTTCGTCACCGTGCATGTTTGCCCACTTCACGCGCAGACGGCCGGCAATATAGCCGCCCATGCCGGAAGCAATGATCTGCGTCACAGCCAGCCAGACAATCGTCGAAATGCCCAGGCCCTTGGCGCTGACGCCCTCTCCGGCCCACGGTGAAACAGCCGAAAAGCCCAGGCCGAAACCGAGCAGTACCAGAATCATCGACAGTGCTGCGGCAGCCGCTGCACCCGCGAAGATCGCGCCCCAGGACACGCCTGAGACACTGCTCGACTCTTCCACGGCAGGATAATAGCCATCAGGGGATCTGTTCATTGTTGTGCTGCTCCAGGCATGAAAAATGGTGTTACAACTCGTCGAGTGAGGAATTGCAGCGACCGTGCCAGATACAGCAACTAAATAAACCCTTGTTTTTCAATATCTTATAAAAGATGAACTTCTGGGGACGTTGCAAATTGCAACACCTGCCCAATTACAGCGGGTTTTATGCATTGGCCCGGGTCGATCATTTTCGCTTGTAGCTCTTTTTCCCGCTCGGCGTCAGGCAATACACCCCACCACGCGGCCCTGTGCAAAACGAACTGGTTCCACAGGCGCAGCCATCGTCGCTATTCAGAAAGTTTTGCGGGCGCACCTGTTCGCGCTCACCGAACATTGCCGCGCAGCTCTTCTTCGAACCGCTGATAGAGCCGTCATTGCACAGAAACAGATCGCCGTCGCAACGATCAATCCCGCCCTTTTTGCCTGAACAAGGTGTATTTGGAGCTTGAGCGAGAGCGCTGGTACACAGCAGCAAAAGCAGGACTATTGGCTTCCACCCACGGCTAATCAATGAAATCACAGCGCCACTCCTGTTGGACTTTATGGCCAGATGATATCAATCTTCCGACAATCACAGCGCCTGTCCCGGCGAATGGCAGCTACAACATGAAAGTTAATTTAAAGCGTCACGGCAAATTCTTGGCAAAATGCTGCCATTCCGTTTGAACCGATCAGCAGGCCTGCCTATGACTCGTATCTTGACCATCGAAGACGACGCCGTGACCGCGCGGGAAATCGTTGCCGAACTGAGCAGCCACGGGCTGGACGTCGACTGGGTCGACAATGGCCGCGAAGGCCTCGACCGCGCCGTCAGCGGCAACTACGACCTGATCACCCTCGACCGCATGCTGCCCGAGCTCGATGGCCTGGCCATTGTCACCACGTTGCGCACCATGGGCGTGGCCACGCCGATTCTGATGATCAGCGCCCTCTCCGATGTCGATGAGCGCGTGCGCGGTTTGCGCGCTGGCGGCGATGACTACCTGACCAAGCCGTTCGCCACCGATGAGATGGCCGCGCGGGTTGAAGTGTTGCTGCGCCGGCAGAACAGCGTCGCCACCCAGGCCACCACGCTAAAAGTCGCCGACCTCGAACTCGACCTGATCAGCCACGAAGCCCGCCGCGCCGGACAGGTGCTGACGCTGCTGCCGACCGAATACAAACTGCTCGAGTTTCTGATGCGCAATAGCGGCCAGATTCTTTCGCGGATGATGATTTTCGAAGAGGTCTGGGGCTATCACTTCGATCCGGGCACCAACCTGATCGACGTGCACATCGGCCGTCTGCGTAAAAAGATCGACGCCGCGGGCAATGTTCCGCTGATCCGCACGGTACGGGGCTCGGGCTATGTCATTGCCGAACCCGTCTGACGGCTGGCGCTCCTCCAGCAGTCGCTTGCTGGCGCTGTACAGCTCGCTGTTCGTGGCGTGGAGCGCGATCCTCATGGGGGTCATGTATTACGAGGTTTCCGGCTACCTCGACAAGCTCGCCAAGCATTCGCTGATGCAACGTCAGCACCTGTTCTCGCACTTTCGCGGCGAGCAACTGGAAGACGCCCTCGCCGCCAGCATGACCTTTGATATTCGCGGCATCGACGCCTACGGCCTGTTCGACGCGCAGGGCACTTATCTCGGCGGTGCGCTGCAGCAAATCCCCGAAGATCTGCCGCTGGATGGCAAGATCCACATGCTCGCCGAGTGTGTCGATTCCGACGATCCGACCCTGCCCAGCGACAGCTGCGATGCCGTAGCGACGCAAACCCGTGACGGACGCTGGCTGGTGTTGCTGCGCGACAACGGCTCGTTGTTCGCCGTGACGCGGATCATTTTGCACGCGCTGTTCTGGGGCGTCTCGCTGACGATCATTCCCGGAATCGCCGGGTGGCATCTGCTGCGCCGCCGCCCGCTGCAGCGAATTCGCGCCATTCAGAACAGCGCCCAAGCCATCGTCGCCGGCGATCTGACGCGCCGTTTACCGCTGTCCAATCGCCGCGATGAACTGGACATGCTCGCCGCCATCGTCAACGCCATGCTCGAGCGCATCGAGCGCTTGATGAACGAGGTCAAAGGCGTCTGCGACAACATCGCCCACGACTTGCGCACCCCGCTGACCCGCTTGCGCGCGCAGTTGTATCGCATGCAGCAACAGGCCGGCGAAGGCTCGCAGGAAGCGGCGCAACTGGACTTGGTACTGGCTGAAGCGGATACGCTGATGGCGCGGTTTCGTGGTCTGTTGCGGATTTCCGAACTGGAAGATCGCCAGCGTCGCTCGGGCTTTGTTGAACTCGATCCGGCGCGTTTGCTGGAAGAGTTGCACGAATTCTATCTGCCGCTGGCCGAGGAAGGCGATCTGCGGTTCCAGTTGAACATGCCGGAAACGCTGCCGCCGCTCAATGGCGACCGCGCGTTGCTGTTCGAAGCGCTGGCGAATCTGCTGAGCAACTCGATCAAATTCACCCCGCCCGGCGGCACGGTGATGCTGCGCGGGGTCAATGCGAACGGGCAGACGCGGATCGAGGTTCACGATTCAGGGCCGGGGATTCCCGAGACCGAACGCGAGGCGGTGTTTCAGCGGTTCTATCGTACTGAAGGTGGCCAGCCGCAAAGTGGTTTTGGCCTGGGACTGTCGATCGTCGCGGCGATTGTCAGCCTGCACGGTTTCAGTCTTGAGGTCGGCAGCAGTGATCTGGGCGGGGCGAAACTGGTGCTGGATTGCCGGCAGAGTTTGATCAGCCAGGCCTGAGGGAATGCAATCCACCCTGTGGGAGCGAGCCTGCTCGCGAATGCGGTGGTTCAGTCACAGCAATGTTAACTGACCTGACGCCTTCGCGAGCAGGCTCGCTCCCACAGGAAATCCCATGCCTCATAGGCGCTTTGTGAATCAATCAGGTTGGGTAATTGGCCCGCAGGGCGTCGAGCCCGCCCTGATAGATGCCGTTGAACAACGCCACCACTTCTTCATCGCTCACGCCGACCGCGTTGAAACGTCCCGACCACGTCACCCGCGCCCCTTCACCTTGGGCTTCAACCTTGATGGTCGCCAGGTAATCGCTGGCCGGGAACGGTGCCTGTTCGATCGAATAACTGTACGTTCTGGCGGCGTTGTCGAAGGTTTGCAGACGCTCGATCACCACGCCGCCGTCGGCGGTCTGCAGGGTGCGCACGCGCCCGCCTTCGCTCAATTCACTATTGGTAATCAGCGGCAGCCAGTCGGGCAGCGTGTTGAAGCCGCCGATCAATTGCCAGACCTGATCGGCCGAGGCCGGGATGTCGATGGTTGCGGATGCAGTTGGCATAAAACCTCTCTCTCAAGGATTCAGATAGTCAGGCTGTCGACCACACCGCCATCGACGCGCAATGCGGCGCCGGTGGTGGCCGAGGACAGCGGCGAAGCGATGTAGGTGACCAGATGCGCAACCTCCGATACATCCGCCACGCGCTGGATGATCGAGGTCGGACGGGCCTTGCGCACAAAGGCGTCGGCTTCCTCACGCAGGTTGCGCCCCGACTCGGCAGCGGCGTCTCTGAGCATGTCCTGCAGACCGTCGGTGAAAGTCGGCCCCGGCAGGATCGCATTGACCGTGACCCCGGTGCCAGCCAGACGTTTGGCCAAGCCGTGGGACACCGCGAGGTTGGCACTTTTGGTCACGCCATAATTGAGCATGTCCGCCGGCGTTGCGACCCCGGATTCCGAAGACAGGAAGATCACCCGGCCCCAGCCCTGCTCAACCATCGCCGGCACATAATGCCGCGCCAGACGCACGCCGGAAATCACGTTGACCTCGTAGAAGCGCGTCCACTCGCTGTCGGGAGTCTCGAAGAAATCGACGTCGTTGAAAATGCCGAGGTTGTTCACCAGAATGTCAGCGCGCGGCTCGGCGGCGAAGAGTTTTTCCGCGCCCTCGGCGGTGCCCAGATCAGCGGTCAAACCGCGCAGCTGCGCGCCCGGCACAGCCTTGCGAATACTCGCCAGCGCCTGCTCGACCTTGGCCGTGTCGCGACCGATCACCACCACCGTGGCGCCCGCCTCGGCCAGCGACTGGCTGATGCCCAGCCCAATGCCGGCGGTACTGCCGCTGACGACGGCCAGTTTTCCACTCAGATCAATTTTCATGGGTTTACCTCATTGGCAAGGAGTTCCACCGCGCTCGACTTTGGCGACGATTTCAGAAGCATGGATCAGCGTAGTTGCGATAGTGCGCGCCCGGTTGAGCTGCCGACCGGTGACGGGGATGTCGTTTGATCGAGGAATCCCTGCGTCTGGCAGACCGTAGCCCCTCACCCTGGCCCTCTCCCGAGGGAGAGGAAACCGACCGAGTTATGCTGAACTCAACGCCCACCTGAAAGAACATAGCGATTCCGGATTCAGGGAAGATCTTCCACGTCGGCGTATCACCTGAATATCCTCCGGTCAGTCCCCTCTCCCTCCGGGAGAGGGCTAGGGTGAGGGGCTTTTGGAAACTGATCAGACTTGCGTCAAGCGAAGCAAACCCTCGTTATCGACCGTCACGCTGATCGCATCGTAACTGGCCAACGTAGCGTGAGCCGTTTCAATCGGATGCTGATGCGTAGCAGTGATGATCATCAACGCAGCGCCCGCCGCTTCCGCAGCCTGAATACCAACCGTCGCGTCTTCAAAAATCAGACAGTCAGCCGGCTTGACCCCCAGCTTTTTCGCCGCCAGCAGATACCCCGACGGATCAGGCTTCCCAGCCTTCACATCTTCCGCCGTGATCATCACCGCCGGCTCGGGAATCCCCGCCGCCGCCATCCGCCGCAGGGCCAGATCCCGTGGCGCGGACGTCACCATCGCCCAGCGCTCTTTTGGCAGACCGTTGAGAAATGCCGCAGCAGCGGGAATTTCGACAATGCCTTCAACGTCTTCGATTTCCGCAGCGGTGATGAACGCCGCTTGTTCCTCGGCATCCACGCCCGGCAGATTCAGCCGAGTGATTGTGTCGATCGCCCGCGCGCCGTGAATGGTCGGCAAGAACGTCTCGACCTCAACGCCATGGCGCACCGCCCACGCTGACCAGATGCGCTCGGCGGCGGCGATGGAATTGAGGACGGTGCCGTCCATGTCGAACAGGAACGCGGCGAATGCGCGATCAAAAACCGATGCTTGTGCAGACAAAAGAACAAATCCTCTGACAGATGGCCGGGGCAGACAGGCCCGGCAATGTAGCACTTGTCAGTGCAACTGCGGGGCCTTGGATTTGAACGCACTTTCCACACAGTCGAGCAACTGACCGATCGCCCACGGCTTCTTGATGAACGCCACCGAATGCTTGACCCCGGAGGTCTCCGGCGTTTCATAGCCGGACATCACCATCACCGGTTTTTCCGGCCAGCGATCGCCGACCAGATTCGCAAGGTCGGCGCCGTTAAGCGTGCCGGGCATGGTGATGTCGGTCAGCAATAACGCGACGTTCGCCGCGTGTTCTTCCAGATACAGTGAGGCGGCGTCAGCGCTGGTTTGCGGTTCGACCTTGAACCCTTCCTCCTGGAGAATTTCGCAGAGAAACTCCAGAATCAACGGATCGTCCTCGACAACCAGAATCAACCCGCCAGGAAGGTGCGCGCTCGACGTAGGTGTAGGGCACATGAACAGCACTCCCCCGAATTACATTTTTTGAATAGCGGTTTTGAATCCGCTGCTTATCTGGTATGAGCAGCGCGTCTTGTAGAAATTCATTTTTGATACAGCAGATTTCGCCAAGGTGTTGTTTTTCGAAGCGCAGCGACCGTGCGCAACACTCATTTGTGGTTAAAATGCCGGCCCTTTGAACGGCCGAACCGTAATCCATGACCCCTGAAGCCCTCGCCACCCTCCACACCCATTTGCTGCCCGCACTGGCGGCGGCACCCAGCGAAACCCGCCGCTTGTTTCACGGCCGCGGGCGCTGCTGGCCGGGACTGGAACAGCTGACCGTGGACTGGCTGCAGGGCGTGGTGCTGGTGTCGCTGTTCAAGGAGCCGGCGCCTGAACAACTGCAAAATCTGAGAGATTCACTGTTGCAACTCGCCACCAAGCGCGAATGGCAGCAGTCCGGCGCGCACACCCTGCTGATCCAGCACCGTTACCTGCCGCAGAGTACGGCCGAATGGCTGATCGGCGAGGAAATCGAGGAAATGACCATCGTCGAAGGTGGCTTGCAGTACCGCGTCGACCTCGGCCGCAAGCAAAACACCGGTCTGTTTCTCGACATGCGTTACGGCCGCAACTGGGTGCGCGAACAGGCAGCGGGCAAGCGGGTATTGAACCTGTTCGCCTACACCTGCGGCTTTTCCGTAGCAGCAATCGAGGGCGGCGCCAGCCATGTGGTCAATCTGGATATGTCCCGGGCCGCCCTGAGCCGTGGTCGCGACAATCATCGTCTGAACGGCCACGACCTGAGCAAGGTCAGTTTCCTCGGTCACGACCTGTTCAAATCCTGGGGCAAGGTGATCAACAGCGGCCCCTACGATCTGGTGATCATCGACCCGCCGTCGTTCCAGAAGGGCAGTTTTCTGCTGACCAAGGACTATCAGCGCGTACTGCGCCGCTTGCCGGAACTGCTGACCGCGCAAGGCACAGTATTGGCGTGCATGAACGATCCGTCGTTCGGCTCGGACTTCCTGATTGATGGCGTCACCCTGGAAGCGCCAAGCCTGCGCTTCGAACAACGGCTGGCCAATCCGCCGGAGTTTCCGGATATCGACCCGGAAAGCGGCCTGAAAGCCCTGATTTTCCAGCACATCAGCTGACGCACCACACATCCCCTTGTAGGAGTGAGCCTGCTCGCGATAGCGGTGTGTCAGTCAGCAAATGGTTAACTGACACACCGCTATCGCGAGCAGGCTCACTCCTACAGGGGGGCGTGTGAATCAGCTTTCAGCGCGGATCGACCGCCATGCCGCCTGCGCAAGCATTTCGCGATAGGCCTTCGGGCTGCCTTTAACCCGCCCTGCCAGCCACGCCCGGCAATAGCTGTCCGCCTGGCCGATGATCAACGATGGCAGCAGTTCCGCAGGCAAGTCCTGAAGCTCGCCAGCGCGACCCGATTCCGCCAGCCATTGGCGCAGACGCAGACTGCGCGTCTTGTTGCGCTCGGCCAGTTCGTCCTTGAACGGGCCTTTGGTCACGGCGAACCGGGCGTGGTACTGGAATCGCGCCCACTGCGGCTGTTGCTCGACCCAGTCGACATAGCTGAAGACGAGCGCCTGCACGCCTTCTTCAGTGGTAGCGGCCACGTCCAGATACGCATCACGCAAACGCGCCTGATCCTCCAGCGCAGTGAAAAAAAGCGCCGCGACCAGCCCTTCCTTGTTGCCGAAATGGTGATAGATCGCGCCGACGCTGGTGTCGCATTCGGCGCGAATCATCTCGATGGTGGTCGCCTCGATCCCCTGTTCGTTGAACAGGCTCAAGGCCTTGCGAAAAATATCGCGTTTGAGTTCGGCGCGGCGACCGGGGTAGCTGCGTTCCAGTAGATCGGCGGTATCCATGCTGCTTGAGGTCCGAAAACGGGTTTGAAGAAGGCGTTAAGTGCCCGTGAGCAAATCGCGCCTAGGTTGACAGATTTGCCGCGAACAGAATACCGTTCCGTTACAGAACATTATTCTGTAACAGAACATCATTCTGCAAAACCACCCAGTGAGGCTTCCCATGAGTCAATCTCTCAGCATGTTCAACAGCGTCGGCCCGGACGCTTTCAGCAAGATGGCCTGCCAGTTCGCCCCCTACTTCAGCAGCATCAATCCGCTGATCAGCGAATTGCGCCCGAATGCCGCCACGGTGCAGGTGCCGTTTCGCAAGGAAATCACCAATCACCTCGGCACGGTGCATGCGATCGCCATGTGCAACGCGGCGGAACTGGCCGGTGGGATGATGACCGACGTATCGATCCCGGCCGGGGCACGCTGGATTCCCAAAGGAATGACCGTGGAATACCTGGCCAAGGCGAAAACCGACGTCACCGCCGTGGCCAGCGCCGAAGGTGTGGATTGGCAAAGCGATGGCGACAAGGTGGTCAACGTCGACATTCACGATGCCGAGGGCAAAAAGGTCTTTACCGCGCGGATCACCATGAACGTCAAGCTCGGTTGAGATTGCAGGCACAAAAAAGCCCTTGCTACGGAACGCGCAGCAAGGGCTTTTTATTGGCCGGGTCAGTGCAGGGTCAGGCGCTGGCGGACAAATTCCTCTACGTGGCGACTGGTCTGGTCCAGATGCCGGTCGCGTTGTTTTTCCGCATCGAGCATCGCGCGCTTGCCGTTCTTTTGCAGCAAGTAGGTATGAATCTGCTGCACTTCCAGTGAGCGGTAGATCGGCGTGGTGTCAATGAACCCACGCAAACCGTTGCTGCGGTAATGCCGCGTGCTCATCAGCACCTGCGTCTCGCGCTGGCCGATCACTTCAAAACCCAACGCCTCGAAGTACGGCACCTTGCCGATGCTGCAGGCCAGTTCCGCATGCGGATAGCGCCCGACCATGTCCGCGAGCAACGCCCGCGCCACACCCTGACGCCGATACCCTTCACGCACCGCCATGTACGCGACGCTGCACGCCTCCCAATCGCCTTGCACCGGCAGGTACAACAGAAAGCCGATGACCTGTTCCGGATCGTCATCACCGGTGGCAACCAGCAATTCCACCTCGGTGCCCTTCTGGCCATTCAGCGCCTCGAGGTAGAGATGCACCTCATAACCGATCGCGTATTGATAAACGTTGTACAGCAGGTTGCTCGGACCAAGTCCGACCGCACTGATGTCCGTAAAGTAATCGACGACCATTTGCAGAATCTGGCTGTTGACGCTTTCGGGGCATGGAGAGGTGTAGTGGGTGATGCGTGGCATGGGCAAACTCCGGCGGTAAAAAACGTTGCCGATGAGCTGAGCCGTCGACGAACCGCGACATCATACCGTGCCGGGCTCCATGGAACCCGTCACTGTTGCGGGGCCACGACTCTGAATTTGATGTTGATGTCTTTGGACACCACGCTGTCTGCCCACTCGCCCGCACCGAGCCCGAACTCATCGCGTTCGAGCACCAGCTCACCGTCGAAAATGCCAACGGCGTTGTCCGGTTTCAATTCCACAGGTATCTCGACTTCGCGGGTGATGCCCTTGAGGGTCAATTGGCCGACGACGTGATAACGGTACTCGTCCACTTTGGTGAAATGGCTGGATTCGAACACGGCGACCGGATATTTCTCTGTGTCGAACCAGGCCGGTTTCACCAGCTCGGTATTGGCGTCTTCACTGCCTGCGTCGATGCTGCCCAGATCAATCTGCAGCGTGGTGCGGGCGTTGGCGAGGTTGTCGGTATTGAAGTCCAGGGTAGCCTCGAACTTGCCGAAGGTACCGTACATTCGCGAGCCCAGCTGGTTGTAAGTGAAGCTGATCTGGCTGGCAGTGGTGTTGACCCTGGTGTATTCAGCGGCCTGCGCGACGGTCGCTGCGCACAGGCAAAACGCAGCAACCAGCAATAATCGCATCGACATGGAGTTCTCCGGGCAGCGCGTGCCGTCGAGGGCCTTGGTTGACTTAAGCAAACAACCGAACGTTATGCCACTCCACGCTCAGGCACTGGAGATTCAGTAATCCCGGCGCTGTGCGATTGACCCGAAACGTGCTTCACCCCCCTGCGCAGACGGTGGCGCAATGTCAGTGCAGGGCGCTCGACGCAGTAATAGGTCACGCCACTGCAGGCAAATGACAACACCAGCACCGCTCCAATAATGTAAGCGTCATACGCCACCGGCCAAAAACCGCGCAGTAAATACATGGCCACAAAGTGGTTGAGGAACACGCCGTAGCTGATATTGCCAAGGAACTCATCTACCCGATTGAACTTGAGTCTGGTGAAAACATAGACCAGTGGGATTCCCACGGTGATGCCGAGCGTGACCTCGGCATTGAACGGACGACGTTCGATCCACCCTGCCATGATCGCCACAAACATCAGCGCCGCCGCCACGGCAGTGCCCGCGACAATGGCCATTCCTTTGACGTTGCGCTGGTAGAGATAGCAGCCGCACAGGAAGATGAACAACACGCCTGGCAGCAAACGGTAGCCGTAGATGTCGGTATTGATGAAGCCAAGGCACGCCAGCAAAAAAATCCCGACCGAGACAGCAAAGGCGACACCCTGCGCCTTGAAAATCAACAGAAAGGGGATCAGCAGATAAAAACTCATTTCCAGCCCGAGCGACCAGCCGGGTGGCAGGATCTCGGTTCCGCCAACGCCGAACATGTAATAGCCGAGCGGCAGCATGAGTACGCTGGACGACAGGGTTTGCCATGTCAGCTCCGCCGCTTGGGGTGTGCCGGGCAACAGAAAATGGATCACCAGACAGGAAGCAACGAAGTACACCAGAAATTGCGGATACAGCCTCAGCGCCCTGTCGACATAGAACAGACCGATCTTCTTTGGCTCACTGTAGTTTCGCTCGATGAGCGAGGCCATCACGAATCCACTGATGATCAGGAAGGAAATAACGGCGATCACGCCAGGATTAAGTCCTGCGAACGTTTTGCCCATGTGAGATACAGCGACCAGCACGGCCAACAGCAGTCGAAAAGCTCCCACTTACACCCTCGTAATGTCCTTATAGTTGTGGGCGCATACGCTACGACGCTTTTGTGCGGGAGAACAGAAAAATGTTCACCCGCAATAGCTGCGCCTAAAGCAATCGCTCGATCTTCTGATTCTTCCAGACGAGTTTGTAATACAGCGTCTGCAAAACCAGCATCCCCAGATAGGCAACCGGAAACGCCATCCATACGCCCTGCAGGCCAAACTGCCCGTCCAGCCAATACGCTGCCGGCAATTGCACGCCGACCACGCAAATAATTGAAATGATCACCGGCACCAGCACCGTGCCGCTGGCGCGCATGATCCCACCGATGATGGCCTGGAAGCCGAAGACCAACAGGCTCCAGAGCATGATGTGCAGCAGATGCTCGGCCATCGCGCGAGTCGGGTCTTCGGTCAGGAACAGGCCCAGCAACCAGTGCGAGAGCAGATAACCCAGCACAATCAGGCCACCGGTCAGGCACACATTGATCAACAGCCCGGTGCGCAGGATCGGCCCCATGCGTTGCAGATGTCCGGCGCCGATCGCCTGGGCACCGAGGATCGATGCCGTGATCGCAATCGACAATGCAGGAAACTGCACATAGTTGACGATCTGGGTGACTGCGCCATACGCCGCTGTCGCTTGCGAGCCGTGCTGGTTGACCAGTGCCAGAATCACCAGCTCCGATAACGACAGCACGATCATCTGCACCCCGGTTGGCAGGCCGATGCGCAGAACCTTGCCGAGGATGACCCGGTCCAGCCGAAGCGCGGCGAAGAATTCTCGATCCGGTGCCAGCGGGTGGCCCTTGCGGATCAGCCGCCATGCCAGCCATGCCATCGCGGCCAGATTACCGGCGAGTCCGGCATATGCCGCGCTCTGAATGCCCAATGGCGGCAAGCCCAGCCAGCCGCGAATCAATGCCGGCGTCAGCGCCAGCCCCACGGCGGTGGATACGATCAGCGCCAGCAACGGCGACAGCGTATCGCTGACGCCGCGCAGCAACTGGGTGAACAGTACGAACACCAGCAGGGACGGCAGAATCCACAACATCACGTGGGCATAGGCCACCGCATCGTCGAGTACATCTGCCGGGGTGCCCAGGCCTGTGAGTGCCTGCCGCGCGAACACAGTGCCCAGCACCGCTGCGACCAGACCGATCAATACACCCAACAGCAACGTTGCCCCGGCGATCGCTTTGACCATGTGCGTTTCGCGTGCGCCCCACGCCTGACCGATCAACACACCCGCTCCAGCCCCGAGCCCGATGACCAGTGCAATGAAAAAGAACACGACGGGAAACATGCCGGACACTGCCGCCAACGCCTGGGTGCCGAGCATCTGGCCGATGTAAATACTGTTGACCGTGCCGGACATCGATTGCAGGAAATTGGACAACACCATCGGCGCAAGAAACAGCAGATAGGTTTGCCAAAGGGGTTTGGCGAAGGTGGTGCTTTGCATTGAATGGAGGTCCATCTCGACGGCGGCAGGCCTGATTGACGATAGCTTCGGTGAGTTGGGTGCAGCGTGCAATCAACATTTCCAATCGGCGTTGATTGCCTGTTTTGGATTTGTGTAAATGCCAGAGATCGCTTTGTGTCAGTGTGCGGCTGTGGTAAATCACAGCTCTTCCGACAGATACCATTGAGGCTCGGCTCATGCGTAAGGTTGCAAATATTCTGGTCAGTACCCTCCTCGCTCCGTTCGCCGCCTGTACTCAGGCCGCCGCACCGGCAGCAGCACCTGATTCATTGAAATCCTTACTCGCCACCCTGAACGAACGCCTGAACATCGGTGATCTGGTTGCGCTGACCAAGTGGGACAGCGGCAAGCCGGTCCAGGACAGCCCACGTGAGGCGCAGGTCATTGCCGATGCCCGAACGCTGGCCATCGAACACGAACTGAACCCGGACGATGTCGCGCAGCTGATCGCCGCACAGATGGAGGCGAACAAACTGGTGCAGTACGGTCTGCTCGCGCAATGGCAAGCGGCAGGTACGGCACCGGACACGCCGCGCCCGGATCTGGGCAAACAGATTCGCCCCCATCTGGATGCGCTGCAAAAACGCCTGTTACAGCAATACGCCGAGTTCGCGCCCCATCGACAGGACCCGAATTGCCCGTCCTGGCTGGCCAATGCACGCAGCGGTCTGGCCGCCGATGCGCTGCATGAGCTGGCACTGATTCGTGCCGGCGGCGAGTTGTGTGTACGGGCCAAAGCGCTCTGAACCGGAGGTCTTGGCAACCATCATCAGCGTCGATGTTCACCATCACGTCAATGAAGTTTTCATAAAAACTGCGCGGCGTAACATCGGCTCCAGACAAACAAACAACTTTCTGGAGCACACGATCATGAAACGCCAAACCCTTCTCGGCATTGCATTCTCGGTTTTCGCAGTCAACGTTTTTGCAGCAACCCCTGTTCAGACCCTGGTCGCTGAAGGCGGCTCGGACAAGCTGATCGAAAGCCGCTTGGCTGAGGGTGGTTCTGATCGCCTGATCGAACGCCGTGTTGCCGAGGGTGGCTCTGATCGCCTGATCGAACGCCGTGTTGCCGAGGGTGGCTCTGATCGCCTGATCGAACGCCGCGTTGCCGAAGGTGGCTCTGATCGCCTGATCGAACGCCGTGTAGCCGAAGGTGGTTCCGATCGTCTGATCGAACGCCGCGTTGCCGAGGGTGGCTCTGATCGACTGATCGAACGCCGTGTTGCCGAAGGTGGCTCTGATCGTCTGATCGAACGCCGTGTTGCCGAAGGTGGTTCCGATCGTCTGATGGAACGCCGCGTCGCATGATTCAATCGCTGTACCGCCACACCATGAAAAAGCCCGGCCTGATCAGCCGGGCTTTTTACATTCAGTCGTCGCTTGGTGCGCGGTTTTCAGCTTGGCCACGTCGACGGAAACCGCGTGAACCAAACCGACAGCGCGGCGGCTACTTTGCTGAGGTATTTCACAGTAAACCGCATGGGAAAACGTCCGCAATCCATCTCTCGGACGGTGCGTACTCCAACGAAAATAATCCCCATCGGCAGCACCATCTTGGATTTCTTTGAACCCGTTCGCTGGCCGGCCGTCAGCGATGTCGCTTAACATGGCGCCACTTTGATAAAGACAGACACCGCCCTCCATGTTCAAAGCCAGTCTGCGTAGCCATCTCACACTGTGGTTCGGCGGTTTGTCACTGCTGACATTATTGAGCGTGGGCTTCTACGTCGGTCACATTGCCACCGAACAGATGAAACAGGCCAGCGGCAGCGCCTTGCTGAATACGGCGCGGGCGACGGCGACGTTGTTGGGCGAGCAACTGCGCGAACGGCAATTGGAGGTTTATCTGTTGAGTCGCGCGCCGCATCTAGAGCGTGGTGATCTGGATAACCCGAACATTCTCAAATCGATGCAGCTGCGCACCCAAGCGCGCGCCGAATATGCGTGGATGGGCGTCACCGACGCCGAGGGCAACGTCCGCCAGGCCGTCAATGATTTGCTGGTCGGACAATCAGTGCAAAAACGCCCGTGGTTTCAGGTTGGCTTGCGTCGGCAATACACCGGCGATCCTCACGAAGCAGTGTTGCTGGCCAAATTATTGCCAGGCCTGCCCAATGGCGAGCCGCTGCGCTTCATCGATTTCGCTGCCCCTATTCATAACGCCGAAGGTCAAGTGATTGGCGTGCTGGGCGCACATGCGCACTGGAGCTGGGTGACCCGCATCGTCGAGTCGGCCGCGTTTTCACACAAGAACTCGGCGCCGGATGTCCAGGCGCTGATCGTCGACCACGATGGCAAGGTGCTCTATCCCGAAGCACTCATGGGGCAGCAACTGGCAGTCAACCATTCGGCTACGCAGGGCTGGACCACCGGTAGCGGTTACCTGACCAGTATGGTCACCGTGCCAACGCCATCGGGCACGGCGCTTTCGTGGTCGATCGCCATTCGTCAGCCACTGGAGACCGCGCTGCTACCGGCGCGAACGCTGCAATACGAATTGTTGATACTCGGCGTATTCGCCGCCATCGTTTTCGGTCTGGTGGCTTATTACCTGGCGCTGTACCTGAGCCGCCCGATCGAACAACTCGCACGCTCCGCGAAAGAGGTCCAAAACAACCAGGCCGGCGCGCAATTCCAGCTCCAGCATCCGGTGCTGGAAATCGCCCAGCTCGGCCAGTCCATCGATGCAATGACGCAATCGCTGCTCGGCAAGGAGCGCGAACTGCAGGAGGCCAACGCGACCCTGGAAGCCACCGTGGCGCAACGCACCGCCGCACTCACCGAGGCCAACGCCGAGCTGCTGAGTCTGGCGACGCACGATGGCCTGACCGGCGTTTACAACCGTCGGCGGTTCGACGAAAAAATCACCGAATACTCACTGCTGTCCCGACGCACCGGACGGCCTTTCGCCCTGTTGTTGATCGACGCCGACCACTTCAAACGCATCAATGACAGCCATGGTCATGCAGTGGGCGATGAAGTCCTGCAGCAATTGGCGGAGCTGATCCAGCACAGTGTGCGCAGCACCGATTTCGTCGCGCGTTACGGTGGCGAAGAGTTCGCCGTGCTGCTGCCGGAAGTGGCGCAACCCGACACCCCGCAAGTCGTCGCCGAGAAGATTCGCGCCGCGGTGGCCGAAGCGGACTTTCCCGGCGCAGGAAACGTCACGGTCAGTGTTGGCCTGGCCCTGGCGGATCCGGCAGACAACAATCACATGGCGCTGATCAAACGTGCCGATCAGCAGCTGTATCAGGCGAAGGCTGCGGGGCGCAATCAGGTCGCGGTCCATGCTCACTGACACCGGCGTATGTCAACCAGAGACAGGTCTGCCCGCCGGCCACCATCGCTGGCAAGCCAGCTCGCATAGGGATGGGGTAAAACCGGAAATATGAGTCGTTTGGAGAACCGCTTTCGCGAGCAGGCTCGCTCCCACAGAAAGCAAGATCAAGAGCAAGAGCAAGAGCAAGAGCAAGAGCAAGAGCAAGAGCAAGAGCAAGAGCAAGATCAAAAGATCGCAGCCTTCGGCAGCTCCTACAGTCTCCGCGTTCACCTCTGGGTCGAGTGTCAGCTCGCCTGCTCTTGATCTTGATCCACGGGCGACGTCGGAAGGCTGAGCGGAGGGATTGATCCGGGCGTGGGAGCGCAGCGACCGTCTGGCGCAGCCAGACACAGCGGAAGGAGGTGCAGCGAAGCAAACCGGAGCCGCTGCGCCCGGATCGATCCCGCAGCGAAGGAACCCGAGCCTGCGAGGGCCGAACGCAGGAGCAAGCGTTTTTTTGCTTACTTTTTTTAGGCGTTTGTAAAAAAAGTGAGTCGCCGTAAGGGCGAAACCCTAAGCAGCCGTTACCGCAGCAATGGATATGCACTCAATCAGACGAGAAAGCATCGCCCGACTAGGGCTCAGCACTGAACCTCTGCAAATACGCCAGCAAATTATTCAACTTCTCCTCATCACTCAGCCCCCAGAAAATCATCCGCGTACCCGGCACCACCCCTTTCGGATCCTCCAGATAATCCCTCAACGTCGCCCGATCCCAGGTAATCCCCGAATTCTTCATCGCATCGGAATAGACATAATTGGCCGAAGTCCCCGCAGCTCGGCCAATGATGCCGTTGAGCTGCGGACCAAACCCCGGTCGGGCCGACTCGCCAACCTGATGGCAACCGCCGCACAGGCGCGGAAAGATTTTCGCCCCCGCTTCAGCATCGCCCTCAGCCTGTGCGCTGGCGCTGAAGATCAAGGTGAGCAGCAGTGTCGTGATGAATTTCATTGAACAGTCCAAACCTGGCTTTTCATGGCGTGAGCGCAGTTTACAGATAAGCGCCGACAATCGTTCTGACGGCGAGCAACGCCTGATGCAAGACGTCCATGTCCACTGAGCCCAGCGCCAGACGAAGCGCATGGGGCGTGTTGGATGACACCGAAAACGGCTCGGCGCTGGTGACCGAAATCTGCTGCTGCATCAACTCGACAACCATCTGATCAGCGCGTACATCTTCGGGCAATGGCAGCCACAGAAAATACGAAGCCGGATGAGCAATGTAGCGCAGCCCTTTCAGTACCTCAGCCGCCAAGGCCTGCCGGGCCATGGCATCGCTGCGCTTCTGTTCCTCAAGCACGGTGACGGTACCGTCATCGAGCCAGCCGCAGGCAATGGCGGTCATCACGCCGGGCGTGTTCCAGGTCATGGCGCGAATAATCCGCTCCAGTGCAGGCACCTGAGCAAGTGGCGCCGCAATGAAGCCGACGCGCAATCCGGTGGCGATGTTTTTCGACAGGCCTGAAACATAGAACGTCCGTTCCGGCGCCAGATCGATCAACGTTCGCGGCGGGCTGTCGACCAGAAACGCGTAGGCCGCGTCTTCGATGATCGTCAGATCATAGCGACGGGCGATCGCAACCAACCGCTCACGCTGCTCCACCGGCATGACCCAGCCCAGCGGATTGTGCAACGTCGGCATGCTGTACACGGCGCGCACCGAGCGCTGCCGGCAAAGTTTCTCCAGCGCCTGCAAATCCGCGCCATGTTCGCTCACCGGAATCGCCAGCACTTCCAGATGCAACGCGTCGGCCAGCACCTTGAACCCGGAATAGGTCAGCGCATCGGCGGCGATCACATCGCCGGGTTTGAGCAGTGCCATCAGCGTCACGGCCAAACCTTGCTGAGCGCCGTTGACGATCAGCACTTGCCCGGCCTCGACCGTCACGCCGCGTGCCGACAGATGTCGCGCCACCGAGGCGCGTTCGTGGGCACGCCCGGCGTGGGGTTGATAACGCAACAGGGCGTCCAGATCACCGGACAACGCCAGCTGGCGCAATGCCGTGCGTAACAGCTCGGCCTGACCAGGCAACGATGGATAATTGAAATTCAGGTCGATCATGCCCACCGCCACATCCTTCTGATCGATGCCCTGCCCCGGCGCCAGCGACATTTCCCGCACGAACGTACCGCGCCCGGCTTCGCCACTGACCAGTCCCATCGCCTCGAGCTCGGCGTACACCCGTGAGGCGGTGACAAGCGCCAGTCCTTCCTGCGCAGCCAGCTGCCGATGCGTTGGCAATCGCGCGCCCGGCGTCATTCGTCCGCCACGAATGTCCGCCGCGTAACGGTCAACCAGGGTTTTGTAACGAGACTTGGGCATGCCGGCTGTATCCATGACAATTTTTTGATTGTGCTGATTCTCAGCTCTAGGATCGCGGCAACACAACCCACTTTTGAGTGCGAGCGATATGGAAACCACCTCGAACCCGATCAAACCGGCGCTGGACAAGACCAGTGGTTGGATCAACGGTTTTATCGGCGTACTGATTTTCAGCGGTTCGCTACCGGCGACGCGGTTGGCGGTGCTCGAATTCGACCCGGTATTTCTCACCGTAGTGCGGGCAGCGATTGCCGGGGGGTTGGCGGTGGGCCTTTTGACGTTGTTCAAACAACGGCGACCGGCGCGCCAGCAGTGGCTGTCGTTGTTGATTGTGGCGCTGGGCGTGGTGTTGGGTTTCCCGCTGTTGACCGCGCTGGCGTTGCAGCACGTAACGTCAGCGCATTCGATCGTCTTTGTAGGATTGCTACCGCTGGCCACCGCGATGTTTGGTGTGTTGCGCGGCGGCGAGCGGCCACGACCGGTGTTCTGGATCTTCTCGATCCTGGGCAGTGCGCTGGTGGTGGGCTTCGCCCTGTCCCAAGGCTTGAGCGCGTCGCCAACCGGAGACTTGCTGATGCTTGCGGCGATTCTGGCCTGCGGCCTCGGTTACGCCGAAGGCGCGAAACTCTCACGCAGCCTCGGCGGCTGGCAGGTGATCTGCTGGGCGCTGGTGGTGTCGTTACCGCCGATGGCGCTGCTGAGTCTGTGGCTGGCGCCCGCCTCTTTCGCCAACATCAGTGTGTCGGCGTGGATGTGTCTGGGTTACGTATCGCTGTTCAGCATGCTGATCGGCTTCGTGTTCTGGTATCGCGGTCTGGCCCAGGGTGGGATCGCGGCAGTCGGGCAGTTGCAATTGCTGCAGCCGTTTTTTGGTCTGGCACTGGCGGCGACGTTGCTGCATGAGCAAGTCAGCGTGGGCATGCTCGGCGTCACGCTTGGGGTGATTGTCTGTGTGGCCGGGGCAAAGAAATTTGCCAGATAATGTTCAGTGTTCGGCTTTCCATTGCCGAGGACTGAGTCCGGTCTTGCGCCGAAACGCCCGGGCCAGCGCCGACGGACTTTCATATCCGACCTCCTCGGCTATCAGTGCAATCGGCCGGCCTTCACGCAGGCGTTTTTGCGCAAGACTGACGCGCCAGCTCAGCAGGTAATCGGCCGGCGTCTGCCCGACTACCCGGCGGAACTGCTCGGCGAAACCGGCGCGGGACTGGTTCGCGGCCGCGGCCAGATCGGCGACGCTCCACGGCTTGTGCGGTTGCTCATGGATCAGGTTCAGAGCGCGAGATAAACGCGGGTCAGCCAGCCCGGCCATCATGCCCGGTGGCTGATCACGACTGCCAATGAGATGGCGCAGCAGCAGGATCACCAGCAATTCAAACAGACGATCCATTACCGCGACGCGCCCGCAATGCCCTTCGAAAGCTTCGTTGAACAGCCAGTCGAGGGTGCTGCCCAGTTCGGGAATATCGGTGAGCTTCAACACCAGATAGTCGGGTAACGCGGCGGCCAGGGCATTGCCCGAACCGCCATCGAAGGTCAGCGAAGCACAGACAATCTGGCTGGCCATGGCCTCGTCGGCAAACATCCGATGGGTGAACGGCCGAGGGAAGAAAATCAGCGACGGTTCGTCCAGACGGATCTCCCGTTCGTTGCCCGGCTTGAGCAGCAACGCCCCCGCTTGCAGAACATGCACGTGGCCGACCGGTTCGCCCTCATGAACACTGACGCCGCAAAATGCGCCGCTGTGAAAGGTGCCGGCGTTCACGCCGAAGTGACTGAGTAACGTAGAAAGGCGATCCACGGCTGACTCCCAAGGGCACATCTGGACGATCTGCCGCATATCCTCGACGATTTGCCGCCAAAGCGCTATCGGCAATCCCTAAGATCTCTCCATCGCCGCTGCACTTCGCCGCGCAATCTGGAGAATCACCATGAGCCGCATCCCTGCAATCAGCCTCGACACCGCCACAGACGCCGTCCGTCCTGCACTGGAAGGCGTGAAGAAAAAAATCGGTTTCCTCCCCAACGTTTTCACCACCCTCGCCCAGGCACCGGTTGCCCTCGACACTTACCTGCAAGCCTCGGCCATCCTCGGCAAGACCTCGTTGAGCGGCAAAGAGAAAGAAGCCGTTTACCTCGCCGCTTCGCAGGTCAACGGCTGCGACTACTGCCTGTCCGCACACTCCGTGTTTGCCGGCAAGGCCGGGCTCTCGCCACAGGACATCATCGCGGCCCGTCATGGCGAACTGAATGCCTACGCTGCCCTCGCCCGCCAACTGACCGAAAGCCGTGGCCACTTGAGCGACGCACAATTGGCCGCTGCCCGCGCCGCCGGTATCGATGACCGCAAGATCATCGAAGTGATTGCTCTGGTAGCCGTGCAGACGCTGACCAATTACCTGAACAATATTGCGCTGACCGACATAGACTTCCCGGCCATCGAGGCCTGAGCAGCCGCTCACGAACCGAAGAAAAATCCGCTGGCGAAAAGATGCTCCTTTCGCCAGCGCTGTTTTTTGCTGCCATGATGTATGTCAGAAAATTCGCAGCACATACAGTGTCTGGTGCGCTGAAACCAAACACCCTGCGAGTAGGTCTTTGTTCTCAGACGAATGCCCGGAAAGACACGAACCCCATGACAGACTGGTTGCAAGACAACGGCGAAATGGCCGGGCAGATCCGCCGTCACGACTGGGCGAATTCGCCCCTCGGCCCGTTGGAACACTGGCCCGATGTGCTCAAGACCACCGTCTCGCTCAGCCTCGCCTCGCATTTCCCTCAGGCGATCGTCTGGGGCCCGCAGCTGATCACCCTGTATAACGACGCCTTCGTGCCGATTCTCGGCGACAAGCCGCACGCGCTGGGACGTCCTTTCAGCGACATCTGGAAAGAAGCCTGGCACGAGATCAGCCCGATCGCCGAGGCGGCGTTTGCCGGCCACGCCACCTATATCGAAAACTTTGCCCTGAAGATCGAGCGCGGCAGCGGCCCGGAGCAGGCCTTTTTCACCTTCTGCTACAGCCCGATTCGCGACTCGCTGGGCAATGTGGTGGGGATGCTCGACACGGTGACCGAAACCACCCAGACCGTGTACCTCAACCAACGCCTGGCGGTACTTGATGCCATCGGCGACGCGGTGACCAACGCTACTGATGCGCAAGCAATCCTGGCCGCGAGCACGCGGCTGATGGTCGAGCAATTGCAGCTGTCCAACTGCGCCTACGCCGACATGGATGCGGACGAGGATGGCTTTACCATTCGCGGCGACTATGCGGCGCCGGGCTCGCCAAGCATCGTCGGTCATTACCGCTTGCGCGATTTCGGTGAGAAGGCTGTCCGTCTGCTGCGCGCCGGAGATCCGCTGGTCATCCATGACAACCGCAGCGAATTGCCGCCCGAAGAGTCGGCGACCTTTCAGGCTATCGGCATCACCGCGACCATTTGTGTGCCACTGATCAAGCAGGGCCGCCTGACGGCATTGATGGCTGTGCACGACAAGGTGCCGCGCGTCTGGTCGCGTTTCGAGCAGGCGCTGATGAGCGAAGTCACCGAGCGTTGCTGGGCGCACATCGAGCGAGTGCGTGCCGATGCCAATGTCCGTGAAGGTCTGCTGGCGCTGGCGGAACTCAATGCCACGCTTGAGCAAAGGGTCGAAGAACGCAGCCTGCGGCTGGCCCAGGCCGAATCGGCGCTACGTCAGTCGCAAAAGCTCGAAGCCATCGGCCAATTGACCGGCGGGGTGGCCCATGACTTCAACAACCTGCTGACGATCATTCGCTCGTCAGTGGATTTTCTGCGTCAGCCCGACCTGCCGGAGGAACGCCGCCAACGTTATATGCGTGCGGTTTCCGACACGGTCGAGCGTGCCTCCAAACTGACCAGCCAGTTGCTCGCCTTCGCCCGTCGCCAACCGCTCAATCCGCAAGTGGTGGATGCCGGCGAACGGTTGGCCAATATTGGCGAAATGCTTGAATCGGTCACCGGCGCGCAGATTCATGTCTGTGTCGAACGGCCGGATCATCCCTGCTACATCCGCGTCGATCTCAGTCAGTTTGAAACCGCGTTGATCAACATTGCGCTGAACGCCCGCGATGCCATGAATGGCCAGGGTGAGTTAAAACTGCGCCTGGAGTGCCACAAAGCGCTGCCGGCGATTCGCGGCCATGGCGGTTCCAGCAGCCACTTCGTGTCGATTGCCTTGGCCGATACCGGGGCCGGCATTGATGCACACACCCTGGAACACATCTTCGAACCGTTCTTTACCACCAAGGCGGTCGGCAAAGGCACGGGGTTGGGGCTGTCGCAGGTATTCGGCTTCGCCAAGCAATCGGGCGGCAACGTCGATGTTTCCAGCGTGCTTGGCCAAGGCACCGAGTTCACCTTGTATCTGCCGCAAGTGCCAGCGGACGAGGCTGAAGTGGACGCCGCCGAGGACGATGGCGAGGTACATCCGGCGTGTGAAAAGCGCCGGGTGCTGGTGGTCGAGGACAATCTCGACGTCGGCCGTTTCGCCAATCAGATCCTGCAGGATCTGGGTTATGAAACCGCGTGGGCGACCAACGCCGAAGAAGCCCTGCAATTGGCGGGCAGCGATGCCATGGCGTTCGATGCGGTGTTTTCCGACGTGGTCATGCCGGGCGTTACCGGCGTTGCCTTGGCCAGAGAGCTGCGCCAGCGCCGCCCCGATCTGCCGGTGATTCTGACGTCCGGCTACAGCGAAGAGCTGGCACGCAGCGGCTACGAAGGTTTCGAATTTCTCGCCAAGCCCTACTCCGCCGAACAGGTCTCGCGGATTCTCGGCAAGACCTGGCTCAAGGACGCGACGCCGGCCGGTTCAGTCGTGAGCGACGCCGGCACGCTTGAGTAATTTCTTGCAGCGTTCCGACAGGTGAAACACCTGTAAATGCTTGCCGGCCTTGGCGTAGCGTTCACGCAGGGTTTTCAACGCGGCAATCGCCGAGTAATCGACAAAGCTCAGGTGCCGGCAGTCGAGAGTGACTTTGGCCGGATCGTTGGCCGGATCGAACTGATTGAGAAACGGCGTGGTCGAGGCGAAGAACAGCGTGCCGTGCAGTCGATAGAGTTTGCTGCCATCGGCCTGCAGATGTTCATCGGCGTACAGTTCACGCGCCTGCTGCCAGGCGAAGTTGAGCGCGGCGATGATGATCCCGCAGAGCACCGCCGTGGCCAGGTCGGTGAATACGGTGATGGTGGTCACGGCGATGATCACCAGCACATCGTGCAGCGGCACCTTGGTGATCACCCGCAACGATGCCCAGGCGAAGGTCTGCTGCGACACCACGAACATCACCCCGACCAGCGCGGCCAGCGGAATACGCTCGATCAGCGGTGACAGAAACAGAATGAACAACAGAATCAGCACACCGGCCACCACGCCGGACAAGCGCCCGCGCCCGCCCGAACTGAGGTTGATCACGGTCTGACCGATCATCGCGCAACCGCCCATGCCGCCGAACGCGCCGGACACCATGTTCGCCGCGCCCAGTGCCACGCACTCGCGATCCGGGTAGCCACGAGTCTCGGTGATTTCGTCGGTCAGGTTCAGCGTCAGCAGGGTTTCCAGCAGGCCGACCATCGCCATCAGGATCGCGTACGGGGCGATGATGCGCAGGGTTTCGAAATCCCATGTGATGTCCGGCAAAGCGAATGTCGGCAGACCGCCGGCGATGTGCGCCATGTCGCCGAGGGTGCGGGTCGGCAGGCCGAACAGGTAGACCAGCAGACCAACGCCAAGAATCGCCACCAGTGCCGGCGGCACCGCTTTGGTCAGGCGCGGCAGGATGTACACGATGGCCATGGTCAGCAGCACCAGCCCGGTCATCAGGTACAACGGCGTACCGCTGAGCCAGTGCTCGCCGCTTTTGAAATGCTCCAGTTGCGCCAAGGCAATGATGATCGCCAGGCCATTGACGAAACCGAGCATCACCGGATGCGGCACCATGCGCACCAGTTTGCCCAAGCGCAACAGCCCGAACGCCATCATGATCAGACCGCCGAGCAGCACCGTCGCCAGCAAATACTGCACGCCGTGTTGCACCACCAGCGCGACGATTACCACCGCCATCGAACCCGCCGCGCCGGAAACCATGCCCGGTCGGCCGCCAAACAATGCCGTCAGCGTACAAATGATGAAAGCGCCGTACAGGCCCATCAGTGGATTGAGATGCGCCACCAGCGCGAACGCAATGCATTCGGGCAACAGAGCAAACGAGGTGGTGAGTCCGGCCAGGACATCGGCGCGCAGACGAATCGGTTTCATGGCTTACCTGAGTGAGCGGCCGTCGGGCACGACCGCAGTTTTCGCGAAAAAAGAGGGAGGCGAATGTTACGGAATTGTTCGGCCTCGGGCCAGTGAAACGCTGACATGGGTTGGCTCGGGCCTTATCCTTGCCGACTTGTCCTTTGAATCGAGTTGCAGCATGTCAGCGTTTTTGTCTGCCCGTGACGTGTGTCAGCGGCTGCGCGATGCTGCGCTGGGTGTGTTTGCGTTCGAAATCTGCGAGGTGATTTCCGAATCCGGGCTGATTGCCGTGGATATCGAGGGCTGGCGTTTGCTGCTGGATTTCACCGACGGACACTTGCATCACTGTGAATCCGCTCGCAACTGCGCCGGGGACGAAGCGACGCTGAACACATGGCAGCGTTATGGCACTGACCCGGTGAGTCTGCTCAGCACGTGGGAACTGGCGCAAATCGAGCGTTTGCTGCGTGAGGCGAATCGCGACCGGGCCTAGTGCATCATCTCCAACTGTGGTGTTGTCTGATTTTGAGACCGGCAAATCCCTGTAGGAGTGAGCCCGCTCGCGATAGCGTTAGTCCAGACGATAAAATTCTGACTGACAAACCGCTATCGCGAGCAGGCTCACTCCTACAGGGGGGGTGCGTATGTTTCAGAAGGTGATGTCGGCTGCGGGCTTGACGTCGATTCGCGCTACGGAACTGGTGAGCGCGGCGAAGTCCTTGTTGTGTTGGGCAATGATGTCGTCGGCGCTCATGGTGCCGTTGTCGACTGTCGAATGTGCATCTCTCGCAACAACGATATCGTAGCCCCGCTCATGCGCGCTGCGCACCGTGGCATTGACGCAGTAGTCGGTTTGCAGGCCGCAGATGATCAGCCGCTCGAAATCTTCGCCGGGTAGCAGTTTGCCGAGATCGGTCTGGTAGAAAGAATCCCCGGTGGTTTTGTCTACGCGCAGATCTTTCGTCGAAGTCAGCAGATCTTTGGCCAGTTGCCAGCCGTCAGCACCGCGCACGAATGGACCGTCCTTTTCTTCGTGTTGAATCAGCACTACCGGAACGCCGGCGTCGCGGGCGCGCTGGCTCAGATCATTGATCGTGGCGATCACGCGGTCGATTTCAAAACACTGATATTCACCAGCACACAGCGCCTGCTGGACATCGATGATCAGTAATGCGGTCGTCATGTCGAGCCTTCCTTGATCAGTCCTTGAAAATGGGGCGGACTTGAGCCCGCCCCTTTTTACTCCGCTCAGTAACCCAATGACAAGCCGGTATTGCGCCGTGGGTCGTTGGCGCCATAGAAGCGGTTCTTGCCAACCGGCTTGCCATCCAGAGACGGCGCGCCGACCAGAATCGCGGCGATGTGGTTGGGATCCTGCGGGCCGGCAAACTTGTGGCCCCAGCTTTCAAGGATCTTTCTCGTATCCGGGCTGGCGGCGAAGTCTTCGAGGTTGGTTTCTTCAGGCATCCACTGCTGATGGAAGCGCGGCGCGTCGACCGCTTCCTGCAGGCCCATGCCGTAGTCGATGACGTTGAGCATGGTCAGCAAGGTCGCGGTGATGATCCGGCTGCCGCCAGGTGTACCGACCACCATGACCACTTTGCCGTCCTTGGTGACGATCGTCGGACTCATCGACGACAGCGGCGCCTTGCCCGGCGCGATGGCATTGGCCTCGCCCTGCACCAGGCCGTACATGTTGGGCACGCCGACCTTGGAGGTGAAGTCGTCCATTTCGTCGTTGAGGATCACCCCGGTCTTGCTCGCCATCACGCCCGCGCCGAACCAGTCGTTGAGGGTGTAGGTGACCGAGACGGCGTTGCCCCACTTGTCGACGATCGAATAGTGCGTGGTGTTGCTGCCTTCATGGGGCGCTACACCGGGCTTGAGCTCAGCTGACACGCCGGCCTTTTGCGGCTGGATGGCGTTGCGCAGGTTGGTCGCATAGTTCTTGTCCAGCAGGTGCTCGATCGGATTTTTCACGAAATCCGGATCGCCGAGATAGCTGTTGCGATCGACGTACGCGTGGCGCATCGCTTCAATTTGATAGTGCATGCCCTGGGCCGAATGGAAGCCCAGGTCCTTCATCGGATAGCCTTCAAGGATGTTCATGATCTGGCAGATCACCACCCCGCCAGAGCTTGGCGGTGGCGCCGAGACGACGTGGTAACCGCGATAATCACACTCCACCGGGGCCAGTTCGCGAGTCTTGTACTTGTCCAGATCAGCCTGGGTGATGATGCCCGTGTTGGCCTGGCTGGATGTGACGATGGCATCGGCGACCCAGCCTTTGTAGAAGCCGTCGGCGCCCTTATCGGAAATCGTCCGCAGGGTTTTCGCCAGATCCTTTTGCACCAGTTTCTGCCCGACCTGCATCGGCTCGCCGTTGCTGAGGAAAATCGAGCCGGAATCGCGCATGTCCTTCTTGAACACATCCGTCGCGTATTCGAGCAGTTCGACATCGCCCTGCTGCAACTCGAAACCGTCTTCGGCCAGTTTGATCGCCGGGGCAATCATGTCCTTGCGCTGTTTGGTGCCATATTTGCTCAGAGCCAGCTCCATGCCGGACACCGTACCCGGCACTCCGACCGCCAGGTGGCCGCGCGTGCTCAGTTCCGGAATGACATTACCGTCCTTGTCCAGATACATGTTCGCTGTCGCTGCCAGCGGAGCTTTCTCACGGAAATCGAGAAAGGTCTTGCGCCCGTCCGCCAGTTGAATGGTCATGAACCCGCCGCCGCCAAGGTTGCCCGCAGCCGGGTAGACCACCGCCAGCGCATAGCCCACGGCCACGGCCGCATCTACGGCGTTGCCGCCGTTTTTCAACACATCGACGCCAACGTGGGTCGCCAGATGCTGCGCGGTGACGACCATGCCGTTTTCCGCCGCAACCGGGGCCACCGATGCCGCGTGAGCCATGAGACAGCTGAGCGCCAGGGAAGTCGCGATGAGCGATCTGGCCAAAGGTTCGTACTTCATGAGTCGATCTCTTTTTTGTTTTTGAGGTCTGCGCGAAACGCAGGGCAACGCTTCAGGAGCAACAAGCAGTATGGTCGGCTTTGCGTATTGCGCCTCCCCGTTCAGCCAGTATGCTGATCTGCGTAATCGCCCCGGATCTGGAGACGCCGTCATGTCTTACACCTTCATCCCCCTGCCCTCGCCAGTCGGCGAGTTGAAGCTGGTCGCGAACGGCGGTCGACTCGCAGCCATCCTCTGGGAAAACGACAAACCGAACCGGGTGCGGCTCGGGCCGATGAGCAAAGCACCGGACAATCCGATCCTCATGCAGACCGCGCGGCAACTCGATGAGTATTTCGCCGGCACACGGAATCGCTTCGATCTCGAGCTGGAATTTGTCGGCAGCGAATTCCAGAAAAAAGTCTGGGCCGCCCTCCTTACCATTCCTTTCGGCGAGACGCGCACCTACAGCCAGATCGCCGCGCAGATTGGCCATCCGGCAGCGGTCCGAGCAGTCGGCGCCGCCAACGGGCGCAACCCGATTTCCATTGTTGCGCCGTGTCATCGGGTAATCGGTGCTTCGGGAAAACTCACCGGGTTTGCCGGCGGGCTTGACGCTAAAGAGCGGTTGCTGACGCTTGAGGGCGGCCAGTGGTCAACATTTGGCAAAACAGGCGAACTGTTTTGACTCAGGCACCGAAGAGGTTATTCATCGCTGCGTACTGCAACAGCATGATGGTCTTGGCATCGCAGATCTCGCCGCGCTGAAACGCTGCCAGGGCATCCTCAAATCCCCACTCGAGCACTTCCAGTTCTTCGGTTTCCTCTTCCAGGCCACCACCGTCGCTGACCTTGGAGGCGGCATCGTATTCGGCGATAAAGAAGTGCAGCTTCTCGGTCACCGAGCCGGGGCTCATATAGGCCTCGAAGACCTTCTTCACATCATGCACGCGGTAACCGGTTTCCTCCTCGGCTTCGTCACGGATGCGTTGCTCAGGGGCGGCACCTTCGAGCAACCCCGCCGCCACCTCGATCAACAATCCATCGTGGCCATTGACGAACACCGGCAAGCGAAACTGGCGGGTCAGCACCACCGTACGCTTTTCGCGGTTGAACAGCAGAATCGCCGCGCCGTTGCCGCGGTCGTATACCTCGCGGGTCTGGCGCTGCCATTCACCGTTGTTGCGGTGGTAGTCGAAAGTGATTTTCTTCAGCAGATACCAGTCGTGGGACAACACCTGAGTGTCGATGATATTGACCCGTTCGCCTGTGTTGGACATCGCGTCTGATCCTGTCTTCATGGGGGACTGCCATGGTCGGACAATTGCGCCGACAAAAAAAGCCCGGCAGCGCTACCGGGCTCGTTCAGCCTGGGTTGTTACTGGAAGTCGACGTCGAAGGCCTGATAGAAGGCGTTGCCGGTGTTGGCAACGATCCACATCAGCACGATGACGTGATGTCCCTTTTTGTTGGCCGGCAGCCTCACTTCGTGATCGACCTTGGCCTTCAATTCGCCGGCATGGCTGTAATAGGGCACTTGCGGGTAAAAGTCTTCGAAGAACGGCTGGGTTTCGAGCTGCACACGGCTGATGCGTTGCTGTGGATCCCAGCCGTCTTTGGTGATCAACCAGCGATAACCACGGGTGGTGTGCGGCGCGGTGTAGGCCCAACTGACCTTGAGGAGCTGGCCCGGATCGACATTGAGCAGCGGCCAGCTGAAGGAACGACCAAGCTTCTTGCTCATCTCGTCATCGGTGTAGTTCACGCAATCGCGGGCATCGGTCTTTCCGCCGCTGAGGATGTAGCCATCAGCCGGCGGCGCAACGCTGTCCGAGTCCGTCTCGAAGGGTGATGGAAACGATCCAGCTCCAAGCGCCGGGAAGTTCTTGCCGCCTTCCATTTCATTGACTTGCCAAGCGCCGAGCAAGCCGAGGTCGATGGCCACTGCGCCGCGACTTGCTGGCGAGATGACACGACCGTGTTTCAGTTGGGTTTGTGGAATTGCCTGATTCATGATGTTCACTCCGTTGATTTGAGAACTCTCCTTCCCGAGGAGAGGCCTTCAAGCTAACGGAGGTGGTTTTTTTGTCCATCGGCGCTTTTGTCGCGGTGCGATTGTGCAGGACGTAGAAAACCCGGAAAGACTGGATGGATAACCAGTACCAGTCGACACGTCGCACTCAACGTGTAGCTGAACACCTACACGCCGAGTCGCCTTTGGTCATTCAGACAGTTGCGCCTGATACTCCTTTTCGTACTGCCCGGCGAGTTGGGTTTTCTGAGTATCGTCGAGCAGCTTGCCGGCCATCTGGAAGAACTTGTGCTCTTCTTCCTCGAGGTGGTGATGCACCTTGTCGGAGAGCTTTTTGGCGGTGGCCAGCCACGCCGGACTGGACATCTCGGTCTCGTCGAGTTCTTCCATCATCTCGTCCATTTCGTGGTGCTCGGAGATGGCGTGGCGGCTCAGGTCCACGCCTTCGTCGATTGCCATCAACGGGATGTAGAAGTGCCGCTCTTCGGCGGTTTCATGCGCTTGCAGCTCTGCTTTGAGCTGCTTGTATGCCTCGACCCGCTCAGGGCTGTCGCCGCTGGTCGCGACCAGAGCTTTGGCATAAGTGCGCTGGCGCTCGTGGCTTTCGCGCAAGGCTTCAAAAATATTCAAGGGGCTTTCCTCATCAACCGCGCTCAGGGAAAGACGCGATAAAAGCCTAGACCGCAGCGCTTGTTTGGCGGTTCCGCTCGTTTGATCGAAGGGCTTGGAGGCGCTTGCCCGGACGCGTTAGGCTGGGCATTCAATTACACAAGGAAGTCATGCATGAATTTGCGTATCGAGTTGACAGAAAATCCTACCGAGGAACAGCGCCAGGCCATTCTCCAACCGTTGATTGAATACAACGATGCGAAGACCGGCATATCGAAAACCGAGCCGTTCGCCTTGATGGTAAAAGATGAGTATGGCGCGATACTGGGCGGGTTGTACGGGCGAGTGACTTTGCGCTGGATGTTCATCGATTTGCTGTCAGTACCGGAACAAGGTCGCGGACAGGGGATTGGTTCCCGGTTAATGGCACAGGCAGAAGCATTGGCCGAAGACAGGAACTGCTACGGAATCTGGCTCGACACCTTCGATTTTCAGGCGCCGGAATTTTACAAGAAGCTGGGCTTCAGCCAGTTCGGTGAGATCGTTGACTACCCACCGGGGCACAAGCGGCATTTCTTTCAGAAGCGCCTGATTGACTGATTGCGCCGTCGTCTTCGCGAGCACGCTCGCTCCCACATTGGAATGCATTTCAACTTGTGGGAGCGAGCCTGCTCGCGAAAGCGCCAGCCGCCTCGACACACAATCAGAGACAGGTCGCCATCGCCGCCATGCGCCGCATCGCGACAAAATCATCCTGCTGCGCGTAGTAGTTCAGGGTCGTACCCGACGCTTCGGTGATCACATCGACGAACGACTCCGCCGAACGGGTGTAAACCGTCGTGCCGCCCGACTTGCGCGGCTCCAGATAGGCCGCCGCGTCGACGCCGAACACCGCTTCGTCCTGCCAAGCGAATTGCACGCACCGGGCAACGTCTTTCTCGGGCTTGTCCGAGGTCAGGACCTTGTCCGGGCTCTGGGTACGAGCATCGTTCATCACCGAACCGGCGCACCCGGCCAACAGGGCCGCCGCCAGCGCTACCATCAGCATTCGCATTGCATTCGCTCATTGAGAAAAAAGCGGACTGTAGCACCGCAACGCGGCAAATCGTTCTGCTTAACTGTTTTTATGCGCGACATGCGCGAACAGGTGCGGCACCCTACGGTCATCAGCCACACAAGGAAATTACATGGCGCCTAGCGACCAGCGACATGAACAGGCTCTGAAACTGTTTCTCGATGCGCGACCCGAACTGCGTGAAACACTCGACCATCTCAACCCGCTGCTGGCTCAGGCCAAGGGCGAAACCCAGGCGCAATATCGCGAAGAACGCTTGCATGAGGCGTTTGAAGAAGAGGCGGAAAGACAGGGGTTGTTCGCCTGGGAGCTGACGTTGCAGTTGACCGCTGATTCGCCCGAGGACTATCAGGCGCAACGGCTTGAGGTGCATCGGGAAGTCGCGGAAATGGCAGGGATGGAGTGGATTGAGTATTGCGATCTTTACGGCATCACACCGTAAAACGTGTAGGAGCTGCCGAAGGCTGCGATCTTTTGATCTTGATCTTGAAGAGCAAAATCAAAAGATCGCAGCCTTCGGCAGCTCCTACCAAGGAATCTGCATGAAACCGGGGTTTCGCGGCTGCCGCAATAAAGCTTTATCATGGGCGCAGTTTCGCTGATCGAGTCCATCATGAAGTTCGCCATTGCGCTGTTTTCCGCCGCCCATGCGCCCTCCTCGCGCCGTGCCCTGCTGTTTGCCCAGGCCGCGCTGGCCGGCGACCATGAGATTGTCCGGCTGTTCTTCTATCAGGACGGCGTTTTCAATGCCTGCGATGCAGTGGTGACGCCACAGGATGAACTGGACCTGCCCAAGCAATGGCGCGCCTTCATCAACGAACAGCAACTGGATGGCGTGGTCTGCATCGCCGCCGCCCTGCGCCGTGGTGTATTGAATGAAGAAGAAGCCAGGCGTTACCAGCGTGAAGCGATTTCGCTGAGCGCGCCGTGGGAATTGTCCGGTCTTGGTCAGTTGCACGACGCCGTGCAGGACGCTGACCGTCTCATCTGTTTCGGAGGCGCATGAACATGGCCAAATCGCTGTTGATCATCAGCCGCCAGTCGCCCTGGTCCGGCCCCGGCGCGCGGGAAGCGCTGGACATCGTGCTGGCCGGTGGCGCCTTCGATCTGCCGATCGGCTTGCTGTTTCTCGATGACGGCGTACTGCAACTGGCCGCCGGGCAAAACGCCAAGGCCTTGCAGCAGAAAGACCTCAGCGCCAATCTGCAGGCGCTGCCGATGTTTGGTGTCGAGGAATTGTTCTATTGCGCCGAAAGCGCCCACGCCCGCGGTCTTGGCAAACTGTCGCTGGACGAAGCGCAGCCGCTCGCCGCTGAACACATCACCGCCCTTATTGACCGCTACGACCAGGTGATCACCCTCTGATGTCGACTTTGCATGTGTTGTCTCATTCCCCGTTCGGCGACGATCGCCTGACTAGCTGCTTGCGCCTGCTGGGCAGCGCCGATGCGGTGTTGTTGTCCGGCGATGCGGTGTATGCGCTGCAACCGGACACTGTGCCGTTTTCTGCCCTGCAAGAGCGAAAAATCGACCTGTTCGTATTGGTTGAAGACGCACAAGCCCGTGCGATCGCGATTCCGGACTGGGCCAAGGCCATCGATTACCCGGCCTTCGTCGAACTGTCGATCCATCACGCCAAGGTCAACAGTTGGTTATGAATTCGATGACCGTCGGCGCCCGCGCCATCGAACTGGACAAGGACGGTTTTCTCGTCGACCTCAGTGACTGGTCGGCGGAAGTTGCCAGTGCCCTTGCCGCTGCCGAAGACATCGAGTTGACCCCCGAACACTGGGAAGTCCTCGAACTGCTGCGCAGCTTCTACGCCGAATTTCAACTGTCCCCGGCCACGCGGCCGCTGATCAAGTACACCGCGTTGAAACTCGGCGCGGACAAAGGCAACAGCCTGCACCTGAACCGACTGTTCAAAGGCACCCCTGCCAAACTCGCCGCGAAACTGGCGGGCCTGCCCAAACCGACGAATTGCCTATGACCGACTTTCCAGCATTGACCCTCGAAACGCCCGCCGAACACCCGTTCGCGCAATTCGTACGGATTCTCGGCAAAGGCAAACGCGGCGCCCGCGACCTGACGCGTGAGGAAGCCCGCCAGGCGATGGGCATGGTGCTTGACGATCAGGTGGAAGACACCCAACTCGGCGCCTTCCTGATGTTGCTGCGGCACAAGGAAGAAAGCGCGGAGGAAATGGCCGGTTTCACCGAGGCGCTGCGCGAACGCTTGCAGGCGCCGGCAATGAATGTCGATCTGGACTGGCCGACCTACGCCGGCAAAAAACGCCATCTGCCGTGGTACCTGCTGGCAGCCAAATGTCTCGCACAGAATGGCGTACGCATCTTCATGCACGGCGGCGGCGCGCACACCGCCGGGCGCTTGTACAGCGAACAACTGCTGGGCGAACTGAACATTCCTCTGTGCCGCAACTGGCAGCAGGTCGGCACGGCACTGGACAACGGCGGCCTGGCCTTTATGCCGCTGGTGGACTGGGCGCCGCAGTTGCAAAAGATGATCGATCTGCGCAACACCCTCGGCCTGCGTTCACCGATCCACTCGCTGGCGCGGATTCTCAATCCGCTCGGTGCGCGCTGCGGCCTGCAAAGCATTTTTCACCCGGGCTACCAGGCGGTGCATCGCGATGCCAGCGGCTTGCTTGGCGACACGGCAATCGTGGTCAAGGGCGATGGCGGTGAAATCGAGATCAACCCCGACGCAACCAGCCATCTTTACGGCACCAGCGGCGGTCAGAGCTGGGATGAGGAATGGCCACAGTTGTCAGCGCAACGCCACGTCAAACCCGCCTCGCTGGACATCGGACACTTGAAAGCCGTGTGGCGTGGCGATGTGGTCGACAGTTACCCGCAAATGGCCCTGATTGCGACCATGGCTCTCGCCCTGCGCGGCCTTGGTCAAAATCGTGAACAGGCGTTCATCACCGCCGAGCAATATTGGGCAACACGCAACACATCGATCTAACCGATCATTAGCGCCCGATCTTTGCGCTTTTTGTTCGAACTCATCGGAATAGACTCGACTCCAACGCATATTGGTTTTGGGAGTCTCGATCATGGGTTTACTCGTCGACGGCCACTGGCAGGACAAGTGGTACGAAAGCAGCAAGGACGGCGCGTTCCAGCGCGAACAAGCGCAACGGCGCAACTGGGTGACCGCCGACGGCCAGCCCGGCCCCAGCGGTGAGGGCGGTTTCGCTGCCGAAGCCGGGCGCTATCACCTCTACGTTTCCCTCGCCTGCCCTTGGGCGCATCGCACGCTGATTCTGCGCAAACTCAAAGGGCTGGAAAGTCTGATCGACGTTTCGGTCGTCAGTTGGTTGATGCTGGAGAATGGCTGGACTTTCGACACAGCGCTCGGCTCGACCGGCGATAAACTCGATGGCTTCGATTTCATGCATCAACGCTACACCGCTGACACGCCTGACTACACCGGGCGGGTGACGGTGCCAGTGCTGTGGGACAAGAAACTCAAGCGCATCGTCAGCAACGAATCGGCGGAAATCATCCGCATGTTCAACAGTGCATTCGACGACCTCACCGGAAACGACCTGGACTTCTATCCGGCGCCGCTACGCAATGAAATCGATGCGCTGAACGAGCGGATCTATCCGGCGGTGAACAACGGTGTCTACCGCGCCGGTTTTGCCACGTCGCAGCAGGCTTACGAACAGGCGTTCGATGAAGTATTTGCTGAACTGGACCATCTGGAACAATTGCTCGGTGCCAATCGCTACCTGAGCGGGGAATACCTGACCGAAGCCGATGTGCGCCTGTTTACTACGATGATTCGCTTCGACGCGGTGTATCACGGACACTTCAAGTGCAACCTGCGTCGAATTGCCGATTATCCGAACCTTTCGAACTGGTTGCGTGAGATGTATCAGTGGCCGGGGATTGCCGAAACGGTGGATTTTCAGCACATCAAGCATCATTACTACGGCAGCCACAAAACGATTAACCCGACAGGGGTTGTGCCGAAGGGGCCGGAGCAGGATTTCACTGTGGCCCATGACCGCGCGCGGCTGAGCGGGAAAGGGGTTTGGCGCAGGGGCTAACCACAAAAGCAAAAGATCGCAGCCTTCGGCAGCTCCTAAATGAGAATGCGTTCCCTGTAGGAGCTGCCGAAGGCTGCGATCTTTTTGCTTTGACTCAGATTTGCGCCTGCGCCCCTTCAAACCACGCCAGTTTCTCGCGCAGTTGCACCACTTCGCCAACGATCACCAGGGTCGGCGCATGCACTTCATGCTCCGCCACCAGCCGCGGCAAATCGGCCAGCGTGCCGGTAAATACCCGCTGATTGACCGTGGTGCCCTGCTGAATCAACGCCGCCGGGGTATCCGCCGCGCGACCGTGCCTGATCAACTGCTCGCAAATGATCGGCAAACCCACCAGGCCCATGTAGAACACCAGCGTCTGCGCCGGAGCGACAAGGTCAGCCCATGGCAGATCGGTGGAACCATCCTTCAAGTGGCCAGTGACAAACCGCACGGACTGCGCATGATCGCGATGGGTCAACGGAATACCAGCATAGGCTGCACACCCGCTGGCCGCCGTGATCCCCGGCACCACCTGGAAGGGGATGCCGTGAGCTGCCAGCTCTTCGATCTCTTCGCCACCGCGGCCGAAGATAAAAGGATCGCCGCCCTTCAACCGCACCACGCGCTTGCCGGCCTTGGCCAGATCGACCAGTTGCTGATTGATCTGATCCTGCGGCACGGCGTGTTCGGAACGACGCTTGCCGACATACACCCGCTCGGCATCGCGACGGCACAGCTCTAGAATCGCCGGCGCCACCAAGCGGTCATAGAGCACCACATCGGCTTGCTGCATCAGACGCAGCGCGCGGAAGGTCAACAGATCCGGATCGCCCGGGCCGGCGCCGACCAGATAAACCTCGCCAGTGGTGACCATTGGCTCGCCATCCACTTTTGCCTGCAACAGGCGCTCGGCCTCAGCGCCCTGCCCGGCCAGTTGACGATCGGCGATCGGGCCCTGGAAAACGTCTTCCCAAAAGCCGCGACGCTGCTGCACATCCGGAAACAGGTTTTTCACCTGATGGCGAAAACGCGCAGCCAGCCCGGCCAACTGACCGTAAGTCGAGGGAATCCAGGTTTCGATTTTTGCCCGGATCAGACGCGCCAGCACTGGCGCATCGCCGCCGCTGGACACGGCAATGATCAGAGGCGAACGGTCGACGATCGCCGGGAAGATCACGCTGCACAAGGCCGGCGCATCGACCACGTTGACCGGCACGCAACGCCGATGGGCATCGGTGGAGACTTGCGCATTCAGCGTTTCGTCGTCGGTGGCGGCTATGATCAGCCCGCAACCGTCCAGATCCGTTTCGACGTAACCGCGCAGCAGGCATTCACCGCCGCTGGCAGCGACCAGTTCAGCCAGTTGCGGTTCGATTTCAGGTGCGACCACCCGCAGCAGCGCACCGGCATCGGCCAGCAGGCGGGATTTGCGCAAGGCAATTTCCCCCCCACCGACAACCAACACACGACTGCCGCGCAGGTTGTGAAACAGCGGCAGATATTTCATTTAGCCGATGACCTCAAGGCCACCCATGTACGGCTTGAGCACGTCCGGCACACGGATCGAACCGTCGGCCTGCTGGTAGTTTTCCAGCACCGCCACCAGCGTACGACCGACCGCGAGGCCGGAACCGTTCAAGGTGTGCACCAGCTCAGGCTTGCCGGTTTCCGGGTTGCGGAAACGCGCCTGCATGCGACGGGCCTGGAAGTCGCCGCAGTTCGAGCACGAGGAAATTTCGCGGTACTTGTCCTGGCTCGGAATCCACACTTCAAGGTCGTAGGTCTTGACCGCGCTGAAACCCATGTCGCCAGTACACAGCGCCAGGGTGCGGTAAGGCAGGCCGAGCAGTTGCAGAACCTTTTCGGCGTTGGCGGTCAGGCCTTCCAGCGCTTCCATCGATTGCGACGGTTCGACGATCTGGACCATTTCGACTTTGTCGAACTGGTGCTGGCGAATCATCCCGCGAGTGTCGCGACCCGAGGCACCGGCTTCGCTGCGGAAGCACGGGGTATGGGCGACGAACTTGATCGGCAGCAGTTTCGAATCGACGATTTCGCCGGCAACGATGTTGGTCAGTGACACTTCGGCCGTCGGGATCAGGTACAGATCGGCTTCACCTTCACGGGCGATCTTGAACAAATCTTCTTCGAATTTCGGCAGCTGGCCGGTACCTTGCAGCGCCGGGGCCTGAACCAGGTAAGGCGTGTAAGCCTCTTCGTAGCCATGCTCGTTGACGTGCAGGTTGATCATGAACTGCGCCAGCGCGCGGTGCAGGCGGGCGATCGGACCACGCAACAGCGCAAAGCGCGCGCCGGACAGCTTGGCGGCGGTTTCGAAGTCCAGCCAGCCGAACTTCTCACCGAGAGCTACGTGATCTTTGACTTCGAAATCGAACTGAGTTGGTGTACCCCAACGACGCACTTCGACGTTGTCGTCTTCGTCCTTGCCGACCGGAACCGATTCATGTGGCAGGTTGGGGATGCCGAGCAGGATCGAATCCAGTTCGGTCTGGATCGCGTCCAGTTCGACCTTGCCAGCGCTCAGTTCGCCCGCCATGCGCTCGACATCCGCCATCAGCGGCGCGATGTCTTCACCGCGCTGCTTGGCCTGGCCGATGGATTTGGAACGCGCGTTACGCTCAGCCTGCAGTGCTTCGGTGCGGGTCTGGACGGTCTTGCGCTGTTCTTCCAGCGCTTCGATGCGCGCGGTGTCCAGGGCAAAGCCACGGGAAGCCAGGCGGTCCGCTACGTCCTGAAGGTTGCTACGTAACAGTTTGGAATCGAGCATGTCGGTTTCTCGTTATCAAAGTTTGGTCAGGGACAGGCCGGCCCACGTGGCGAGCAGCCCGCCGAATACGCTGAGTGCCGCGTAGCCCAGGGCCAGCAACACTTGCCCGCTTTCCAGCAGGCGCACCGTATCCAGTGAAAAGGATGAAAAAGTCGTCAGCCCCCCGAGGAAGCCGACCATCAACCCGGCGCGCACCTCGATCGGCACTTCCGGGCGTATCAAAAACAGGCCGTACAACACGCCAATCAGCAGGCAGCCCACGATATTAACGGCCAGCGTCGCGGTATAGAAGTGCCGCGGCCAATTGGCGCTGACCCAATTGCCGGTGGCGAAGCGCAACAATGTGCCAGCGACGCCGCCGACCGACACTGCGATGATCAATGGGACCACTACTTTCTCCGCTGCCGAGGGCTCAGACGATCGAGTTGAGCGAGGTGATTGAGCTTCTCGCCGATCTTCAACTCCAGGCCACGGGGCACTGGCTGATAGAACGGAATCGGCTCGAGTTCTTCCGGGAAATAGTCTTCGCCGGCGGCATAAGCGTCCGGCTCGTCGTGGGCGTAGCGGTACTCGTCGCCGTAACCCAATTGCTTCATCAGCTTGGTCGGAGCATTGCGCAGGTGCAGCGGCACTTCCAGCGAGCCGTTTTCGGCAGCCGCGCGCAGGGCGGTCTTGAAGCCCATGTACACCGCATTACTTTTCGGTGCGCAGGCCAGATACGTGATGGCCTGGGCCACTGCCAACTCGCCCTCGGGACTGCCGAGACGCTCCTGCACCTCCCACGCCGCCAGGCACAGGCTCAGCGCACGCGGGTCGGCATTGCCAATGTCTTCGCTGGCCATGCGCACCACGCGCCGCGCCAGATACAGCGGATCGCAGCCGCCGTCGATCATCCGCGCGAACCAGTACAGCGCGCCGTCAGGATTGGAGCCGCGCACTGATTTGTGCAGGGCCGAGATCTGGTCATAAAACGCTTCGCCACCCTTGTCGAAACGTCGACGGGTGTCGCCGAGCAGGCTTTGCAGCAGCTCGGTGCCGATTTCGCTATTGTCTTCAGCCAGGTCGGAGGCGTTCTCCAGCAGATTGAGCAGACGCCGGCCATCGCCATCAGCGGCGGACAGCAGCATCTGAAAACCCTCATCGCTCAGTGTCAGATTGCGCTTGCCCAGCCCGCGCTCTTCGGTCAAGGCCCGATGCACCAGTTTGCGCAGCGCCGCTTCGTCGAGGCTTTTCAGCACATAGACACGGGCACGCGACAACAAGGCGTTGTTCAGTTCGAACGAAGGGTTTTCGGTGGTGGCGCCGATGAAGATCAGCGTGCCGTCTTCAACGTATGGCAGAAACGCGTCCTGCTGCGACTTGTTGAAGCGGTGCACCTCGTCGACAAACAGGATCGTGCGTTTGCCGTACTGGCCGGCCTGCTGCTTGGCAATTTCAACGGCCTGACGGATTTCCTTGACCCCGGCGAGCACCGCCGAGACCGTTTCGAAGTGCGCATCGGAGACTTCAGCGAGCAACCGCGCCAGGGTAGTCTTGCCCACACCCGGCGGCCCCCAGAAGATCATCGAATGCAGCGCGCCCTGCTCCAGCGCCTCGCGCAGAGGCTTGCCGCGAGCGAGCAGGTGTTCCTGACCGACGTACTCATCCAGATTGGCCGCACGCAGACGCGCGGCCAGGGGTTGGGCTATCGGTGCACTGCGAAACAGATCCATCACTACGTTCGAAACCTCATTGGGCACAACAACCATTGTGGGAGCGAGCTTGCTCGCGAAGGCGGTGTATCAGGCGCCAGACAGATTGCCTGTCCGATCGCATTCGCGAGCAAGCTCGCTCCCACAGGGTTTGAAATTATTCCTGGATGACGTCGGCACCCTTGGGGATGTCGAATTTGAACTTCGACGCCGGTACCGCTTCGTTGGCCTTGACCCCGGTAAACAGGATATTGGTGCGCTGGCCGACACTGTCAATCAGTTGCATGTCATTGAGCAGCCCGTTGCGGAACGACAGGCGCAGATTGTCGAACAGGGTGTCCTTGGTTTTCGGCTTGAGGGTAAAGTCGATCACACCGCCCGCCTCTTTCGCGCTGATATCGAAGCTCTGGCTGATCTTCGAGACATCGCCGGACAACAGCAGCGCCGGGGTCTGGGTCAGACGCTCATCGAGCTTCTTGATGGTTGCCTGTTCCAGGTCCGGGTCCCACAGGGTGACTTTCTTGCCATCGGAGACCATGGTCTGCTCGGCCGGCGCGTTGGTGTGCCAGTAAAACAGGCCCGGACGCTGCAGGGTCATATTGCCGGTGGTCTCCTGCAATTGAGTGCCGCCGCCGTCGAGGGTCAACTGCGAAAAATTCGCCGACAGGGTTTTCGATGTTTCCAGCAATTGGGTCAGACGCGCCACGTCCTTTTCGTCGGCGTGGGCCGTGAGCGTGGTCAGCGCCAGTACTGGCAACAGCATGCGGATAAGGCGCATGAGAGTCCTCTTGAATACTCGTGGGAAAGCGAATGGCGCATCATTGCGCCACTCGAATCGTTGCGTTATCAGTCGCGTACCGGGCCTGGGGCCAGGACTTCACGCGATCCGTTGGTGTTCATTGACGTGACGACGCCCGCCATTTCCATGGCTTCGATCATCCGCGCGGCGCGGTTGTAGCCGATCTTCAGTTTGCGCTGGACTGCGGAAATCGACGCGCGACGGCTTTCGAGGACGAACTGCACGGCTTCGTCATACAGCGCGTCGGCTTCCGGATCATCACCGTCACCACCACCGCTGCTGCCTTCAAAGCCGCTGCCCGCCTCTTCGACACCGTTGAGGATGTCGTCGTTGTATTCCGGCGCGCCGCGCAGTTTCCACGCCTCGACCACACGGTGAACCTCATCGTCGGAAACGAACGCGCCGTGGACGCGGATCGGCAGACTGGTGCCCGGAGGCATGTAAAGCATGTCACCGTGACCCAGCAGTTGCTCGGCGCCACCCTGGTCGATGATGGTCCGCGAGTCGATCTTGCTCGAAACCTGGAACGCCATGCGGGTCGGGATGTTGGCCTTGATCAAACCGGTGATCACGTCCACCGACGGGCGCTGGGTCGCAAGAATCAAGTGAATCCCCGCCGCACGCGCCTTCTGCGCGATCCGCGCGATCAGTTCTTCGACCTTCTTGCCGACGATCATCATCATGTCAGCGAATTCGTCGACCACGACGACGATGGTTGGCAGTTTCTGCAACAGCGGCGCTTCGTCGTGGATGCTTTCACGCTTGTACAGCGGATCGCTCAACGGCTCGCCGGCATCCTGGGCTTCCTTGACCTTGGCGTTGAAGCCGGACAGGTTACGCACGCCCATCTTCGCCATCAGCTTGTAGCGCCGCTCCATCTCGGCAACGCTCCAGCGCAAGGCGTTGGCAGCGTCCTTCATGTCCGTCACCACCGGGCACAGCAGGTGCGGAATGCCTTCGTAGATCGACAGCTCGAGCATTTTCGGGTCGATCATGATCAGCTTGGCGTCGTCCGGGCCGGATTTGAACAGGATCGACAGGATCATCGCGTTCACGCCCACGGACTTACCGGAACCGGTGGTACCGGCCACCAGCAGGTGCGGCATCTTCGCCAGGTCGGTGATGACCGGCTTGCCACCGATATCGTGACCGAGCGCCAGGGTGACCGGCGATTTGAAATTGTCGTACTCGGGCGTCGACAGCACTTCGGAGAAGCGCACGATCTGACGGTCTTCGTTGGGAATTTCGATACCGACAGTGGTTTTGCCCGGAATCACCTCGACCACCCGCACGCTGGTCACCGCCAGCGAGCGTGCCAGGTCTTTCGCCAGGTTGGCGATGCGGCTGACTTTCACGCCGGCAGCCGGCTGGATTTCGTAACGGGTAATCACCGGGCCGGGATGGATCGAATCGACGGTGACTTCGACGCCGAATTCCTTGAGCTTGATCTCCAGCAAGTGACCGACTGCAGCCAAGGACTCAGGCGAATAGTTGAGTTGTTTCTTTTCCGCAGGATCAAGAATCGAAATCGGCGGCAAGGTACCTTCCACCGCGCTGTCGACGAACAACGGCGCCTGTTTCTCTTTCTGCACGCGCTTGCTCGGCTCCGGCGCCTTGGCCGGTGCCGGGGCGATGACCGGCGGCACCTGCTTCTCGCGGTCGGACATGTGCTTGCTCAGTGCCTGCTCGCGTTCGATCAGACGTTCCTTGACCTTGGCCTGTTCGCGCTTGTCGGTGACAGTCGGTGCGACCACATCGTGGACGCGGTCATCAACCTCACGCAGTTGCGCGACCAGTTGCTTGCGTTCGGTGCGCGCCGACCACCAGCGGTTGAGCGCACCCTGGAAGAGTTCGAACAGATCGAGGGTGATCTTGCCGGTGACGTCCATCACCTTGAACCACGACAGGTCAGTGAATACGGTCAGGCCGAACAGGAACAAGGCGATGAACAGCAGCGTGCTGCCCTGAATGTTCAGCGCATTTTTCGCCAGATCGCCAAGGCTTTCGCCCAACGCCCCGCCAGCGCCGGCCGGCAAACCGGTCGCGGCATGAAAGTGAATGTGCGCCAGCGCAGCACCGGAAAGCACCAGAAACACCAGACCGATCAGGCGCCAGGAGAACAGCCAGCCGCTCCACTGCCACGGTTCGTGACGTTGACGGAAAATCTGATACGCCTTGACCGCCAGCAACAGCGGGAAGATATAGGCGAAGTAACCGAGCACCATGAACAGGATATCGGCGCTGTACGAGCCCGCAGGCCCGCCGAAATTCTGCACATCGTCGATCTTGCTGTTATGGCTCCAGCCCGGATCGTCCTTGCCGTAAGTCAGCAAAGCCATCATCAGGAACAGGCACAAGGCGCCAATGGCGATCAATGCACCTTCCTTGAGCCGGTAGTGCAGCTGTTGGCGCCAGAGCGGAACGACTGTTTTGGGTGCTTCGGTGGTCTTCTTCAAAACGCTTCTTTTCCTGCGCCCGAGGCGCGTCCATCTATTGAATGACGATAAAAAACTGCCAGTCCAGGCAGGTAACAAAGGTGAAAAGCCCAATTGAGACTACTTTTAACACTGTGCCACTGGTTTTATAAACACGGCCATAAACACTGTGCACAGCGCAAAGCCGTCACAACCCGGCATTGTACGGGTTTGCGCGCCCGACGCCATGCTTGAGACCCTTGCCTTGAGCATAGCCAAACGTACACGCGCTGCGTTGCAATTGGAGCACGCATTGTCTTTTGTGACAAAGGCTTATGAGCTGTATTTGATGAACGTAGCGAAGCCAGCGATTTCTATTGAGTCAAAACGATTTGCGAGCATCGCCATGGTGACGCTTACGACCACGGCCGACACATCAAGTTGCAGCCCGATGGTTACCGCACCGGACATCTGTGCAGGACATTGGCGCCGTTTCGCGGCAAACTCTTTCGCGGGGCTGCGCGCCCCTGACCGCCCTCCCCTTCTGCAAGCCTGGATGCCATGCTGACTTGGTTACAACGTAACTCCCTGACCTTCCCTTCACTGGACAAGGCCACGCGTGAACCGAACGGGTTGCTCGCCGCCGGTGGCGACCTGTCTGCCGATCGATTGATCCAGGCCTATCGCCATGGCTGCTTCCCATGGTTTTCCGAGGGTCAGCCAATTCTCTGGTGGTCGCCCGATCCCCGCACCGTGCTTTTTCCCGATGAACTGCATGTCTCGCGCAGTCTCGCCAAACTGCTGCGCAAGGAACGCTATCAAGTAACCTTCGACGAGGATTTCGACGCCGTCATCCGCGCCTGCGCCGCGCCCCGGGATTACGCTGACGGCACCTGGATCACGGAGGCCATGCAGAATGCTTACATGGAGCTGCATCGTCGCGGTTTCGCTCATTCGGTTGAGGTCTGGGGCGATGGACAACTGGTCGGCGGCCTGTATGGCCTGGCGATGGGCCAACTGTTTTTTGGCGAGTCGATGTTCAGCCGCGCCGACAACGCTTCGAAGTACGGCTTCGCGACCTTGGTGCAGCATTTGAAAGCCGCCGGCTTTGTCCTGATCGACTGCCAGATGCCGACCGATCATCTTCAGAGCCTCGGTGCACGATCGATCGCGCGTAGCGAATTCGCCGATTATCTGGCTCGGCATCTCGACCAACCGAACACAGCGACCTGGGTTTGCTGAGCGACTTTTGCGCAGGTGGCTTACACTTAATCCACCAGCTTATCCCGAGGGTTGATTCATGACCGAGTTGGCGCGATTGAAGTTCTATGCCACTCAGCCCCACTCTTGCAGTTATCTGCCCGAGGAGCAGGCCACGACGCTGTTTCTCGACCCGAGTCAGCCCATGGATGTGCACGTCTACGCAGATCTGTCGGAAATGGGCTTTCGTCGCAGCGGCGATCACCTGTACCGGCCGCATTGCCAGAATTGCAATGCGTGCGTGCCTGCGCGTATTCCTTCCGCCCAGTTCATTGCCAATCGCCAGCAGAAGCGTATCTACAAACGCAACGCCGATTTGCAAGTGCAGCCAGTCAAACCGCAGTTCAGTGAAGAATACTTCGATCTGTACCAGCGCTACATCGAACAGCGCCATGCCGACGGCGACATGTACCCGCCGAGCCGTGATCAGTTCTCGACGTTCCTGGTGCGTGACTTGCCCTTCTCGCGCTTTTATGAGTTTCGACTCGACGGACGGTTGCTCGCGGTGGCGGTGACCGATCTTCTGCCTAACGGTTTGTCGGCGGTGTACACCTTCTACGAACCGAACGAAGAACGCCGCAGCCTGGGGCGTTACGCGATCCTCTGGCAAATCGCCGAGAGCCAGCGCTTGGGCCTTGAGGCGGTGTACCTGGGTTACTGGATCAAGAACTGCAAAAAGATGAACTACAAGACGCAATATCGGCCCATCGAATTGCTGATCAACCAGCGCTGGGTCGTCCTGAACTAAACCCGCGGCCTAAACCCCTTGGCGTAAACCCCATTTTTCGGGCACAATGCACGCCGCTTTTGCCTGGCGCAGTTGCACCGGGCCATTCATTGGATACCGAGGGCTTTACTGCATGTCGAAAGAAGACAGCTTCGAAATGGAAGGCACTGTCGTCGACACCCTGCCCAACACCATGTTTCGTGTGGAGTTGGAAAATGGGCACGTCGTAACCGCGCATATTTCCGGCAAGATGCGCAAGAACTACATTCGTATTCTTACCGGTGACAAAGTGCGCGTCGAGCTGACGCCCTATGATTTGAGCAAAGGGCGGATCACTTACCGCGCTCGTTAATCAAGTCAATACAGAACGCCCGGGTTATGCCGGGCGTTTTTGTTTGTCTGGGGTTTGGGGTTTTGTGGGTTTTGTGGGTTTTGGGGGCATATCCGTTGCTGCGGGTGCTGCCGCTGGCGGTTTCGCTTTTACAGCGAGTCACCTTTTCCAAACGCCGAAAAGGTAACCCAAAAGGCTTTGCCCCGGCGTTCGGCCCGCTCGCTAGGGCTCGGGGTACCTTCGTTACGGGATCGATCCGGGCGCAGCGCCTCCGGTTTGCTTCGCTGCACCTCCTCTCGCTGTGTACGACTGCGTCGTACGGTCGCTGCGCTCCCACGCCCGGATCGATCCCGTAACGAAGCCTGCCGAAGGGGCAAAAGGTCAAAAGCCGAAGCAAAGCAAAAGCCAGATCAAGAGCCAGATCAAGAGCCAGATCAAGAGCCAGATCAAAAGATCGCAGCCTTCGGCAGCTCCTACAGTTGGATCGTGGGTCTCTGATGGAAACTGGTTGACCAGCAGGGCGCCATCGCGAGCAGGCTCACTCCTGCAATTGGATCGAGTACAACCTCAAGAAACACGTCGGCTGTCAGGCCGCCTTCGCGAGCAGGCTCGCTCCCACAAAAGCAAAAAAAGCAGCGCAGCTGCCCGCGGCGAAGCCGCCCCACTCAACAATGAGCGTTAGCTCGAGTGCTTTTGATCCATGGGCGACGTCGGAAGGCTGAGTGGAGGGATTGATCCGGGCGTGGGAGCGCAGCGACCGTCTGGCGCAGCCAGACACAGCGGAAGGAGGTGCAGCGGAGCAAACCGGAGCCGCTGCGCCCGGATCGATCCCGCAGCGAAGGAACCCGAGCCTGCGAGGGCCGAACGCAGGAGCAAGCGTTTTTTTGCTTACTTTTTTTAGGCGTTTGTAAAAAAAGTGAGTCGCCGTCAGGCGAAACCGCCAGCCGGAGCACGGCAAAAACGGATATTCACCCAAACCCCCCAAACGACAAACAGCAAAAAGGCGCCCGAAGGCGCCTTTAGCGTTACCAACAGACAACAGCCGTCAGGCCATTTCCGCCGTAGTTTCGAAGTCGAACGTCAACTCCCCGTCCTTGATGTCGATGTGCACCACACCGCCATGCTCGGCCAGTTCGCCAAACAGAATCTCCTCCGCCAACGGACGCTTGATCTTGTCCTGGATCAGACGCGCCATTGGACGTGCGCCCATCGCCGAATCGTAACCACCGGCCGCCAGCCAGCTGCGCGCCGCGTCGGTAACCTCCAGCAACACACGCTTGTCTTCCAACTGCGCTTGCAGCTCGGTAAGGAACTTGTCCACCACGCTTTTGATGACCTCATGACTGAGGCGACCAAACTGGATAATGGTATCCAGCCGGTTACGGAATTCCGGCGTAAAGCTCTTCTTGATCACTTCCATCGCATCAGACGAGTGATCCTGATGGGTGAAACCGATCGAAGCCCGCGCGGCCGTTTCGGCACCGGCGTTGGTGGTCATAATCACGATCACGTTGCGGAAGTCCGCCTTGCGCCCGTTGTTATCGGTCAGCGTGCCATGGTCCATAACCTGCAACAGCAGATTGAAGACTTCCGGATGCGCCTTCTCGATTTCGTCGAGCAACAATACGCAATGTGGCTGCTTGGTGATCGCTTCGGTCAAAAGACCGCCCTGATCGAAACCGACATAGCCTGGAGGCGCACCGATCAGACGTGAAACGGTGTGACGCTCCATGTACTCGGACATGTCGAAGCGGACCAGCTCGATCCCCAGCGCTTTGGCCAGCTGTCGCGCGGCCTCGGTTTTACCGACACCGGTAGGCCCGGCGAAGAGAAACGAACCGACCGGCTTGTCAGGCGATTTGAGCCCCGCACGAGACAGTTTGATTGCAGTCGACAGCGAATCGATCGCAGCATCCTGACCGAACACCGTCAGTTTCAGGTCACGCTCAAGATTACGCAGCAGTTCCTTGTCGGAACTGGTGACGTGCTTTGGCGGAATCCGCGCGATTTTCGCGACAATGTCCTCGACCTGTGGCACTTCGATTCGCTTGACGCGCATCTCCACCGGTTGCAGACGCTGATAGGCGCCCGCCTCGTCGATCACGTCGATGGCCTTGTCCGGCATGTGCCGGTCATTGATGTAGCGCGACGCCAATTCCGCAGCGGCACGCAACGACTCATCGCTGTACTCGATGTTGTGATGCTGCTCGAAACGTCCTTTCAGACCGCGCAGGATACCGATGGTGTCTTCCACTGACGGCTCGACGACATCGACCTTCTGGAAGCGGCGCGCCAGGGCGCGATCCTTCTCGAAGATGCCACGGAATTCCTGGAACGTGGTCGAACCGATGCAGCGAATGTCGCCAGACGACAGCAACGGCTTGAGCAGGTTGGACGCATCCATCACGCCACCGGACGCAGCACCCGCACCGATGATGGTGTGGATCTCGTCGATGAACAGGATCGCCTGCGGACGTTTTTTCAGTTCATTGAGCAACGCCTTGAAGCGCTTCTCGAAATCACCACGATACTTGGTGCCCGCGAGCAAAGCGCCAAGATCGAGCGAATAAACAACCGCATTGGCCAGCAGATCCGGCACCTGATTATCGACGATGCGCTTGGCCAGGCCTTCGGCAATCGCGGTTTTACCCACGCCTGCTTCGCCGACCAGCAGCGGATTGTTCTTGCGCCGGCGCGCGAGAATCTGCGCGACACGCTCGACTTCCGATTCGCGGCCGACCAACGGATCGATGCGACCCTGGCGCGCGAGTTCGTTGAGGTTGCTGGCATAAGCATCCAGAGGATTGCCTGAAGAAGAAGACTCACCGCCCTCGTCGTCCTGCATATCTTGTTCACCTTCAGAGTGATCGCCGTGCCCCGGTACTTTGGAGATGCCGTGGGCGATGTAGTTGACGACATCGATGCGCGCAACGCTCTGCTGTTTCAGCAGGAACACTGCCTGACTCTCTTGCTCACTGAAGATGGCGACCAGCACATTGGCGCCGGTCACTTCGCGTTTGCCCGAGCTCTGTACGTGAAAAACAGCACGCTGCAGGACCCGCTGGAAACCCAGGGTTGGCTGGGTTTCGCGATCCTCGTCATGCACGGGGATCAATGGCGTGGTGGAGTCGATGAACTCCTGCAGATCATGCTTGAGTTTGTCGAGGTTTGCGCCGCAGGCACGCAAAACGGTGGCGGCAGCCTCATTATCCAATAGGGCCAGCAGGAGATGTTCGACGGTCATGAACTCATGACGCTTCGAACGAGCCTCCTTGAAGGCTAGATTGAGGGTGACTTCGAGCTCGCGGTTTAACATAGCTTCACCTCATACCCAAGTGGTCGGCGATTAACCGTCCTTCTCGATTTCACAGAGTAGCGGATGCTGGCTTTCCCTGGCGTACTGGTTGACCTGCATGGCCTTTGTCTCGGCGATGTCGCGGGTAAACACTCCACATACTGCCCGGCCTTCTGTATGGACGGCCAGCATGACCTTGGTCGCCAGCTCGCGATTCAGGTTAAAAAACACCTCGAGCACTTCGACGACGAAATCCATCGGTGTGTAGTCATCGTTGAACAAAACCACCTTGTACATCGGCGGCGCCTGTAACGCGGGCTTTGCTTCCTGAACAGCAACGCCTGCCGAATCGTCGTCGTGCTCCTGTGGAAGATCCTTTTGGAGAAGCGGGCGATCCTGATTGAATGTTAGTCGAATCTGGCTGATTGCATGCATGGAAAAAAAGGTTCGTCAGTTGTGCGAATACAGTGGTGGGGGCGGTTGCACACGTTTTCAACTACGACTGCCCGGTCACCTTGACTATCGGGAAAACGGTGTTACAACCAATAGAGCCCACAGTGGGTAAAAAAGATCCGCGGAGTCAATTCTTTTATCGAATTCGATTGCGGATGTCGTGGATGATACTCCAGCGATGGAGTCTGTTGCAGAGGGATTTGAGCATGGCTGTCGGCAAGGTGAAATGGTTCAACAACGCCAAGGGGTTCGGCTTTATCAATACCGACGCCCGGGAAGGTCGCGATGAGGACGGCAAGGACATTGACTTCTTTGCCCACTACTCGGCCATTGAAATGGACGGGTACAAGACCCTGAAAGCGGGTCAGGCAGTCACATTCGACATCGTTCAAGGCCCCAAAGGCTTGCATGCCGTGAAGATAACTTCGGTCGAAGTCGCTTCGGCGCCAAGCTTTGTCGCCACTGAAAAACAAACGGTGACCCACTGACACCTGAATACATTCAGTCATAAAAACCGCCTGTCCCATTGAGTCAGGCGGTTTTTGTGTGCCTGCGATTTTTACATATGCGAAATCAACGCATCCCCAAACCCCGAAGACGAAACCAGCTTGGCCCCATCCATCAAACGCTCGAAATCATAAGTAACAGTCTTCGCGCCGATCGCACCGTTGGTGCCCTTGATGATCAGGTCCGCCGCTTCAGTCCAGCCCATGTGACGCAACATCATCTCGGCCGAGAGGATCAGCGAGCCCGGGTTGACCTGATCCTTGCCGGCGTACTTCGGCGCGGTACCGTGGGTCGCTTCGAACATCGCCACGGTGTCCGACAGGTTGGCGCCCGGCGCAATGCCGATACCGCCCACTTCCGCGGCCAGGGCGTCAGACAGATAGTCGCCGTTGAGGTTAAGCGTAGCGATCACATCGTACTCGGCCGGGCGCAGCAGGATCTGCTGGAGCATGGCGTCGGCGATGGCGTCCTTGACCACAACGTTCTTGCCGGTTTTCGGGTTCTTGAACTGCATCCACGGGCCGCCATCGAGCAGGGTCGCGCCGAACTCTTCCGCCGCTACCTCGTAGGCCCATTCCTTGAAGGCACCTTCGGTGAACTTCATGATGTTGCCTTTGTGCACGATGGTCAGCGAGTCGCGGTCATTGTCGACCACGTATTGCAGAGCCTTGCGCGCCAGGCGCTTGGTGCCTTCGCGGGATACAGGCTTGACGCCAATGCCGCAGTTTTCGTCGAAACGGATCTTGGTGACGCCCATTTCTTCTTTAAGGAATTTGATGACCTTGGTGGCTTCCGGCGAACCGGCCTTCCATTCGATACCGGCGTAAATGTCTTCGGAGTTTTCGCGGAAGATGGTCATGTCGACATCGCCAGGCTTTTTCACCGGGCTTGGCACGCCTTCGAACCAGCGCACCGGGCGCAGGCAGACGTACAGGTCGAGCTGCTGACGCAGGGCCACGTTCAGCGAGCGGATACCGCCACCGACCGGAGTGGTCAGCGGGCCTTTGATGGAGACCACGTAATCCTTGACCGCGTCGAGGGTTTCCTGCGGCAGCCAGGTGTCCTGGTCATAAACCTGAGTGGCCTTTTCGCCGGCGTAGACTTCCATCCAGGAAATCTTGCGCTTGCCGCCGTAGGCCTTTTCAACAGCAGCATCGACAACCTTGATCATCACCGGACTGATGTCGACACCAATACCGTCGCCTTCGATGAAGGGGATGATCGGGTTATCAGGAACATTGAGAGAATGGTCTGCATTGACAGTGATTTTGTCACCGACGGCTGGAACCTGAATCTTCTTGTAACCCATGCTGAACTCCATTGTTTGGATTGAACACCTGGCTTGCTTCGAGCGTAACCCAGTTGAATCAACACGCAAACCCTATGTTCCGGCGCCGCGCACATCTCGTTTCGTACAAGCCTGAAAGCAAAGGGAAAAGCGCCAAACTCCAGCATTCGTAACGAGTCTTTGCCCGATGCTGCCCTGCGACCTTTAGACCAATGGACGAGAATCGTTGCATATGAACCATCGGCAGATTGCCAGCTACCTATGTATAATGCCGCCCGCTGACCACAGGGTCACGACGGCTGGCCTCTCTAGCACGAGACTTTCCGCCTGATTGGTCGGGTTGTTACCGCAGCCTGACTGCTTGACGCTCTACTGATGCACCCAACATCACCGCGAAGATTCTCGACATTCGGTTCATGGATGACTTTGAACGAACGCGCTTACCCGGCGCCCCTCGAGTTTCTGCGCACGCTTTAGCAAAGAAGAGAGAGTTAATCCGAATATGCCCACCCGCTCGAAGATCATCTATACCTTCACCGACGAAGCTCCTGCCCTCGCCACCTATTCCCTGCTGCCGATCATCGAGGCTTACACCGCCTCGGCCGATATCGCCGTGGAAACCCGCGATATCTCTCTTGCAGCGCGCATCCTGGCAAGCTTCCCCGAGCAACTGGGCGACAAAGCCGTAGCCGACCACCTTGCCGAACTGGGCGACCTGGCCGTTACGCCTGAAGCCAACATCATCAAGCTGCCGAACATCAGTGCTTCGGTGCCACAGCTGCAAGCCGCGATCAAAGAGTTGCAGGCACAGGGCTACAACCTGCCGGATTACCCGGAAACCGTGACCAGCGACGCCGACAAAGACGCCAAGGCGCGTTACGACAAGGTCAAGGGCAGCGCCGTGAACCCGGTTCTGCGTGAAGGCAACTCCGACCGCCGCGCTCCGCTGTCGGTGAAGAACTACGCGCGCAAGCACCCGCACAAAATGGGTGCCTGGGCCAAAGACTCCAAGTCCCACGTCGCTCACATGAGCACCGGCGATTTCTACGGCAGCGAAAAAGCTGTCCTGATCGACGCCGCTGACGCCGTGAAGATCGAACTGATCGCCAAGGACGGTGCTGCCACCGTTCTGAAAGAAAAAACCACCGTTCAGGCTGGCGAGATCCTCGACTGCGCCGTGATGAGCAAAAACGCCCTGCGTGCGTTCATCGCTGCCGAGATCGAAAGCGCCAAGGCCCAGGGCGTGCTGCTCTCGGTGCACCTGAAAGCGACCATGATGAAGGTCTCCGACCCGATCATGTTCGGCCAGATCGTTGCCGAGTTCTATAAAGACGCACTGACCAAACACGCTGACGTGCTGAACCAGATCGGCTTCAACCTGAACAACGGCATCGGCGATCTGTACGCGCGCATCAAGGCCCTGCCGGCCGAGCAGCAAGCGCAGATCGAAGCGGATATCGCAGCGGTCTACGCCGTTCGTCCATCGCTGGCGATGGTCAACTCCGACAAAGGCATCACCAACCTGCACGTGCCGAGCGACGTCATCGTCGACGCCTCGATGCCAGCGATGATCCGTGACTCCGGCAAGATGTGGGGCACCGACGGTCAGCTGCACGACACCAAGGCTGTGATCCCGGATCGCTGCTACGCGACCATCTACCAGGCCGTGATCGAAGACTGCAAAGCCAACGGCGCTTTTGATCCGACCACCATGGGCAGCGTGCCGAACGTCGGTCTGATGGCGAAGAAAGCCGAAGAGTACGGCTCCCACGACAAGACCTTCCAGATCAAGGCTGACGGCGTCGTTCGCGTCACCGACAGCAAGGGCAAGCTGCTGATGGAACAGGCTGTCGAAGCCGGCGACATCTTCCGCATGTGCCAGACCAAAGACGCGCCGATCCAGGACTGGGTCAAACTGGCCGTCAACCGTGCTCGCGCGAGCAGCACGCCGGCGATCTTCTGGCTCGACCCGATGCGCGCTCATGATGGCGTGGTGATCGAGAAGGTTCAGGCGTACCTGAAGGATCACGACACCAGCGGTCTGGACATCCAGATCATGGCCCCGGTCGATGCGATGAAGTACACCCTGCAGCGCACCCGCGAAGGCAAGGACACCATTTCGGTGACCGGTAACGTGCTCCGCGACTACCTGACCGACCTGTTCCCGATCATGGAACTGGGCACCAGCGCCAAGATGCTGTCGATCGTGCCGCTGATGAACGGCGGTGGTCTGTTCGAAACCGGCGCCGGCGGCTCGGCTCCGAAACACGTGCAGCAACTGGTTGAAGAAAACTTCCTGCGCTGGGATTCGCTGGGTGAGTTCCTCGCCCTCGCCGCTTCCCTTGAGCACTTGGGCGTGAACTACAACAACCCGAAAGCGCTGGTGCTGTCGAAAACCCTCGACCAGGCTACTGGCCAGTTCCTCGACAACAACAAGTCGCCATCGCGCAAAGTCGGCAACATCGACAACCGCGGCAGCCACTTCTACCTGGCGATGTACTGGGCTCAGGCCCTGGCCGCCCAGACTGAAGACGCGGCACTGCAAGCGCAGTTCGCGACCCTGGCCAAAACCCTGACCGAGAACGAAGCGACCATCGTTGCCGAGCTCAACGCCGTTCAGGGCAAGCCAGTCGACATCGGTGGTTACTACCATGCCGACGCCGAGCTGATCAGCAAGGCCATGCGCCCAAGCGCAACCTTCAACGCCGCGATCGCTGCGCTGGTTTAAGGTTGTAATGCGTTAAACAAACCCCGGCCTTGTGCCGGGGTTTGTGTTTTCAGAATGCACGCAATTCCCTTGTGGGAGCGAGCTTGCTCGCGAATGCGGTTTATCATTCAAGGTCTTCATTGACTGACCCACCGCTTTCGCGAGCAAGCTCGCTCCCACAGTGTTCTCATTACATTCTCAGAATTGAGGAAAATTTATGGAATGGCTCCCCCACATCACCGTCGCTACCGTCGTCGAGGACAACGGTCGCTTCCTGATGGTCGAAGAACACAAAGGCGGCCGTAACGTGCTCAACCAGCCCGCCGGCCATCTCGACCCGGATGAAACCCTGATCGACGCGGCCATTCGCGAAACCCTCGAAGAAACCGGTTGGGACGTCGAACCCACCGGGGTGATCGGCATTTATCTGTACACCGCACCGAGCAACGGCGTGACTTACCAGCGCGTGTGCTTCAGCGCCAAAGCCGTCCAGCACCATCCGGATTACCAGCTCGACGACGGCATCCTCGGCGCCAAGTGGCTGACCCGTGACGAATTAATTGCCCAGCGCGACCACTGGCGCAGCGAGCTGATCATCCGTTGCATCGACGATTATCTGGCGGGCAATCACTTCGGCCTCGAACTGATCCGCCCTTCTCTTTAGCCTTGCGGCCGCGAGCCTGATAGAATCGCGCCCTTTTCCAAGACACTCATTGAATTCCTATGCGTGATCCAGCCCCTTCTGACACATCCAAGAAGCGCGTCATTGTCGGCATGTCCGGCGGCGTGGACTCTTCCGTTTCCGCCCTTCTGCTGATCGAGCAAGGTTACGAAGTGGAAGGCCTGTTCATGAAGAACTGGGAAGAAGACGACGGAACGGAATACTGCACCGCCATGGATGACCTGGCGGATGCGCAGGCTGTCTGCGACAAGATCGGCATCAAGTTGCACACCGCCAACTTCGCTGCCGAGTACTGGGACAACGTGTTCGAGCACTTCCTCGCCGAATACAAGGCCGGGCGCACGCCGAACCCGGACATCCTGTGTAACCGCGAGATCAAGTTCAAAGCGTTCCTCGACTACGCAATGATGCTCGGCGCCGACCTGATCGCCACCGGCCACTACGTGCGCCGCCGCGATATCGATGGCCGCACCGAGCTGCTCAAGGGCCTCGATCCGAACAAGGATCAGAGCTACTTCCTGCACGCCGTCGGCGGCGAGCAGATTGCCAAGACCCTGTTCCCGGTCGGCGAACTGGAAAAGCCTGAAGTCCGCGCGATTGCCGAGAAATATGAGCTGGCCACCGCCAAGAAGAAGGATTCCACCGGGATCTGCTTCATCGGCGAGCGCCGTTTCAGCGATTTCCTCAAGCAATACCTGCCGGCACAACCGGGCGAGATCAAGACCACCGAAGGCGAAGTCATCGGCCGTCATCACGGCTTGATGTACCACACCATCGGCCAGCGTCAGGGCCTCGGCATCGGCGGTTTGAAGGACGCCGGTGACGAGCCCTGGTACGTGCTGCGCAAGGACCTGGAGAGCAACGAGCTGATCGTCGGCCAGGGCAACAACCATCCGTGGCTGTTCTCCAGCGCCCTGCTCGCTTCGGAAATCTACTGGGTCAACCCGATCGACCTGAGCCAGCCGCTGCGCCTGACGGCGAAAGTGCGCTACCGCCAGAGCGATCAGGCCTGCACCCTGGAAAAAACCGCGGACGGCTATCGCGCCGTGTTCGACGAGCCGCAACGCGCGGTGACGCCGGGCCAGTCGGTGGTGTTCTATGACGGCGAAATTTGCCTCGGCGGCGGCGTGATCGAAGTGGCCGAGCCGTGGAGCGGCCAGGCATGAGCCCGACTCAGGAGCAACTGACGGCGCTGGGCGGCGTGTTTCTCGCCGCCGTGCTGGTGGATCGCATCGCCAAGACCGGCCAGACCAACGAGGCCGGCCTGAGCTGCATGCTCGGCAGCCTGTTGGTGCGGGATCCGAAAGATACGCTGGACGTGTACGGTGGCGATGACATCAATCTGCGCGAGGGTTATCGCGCGCTGATTGGCGCCCTGGAGCGCGATCCGAGCACCTTGCAGCGCGAGCCGCTGCGCTATGCCCTGTCGATGCTCGGTCTTGAGCGGCAACTGGCCAAGCGTGACGACATGCTCGAGACGATTGCCAAACGCCTGCCGCAGATTCAGTCGCAGGTCGAGCATTTTGGCCCGGCCCACGAAAACGTCGTGGCCGCTTGCGGTGCGTTGTACCAGGACACGTTGAGCACCCTGCGCCAGCGCATTCAGGTGCACGGCGACATGCGCAACCTGCAGCAGCCGAGCAACGCCTCGAAGATCCGCGCCCTGCTCCTTGCCGGTATCCGCTCGGCGCGCCTGTGGCGACAGCTCGGCGGTCATCGCTGGCAGTTGGTGATCAGCCGCCGCAAGTTGCTCAAAGAGCTTTATCCGTTGATGCGCAGCGAATAAACGCCGCGTCATGAAGGCTTTGTAGTCTGTAACGCGTAATACGCCGGTCAGTTGGCGACGGACCGGCGGATTTTTTCATGTATGATACGCGCCCCATTTCGTTGCCCGACTGTCCGAGAACACCCCATGCAGCTCTCTTCGCTCACTGCGGTTTCCCCTGTTGACGGCCGCTACGCCGGCAAAACCCAGGCCCTGCGCCCGATTTTCAGCGAGTACGGCCTGATCCGTGCCCGCGTTCTGGTTGAAGTGCGCTGGCTCCAGCGCCTGGCCGCCCACGCTGGCATCCCTGAAGTACCGGCCTTCTCCGCCGAGGCCAACGCCGTTCTCAACGAACTGGCGGAAAACTTCTCGCTGGAGCACGCCGAGCGCGTCAAAGAGATCGAGCGCACCACCAACCACGACGTCAAAGCGATCGAATACCTGCTCAAAGAGCAGGCGGCCAAGCTGCCGGAGCTGGCCAAGGTCAGCGAATTCATCCACTTTGCCTGCACCAGCGAAGACATCAACAACCTGTCCCACGCCCTGATGCTGCGCGAAGGCCGTGACGACGTGATGCTGCCGCTGATGCGCCAGACCGCCAACGCCATCCGCGAATTGGCCATCCGTTTCGCCGACGTGCCGATGCTGTCGCGCACCCACGGTCAGCCGGCGTCGCCGACCACTTTGGGCAAAGAGCTGGCCAACGTGGTTTACCGTCTCGAGCGCCAGATCGCTCAGGTTGCTGCGGTTCCGCTGCTGGGCAAGATCAACGGCGCCGTCGGCAACTACAACGCGCACCTGTCGGCCTATCCACAGATCGACTGGGAAGCCAACGCCCGCGCCTTCATCGAAGACGAACTGGGCCTGGGTTTTAACCCGTACACCACGCAGATCGAACCGCACGACTACATTGCCGAACTGTTCGACGCGATCGCGCGCTTCAACACCATCCTGATCGACTTCGACCGTGACATCTGGGGCTACATCTCCCTGGGCTATTTCAAGCAGCGCACCATCGCTGGCGAAATCGGTTCGTCGACCATGCCGCACAAGGTCAACCCGATCGACTTCGAAAACTCCGAAGGCAACCTGGGCATCGCCAACGCACTGTTCCAGCACCTGGCGAGCAAACTGCCGATCTCCCGCTGGCAGCGCGACCTGACCGACTCCACCGTCCTGCGCAACCTCGGTGTCGGCTTCGCCCACAGCGTGATCGCTTACGAAGCCAGCCTCAAAGGCATCAGCAAACTCGAACTCAACGAGCAGAAGATTGCCGCTGACCTCGACGCCTGCTGGGAAGTATTGGCCGAGCCGATCCAGACCGTGATGCGTCGCTACAACATCGAAAACCCGTACGAAAAGCTGAAAGAACTGACCCGTGGCAAGGGCATCAGCCCTGAAGCATTGCAGACTTTCATCGATGGCCTGGACATGCCAGCCGAAGCCAAAGCCGAGCTCAAGCAACTGACCCCGGCCAACTACATCGGCAACGCTGTGGCACAAGCCAAACGCATCTGATCGACCGTTTGCTCCGTTTGAGACGCCCGGCCGCGCCGGGCGTTTTTATTCCCGTCTGAAAAGTGCTTTTTTTCAATAGGTTACATATGAATTCCGATATTCCTCTTCAACTTCTGGGCGGCCTCACAGCACGCGAATTCCTGCGCGATTACTGGCAGAAAAAACCGCTGCTGATCCGTCAGGCGATTCCTGACTTCGAAAGCCCGATCGACGCCGACGAACTGGCCGGCCTGGCCCTGGAAGAAGAAGTCGAATCGCGCCTGGTCATCGAGCACGGCGAGCGTCCGTGGGAACTGCGTCGCGGCCCGTTCGCCGAAGACGAGTTCAGCAAACTGCCGGAAAAAGAGTGGACCCTGCTGGTGCAGGCGGTCGACCAGTTCGTGCCGGAAGTCAGCGAGCTGCTGGAAAACTTCCGCTTCCTGCCGAGCTGGCGCGTCGACGACGTGATGATCAGCTTCGCCGCACCGGGTGGCAGCGTCGGCCCGCACTTCGACAACTACGATGTGTTCCTGCTGCAGGGCCACGGCAAGCGCAACTGGAAAATCGGCCAGATGTGCGACTCCGAGAGTCCGCTGCTGCAGCACGCCGACCTGCGCATCCTCGCCGAATTCCACGAGACCGAAGAGTGGGTGCTGGAGCCGGGTGACATGCTCTACCTGCCACCACGTCTGGCCCATTGCGGTGTCGCAGTCGACAACTGCATGACCTACTCGGTCGGCTTCCGCGCCCCAAGCGCCGCTGAAGTGCTGACCCACTTCACCGACTTCCTCAGCCAGTTCCTGACCGACGAAGAGCGCTACACCGATGCCGACGCCAAGCCGGCGGTCGATCCGCACCAGATTCAACACGATGCGCTGGATCGCCTGAAAAGCCTGCTCGCCGAACACATGAGCGACGAGCGCCTGCTGCTGACCTGGTTCGGCCAGTACATGACCGAGCCGCGTTATCCGGAGCTGGTGGTCGGCCCGGAAGACGTCGAAGAAGAAGACTTCCTCGCCGCCCTGCAGGACGGCGCTGTGCTGATCCGCAACCCGAGCGCGCGCCTGGCCTGGTCGGAAGTCGATGACGATCTGCTGCTGTTCGCCAGCGGCCAGAGCCGTTACCTGCCGGGCAAGCTGCGCGAACTGCTGAAGCTGATCTGCGCCGCTGACGCCCTGCACGCCGATAACCTCGGCGAATGGCTGAGCGACGAAGACGGTCGCAGCCTGCTCTGCGAACTGGTCAAGCAAGGGAGCCTGGGGTTCGCCGATGAATAAAATTCGCGTTCGTGTCGCAGACTGGCAGAAGGATATCGCCGAGATCCGGCGCATTCGTGAAACGGTGTTCATCGGCGAACAATCGGTGCCACCCGAGCTTGAGTGGGACGCGGATGACGCGACCGCCGTGCATTTTCTGGCGTTCGAAGGCGACTTCCCGATCGGCACGGCGCGACTGTTGCCCGATGGGCATATCGGCCGGGTGTCGGTGCTGAAAGACTGGCGCGGGATGAGGGTCGGTGACGCGCTGATGCAAGCAGTCATCGCCGAAGCCGAAGCACGCGGTTTGAAGCAACAGAAGCTCAGCGCTCAGGTGCAGGCCACGGCGTTCTATGAACGCCTGGGCTTCAGCCTGGTCAGTGAGGAATTCCTGGAAGCCGGGATTCCGCATGTCGACATGGTTCGGCATTCGGCCTGATACCGAGGCGCGGCCTTCGCGAGCAGGCTCGCTCCCACAGTAGATCTGCGGTGGACACATATTTTGTGTCAGAAAGAGATCCAGTGTGGGAGCGAGCCTGCTCGCGAAAAGGCCCTTGAGAACACCACTAACCGCCCCGGCATTCAACGATGTCGGGGCGTTTTGCTGTCTACGATTCAACTTGCCCCACCGCGGGCCGACAAACTGGCAATATCAAGCCTTTCGAACGCGGAGATAACGGACATGTCCCTACGCACCCTGCTCACCACCCTGCTGCTCGGTTGCAGTTTTTCGGTGCTGGCAGCCACAGAAATCGTCCCTCTCAAATACCACACCAGCGCCGACATGCTGCCAGTGGCGCAGGACTTCATCGGTCACGACGGCCAGGTCAGCGCTTACGGCAACCAACTGATCGTCAAGGCCGAGCCGGGCAAGATTCAGGAGTTGAAGGATTTGCTGGCGCAACTCGACACCGCGCCCAAGCGCTTGCTGATCACCGTCGACACCAACGAAAACAATGGCCGTGGCGACGAAGGCTACTCGGTCAATGGTGCCCAGCCGAACCAGACCCGGATCATCAGTCGCAGCACCACCAGCCGCAACGGCGGCGTCCAGCAAGTGCAGACCAGTGAAGGTACTCCGGCGCTGATCCAGGTCGGCCAGAGTGTGCCGATCACCAACACCCAGAGCGATTCCTACGGTGGTTACAGCAGCGAGACCCAATACCGCAACGTCACCCAGGGTTTCTACGTCACCGCCAGCGTCACCGGCGAGACCGTTCATCTGGCAATCAGTACCAACCGTGACCGCATGAGCCAGGAACGTCCCGATGTAGTGAACGTTCAGAGTACCGACACAACCGTCACCGGACGCCTCGGTGAGTGGATCACCCTCGCCGGCGTCAACAGCCAGACTCAGGCCGATAAACAGGGCCTGACCCGCAGCTACTCGACTCAAGGCCGGGATGACATGACCTTGCGGGTCAAAGTCGACACGCTGGACTAAAGCACCGAAAACTGACTGATTAGTCGTATCAGACTAAAGATGTAGTGCTTGAAAAAAAGCACTACAAAACGTTTGACGGGGTAAAAAAGCGAAGGCATGATGGCCTCGCTCCCGCTAATCAGAGGCCCTGGCAAGGGCCTTCGAAGCGCCGTTCGCACCTACCCTGCGAGCCGTTTCGTGTCTGTACCGCCCACAAGGTGTGTTTGACGAGGTTGCCGACTGGAACGAAGTTGTCCCGAGGGACGGAAGCGTATTTAGGTAACCCGGCTTCACGCTGTTGTCCGTATAAAGGCCCACGACGCCCGCATGCGCCCCGCAGTCCGCCACTACCTGCTCACTTCCCCTCGAGCCCATCGTTCATCCCGTCGCCTACCCCGCCGAATCCGACTTGACCACCTAAGCTTCTGGTCAGCGAGCGCAGGAATTTTCCACCGCAGAACAACTTTTCATAAAAGACGCGACGAGGTTTATCTCCATGGCACTGACACGCGAACAGCAAATTGCAGCCCTCGAAAAAGACTGGGCCGAGAACCCGCGCTGGAAAGGCGTGACTCGCACTTACTCCGCTGCTGACGTGGTCCGTCTGCGTGGCTCGGTTCAGCCTGAGCACACCTTCGCGAAGATGGGCGCCGAGAAGCTGTGGAACCTGGTCACCCAGGGTGCCAAGCCGTCCTTCCGTCCAGAGAAAGATTTCGTCAACTGCATGGGCGCCCTGACCGGCGGCCAGGCTGTTCAGCAGGTTAAAGCCGGTATCCAGGCGATCTACCTGTCCGGCTGGCAGGTGGCTGCGGACAACAACTCCGCAGAATCGATGTACCCGGATCAGTCGCTGTACCCGGTGGACTCGGTGCCAACCGTGGTCAAGCGCATCAACAACTCGTTCCGTCGTGCCGACCAGATCCAGTGGAAAGCTGGCAAGAACCCGGGCGATGTAGGCTACATCGACTACTTCGCGCCAATCGTTGCAGACGCTGAGGCCGGTTTCGGCGGCGTACTCAACGCTTACGAACTGATGAAGAGCATGATCGAAGCAGGCGCCGCCGGCGTTCACTTCGAAGACCAACTGGCTTCGGTGAAGAAATGCGGCCACATGGGCGGCAAGGTTCTGGTGCCAACCCAGGAAGCCGTACAGAAGCTGACCGCTGCCCGTCTGGCCGCTGACGTTGCCGGTACGCCGACCATCATTCTGGCCCGCACCGACGCCAACGCGGCAGACCTGCTGACTTCCGACTGCGACCCGTACGATCAGCCATTCGTAACTGGCGAGCGCACCCAGGAAGGTTTCTACAAGGTACGTGCCGGCCTGGACCAAGCGATCGCCCGTGGCCTGGCTTACGCGCCGTACGCCGACCTGATCTGGTGCGAAACTGCCAAGCCGGATCTGGACGAAGCCCGTCGCTTCGCTGAAGCGATCAAGAAGGAATACCCGGACCAGCTGCTGTCGTACAACTGCTCGCCTTCTTTCAACTGGAAGAAGAACCTGGACGACGCGACCATCGCCAAGTTCCAGCGCGAACTGTCCGCCATGGGCTACAAGCACCAGTTCATCACCCTGGCCGGCATTCACAACATGTGGCACAGCATGTTCAACCTGGCGCACGACTACGCCCGCAACGACATGACGGCCTACGTGAAGCTGCAAGAGCAGGAATTCGCTGACGCCGCCAAAGGCTACACCTTTGTGGCGCACCAGCAGGAAGTGGGCACCGGCTACTTCGACGACATGACCACCGTGATCCAGGGCGGCTCGTCCTCGGTGACCGCGCTGACCGGTTCGACCGAAGAAGAACAGTTCCACTGATAGCGCTTCGCTGAGCAAACGGCCTTTGCGGATCGAATAAAAGCTAACCGCAGAGCCGCAAAACTGACGCCCCGACTGGATCGGGGCGTTTTTTTTTGCCTGGGGAAATCGATTCGCGCAGTGTAGGAGCTGCCGAAGGCTGCGATCTTTTGATCTTGCCCCTCAAAAGCAAAATCAAAAGATCGCAGCCTTCGGCAGCTCCTACAGGGGATCTGCGGCGTCAGCGCGAAACATTGATCTGAAGCGGTACAAGCGTCAGAAATTTCCGCTAAAACCGTAGGCCTCGCTACTTGCAGTAACGCGCAAGTAAGACAACTTCCCAACCACTCACTCGTTAAACAGTTACAAAACCACCGCAAACGATATCAATTATCATTCAGCGGCAACTATGTTCGTTACAAACCCTACAAAACATAATTGATGGAAACCCGGCTAATGCCCGCAACGCATGGGCCGCAGGGCTGTGAGCAAGCGCTATGTCCTTAATCCGGTAAATAATTTCGCCTTTGGAATTTTACTTGCCGGGTGTTTAGCCATAAAATCAGCCAGATTGATTGCTGCGACATATCGTCACTGCCTTATTTCTTTATCAAGCTCAGAGACCTTTGCTCTCTGTTAAGGATTACCAGCATGCCCGAAGCGACAGGACTCATGGCCCACAACTGGGGCTTTGCCATTTTCCTTCTGGGTGTCGTCGGCCTGTGTGCCTTCATGCTTGGCGTCTCCAGCCTCCTCGGGTCAAAAGCCTGGGGTCGCAGCAAAAATGAACCGTTCGAGTCGGGCATGCTACCTACCGGTGGCGCCCGCTTGCGGCTCTCAGCCAAATTCTATCTGGTCGCGATGCTCTTCGTGATCTTCGATATCGAAGCCCTCTTTCTCTTTGCATGGTCTGTGTCCGTCCGCGAAAGCGGCTGGACCGGATTCGTCGAAGCTCTCGTTTTCATAGCAATTCTGTTGGCAGGTCTTGTCTACCTGTTCCGAGTGGGCGCCCTTGACTGGGCTCCGGAAGCTCGTCGCAAGCGGCAGGCGAAGCTGAAACAATGAGGCTTTGGCAATGCAATACAATCTCACCAGGATCGACCCCGATGCTCCTAACGAGCAGTATCCGATTGGCCAGCGGGAAACCGTTGCCGATCCGTTAGAAGATCAAGTCCACAAGAACATTTTCATGGGCAAGCTGGAAGACGTGCTGAGTGGCGCGGTCAACTGGGGACGTAAAAACTCCCTGTGGCCGTACAACTTCGGCCTGTCGTGCTGCTACGTGGAAATGACCACCGCCTTCACGGCGCCCCACGACATCGCGCGCTTTGGCGCCGAAGTGATCCGGGCCTCGCCGCGTCAGGCCGACTTCATGGTTATCGCCGGTACCTGCTTCATCAAGATGGCGCCGATCATTCAGCGTCTCTACGAGCAAATGCTCGAACCGAAATGGGTCATCTCCATGGGTTCGTGCGCCAACTCCGGCGGCATGTACGACATCTACTCCGTGGTTCAAGGCGTAGACAAGTTCCTGCCCGTGGACGTCTACGTACCTGGCTGCCCGCCCCGTCCGGAAGCATTTCTGCAAGGCTTGATGCTGCTGCAGGAATCGATTGGACAGGAGCGTCGTCCGCTTTCCTGGGTCGTTGGTGATCAAGGCGTCTATCGCGCCGACATGCCTTCGCAGAAGGAACAGCGCCGCGAACAGCGAATCGCAGTCACCAACCTGCGCAGCCCTGACGAAGTCTGATCCAGTTCTGTTCCAAGTAACGAGAAGCTGGCTTCATTCTTTACGTTGACCGAAAGCGAAAAAATAACCATGACTACAGGCAGTGCTCTGTACATCCCGCCTTACAAGGCAGACGACCAGGATGTGGTCGTCGAACTGAACAACCGTTTTGGCGCCGAAGCGTTCACCGCGCAGGCAACCCGCACCGGCATGCCGGTGCTGTGGGTGGCCCGCGCCAGACTGGTTGAAGTCCTGACTTTCCTGCGCAACCTGCCCAAGCCGTACGTCATGCTCTATGACCTGCATGGCGTGGACGAGCGTCTGCGCACCAAGCGTCAAGGGCTGCCGACCGGCGCCGATTTCACCGTGTTCTATCACCTCATGTCGCTGGAGCGTAATAGTGACGTGATGATCAAGGTGGCCTTGTCCGAAGGCGACCTCAGCATGCCTTCCGTCACCAGCATCTGGCCGAACGCCAACTGGTACGAGCGCGAAGTCTGGGACATGTTCGGCATCGACTTCAAAGGCCACCCGCACCTGTCGCGCATCATGATGCCGCCGACCTGGGAAGGTCACCCGCTGCGCAAGGATTTCCCGGCGCGCGCCACCGAATTCGATCCGTACAGCCTCAACCTCGCCAAGCAGCAGCTTGAAGAGGAAGCCGCGCGTTTCCGTCCCGAAGACTGGGGCATGAAGCGTTCCGGTGCCAACGAGGACTACATGTTCCTCAACCTCGGCCCGAACCACCCTTCGGCGCACGGTGCGTTCCGCATCATTCTGCAGCTGGACGGCGAAGAGATCGTCGACTGCGTCCCGGACATCGGTTACCACCACCGTGGCGCCGAGAAGATGGGCGAACGTCAGTCCTGGCACAGCTACATTCCGTACACCGACCGTATCGACTACCTCGGCGGCGTGATGAACAACCTGCCGTACGTGCTCTCGGTCGAGAAGCTCGCCGGCATCAAGGTGCCGCAGAAGGTCGACGTCATCCGCATCATGATGGCCGAGTTCTTCCGGATCACCAGTCACCTGCTGTTCCTCGGTACCTACATCCAGGACGTCGGCGCCATGACTCCGGTGTTCTTCACCTTCACCGACCGTCAGAAGGCGTACACGGTGATCGAGGCGATTACCGGTTTCCGTCTGCACCCGGCCTGGTACCGCATCGGTGGCGTCGCCCACGATCTGCCGCGCGGCTGGGAAAAACTGGTCAAGGATTTTGTCGAGTGGATGCCCAAGCGCCTGGACGAATACACCAAGGCCGCCCTGCAGAACAGCATCCTCAAGGGTCGTACCGTCGGCGTCGCTGCCTACAACACCAAAGAGGCCCTGGAATGGGGCGTCACCGGTGCCGGCCTGCGTTCGACCGGTTGCGATTTCGACCTGCGTAAAGCGCGTCCGTACTCGGGCTACGAGAACTTCGAATTCGAAGTGCCGCTGGCCGTCAACGGCGATGCCTACGACCGCTGCATGGTCCGCGTCGAAGAGATGCGCCAGAGCATCAAGATCATCGACCAGTGCATGCGCAACATGCCGGAAGGCCCGTACAAGGCGGATCACCCGCTGACCACGCCGCCGCCGAAAGAGCGCACGCTGCAGCACATCGAAACCCTGATCACACACTTCCTGCAAGTTTCGTGGGGCCCGGTCATGCCGGCCAACGAATCCTTCCAGATGATCGAAGCGACCAAGGGCATCAACAGTTATTACCTGACGAGCGACGGCGGCACCATGAGCTACCGTACCCGGATCCGTACTCCGAGCTTCCCGCATCTGCAACAGATCCCTTCGGTGATCAAAGGCAGCATGGTCGCGGACTTGATTGCGTACCTGGGTAGTATCGACTTCGTTATGGCCGACGTGGACCGCTAAGCATGAACAGCACGCTTATCCAGACAGACCGTTTCACCTTGAGTGAAACCGAGCGCTCGGCCATCGAGCACGAGCTGCATCACTACGAAGACCCGCGCGCGGCGTCGATCGAAGCCCTGAAGATCGTTCAGAAGGAACGCGGCTGGGTGCCGGACGGCGCCCTGTACGCGATCGGTGAGATCCTCGGCATTCCCGCCAGCGACGTTGAAGGCGTGGCGACGTTCTACAGCCAGATCTTCCGTCAGCCGGTCGGCCGCCACATCATTCGCGTCTGCGACAGCATGGTCTGCTACATCGGCGGCCACGAGTCGGTGGTCAGCGAAATCCAGAACAATCTGGGCATCGGCCTGGGTCAGACCACCGCCGACGGTCGTTTCACCCTGCTGCCTGTCTGCTGCCTCGGCAACTGCGACAAGGCACCGGCGCTGATGATCGACGACGACACCTTTGGCGACGTGCAGCCTGCCGGCGTGGCCAAACTGCTCGAGGGCTACGTATGACCCTGACATCTTTTGGTCCAGCCAACCGCATCCAGCGCTCGGCCGAGACTCACCCGCTGACCTGGCGTCTGCGCGATGACGGCGAAGCCGTGTGGCTCGACGAGTACCAGGCCAAGAACGGTTACGCCGCCGCGCGCAAAGCCTTCGCCGACATGGATCAGGACGCCATCGTCCAGACCGTGAAAGACGCTGGCCTGAAGGGTCGCGGCGGTGCCGGCTTCCCCACTGGCGTGAAGTGGGGCCTGATGCCGAAGGACGAATCCATCAACATCCGCTACCTGCTGTGCAACGCGGATGAAATGGAGCCGAATACCTGGAAAGACCGCATGCTGATGGAGCAACTGCCCCATCTGCTGATCGAAGGCATGCTGATCAGTGCCCGTGCGCTGAAAACCTACCGTGGCTACATCTTCCTGCGCGGCGAATACACCACCGCCGCCAAGCACCTCAACCGTGCTGTGGAAGAAGCCAAGGCGGCCGGCCTGCTGGGCAAGAACATTCTGGGCAGCGGTTTCGATTTCGAACTGTTCGTCCACACTGGCGCCGGGCGTTACATCTGCGGTGAAGAAACCGCACTGATCAACTCCCTCGAAGGCCGCCGCGCCAACCCGCGCTCCAAGCCGCCCTTCCCTGCCGCCGTTGGCGTATGGGGCAAGCCTACCTGTGTGAACAACGTCGAAACCCTGTGCAACGTGCCGGCGATCATTGCCGACGGCGTTGACTGGTACAAATCGTTGGCCCGCGAAGGCTCCGAAGACATGGGCACCAAGCTCATGGGCTTCTCCGGCAAGGTCAAGAATCCGGGCCTGTGGGAACTGCCATTCGGCGTCACCGGTCGCGAGCTGTTCGAAGACTACGCCGGCGGCATGCGCGACGGCTTCAAGCTCAAGGCCTGGCAGCCAGGGGGCGCCGGTACCGGTTTCCTCCTGCCGGAGCACCTCGACGCACAAATGTATGCCGGCGGCATCGCGAAAGTGGGCACCCGGATGGGTACCGGCCTGGCGATGGCGGTGGACGACAGCGTCAACATGGTCTCGCTGCTGCGCAACATGGAGCAGTTCTTCGCCCGCGAATCCTGCGGTTTCTGCACCCCGTGCCGCGATGGCCTGCCATGGAGCGTCAAGCTCTTGATGGCCATCGAACAGGGCAAGGGCCAGCCAGGCGACATCGAGACCCTGCTGGGTCTGGTCGGTTTCCTCGGCCCGGGCAAGACCTTCTGTGCTCACGCACCGGGTGCCGTGGAGCCGCTGGGCAGCGCCATCAAATACTTCCGTCCAGAGTTCGAAGCCGGTATCGCGCCTGTCAGCGCCGCCGTCCCGCCTCTGGCAAGGCCGATCGTAGTCGGCGCGTAAACGCTTAGGCGAAGGGTCCGTGCCCTTCGCCTTTCGTCCGATGACGCCCTTCGGGGCTGTTTGGATTCGGACGCATAACAAGATTCCATTAGCCACGCCCGCTGACACCGGGCCAACGAAGACCTTTGAACCATGGCCACTATCCACGTAGACGGCAAAGCGCTCGAAGTCGACGGGGCAGACAACCTGTTACAGGCATGTCTGTCGCTGGGCCTCGACATTCCATATTTCTGCTGGCACCCCGCGCTTGGTAGCGTCGGGGCCTGCCGCCAGTGCGCAGTCAAGCAGTACACCGACGAGAACGACACCCGTGGTCGCATCGTCATGTCCTGCATGACCCCCGCCACCGACAACACCTGGATCTCCATCGACGATGAAGAATCCAAGGCGTTTCGCGCCAGCGTTGTCGAATGGCTGATGACCAACCACCCGCACGACTGCCCGGTGTGCGAGGAAGGCGGTCACTGCCACCTGCAAGACATGACAGTGATGACCGGCCACAACGAGCGCCGCTATCGCTTCAGCAAACGCACCCACCAGAACCAGCAACTGGGCCCGTTCATTTCCCACGAAATGAACCGCTGCATCGCTTGCTACCGCTGCGTGCGTTTCTACAAGGACTACGCCGGCGGCACCGACCTCGGTGTATTCGGCGCCCACGACAACGTGTACTTCGGTCGCGTGGAAGACGGCACCCTCGAAAGCGAGTTCTCCGGCAACCTCACCGAGGTCTGCCCGACCGGCGTGTTCACCGACAAGACTCACTCCGAGCGCTATAACCGCAAGTGGGACATGCAGTTCGCCCCGAGCATCTGCCATGGCTGCTCGAGCGGTTGCAACATCTCCCCGGGCGAGCGTTACGGTGAACTGCGTCGCATCGAAAACCGTTTCAACGGTTCGGTGAACCAGTACTTCCTCTGCGACCGTGGCCGTTTCGGTTATGGCTACGTCAACCGCACCGACCGTCCACGTCAGCCGCTGCTGGCCGACGGCACCAAGCTTGGCCTGGATGCGGCACTGGATAAAGCTGCCGATCTGCTGCGCGGTCGCAACATCGTCGGTATCGGTTCGCCGCGTGCCAGCCTCGAAAGCAACTACGCGTTGCGCGAACTGGTCGGTGCCGAGCACTTCTACTCCGGCATCGAAGCCTCCGAACTGGAGCGCATTCGTCTGGTCCTGCAGGTGCTGAACGACAGCCCGCTGCCAGTGCCGAACATGCGCGACATCGAAGACCACGACGCGATTTTCGTCCTCGGTGAAGACCTGACCCAGACCGCTGCACGTATGGCGCTGGCTCTGCGTCAGTCGGTCAAGGGCAAGGCTGAAGACATGGCCGAAGCCATGCGCGTCCAGCCTTGGCTCGACGCGGCGGTGAAGAACATCGGCCAGCACGCGCTGAACCCGCTGTTTATCGCCAGCCTGGCGGAAACCAAGCTGGACGACATCGCTGAAGAATGCGTACACGCCGCGCCTGACGACCTGGCACGCATCGGTTTCGCCGTTGCTCACGCTCTGGACGCCAGCGCCCCGGTCGTTGAAGGTCTGGACGCCGAAGCACTGGAACTGGCCAAGCGCATCGCCGATGCCCTGCTCGCAGCCAAACGTCCGCTGATCATCGCCGGTACTTCGCTGGGCTCCAAAGCCCTGATCGAAGCGGCGGCTAACATCGCCAAAGCCCTGAAGCTGCGTGAGAAGAACGGCTCGATCAGCCTGATCGTGCCGGAAGCCAACAGCCTCGGCCTGGCCATGCTCGGTGGCGAATCGGTCGACGCCGCGCTGCAAGCGGTCATCGATGGCAAGGCCGACGCGATCGTCGTGCTCGAAAACGATCTGTACACCCGTACTGCCAAAGCCAAGGTCGATGCTGCGCTGAACGCTGCGAAGGTGGTGATTGTCGCCGACCATCAGAAAACCGCCACCACCGATCGCGCGCACCTGGTGCTGCCAGCGGCGAGCTTCGCCGAAGGCGACGGTACGCTGGTCAGCCAGGAAGGTCGCGCCCAGCGCTTCTTCCAGGTTTTCGATCCGCAATACCTCGACGCGAGCATTCTGGTGCACGAAGGCTGGCGCTGGCTGCATGCCCTGCGCGCGACCCTGCTGAACCAGCCGATCGACTGGACGCAACTCGACCACGTCACCGCTGCGGTGGCTTCGAGCACCGCGCAACTGGCGCGTATCGTTGATGCTGCACCTTCCGCTGCGTTCCGCATCAAGGGTCTGAAACTGGCCCGTGAGCCGCTGCGTTACTCCGGTCGCACCGCGATGCGCGCCGACATCAGCGTTCACGAACCGCGCACCCCGCAAGACCAGGACACCGCGTTCGCCTTCTCCATGGAAGGTTACTCGGGCTCCGCCGAACCGCGTCAGCAGGTGCCATTCGCATGGTCGCCGGGCTGGAACTCGCCACAAGCGTGGAACAAGTTCCAGGACGAAGTCGGTGGTCACCTGCGCGCTGGCGACCCGGGCACACGCCTGATCGAAAGCACTGGCGACTCGCTGAATTGGTTCGCCGCTGCGCCGCGTGCCTTCAACCCGGCGCCGGGTACCTGGCAAGCCGTGCCGTTCTTCCACCTGTTCGGCAGCGAAGAGAACTCGTCGAAAGCCGCCCCGGTGCAAGAACGCATTCCGGCGCCATATGTGGCTCTGGCGAAATCCGAAGCCGACCGCCTCGGCGTCAACGACGGCGCCCTGCTGAGCCTGAACGTTGCCGGCCAGACCCTGCGTCTGCCGCTGCGCATCAATGAAGAACTGGGCGCCGGTCTGGTGGCATTGCCTGCGGGCATCGCTGGCATTCCACCGGCATTCGCCGGCGTGTCCGTCGACGGTCTGCAGGAGGCAGCGCAATGACCTGGTTCACCCCTGAAGTGATCGATGTGATCCTGACGGTCATCAAAGCCATCGTGATCCTGCTGGCCGTGGTGGTCGCAGGCGCCTTGCTCAGCTTTGTCGAACGTCGCCTGCTGGGCTGGTGGCAGGACCGTTACGGTCCGAACCGCGTTGGCCCGTTCGGCATGTTCCAGATCGCCGCCGACATGCTGAAGATGTTCTTCAAGGAAGACTGGACCCCGCCGTTTGCCGACAAGGTGATTTTCACCCTCGCGCCGGTGGTGGCCATGTCCGCCCTGCTGATCGCCTTCGCGATCATCCCGATCACCCCGACCTGGGGCGTGGCGGATCTGAACATCGGCCTGCTGTTCTTCTTCGCCATGGCCGGTCTGTCGGTCTACGCGGTGCTGTTCGCCGGCTGGTCGAGCAACAACAAGTTCGCCCTGCTCGGTAGCCTGCGTGCCTCGGCGCAGACCGTGTCCTACGAAGTGTTCATGGGCCTGGCGCTGATGGGCATCGTGGTCCAGGTCGGCTCGTTCAACATGCGCGACATCGTCGAGTACCAGGCGCAGAACCTGTGGTTCATCATTCCGCAGTTCTTCGGCTTCTGTACCTTCTTCATCGCTGGCGTCGCCGTGACTCACCGTCACCCGTTCGACCAGCCGGAAGCGGAACAGGAACTGGCCGACGGTTACCACATTGAATACGCCGGTATGAAATGGGGCATGTTCTTCGTCGGTGAATACATCGGCATCATCCTGATCTCGGCGCTGCTGGTCACCCTGTTCTTCGGTGGCTGGCACGGTCCGTTCGGCATCCTGCCGCAACTGTCCTTCGTCTGGTTCGCACTGAAGACCGCGTTCTTCATCATGCTGTTCATCCTGCTGCGCGCTTCCATCCCGCGTCCGCGTTATGACCAGGTGATGGATTTCAGCTGGAAATTCTGCCTGCCACTGACCCTGATCAATTTGCTGGTGACCGCTGCGGTTGTGTTGTTGAACACGCCTGCGGTTGCGGTTCAGTGAGGATTTGACCCATGTTCAAATATATTGGCGACATCGTTAAGGGTACCGGTACCCAGTTGCGCAGCCTGGTCATGATCTTCGGCCATGGCTTTCGCAAGCGCGACACCCTGCAATACCCCGAGGAGCAGGTCTACCTGCCGCCGCGCTACCGTGGCCGCATCGTCCTGACCCGCGACCCCGATGGCGAAGAACGCTGCGTGGCCTGCAACCTGTGCGCCGTGGCTTGCCCGGTGGGTTGCATCTCGCTGCAGAAAGCTGAGACCGAAGACGGTCGCTGGTACCCCGACTTCTTCCGGATCAACTTCTCGCGCTGCATTTTCTGCGGTCTCTGCGAGGAAGCCTGCCCGACCACCGCAATCCAGTTGACTCCGGATTTCGAGATGGCCGAGTTCAAACGTCAGGACCTGGTGTACGAGAAAGAAGATCTGCTGATCTCCGGCCCCGGCAAAAACCCTGATTACAACTTCTATCGTGTTGCAGGTATGGCAATCGCTGGCAAGCCGAAAGGCGCTGCGCAGAACGAAGCCGAACCGATCAACGTGAAGAGCTTGCTGCCTTAAGGAAGAACGATGGAATTCGCTTTCTATTTCGCATCGGGTATTGCTGTGGTGTCCACGCTGCGTGTGGTCACCAACACCAATCCTGTGCACGCCCTGCTCTACCTGATCATCTCGTTGATCGCCGTGGCCATGACCTTCTTCGCCCTCGGCGCGCCGTTCGCCGGTGTGCTGGAAGTGATCGCCTACGCCGGCGCCATCATGGTGCTGTTCGTGTTCGTGGTGATGATGCTCAACCTCGGCCCGGCCTCGGTGCAGCAGGAACGCACCTGGCTCAAGCCCGGCATCTGGGCAGGACCGGTGATTCTCGCCGCGCTGCTGCTGGCCGAACTGCTGTATGTGCTGTTCGCTCACCAGAGCGGCCAGGCCATCGGCCACACCACCGTAGACGCGAAAGCCGTGGGCATCAGCCTGTTCGGCCCGTACCTGCTGGTGGTCGAACTCGCCTCGATGCTGCTGCTTGCCGCAGCCGTCACGGCGTTCCATTTGGGCCGTAACGAGGCGAAGGAGTAAGACATGCCTGCTATCCCTCTCGAGCATGGACTGGCGGTTGCCGGCATCCTGTTCTGCCTTGGTCTGGTCGGCCTGATGGTCCGCCGCAACATTTTGTTCGTGTTGATGAGTCTGGAAGTGATGATGAACGCCTCTGCCCTGGCCTTCATCGTTGCAGGCGCCCGCTGGGCGCAACCGGATGGACAGATCATGTTCATCCTGGTGATCAGCCTTGCCGCAGCCGAGGCCAGTATTGGCCTGGCGATCCTGCTGCAACTGTATCGCCGCTTCCACACGCTCGATATCGACGCTGCCAGTGAGATGCGCGGATGAACCTGATCTTTCTGACTTTCGTATTCCCTCTGATCGGTTTCCTGCTCCTGTCGTTCTCCCGTGGACGCTGGTCGGAAAACCTCTCGGCGCTGATCGGCGTGGGCTCCATTGGCTTGTCGGCGATTGTCGCCGCCTACGTCATCTGGCAATTCAACGTCGCACCTCCCGAAGGCGGTCACTACACCCTGGTGCTGTGGCAGTGGATGGCGGTCGAAGGCTTCAAGCCTGACTTCGCCCTCTACGTCGACGGCCTGTCGATCACCATGCTCGGCGTGGTGGTGGGCGTCGGTTTCCTGATCCATCTGTTCGCGTCCTGGTACATGCGCGGTGAAGCGGGCTACTCGCGCTTCTTCTCGTACACCAACCTGTTTATCGCCAGCATGCTGTTCCTGGTGCTCGGCGATAACCTGTTGTTCCTGTACTTCGGCTGGGAAGGCGTGGGCCTGTGCTCGTACCTGTTGATCGGTTTCTACTACAGCAATCGCAACAACGGTAACGCCGCACTCAAGGCCTTCATCGTCACCCGCGTCGGCGACGTGTTCATGGCCATCGGCCTGTTCATCCTGTTCCAGCAAGTGGGCACGCTGAACATCCAGGAACTGCTGGTGCTGGCACCGCAGAAATTCCAGGTCGGCGACTTCTGGATCACCCTGGCAACGCTGATGCTGCTGGGTGGTGCGGTCGGTAAATCGGCGCAACTGCCGCTGCAAACCTGGCTGGCGGACGCGATGGCCGGCCCGACCCCGGTGTCGGCACTGATCCACGCCGCAACCATGGTGACCGCCGGTGTTTACCTGATCGCCCGTACTCACGGCCTGTTCACCCTGGCGCCGGAAATCCTGCACCTGGTGGGCATCGTCGGTGGCGTGACACTGGTTCTCGCAGGCTTCGCCGCGCTGGTGCAAACCGACATCAAACGTATCCTCGCCTACTCGACCATGAGCCAGATCGGCTACATGTTCCTGGCGCTGGGCGTGGGTGCATGGGATGGCGCGATCTTCCACCTGATGACCCATGCCTTCTTCAAGGCCCTGCTGTTCCTTGCTTCCGGTGCAGTGATCGTTGCCTGTCACCACGAGCAGAACATCTTCAAGATGGGCGGTCTGTGGAAGAAACTGCCACTGGCCTACGCCAGCTTCATCGTCGGTGGTGCTGCGCTGGCCGCTCTGCCTCTGGTCACTGCGGGCTTCTACTCCAAGGACGAAATCCTCTGGGAAGCGTTTGCCAGCGGTAACCACGGTCTGCTCTACGCAGGTCTGGTCGGTGCGTTCATGACCTCGCTGTACACCTTCCGCCTGATCTTCATCACGTTCCACGGTGAAGCCAAGACCGAAGCCCACGCCGGTCACGGCATCGCTCACTGGCTGCCGCTGTCGGTGCTGATCGTGTTGTCGACTTTCGTCGGCGCCATGATCGTTCCGCCGCTGCACGGCGTTCTGCCAGAAAGCGTTGGCCATGCCGGCGGCGAAGCCAAGCACAGTCTGGAAATCGCCTCAGGCGCCATCGCCCTGGCCGGTATCCTGCTGGCCGCGCTGCTGTTCCTCGGCAAGCGTCGCTTCGTCACGGCGATCGCCAACAGCGGTATCGGCCGTTTCCTTTCGGCCTGGTGGTTCGCTGCCTGGGGCTTCGACTGGATCTACGACAAACTGTTCGTCAAGCCGTACCTTGCGATCAGCCATGTACTGCGCAAAGACCCGCTCGACCAGACCATCGGTCTGATCCCGCGTATGGCCAAGGGTGGTCACACTGCCCTGAGCCGCACCGAGACCGGTCAACTGCGTTGGTACGCCGCCTCGATGGCTGCTGGTGCCGTGCTGGTGATCGGCGCCATCGTGCTGGTAGCGGTCTGATATGAACCTTGCGAATTTGCGAAAGGAAACGAGCCCGTCATGATTCTGCCTTGGCTAATCCTGATCCCCTTCATCGGCGGCCTGCTGTGCTGGATGGGTGAGCGCTTCGGCGCTACCCTCCCGCGCTGGATTGCGCTGTTGACCATGACCCTGGAACTCGCGCTCGGCCTCTGGCTGTGGGCCCACGGTGACTATTCATTCGCACCGGCGCCGGGCGCCGATCCGACCTGGGCGCTTGAGTTCAAGCATGTCTGGATCCAGCGTTTCGGCATCAACGTGCACCTGGCCCTCGACGGCCTGTCGTTGTTGATGATCCTGCTGACCGGCCTGCTGGGTATCCTCTCGGTGCTCTGCTCGTGGAAAGAGATTCAACGTCACGTTGGCTTCTTCCACCTGAACCTGATGTGGATCCTCGGCGGTGTGGTTGGCGTGTTCCTCGCCCTCGACCTGTTCATGTTCTTCTTCTTCTGGGAAATGATGCTGGTGCCGATGTACTTCCTCATCGCGCTCTGGGGTCACAGTTCTTCGGACGGCAAGAAAACCCGGATCTACGCAGCGACCAAGTTCTTCATCTTCACTCAGGCGTCCGGCCTGATCATGCTGGTGGCGATCCTCGGTCTGGTGCTGGTCAACTTCAACAACACTGGCGTGATTACCTTCAACTACGCCGACCTGTTGAAAACCAAGATGTCGATGACCACCGAGTACATTCTGATGCTCGGCTTCTTCATAGCCTTCGCGGTCAAGCTGCCAGTGGTTCCGTTCCACTCCTGGCTGCCTGACGCTCACGCCCAGGCACCGACTGCCGGTTCCGTCGACCTCGCCGGTATCCTGCTGAAAACTGCGGCCTACGGTCTGCTGCGTTTCGCCCTGCCGCTGTTCCCGAACGCTTCGGCCGAGTTTGCGCCGATCGCCATGACCCTCGGTCTGATCGGGATCTTCTACGGCGCGTTCCTCGCGTTTGCACAAACCGACATCAAGCGTCTGATCGCCTTCTCTTCCGTTTCCCACATGGGCTTCGTGTTGATCGGTATCTACTCCGGCAGCCAACTGGCGTTGCAAGGCGCAGTGATCCAGATGCTCGCGCACGGTCTGTCGGCAGCGGCACTGTTTATCCTCAGCGGTCAGTTGTACGAGCGTCTGCACACTCGTGACATGCGTGAGATGGGCGGTCTGTGGTCGCGTATCGCCTACCTGCCGGCGATCAGCCTGTTCTTCGCGGCGGCGTCGCTGGGCTTGCCGGGTACCGGTAACTTTGTCGGCGAATTCCTGATCCTGATCGGCTCCTTCGCCAGCGCTCCTTGGGTCACGGCGGTTGCCACGTCCGGTCTGGTGTTCGGTTCGGTCTACTCGCTGATCATGATCCACCGTGCCTACTTCGGCCCGTCGAAATCCGACGCGGTGCTGCATGGCATGGACGCGCGCGAACTGATCATGGTGCTCGGTCTGGCGGTGCTGCTGATTTACCTCGGCGTCTACCCGCAACCGTTCCTCGACACCTCTGCCGCCACCATGCATGGCGTGCAGCAGTGGCTCGGCACCGCCTTCTCTCAACTCGCTTCGGCCCGGTAAGAGCGCTATGGAATTCACGATTCAACACTTTATTGCGCTTGCGCCTCTGTTGATCACCAGCCTCACCATTATCGTGGTGATGCTGGCAATCGCCTGGCGCCGCAACCACTCGCAGACCTTCCTGATTTCGGTGGCGGGTCTGAACCTGGCTTTGCTGTCGATCCTGCCTGCGTTGAAAGTCGCGCCTCTAGCCGTGACTCCACTGCTGCAGATCGACGCGTTTGCCTGCCTGTACATGGCGATGATCCTGGTCGCCACGCTCGCCTGCGTTACCCTCGCCCACGCTTATCTGGGTGATGGCGGTTCGGGCTACCCGGGCAACCGCGAAGAACTGTACCTGCTGATCCTGATGGCTGCCGCCGGTGGTCTGGTGCTGGTCAGCGCGCAGCACCTGGCCGGGTTGTTCATCGGTCTGGAACTGCTCTCGGTACCGGTCTACGGTCTGGTGGCTTACGCCTTTTTCAACAAGCGTTCGCTGGAAGCCGGCATCAAGTACATGGTGCTCTCGGCCGCCGGTTCCGCGTTCCTGCTGTTCGGTATGGCGCTGCTGTACGCCGACGCCGGTTCGCTGAGCTTCGTCGGCATCGGTCAGGCCCTGGCCGCGACCGGTCTGCCTAGCCCGCTGGCGCAACTGGGCCTGGGCATGATGCTGATCGGTCTGGCGTTCAAGCTGTCGCTCGTACCGTTCCACCTGTGGACGCCGGACGTTTACGAAGGTGCTCCGGCGCCGGTGGCGGCGTTCCTCGCCACCGCTTCGAAGGTGGCGGTGTTTGCGGTGATGGTGCGTCTGTTCCAGCTCTCCCCTGCCGCCAGCAGTGGCGTACTGAGCGACGTGCTGAGCGTGATCGCAGTCGCCTCGATCCTGTTCGGTAACCTGCTGGCCCTGACCCAGAGCAACCTCAAGCGTCTGCTCGGTTACTCGTCCATCGCGCACTTCGGTTACCTGCTGATCGCGCTGGTGGCGAGCAAGGGTCTGGCGGTGGAAGCCATCGGCGTGTACCTGGTCACCTACGTGATCACCAGCCTCGGCGCGTTCGGCGTGATCACCCTGATGTCGTCGCCGTATAACGGCCGCGACGCCGACGCCCTGTACGAGTACCGCGGCCTGTTCTGGCGCCGTCCGTACCTGACCGCCGTACTCACCGTGATGATGTTGTCCCTGGCAGGTATTCCGCTGACCGCCGGCTTCATCGGCAAGTTCTACATCATCGCCAGTGGCGTCGAAACCCGTCAGTGGTGGCTGGTCGGCGCACTGGTACTGGGCAGCGCCATCGGCGTCTTCTACTACCTGCGCGTGATGGTCACCCTGTACCTGATCGAGCCAAACCTGCGTCGCCACGACGCCCAGTTGCACTGGGAACAGAAGGCAGGCGGCGTGATGCTGCTGGCCATCGCCCTGGTCGCTTTCTTCCTGGGTGTGTACCCGCAGCCATTGCTGGTGCTGGTACAACAGGCGGGTCTGGCGGGCTGATTGCTCGGCTGATCTGGCTGAAAATGAAAACGGCACCTTCGGGTGCCGTTTTTTGTTTGTACCCGGGTGCATCGCAAACCCTTGTAGAAGTGGGCCTGCTCGCGATGGTGTGATGTCAGTTGAAAATCCGCCGTCTGACCCAGCGCTTTCGCGAGCAGGCTCGCTCCCACATTGGATCAGTGCTACTCAAGATCGGTGGCACCAAAAATCCCTGTGGGAGCGAGCCTGCTCGCGAAAGCGGCAGATCAGGCAGCAAAAAAAACGGCACCTTCCGGTGCCGTTCGCTTCTCACATTTCCGACATCACTTGCGCGCATCCGCCCAGGATTTCAGCAGTTCGCTATAGCTCACGGTTTCACCCTTCGGCTTCTCGTTGGCCAGTTTCGGCTTCGGTGCGCCCGGCTGATCGAACCAGTACTGCGCGTCGCGCTCCGGGTTCATCTTCGGCGCGCAAGTGGCCTGAGCCTTGGAGCGTTCGAGACGGGTCATGATCGCATCCTGATCCTTGGCCAGGCCATCCAGCGCCTGTTGTGGGGTCTTCTCGCCGCTGGCGGCTTCGGCGATGTGGCTCCACCACAGTTGCGCCAGACGCGGATAGTCCGGCACGTTGGTGCCGGTCGGGGTCCATTGCACGCGGGCCGGGCTGCGGTAGAACTCGACCAGGCCACCGAGCTTCGGTGCCAGATCGGTCATCGCTTGCGAGTTGATGTCCGACTCGCGAATCGGCGTCAGGCCGACGATGGTTTTCTTCAGCGACACGGTTTTCGAGGTGACGAACTGCGCGTACAGCCAGGCCGCCAGTTTCTGTTTCTCAGGCGTGGATTTCATGAATGTCCACGAGCCCACGTCCTGATAGCCGAGCTTCATGCCCTCCTCCCAATACGGCCCGCGTGGCGATGGCGCCATGCGCCATTTCGGCGTGCCGTCGGCGTTGACCACCGGCAGGCCCGGTTTGGTCATGTCGGCGGTGAACGCGGTGTACCAGAAAATCTGCTGGGCGATGTTGCCCTGGGACGGCACCGGGCCGGACTCGGAGAAGGTCATGCCCGCCGCTTCCGGTGGCGCGTATTTCTTCAGCCAGTCGACATATTTGGTGGTGGCGAACACCGCCGCCGGGCCGTTGGTGTCGCCGCCGCGTGTCACGCTGGAGCCGACCGGGTGGCAGTCTTCGACGCGAATGCCCCACTCGTCCACCGGCAAACCGTTCGGGATGCCCTTGTCGCCGCCGCCGGCCATGGAGAACCAGGCGTCGGTGAAACGCCAGCCCAGCGACGGGTCTTTCTTGCCGTAATCCATGTGGCCGTAGACGCGTTTGCCGTCTATTTCCTTGACGTCTTCGCTGAAGAATTTGGCGATGTCTTCATAGGCCGACCAGTTCACCGGCACGCCTAATTCGTAGCCGTACTTTTCCTTGAACTTGGCTTTCAGGTCGGCGCGCTCGAACCAGTCGGCGCGAAACCAGTAAAGGTTGGCAAACTGCTGGTCGGGCAGTTGATAGATCTTGCCGTCCGGCGCGGTGGTGAAAGAGATGCCGATAAAGTCCTTGATGTCGAGGGTTGGCGAGGTGAAGTTCTTGCCTTCGTTGGCCATCAGGTCGGTGATCGATTCGGTCTTGCCGTAGCGAAAGTGCGTACCGATCAGGTCGGAATCGTTGACCCAGCCGTCATAGATGTTCTTGTCCGACTGCATCACCGTCTGCATCTTCTCGACCACGTCGCCTTCCTGCAGCAGGTCGTGGGTGAGTTTGATCCCGGTGATTTCGCTGAAGGCCTTGGCCAGCACCTTGGACTCGTATTCGTGGGTGGTCAGGGTTTCGGAAACGACCTTGATGTCCATGCCGCGAAACGGCTCGGCGGCCTTGATGAACCACTTCAATTCTTCGAGCTGCTGTTCGGCCGTCAGGGTCGAGGGCTTGAACTCGCTGCCGATCCATTTTTTCGCCGCATCTTCATAGGCGTCGGCCCAGGCAGATGCGCTCAAACCGCTGAGTGCCAGCATGGCTGCCAATGAAATGCTATGTCGCAGCTTATTGTTTTTATCGAACATAGAGACCTCCTGTTTAAGTTGTGGAGCCGCGTTGCCGAACGATTCGACTAGCCCCAACGCATCACAGCCAACAGCCACACCAGGGACAACGCGGACGCCACCCAGATGCTCCAGTCGGTGACGCCGATTACCAGCAAATGCAGGTAGGCGCTGCCGAGAAGACCGATAAACAAGCGATCGCCACGGGTGGTGGCAATCGGCAGAAACCCGCGCCGCAGAATGCTCGGCGAGCGCAATTCCCAAGTGGTCATGCCCACCAGAATCAGACCGATGCCGATGAAGAACGCGGCGGTCGGTGTCGTCCAGCTCATCCATTCCATCATCTGTTCCTCAGACTCGACCGAGGGCAAAGCCCTTGGCCACGTGGTTGCGCACAAACCAGATCACCAGCATGCCCGGGAGGATGGTCAACACCCCCGCCGCTGCCAGCACACCCCAATCGATCCCCGATGCCGACACCGTGCGCGTCATCACTGCCGCAATCGGCTTGGCGTTGACCGAGGTCAGCGTGCGCGCCAGCAACAGCTCGACCCAGGAAAACATGAAGCAGAAAAACGCCGTGACGCCGATCCCGGAACCGATCAACGGAATGAAAATCTTCACGAAGAACTTGGGGAAACTGTAGCCGTCGATGTAGGCCGTTTCGTCGATCTCCTTGGGCACGCCGGACATGAAGCCTTCAAGAATCCACACCGCCAGCGGCACGTTGAACAAGCAATGCGCCAAGGCCACGGCGATGTGCGTGTCGAACAGGCCGATCGACGAATACAACTGGAAAAACGGCAGCAAGAACACCGCCGGCGGCGCCATGCGGTTGGTCAGCAGCCAGAAGAACAGGTGCTTGTCGCCGAGGAAACGATAGCGTGAAAACGCGTAAGCCGCCGGTAACGCCACACTCAGGGAAATCACCGTGTTGAGGCTGACGTAATACAGCGAGTTCAAGTAGCCGGTGTACCAGCTCGGATCGGTGAAGATCACCTTGTAGTTCGCCAGCGTGAAATCCTGTGGGAAAAGCGTCAGGCCGCCGAGGATTTCGGTGTTGCTCTTGAACGACATGTTCAGCAACCAGTAGATCGGCACCAGCAGGAACAGGATGTACACCAGCAACGGAATAAGCTTTTTCTTGCTCATGGCCGGGCCTCAGCGGTTGGCGTCGGAGTGCGTCATGGCGGTGTAGAACAGCCAGGACACCAACAGGATGATCAGGAAGTACACCAGCGAAAACGCCGCTGCCGGACCGAGGTCGAATTGCCCTACGGCCATCTGCGTCAACGTCTGACTGAGGAAGGTCGTGGCATTGCCCGGACCGCCGCCGGTGAGCACGAACGGCTCGGTGTAGATCATGAAACTGTCCATGAAGCGCAGCATCACCGCGATCAGCAGCACGCTCTTCAGTTTGGGCAATTGGATATGGCGGAACACCGCCCAGGCCGAGGCGCGGTCGATGCGCGCGGCCTGGTAATAGACGTCAGGAATCGCGCGCAACCCGGAGAAACACAACAGCGCTACCAGCGATGTCCAGTGCCAGACGTCCATCACCAGCACCGTCACCCAGGCGTCCATGGTGTTGGCCGCGTAGTTGTAGCTGATGCCCAGCGCATTGAGGCTGGAACCGAGCAGGCCAATGTCGGCGCGGCCAAAGATCTGCCAGATCGTGCCGACCACGTTCCACGGAATCAGCAGCGGAATCGCCAGAATGATCAGCACAACCGACGACCAGCGGCCCTTGGTCGGCATGGTCAGGGCGACGGCGATGCCCAGCGGAATTTCGATCAGCAGCACGCAGGCTGAATAGATGAACTGGCGCAGCAGCGAGTCATGCAGGCGCGGATCGAGCAGCACTTGTTTGTACCAGTCAGCGCCGACGAAGTAGCGGCTGGACTGGTCGAAGATGTCCTGCACCGAATAGTTGACCACGGTCATCATCGGGATCACCGCACTGAACGCCACCAGCAGAAACACCGGTAACACCAGCCACCAGGCCTTGTTGTTCTGCACCTTGTTCATGGCTGCACCTCATCGTCGGCTTCGAGCAGAAACTCATCGGCATAGACCATCAGCCATTGCGCCGGGAAACTGATGTACGCCGTGCCTTGGGGAACCGGTTTGTCTTCGGCCAGCCGTACTTTCAACGGCGCGCCGTCGAGGTCGAGGGTCATGATCTTGTAGGTGCCGAGGTCTTCGACGTGTACGACTCTGGCCTGCATGGCGTCATCAAACGGCTCGTCCCAGACATGAATGAACTCCGGGCGGATGCCGACCTTCAGGTTTTTCCATTGACCGTGCTCGATATGGCGCTGCATGGCGTCGGACAACGGCAGGTGCGTCGAGGCGAAACCGACGCCACCGGGTTGCGGCTGCACGTCGATCAGGTTCATCCCCGGGCTGCCGATGAAATAGCCGACAAAGGTGTGGCTCGGCCGCTCGAACAATTCCCGTGGCGTACCAAACTGGACGATTTGGCCACCGTACATCACCGCGATCTTGTCGGCGAAGGTCGAGGCTTCCAGTTGGTCGTGGGTGACGTAGACCATGGTGATGTTGAACTGCTCGTGGATCTGTTTGAGCTTGCGCCGCAGTTTCCACTTCAGGTGCGGGTCGATCACCGTCAGCGGCTCGTCGAAGAGGATTGCCGAGACATCGTCGCGCACCAGCCCACGGCCCATGGAAACTTTCTGTTTTTCGTCGGCGGTGAGATTGCGCGCTTTCTTGCTCAGCAGATTCTGCAGGTCGAGCACCTCGGCAATTTCCTGCACCTTGCTGTGCACTTTCGCCTCGGCCATGCCCTGATTTCGCAGGGGGAAAGCGAGGTTATCGAACACAGTCATGGTGTCGTAGACCACCGGGAACTGGAAAACCTGGGCGATGTTGCGCTTCTCCGGGGTCAGGTCGTTGACCGCTTTGCCGTCAAACAACACATGGCCCTGTGACGGGCTGAGCAGGCCGGAAATGATGTTGAGCAAGGTCGACTTGCCGCAACCCGACGGCCCGAGCAACGCATAGGCGCCGCCCTGCTCCCAGACGTGATCCATCTCGCGGATCGCGTAATCCTCCGCGCCGCTCGGGGTTTTGCTGTAGCTGTGGGCGAGGTGCTGCAAACGGATTTCGGCCATCAGGCAACCCTCGCGACACGCCGGCCCGGTGCTTGCACCAGCCGGCCCTGCGCATCGAAAACGAACAGTTTGTGGGTCGGGATATAGATGCGGATCGGCGCATCGACGTCGTATTCATGAACACCCGGCAAGTGCAGCACCAGCAGGAAATGCTCGTTGCGCACATGCAGGAAAGTTTCCGAACCGCTGATCTCGGCGACCTCGACGGTTACGGCCAATTCGAGATCGTCATCGTTGCTCGGCACCAGCGAGATATGACTCGGGCGCACGCCGAAACGGAACTCGCCCTCGCCCACCGGACGCAAATCGACGTTCAACGGAAAGTGTACGAAGTTGGCGAAGCTGACTTCGTTGCCGGCAATGCGTCCCGGCATCAGGTTGATCGGCGGCTCGGAGAACAATTCAGCGGCGAGCACCGACTGCGGCTGGTGATAGACCTCGGTCGACGGCCCGCTCTGGATCACCCGGCCTTCGTGCAGGATGGTGGTGGTGCCGCCGAGGGCCAGTGCTTCATTGGGTTCGGTGGTGGCGTAGATGGCGATGGTATGGCGGGCCTTGAACAGCTCGCGCATTTCCTGACGCAGCTCTTCGCGCAGCTTGTAGTCGAGGTTGACCAGCGGCTCGTCGAAGAGGATCAGTTCGGCATCCTTGACCAGCGCGCGGGCCATGGCCGTGCGCTGTTGCTGTCCGCCGGAGAGTTCCAGCGGGTAGCGCTGCAGGAACTTCTCGATGCGCAACATCCGTGCAGTTTCCTGCACCTTGCTGTGGATGATCTCTTTCGAGATGCCGGCCTGACGCAGTGGCGAGGCGATGTTCTCGAACACGGTCATGGTCGGGTAGTTGATGAACTGCTGATAGACCATCGACACGTTGCGCAGCCGCACCGGGCGCTGGGTGACGTCGACGCCGTTCATCAGCACGCGGCCGCTGTCGGGTTTGTCGAGGCCGGCCATCAGGCGCATGAGACTGGTCTTGCCGGACAGGGTGCGCCCGAGCAAAACATTGAAGGATCCGGGTTCGAATTTCAGGCACGCATCGTCGATCCATATCTGGCCCTCGACGGTACGGCTGACGTGCTCCAGGGTGAGTGACATGGCTCGGCCTTTTTTATTTTTGGAGTCAAGCGACCGGAGCAACAGAGCGACATTCGTGCCAGAAATGGCAAGTGGTTGATTTGCCGTGAAAATCGTTGATTACGCAGGGAAGTGGCGTTCACAGCTGAACACTTTTGAACAGTCGGGGTGATTGACAATGAACAATAGTGAACAACACTCTATGCACCCGATTCGATTAGCGACACAGGTCAATTGTAGGAGTGAGCCTGCTCGCGATAGCGGTGTGTCAGCCGATGAAAATATGTCGGAAAGACCGCTATCGCGAGCAGGCTCACTCCTACAGGGGATCTGCGTCGGATTCGAAACGGGTTCATAACAATAATAAAATCGCTGCACTCAGAGGCTTGCCCCCATGGCCGCACCTGCTTCGCCGCTGTCCCACGACGCGATCGTCCAGACCTCCTGGCAACGTTGCCGCGCGTTCGGCCTCGACCACCAGAGCACCCCGGCCTTCGATCAATTGCCCGCCGCCGGCATTGCGCGGTTGCTCGACAGTCATCATTCGCTGGTGCAGACCACGCATCAGGAAGTCCTGCCCTACTACGAAAACATCCTCAGCAACTCCAACTGCCTGATCATGCTCGCCGACAATCAGGGCCAGGTGCTGACGTCGTGGGGCACGCAGCGCTTTATCGAGCCGAATCTGGCCCGGGGCTTTCAGGCCGGCGCGAGCTGGATGGAGCGCAGCAGCGGCACCAATGCGATCGGCACCGCGCTGGCCTGTGAGCAGGCGGTGCACATCGAACACGACGAACACTTCCTCAAGGCCAACCGCTTCATGACCGGCTCCGCCGCGCCGATCTTCGACGCCGAGCGCAAGGTCATCGCCGTGCTCGATGTGTCCAGCGACAGCTACCTGCCGCCCTCGCACACCCTGGGCATGGTCAAGATGATGAGCCAGACCGTGGAAAACCGGCTGATCCTCAACCTGTTCCATGGACAGCATTTTCAACTGACCTTCAACACCGGCTTGAACAACCTCGACAGCCAATGGGCCGGGTTGCTGATTTTCGATGAGAGCGGCCAGGTGCTCTCGGCCAATCGCCGCGCCGACAATCTGCTCGGCGTGCGTCTGTCACGGGTCAGCGTCGAGAGCCTGTTCAAGGTGTCACTGCTGGAGCTGATCAATCAGCCCGAGGGCATGCCGTTTGCCTTGCAGACATCCGGGCGCAACCGTTTCCAGTGCTTGCTGAAACGGCCGAAACAGGCGCCGGTGCAAGCGCGGGTGTTTGTCGTCGAGGACAAGCCTGCGTCAGCCAGCACAATCAGCCTCAACACTCTGCATTTCGGTGACAGCCGCGTGGAAAAAGCCGTGCGCCAGGCCGAGCGTTTGCTTGAGAAAGACATTCCGTTGTTGATCCACGGTGAAACTGGCGTCGGCAAGGAAGTCTTCGTCAAAGCTCTGCATCAGGCCAGCTCACGCAGCAAACAGGCGTTCATCGCGGTGAACTGCGCTGCGATCCCCGCCGAACTGGTCGAGTCTGAGTTGTTTGGCTACGAGAAAGGCGCTTTCACCGGGGCCAACCAGAAAGGCAGCATCGGCCTGATCCGCAAGGCCGACAAAGGCACGCTGTTTCTCGACGAGATCGGCGATATGCCGCTGCCGACCCAGGCGCGCCTGTTGCGGGTGTTGCAGGAGCGCTGCGTGCAACCGGTGGGCAGCAGCGAGTTGTTCCCGGTTGATCTGCGAATTATCTCCGCCACCAACCGATCGTTGCGCGAGCAGGTGCAATTGGGCCGCTTTCGTGAGGATTTGTATTACCGGATTGGCGGGCTGACGCTGGAATTGCCGCCGTTACGCGAGCGCAGTGACAAGCAGGCGCTGTTCAAACGGCTGTGGCAGCAACATCGCGAGCCGACGCAATGGGCGGGGCTGAGCCCAGAAGTGTTGGAGTTGTTTGAAAAGCATCCGTGGCCGGGGAATCTGCGTCAGGTCAGCAGCGTGATGCAGGTGGCGCTGGCCATGGCCGAAGAACAACCAGTGCGGCTTGAGCATTTGCCGGATGATTTTTTTGTCGATCTGGAGATGGAGCCGGTGGAAACGGCGGCGCCGCTGGGGCTGGATTTGAATGATGCTGAGGCGTTGAACAGGGAGTTGAAGGCGGCTGGAGGGAATATCTCGCACCTGGCGCGGCGTTTGGGGGTTAGCCGCAATACGCTGTACAAACGGTTGCGGCAGATTGGCAATTAAAAGCCAGATCAAAAGATCGCTCCCACGCAGAGCGTGGGAACGAACAAGGCAGGCGCCTACTCAGTCAGCCAACCGCCACGTAGTCCCACCCTTGCCATCTTCCAGCACAACACCCATCGCCGTGAGCTGATCACGAATGCGGTCCGACTCGGCCCAATCCTTACCCGCCCGCGCTGCAAGACGCGCCGCGATCAGTGCATCGACTTCAGCCGCGTCGACACGCCCTTCAGCGCCCGCCTGCAGGAAATCATCGGCCTCCAACTGCAACACACCCAGCACGCTGGCCAGTTCCTTCAAGCGCGCCGCCAGCCCCGCCGCTGCATCGAGATCGCTCTCACGCAGACGGTTGATCTCACGCACCATCTCGAACAGCACGGCGCAGGCCTCGGGGGTGCCGAAGTCGTCGTTCATCACCGTGGTGAAGCGCTCGACGAACGCCTCGCCCCCGGCCGGCGCCACAGTCGGCAGGCCTTTCAACGCGTGGTAGAAACGCTCGAGTGCGCCCTTGGCGTCCTTGAGGTTGTCTTCCGAATAGTTGATCGCGCTGCGGTAGTGGCTTGACACCAGCAGGTAACGCACGACTTCCGGGTGGTACTTGTCGAGCACGTCGCGGATGGTGAAGAAGTTGTTCAACGACTTGGACATCTTCTCGCCATTGATGCGAATCATGCCGCAATGCATCCACGCGTTGGCGTAGGTCTTGCCGGTGGCCGCTTCGCTTTGGGCGATTTCGTTTTCGTGGTGCGGGAACTCCAGATCGCTGCCGCCGCCATGAATGTCGAAGGTCTCGCCGAGGCAGCAGGTCGACATCACCGAGCACTCGATGTGCCAGCCCGGACGTCCGGCGCCCCATGGCGATTCCCAGCTCGGCTCGCCCGGCTTGGCAGCTTTCCACAGGACGAAATCAAGCGGGTCTTCCTTCGACTCGTCGACTTCGATACGGGCGCCGATGCGCAGGTCTTCGATCTTCTTGCGCGACAGCTTGCCGTAGCCCATGAATTTGCCGACGCGGTAGTACACGTCGCCATTGCCCGGGGCGTAAGCGTAGCCCTTGTCGATCAGGGTCTGGATCATCGCGTGCATGCCGGCGATGTGATCGGTGGCGCGCGGTTCCATGTCCGGCTTCTGGATGTTCAGGCGCGCTTCGTCTTCGTGCATCGCGGCGATCATGCGCTCGGTCAGCGCTTCGAACGATTCACCGTTCTCGCGGGCGCGATTGATGATCTTGTCGTCGATGTCGGTGATGTTGCGCACGTAGGTCAGGTCATAACCGCTGAAGCGCAACCAGCGCGTCACCAGGTCGAACGCGACCATGCTGCGGCCGTGGCCGAGGTGGCAGTAGTCGTACACGGTCATCCCGCAGACGTACATGCGCACCTTGTTGCCATCCAGCGGCTTGAAGACTTCTTTGCTCTTGGTGAGCGTGTTGTAGATCGTTAGCACGTTAGTTCCTTGACTCACTCACTGGCCCCACGAATCACGCAGGGTCACGGTACGGTTGAATACCGGCTGACCGGGTTTCGAGTCCTTCAGATCCGCGACGAAGTAGCCTTCGCGCTCGAACTGGAAACGGTCTTCCGGCTGGGCATTGCCGAGCGATGGCTCGGCGCGACAACCGGTCAGCACTTGCAGCGAGTCAGGGTTGATATTGTCGAGGAAGCTGGCGCTGTCTTCGGCCTTCTCCGGGTTCGGCGAGCGGAACAGGCGATCGTACAGACGCACTTCGCACTCGACGCTGGCAGCGGCCGGCACCCAGTGGATCACGCCTTTGACCTTGCGCCCTTCCGGGTTCTTGCCGAGGGTGTCCGGGTCGTACGAGCAACGCAGTTCGACGATATTGCCGTCGGCGTCCTTGATCGCTTCGTCGGCACGAATCACGTAGCTGCCGCGCAGACGCACTTCACCGGCCGGTTCCAGACGCTTGTAGCCCTTCGGCGGCTCTTCCATGAAATCTTCACGGTCGATGTAGATTTCCCGGGCGAACGGCAGCGCGCGCACGCCCATGTCTTCTTTCGGGTGGCGTGGCAGTTCGAGCTTTTCGACCTGGCCTTCCGGGTAGTTGGTGATGACCACTTTCAACGGACGCAGCACGCACATCGCGCGCGGGGCGCTGTGGTCGAGGTCGTCGCGGATGCTGAATTCAAGCATGCCGAAGTCGACCACGCCGTCGGAACGGTTGGTGCCGATCATTTCGCAGAAGTTGCGGATCGATTTCGGCGTGTAGCCACGGCGGCGGAAGCCCGACAGGGTGGACATGCGCGGATCGTCCCAGCCGTTGACGTGCTTCTCGTCAACCAGTTGCTTGAGCTTGCGCTTGCTGGTGATCGTGTAGTTCAGGTTCAGGCGGCTGAACTCGTACTGGCGCGGGTTCGCCGGCACCGGCAGGTTCTCCAGGAACCACTCGTACAGCGGACGATGGCTTTCGAACTCGAGGGTGCAGATCGAGTGAGTGATGCCTTCGATGGCGTCCGACTGACCATGGGTGAAGTCGTAGTTCGGGTAGATGCACCACTTGTCACCAGTTTGATGGTGATGGGCATGGCGGATGCGATACATGATCGGGTCGCGCAGGTTCATGTTCGGCGAAGCCATGTCGATCTTCGCCCGCAGCACGCGGGCGCCGTCGGCGAACTCACCGGCCTTCATGCGCGCGAACAGGTCGAGATTCTCTTCCACGGTGCGGTCGCGGAACGGGCTGTTCTTGCCCGGCTCGGTCAGGCTGCCACGGTATTCCTTGGCCTGCTCCGGGGTCAGATCGTCGACGTAGGCCTTGCCGGCCTTGATCAGCTCGACGGCCCAGTCGTGCAACTGGTCGAAATACTGCGAGGCGTAGCGCACTTCACCGGACCATTCGAAGCCCAGCCATTTGACGTCGCTTTCGATCGCGTCGATGTATTCCTGATCTTCCTTGGCCGGGTTGGTGTCGTCGAAACGCAGGTGCGTGACGCCACCGAACTCCTGGGCCAGGCCGAAGTTGACGCAGATCGACTTGGCGTGGCCGATGTGCAGGTAGCCGTTGGGCTCCGGCGGGAAGCGAGTCACGATCTGGGTGTGCTTGCCCGAGTCCAGGTCTGCCTGGATGATCGGCCGCAGGAAGTTGACCGGCACGGCAGGGCCGGACTTGGCATTCGAGGTAGGGTCGACAGTGGGCTTGCTCATAGGATCCTTGACGTACAGGTGCGCGGCCGCAAAGAGGGGCCAGACAAAACAAAGCCGCTATCATAGCCGATGCTGTCAAGGGCCTGACAGAGCAGCTCTTATAAAGGCATGCATTTAATCGCCGGGATTTGAAAAACCGCCTCGAAATTCGCGCCTGTCACGCTAAACTGCGCACCTTGGCCGAAGCAGGCTGAACCGGTTTTCGGTCCAGGTGTCCGAAAACCACGAATTCCCTATAAAGAGTAATGACCATGACTCAAGTCAAACTGACCACCAACCATGGCGACATCGTCATCGAACTGAACGCTGAAAAGGCGCCGATCACCGTCGCCAACTTCATCGAATACGTCAACGCCGGTCACTACACCAACACCGTATTCCACCGCGTCATCGGCAACTTCATGATCCAGGGCGGCGGTTTCGAGCCTGGCATGAAAGAAAAGAAAGACAAGCGTCCAAGCATCCAGAACGAAGCGGACAATGGTCTTTCCAACGACAAGTACACCGTCGCCATGGCCCGCACCATGGAGCCGCATTCGGCTTCGGCGCAGTTCTTCATCAACGTCGCCGACAACACCTTCCTCAACCACAGCGGCAAGAACGTGCAGGGCTGGGGCTACGCGGTATTCGGTAAAGTCACCCAAGGCACCGACGTTGTCGACAAGATCAAAGGCGTGTCGACCACTTCCAAGGCCGGCCACCAAGACGTACCTGCAGACGACGTGATCATCGAGAAAGCCGAGATCATCGCAGCGTGATATTGCTGATTTCAGACTTGCATCTGGAAGAGGAGCGCCCGGACATTACCCGGGCGTTTCTGGATTTGATCGCCGGACGCGCCCGCTCGGCGAGTGCGTTGTACATCCTCGGCGACTTCTTCGAGGCGTGGATTGGCGACGACGCCATGACGCCCTTTCAGCGCTCCATCTGCCAGGCCCTGCGCGATTTGAGGGACAGCGGTACGGCGATCTTTCTCATGCACGGCAATCGCGATTTCATGCTCGGCAAGGCTTTCTGCAAACAGGCCGGCTGCACATTGCTGAAGGATCCGAGTGTCGTGCAGTTCTACGGCGAGCCGGTGCTGCTGATGCACGGCGACAGCCTGTGCACCCGCGACGTTGGCTACATGAAGCTGCGCCGCTATCTGCGCAACCCGATCACCCTGTTCATCCTCCGTCATCTGCCGCTGAGCAGCCGCCATAAACTGGCGCGCAAGCTGCGCAGCGAAAGCCGCGCACAGACGCGGATGAAGGCCAATGACATCGTTGATGTCACCCCGGAAGAGATTCCGCGGGTGATGCAGAAATTCGGCGTGAAAACCCTGATCCACGGCCACACCCACCGCCCGGCGATTCACAAGTTGCAGCTTGGTGAACAAGCGGCGAAGCGGATTGTGCTGGGGGACTGGGACCGTCAGGGTTGGGCGTTGCAGGTCGATGAAAGCGGGTACGCCCTGGCCCCGTTCGACTTCGCCCCGCCACCCGCCCTCCCCGCCCCAACGATTTAAAGCCAAATACAAAACCATTGTAGGAGTGAGCCTGCTCGCGATAGCGATATCACATTCAACATCTTTGTTGACTGATACACCGCTATCGCGAGCAGGCTCACTCCTACAGTTGATCGCGCTTCGGATCAATGCCCGCTGGCGGCAGGCCCTGCCTTGGCGGCAAACGGCGGTTTCGCCAGCCATACGATCAGAATCAACCCCATGAACCCCCAGCCCAGCAACGTGAAGTAATCCACGGTGGACAGCATGTACGCCTGGCTCGTGAGGATCTGATCCATCTGCGCATAGGCCGACTGACTCGCCCCGCCCAACTGATTCAAGGTTTCGCGGGTGGCCGGCTCGAAGGTGCTGATGCTCTCGCTCATGTACGCATGATGCTGATCGGCCCGGCGAATCCAGATCCAGGTGGTCAGCGACGCCGCAAAGCTACCGCCCAACGTCCGCAAAAACGTCGCCAGGCCAGCGCCATCGGCAATCTGGCTCGGCGGCAAGTCCGACATCAGAATGCTCAGGGTCGGCATGAAGAACAGCGCCACACCGATGCCCATGAACAACTGCACCAGCGCGATGTGCTGGAAGTCCACCTCGTTGGTGAACTCGGCACGCATGAAGCAGCTCAAGCCAATCGCCAGAAATGCCAGCCCGGCGAGCAGACGCAGGTCGAACTTGTTCGCGTACTTGCCGACAAACGGCGACAGCAGCACCGGCAGAATACCGATCGGTGCCACCGCCAGGCCCGCCCAGGTCGCGGTGTAGCCCATTTGCGTTTGCAACCACTGCGGCAGGATCAGGTTGATGCCGAAGAAACCGGCATAACCCAGCACCAGCACCAGCGTGCCGATGCGGAAGTTGCGATAGGCGAACAGGCGCAGGTTGACCACCGGGTGGCGGTCGGTCATTTCCCAGATCACGAACACCGCCAGGGCGACCACGGAAATCGCCGCGCCAACAATGATGAAATTCGACTCGAACCAGTCCAGGTCATTGCCCTTGTCGAGGATCACCTGCAACGCGCCGACACCAATGATCAACGTGATCAGGCCGACGTAATCCATTGGCTGGCGACTGGTGACCACCGGCCGTTTCGCCAGTTGCGAACGCACCACCATCACCGCAAAGATGCCGATCGGCACGTTGATGAAGAAGATCCACGGCCAGCTGTAACTGTCGGTGATCCAGCCGCCGAGAATCGGACCGGCAATCGGCGCGACCACCGTGACCATCGCCAGCAGCGCCAGAGCCATCCCGCGTTTCGCCGGCGGATACACCGCGATCAACAGGGTCTGCGTCATCGGATACAGCGGCCCGGCGACCAGACCTTGCAGCACGCGAAAACCGATCAGCTCGGGCATTGAGGTCGAGATACCGCAAAGAAACGACGCCAGTACAAACAGCATCGTCGCCCACAGAAACAGCTTCACCTCGCCGAAGCGGCGGCTGAGCCAACCGGTCAGCGGCAGTGCAATCGCGTTGCTCACTGCGAACGAGGTGATGACCCAAGTGCCCTGCTCCGAACTCACCCCGAGGTTGCCGGAAATCGTCGGCAGTGCCACGTTGGCGATGGTCGTGTCGAGCACTTGCATGAACGTCGCCAGCGACAGGCCGATGGTGCTGAGCAACAGGCTGGGCGGCGTGAAAGAAGCGTTATTGCTCATTGTGAATCCTATGGAACCTAATGGACACCACCCCCCTGTAGGAGTGAGCCTGCTCGCGATAGCGGCATAACAGTCGACATCATCGGTGACTGACACACCGCTATCGCGAGCAGGCTCACTCCTACAAGGTCCGTGCAGGTCAGCGCTGTGCGGTCTTGCCCGCTGCGGCGCTGTTGTCGTGGATCAGTTGCGCAATCATCGCGTCCGCCTCGGCCAGTTGGCGCTCGTAGACGTTGGTGCTGAACGAGGCCTTTTGCGGCGGTTGCTGGGCCAGCACCGGGCCGCTCTGGTCGTGCAGATTCACTTCGACGTTGGTCGACAGACCGACACGCAACGGGTGCTTTGCCCGTTCTTCAGCATTGATGTGAATCCGCACCGGCACGCGCTGGACGATCTTGATCCAGTTACCGGTGGCGTTCTGCGCCGGCAGCAAGGCAAATGCGCTGCCGGTACCAGCGCCGAGGCTGTCGACGGTGCCGCTGTATTTCACGTCGCTGCCATAAATATCGGCCTCGATATCCACCGGCTGGCCGATGCGCATGTCACGCAGTTGGGTTTCCTTGAAGTTGGCGTCGATCCACAGCTGATCCAGCGGAATCACCGCCATCAACGCGGTGCCCGGCTGCACGCGCTGACCGAGTTGCACGGTGCGCTTGGCGACGTAACCAGTGACCGGCGCGATCAAGATGCTGCGGGCATTGGTCAGGTAGGCCTGACGCAGATCGGCAGCTGCCGACATCACGTCCGGGTGCGACGAGACCACGGTGTCGTCGACCAGGGCACTGGTGGTTTTCAGTTGCTGTTTAGCGTTGGCCAAAGCGTTCTGCGCCGAGGTCAGGTCGTCGCGAGCGTGGGACAGCTCTTCCTGGGAAATCGCCCCGCCCTGAGCCAGATTTTTGCGGCGGTTGTAGTTGTCCTGGGCTTTCTGCACTTCGGCCTGCTGCGCGTTGACCTGCGCTTTCATGCCATCGACGTTGCTGTACAAACCGCGCGCCTGACGCACGGTGCGCGCCAGTTTGGCCTTGGCACTTTGCAGGCCGACTTCGGCATCGTTGGGGTCGAAGTTGACCAGCACCTGGCCTTCGTGGACCAGATCACCGTCGTCGGCGCCGATGCTGACCACGGTGCCGGTGACCAGCGGCGTGATCTCCACCACGTTGCCGTTGACGTAGGCATCGTCGGTGCTTTCGTTAAAGCGCCCGATGAATTCGTGATAGGTCCAGACGCCGGCGATGGCGAGCAGGACGACCACGGCGAGGGCCAGCAGCATCACCTTGCGTTTGCGCGGGTTGCCGGTGTCCGGGGTGTTGTCTTGAGCTTGGGTGTTTTCGGCAGTGGCCATGACAAATACCTTGAATTAGTAGTGCGACGAGGCTGGGCTGGCGTTGGCTGCGTTCAGGTTTTCACCCTGAAAGCCGCCGCCCAGCGCTTGCATCAGTTGAATCGACAGGTCGATCTGCTCGGCATTGAGGGTCGCCAGCTGACGCTGGGCCTGGAGCAATTGCTGCTCGATGCTGAGCACGTCCAGGTAGTTGCCAATGCCGGAACCGTAACGCTGGACGACGGTGTTGTAAGAATCCTGAGCAATGTCGGTGGCGTGTCGCTGCGCGCCGATCTGGCGGCCGATATCACGCAACTGGTTGATGGTGTCGCCGACATCGCCGAGGGCTTTCACCAGGCTTTTGTTGTACTGCGCCACCGCCAGATCGTAATCGGCGTCGCGGGCATCGAGGCTGGCACGCAGGCGTCCGCCATCGAAGATCGGTAATGACACGGTCGGCGCGATATTGAAGAAACGGCTGGCGGAACCGAACATCGCATCACCGAGCAACGACTCGGCGCCGGCCGAGGCCGACAGGTTCAAGTTGGGATAGAAACGGGTTTTCGCCGCATCGATGTCTTTGCTCGCCGCCTCGACACGCCAGCGCGCCGCGACCAGATCCGGGCGGCGACCGAGCAGTTCCGCTGGCAACACCGACGGCACCGCCACGGCACTGGCTTGCAGGACTGTCGGTCGGGCGATTTCGTTGCCGCGATCCGGGCCCTTCCCGAGCAATACCGCCAAGGCGATTTTCGCGCTGTTCAGGCGTTTTTCCGCGTCGATCAGGCTGGCCTGAGAACTGGCTTCCAGACTCTGGGTTTGCTGGAACTGGTACTGGCTGTCGATCCCCGAACTCAAGCGGCGCTGACTGAGGTCGAGCATTTGCCGGGTGCGCTTGAGGTCTTCGCTGGCGAGGTCGTAAACGATGTGCGCCTGACCGAGATCGCTGTACGCGCGGGCGACGTCAGCGGCGAGGGTCAGCTGCGCGGCCTGACGATCGACTTCAGCAGCGCGCGCCTCGCCGAGTGCGGCTTCCCAGGCATCGCGCTGGCCGCCCCATAAGTCGAAGTTGTAATTGAAGCCGGCGCTGACATTGCGCACCGTCGCGTAGGCGCCGCCCTGCCCCAACGGATCCTGATCCCGGGCCAGACGCGAACGGCTGAGGCCGGCGCTGGCGTCGAGGGTCGGATAACGTTCGGCATCGGCGGCATACGCGGCGGCGCTGGCCTGGTGCGCGCGGGCTTCAGCGATCTGCATGTCCGGGCTGTCGTGCAGGGCTTCGCGGATCAGCCCGTCAAGCTGCGGATCGCCGAGGCTGCTCCACCAGTCGCTTTTCGGCCATGCCGCCGGCGACAGGGTTACGCCTTGCAGAGACTTCGCTGTCTTCAACTGCGCCGCGTCGAGGCGCTGGCCTTCGGTGTCGAGGCCGCTGTAGTTGGCGCAACCGGCGAGGATCATCGCCGACAGCAACAGCGTCAGGCTGCTGCGCAAGGTCTTAGCGCTCATTGTGTTCACCCAAACGCTGGACGGTGATCGGGTCACCGGCGGCCAGAAGGATTTTCTTCAGGATGTATTCCAAAGTCTTCAGCTCGTCGCGGGAAATGGCGCCGGCCAGTTCATTCATCGCATCGGCACCGATGTGCGGCAGGCGATCGGCCAGTTGCTGGCCCTGCTCGGTCAGCTTCAGCTGCACCTGACGACGGTCACCTTCGCTGCGCTGACGAAGCAGAAAAGCCTTCTGTTCGAGGCGATCGAGCATGCGCGTCATCGAACCGCTATCGAGCGACAAGTGCCGGCACAGCTCGGCCGGTGTGTCGACGCCGAACTGGGCCATGATGATCAACACCTTGAACTGCGCGGCGGTGATGCCGTGGGGTTCCATGTGGGTGTCGATGATCCGGTCCTTGAGCAACGCGGCACGGCCGAGCAAGAGGCCGAGGTGGCAATGTTTGAATTCTTCCGGGGTGAAATGCTTCATGGGTCGACCTGATAACTGCCTAGGCAGTGAATGTATGTCGAGATGTTACTGCTTAGGCAGCGAATGTCAACGCAATAGTTAGGGGGCTTGGTAATTAGCTGCGTTTTAGCGATGCAGAGGCGCTGTAATGCATTCCCTGTAGGAGTGAGCCTGCTCGCGATGAGGCCATCAGCTGCACCATTGATGGTGGATGAAAGGACGCCATCGCGAGCAGGCTCACTCCTACAGGGGGGGAATGCATTGCAAGTGGGGAGCGTCTTCTAGGAATCGCCTGATATTCAGGTTTGAGTGTCGTGGCTAACGTACGCCACTCATTGGCCGATACGTAAAGCCCACCTCATGAAGCGTTTCCAACTACAGCGCCCTGTCCCGCTGACGAAATTGATTCACACGCTGTGCCTGACTTTACTCTTCGCGTCCGGCTACGCGGGCGCAGCTAATTGCTCGCTCTACCCGGGTCATCATCAAACAACTATTACCATGCAAGTACCGGCTACACTTTCGGTCCCTCGCGATACGCCTAATGGCACCGTAATATATGAAAGTCCTCCACTCACAATGGGCCCTACGCCCAGCTCGTATAAATGCACTACCGAGTTTTCATATGGTGTTCAGAACAACGTCGGCGTATCCAAATCGGGCGACCTCGTTTACGCCATCGGAAATACCGGGCTCGCATGGCAGTGGTCCTTCAAGGACAACATCACCATACCCATTTATCCGGCAATTCGGCGAGAAGCGGGCGGATATGGATGGGACACCACAAGGCACGTGCTAAGACTAATCAAGATAGCGGACGTAATCGATGCGCAGAAAATCCCCGCAGGAACACTGGGGGTTTTCCATGCAGACGGTGTCTCACCACTGGCAATGGCCACCAACGGCACAACTATCGTCCCTCAATCATGCGAAACACCTGACATCAAAGTGGACATGGGCTCACATGACATAAGTGCTTTTTCCTATAACGGCGCCTATTCGAAATCCGTCAATTTTGACATCAGCCTTAACAACTGCCCGACAGGCATAAACAAAGTAACTTATACCCTACTGCCTACCTCAACTTCCCCCGCGCAGAACGCCACGGCAGGCATCGTAAAACTGAGTGCAGATTCGACTGCTCAAGGTATGGCTTTGCAAGTACTCAACAGTGATGGAAACCCCCTGGTTTTGAATCAAAGTCATGTGTTCACGGACTATCCCTCTGTGGGGGGCAACTTGAAGATCCCCCTGAGCGCTCGATACTTTCGCATCGCTGAAACCGCTGGCAATGGTGGGTTTGACAAGGGCATGCGCGCCGGAACAGCCAACGCAACGATTGCGTTTGTCATGAGTTACCTGTGAATCCAAATGAGGCGTTGCGATAGCCGATTGTTCGCGCAACCCTCTTTAGGAATCGTCTGATTCTCGCCACACCCGGCCGCCCCTACTGTGCCGGCATGCGATTGAAGAATTACCTCCATCAGATCAGCCCTGTGCTGTCCACGCCTCACGCTGCGCGACGCTTGTTGCGCATTTTTGCGTGGGTGCTGCTGCTGGGCATTCTCGGCGGCGTGTACAGCTTTCTGCTGTTCACCTTCAACAACGAAATCTCTCAGCGGCGCAGCTACATGAGCAGCGCCATTGCCGAGGCGCACACTTTTTTCACCACCCGCGAGGCGCTGCTGGAAAGCCTGAGTTTGTCGGCGACCCGGCAGACTGCGTTAAGCGCGCCGTTGTCCGAAGAGGAAATTCGCCTGTTGCTGGGACAAGCGCCGGGCAAGCAATGGAGCATCTGGCTGACCCAGCGCATGCGCGACTATCTGCAAGCGCGCAAACTGAATCTGCTCTACGTCAGCAGCGGCGCCGAGGCGCAGGTATGGCGTCTGTATAACACGACACCCATGGCCGGTGATTTTCCGCAGGCCATGCTCGAGCGCTTGGAAACCCTCAAACGCGACAACACCAGCGCCCTCAAAGAAATCTGGCTGACGCACAATTCGCAGGGGCACTCGCAGCTGTACATCTTCATTCGTCTGGATGAGCGCGACCTTGATTCCGGCTGGCTGGGTCTGGAGATGGACGACCGTGAGATCTCCAATGCGCTGAGCGACCACAGCGCTGGCGAGTTCACCATGTTCAACTCGCAAGGCATGCCGCTGTTCAGCAACAGCCGCAAGCCGCCGCCCGGGCAGGATCTGCCGCTGTTGCGCCAGCAGGACTTCTTCGGCTTCGTCGGTGACGGCTGGCTACCCGAGCAACTGGTGTTGCGCAAACAGCTGAAATCCTCGGACTGGCAACTGACCTACTCCATCGACTTGCTCGCCGTGGTGCGGGCGTTGTGGCCGCAGATTCTCGGCGCGCTGGCGTTCTGTCTGGCCAGTATCAGCCTGGTTTGGCTGTTGATCCGGCGTTTGGAACATCGCTTCATCACGCCGACCCTGCAGCGCATTCAGGCCTTGGTCGAAAGCGAGCTGTTCAGCCGCGACGTGATCCAGACCGCGCCGGTGGCGCTCTGCGTATTGCGGCGCAGCGATGCGCAGGTGGTGCTGGAAAACACCCTCGCCCGGCAATGGCTGGGCGAATGCAGCCAGCAACTCGGGCCTGGCTGGATCCGCGCTGCGTTTGCGGATGAATCGCCGTGCCTCACCGATTATTTCGAAACCGCCGACGGTCGCCACCTGTACCTGAGCTGCGCGCCGACCCGTTACAAGGGCGAGGACGTGTTGCTTTGCGCCTTCAGCGACATCAGCGCACGCCGGCAGATCGAAGCGGCGCTGGAGCAGGCACGCCAGTCCGCCGATGCCGCCAACGAAGCGAAGACCCTGTTTCTGGCGACCATGAGCCACGAGATCCGCACGCCGCTGTATGGCGTACTCGGCACACTGGAGCTGCTCGCCCGGACCCGACTCGACGCTCAGCAGAAAGGTTACTTGCGAGCGATCGAAGGCTCGTCCGCAACCCTGCTGCAACTGATCTGCGATGTGCTCGATGTATCGAAAATCGAAGCCGGGCAACTGGCGCTGGAATTGAGTGACTTTTGCGTCGTGACGCTGGCGCAGGAAGTGGTGCAGGGATACGCGGCGGCGGCGCAGGGCAAGGGCTTGCAGCTGTATGCCTGCTTCGACCCGCAACTGCCCGACAGCCTGGTCGGTGATGTCAGCCGCGTGCGCCAGGTTCTGAATAATCTGTTGAACAACGCGGTGAAATTCACCGATTCGGGACGCGTGGTGTTGCGGATCAAGGTGCAGGCCCGTGAGGGTGAGCGCGTCTGCGTGCAATGGCAGGTCTCGGACACCGGTCGCGGGATTGCCCACGCGGATCAGGCGTTTATTTTCGAACCGTTTTATCAGACCCAGGGCAACAGCCATGTGGTCGCTGGTACCGGGCTGGGTCTGCCGATCTGCCTGCGCCTGACCCATTTGATGGACGGCACGCTGCGCATGGTCAGCGAGCCGGGGCTGGGCAGCAGTTTTTCCCTGACTTTGCCGCTGGAGCAGCGCTCGGGCGATGCGCTGCCTGAAGTGAAGGCGAAACTCGCGGCCGAGACCGTTTACGTGGTGTCACCAGTGCGCGAATTGGCCGAGAGCCTGGCGGGCTGGCTGCGTCGTTGGGGCGCTCTGCCGCACCTTGGTGCGCCAGCCAGCCACGAGTCTGCCGACCGTGGCGTGTTGCTGGAGTTGTACCCGGAGCCGCTGGCGCAGCGCAGCGACCTGCACTGGTCTGGTCCGCGAGTGCTGGCCAGCGGCGATGCAGCCTGTGAGCCGCAGAGCACCGGCGACGGCTGGACGGCGAACCTGAACGATCTGGCCGCGATCCGCCAGGCCGTGCGTCAGGCGCAGGGCGGCCCCGTCATTGAGCATCAGCGGCCCTCGCCAACCGCCGCGCTGGCGCCCTTGCACCTGCACATCCTCGTCGCCGAAGACAATGCGATCAATCAGTTGATCCTGCGCGACCAGTTGCAAGAGCTGGGCTGCACGGTGGCGCTGGCCAGCGATGGCGAAGAAGCCTTGTCGCTCTGGCAGGACGAAAGCTTCGATGTGGTCCTGACGGACGTCAACATGCCGCGCCTCAACGGCTATGAACTGGCCAAGGCCCTGCGACATCTGGGCTGCACCACGCCGATCATCGGCGCCACCGCCAACGCCCTGCGCGGCGAAGAGGCGTTGTGCCTGGCCGCCGGGATGAATCACTGCCTGATCAAACCTTTCACGCTGCGAGCCTTGTCGACTGTCCTGGCTCCCTACCAACGAGTCACCGATGAAGTCATCTAGTCTGCTGATTGTCGAAGATCATCCGTTTCAGCATCTGTACTTGCAGAACCTGTTCAACGCGCTGGGCGTGTTCGATCTGGAGTTTGCCCGGGACGGCGAAGAAGCCTTGCGGCGCCTGCAGAATCGCGAATTCGATCTGGTGCTCACCGATCTGCTGATGCCGGGCATGGATGGCGTGCAGTTCATCCAGGGCCTTGCGGCGCAGAAGTCGCGTCCGGCTCTGGCGATCATGAGTGCTGCCTCCCGGCGCATGTTGATGGGCGCGAGTCTGGTGGCGAGCAACCTGCAAGTGAAGGTCATCGGGCTGATTTCCAAACCGGTCAACAGCGCGGCATTGCGCTGCCTGATCGAGCAGTTGCAGGCACTACGTCAGGACGTTGCGGTTACTGCGCATGCCGGTATCGATCGGCAGAGTCTTTTGCGTGCGCTGGATAACGCTGAGCTGCAAGCCTGGTTTCAACCCAAGAAGGCGCTGGACAATGGCCGCATCGTTGCCGCCGAAGCACTGGTGCGCTGGATGCATCCCGAACATGGCACCTTGTTGCCGGGAGCGTTCCTGCCAGCGCTGATCGCCCACGACCTTGAAGAACATCTGCTCTGGCGCATGCTCGAACAGGCGATTGCCGCCCAATCGGTATGGCGCCAACAAGGCTATGACATTCCGGTGTCGATCAACCTGCCGACGCACCTGCTCAACAGCCACGACCTGCCTGATCGCATACTCGCGTTTGTCCTGCAACACGACGGGCTGCCGGCGCGGATCTGCTTCGAGCTGATGGAGTGCTCGGTGCCTGATGACATCAGTAATTTCTATGCCGGGGCCTGCCGCTTGCGCATCAAGGGTTTCGGCTTGTCCCAGGATGATTTCGGCAAGGGCTACAGTTCCTACATGAATCTGGTGTCGGCGCCCTTCACCGAACTGAAAATCGACCGCGCGCTGGTGAAAGGTTGCAACAGCAACGCGGAACTGGCACAGGCCCTGACCAGTATCGTCACCCTCGGTCGGCAACTGGGCCTGACGGTGGTGGCCGAAGGTGTGGAAACTGCGCAAGAACTTGCTCTGTTGCGTAAGATCGACTGCACTCAGGTCCAGGGTTTCCTGATCTCCCACGCGGTGTCTTCGGAGCAGTTCCAGCAGTTGCTCAGCCACGACGGCCCGGCGAATGTCTGGTGAGCCGCAGCATGCGCTGGACGACCGTCACTTGCCATCGAGGTGATCTGTGTTCACTGGCCTAACCACTTTCACTGACCGGGCGCTTTGATGCCGCATCCCAATGCCTTTCTGGAGAAACTCGCCAGCAGTTCGCTGCGCCTGAACAAGGGCCTGCTGATACTCGCGGCGCTGGTTTTGCTGTTGCTGGGCATCAGCTATCTGGGTGTGCAGCGCATGGTCGAAGAGCAGCGCGATACCCTGCAGTTTCACTTCGCCCGGCTGATGGAAAACATCCGCGAGCAGGAAGCCTTTCTCGGCGCTGTTTCACGGGCCAGCGACAAAGGTGAGTACTTCCCCGAGACCGTGGCGCCGGCCGTTGTGCAAAGGCTTTTGCCTGAGGAAGGTCCGAATATTTATGAAGGTCGGGGCCTGCCCTTTTCGTTGCCGTTCAGCGTCAAGATCGATCCCGAGCGCATCGCCCCCAGCCAGTACCCCAAAGTGTTTGCCCTCGGCAGCTATCTCGCGGCTTATTACAGCGCTTTCTGGGCAGCGTCGCATTACCAGTCGCCGCAGGTGATCCTGCTCAACGGGCCGGACAATTTCGACATCGCCGTGCCTGCCGCCGGTCGTTTGCGCGGAGCGGGGCCGACGCCGATCAGCACCTTCGTCGAGATCATGACCCGGAAAAACCTGCAACGGCGCGCGCAGACTTCGGCGCAAGTGCACTGGGTGCCCTACCCGTTCGCGGAGGACAACAACGTTACCCCCAGCCTGCTCGCTTACGTGCGGATCAACCTGCACAAACCGACGCTGGCCATCGAAGGCTCGAACTCCTGGGTGGTGCTCGGTTCGCTGTTGAAGCTGTCGCAGGTCAACAACATCGAGCGCCTGATGGAGTGGTCGATCTACGATGACTTCACGCTGATCACGCCCAGCGGCACGGTGCTGATCGGCGAGCCCAAGCCCGATCAGGTTCTCGATGAAGGCGCGAACCTGACCCGCGACGGTCTGGTGTTCAAGCTGAGCAGCCCCGGCGAACAGCACTGGACGGCGATCTATGTGATCAGCGTGCAGAGCTTTCTCGATTACGCGCTGTGGCCGTTGCTGTGCCTGCTGGGCCTGGTCCTGGCCCTGCTCGGTTGTGGCCGCGCGCTCAATCGCTGGTACACCGAGCGCGTCATCCTGCCCGCACAAAGTGCTCACGCGAGCATCGCCGAAAGCGAGGCGTTCAGCCGCGCGGTCATTGATACCGCACCCACCGGCCTGTGCGTGATCAGCCGCCGCGATCACCGGGTCTTGCTGGAAAATCAGCGCGCCCAGCAATGGCACGACACCGAGCAATTGATCAGCCTGCTCGACCGACAAGGCGTGAGCGGGCATGGCCACGCTGAGCTTGAGATCGACGGCCGGCATTTGCACGTGGCCTTCGTTTCGACGCGCTATCAGGGCCAGGACGCGTGGCTGTGTGCGCTGCACGATGTCACCCGCCATGTCGAAGATGCGGCAGAACTCGAAGTCGCCCGTCAGGCCGCCGATTCGGCCAATCAGGCCAAGAGCCGCTTTCTGGCAACCATGAGCCATGAAATCCGCACGCCGCTGTATGGCGTGCTCGGCACCCTGGAGCTGCTCGGCCTGACCGATCTCGCGCCGCGTCAGCAGGCCTATCTGGAGACCATTCAGCGCTCGTCCGCCAGCCTGTTCAAGCTGATCAGTGACGTGCTGGATGTGTCGAAGATCGAGGCCGGGCAGATGAATCTCGAGCTGCAACCGTTCTGCCCGCTGGAACTGACCGAAGATGTGCTGCGCAGCTACGGCGCGTTTGCCCGTGGCAAAGGTCTGCAACTGTATGCCTGCATCGATGCGACGCTGCCGGATCAGTTGCTCGGTGATGCGCAGCGCATTCGCCAGATCCTCAACAACCTGCTGAGCAACGCGATCAAGTTCACCGATAACGGTCGCGTGGTGGTGCGCGTTCAGGTGCTGCAGAACGCTGACGGCCGCGCCGAGGTGCTGTGGCAGGTCAGCGATTCCGGCGTGGGTATTTCCCAGGCACAGCAAGAGCAATTGTTCGACCCTTTTTATCAAGTCAACGAAGCCGACAGTCACGCCGGTGCGGGTCTCGGTCTGGCGATTTGCAAGTGGCTGTGCGAGTTGATGCATGGTGAGTTGAACGTGGTCAGCGAACCGGGGCTTGGCAGCCGCTTCAACTTGCAACTGAGCCTCGATTGCGCGCCGGGCAGCCTCGCCGATTGCCCATCATTCGAGGCCGGCAGCGCCGCCGTGTACGTACGCGCACCGGTGGCCGAACTGGCGCAGCATCTGCTCGGCTGGCTGAGCCGCTTTGGCCTCGATTGTCGTCTGGTAACCAACGAGCTGCCACCCTCCACCGCACTGCTGGTGGATCTTGCGCCACTGGCCAACGCCACGGTTTTCGATGGCGCACGAATCGCTGCAATACCGGGCGGCCCCAACCCGGCGCAGGTCAGCGGCAAAGGCTGGCAGGTCGATGCCGACGATGTGCGCGCGATTGGCTGGGCGATTGCGCTGGCCCGACACGACACTCATCAGCGCCGCGCGCCTTCGCCGCACGAAAAGACCGGCGCGCTGAATCTGCGCGTGCTGGTGGCCGAGGACAATGCGATCAACGCGGCGATCATCCAGGAACAACTGGAGGCGCTGGGCTGCTCGGTGATCGTTGCCGCCAATGGCGAGCAGGCCCTGGCGCAATGGGCACCGGGGCGCTTCGATCTGCTGCTGACCGACGTCAACATGCCGGTCATGAATGGCTACCAACTGGCCGCCGCACTGCGCGAGCAGGACGCGACGCTGCCGATCATCGGCGTCACCGCCAATGCCCTGCGCGAAGAAGGCGAACGCTGCGCCGCCGTCGGCATGAATGCCTGGATGGTCAAGCCATTGAATCTGGCAACGCTACGCGCGCAGTTGCAAAGCCACTGCCAGATTGCGTTCGCGCAGGTCGCTGACACCCCGCCGACACTGTCGCCGAAGATGCGTGAGCTGTTTGTCTCGACACTGCGCAAGGACGTTCAAACCACCCTCTGCGCGCTGGATGCGGCCGACGCCAACAGCGTCGCGCAGCAGTTGCACAGCATGGCCGGGGCACTCGGCGCAGTGCAGGTCGAGGCGCTGGCCCAGGCGTTCGTCGAGCTGGAATGCCGCCTGACCGGCATGAGCATTACCCCGCCGCTGGCCCTTGAAGTACGCCAGCAATTGGCGCGTCTTACTGACCTGCTCGACGCCCTTGAATAATTTCACTCTGGATAAAGCACCATGGAAACCTTCAACGTTGTCATCGCCGATGATCATCCCATCGTCCTGCTGGGGGTGCGCGAGCTGGTCGAGCGGGACCGGCGCTTCAACGTGGTCGGCGAAGCGGTGTGCTCCGATGGTTTGATCGAATTGCTCAAGGCCCGGCCGGTAGACCTGTTGATTACGGATTTCAATATGCCCGGCGACTCGCCCTACGGTGACGGTCTGAAACTGGTGGAGTACGTCACCCGGCACTTTCCCGCAGTGCGGGTACTGGTGCTGACCATGATTTCCAACCCGCTGATCCTGACCCGCCTGCAAGAGCTCGGCGTACTCGCGGTCATTCAGAAAAGCCAATTGCACGTTGAAATAGAAGTGGCGCTCAAAGCCATCGCCAAAGGCAAGCGGATACGCGGCCATCAACCGGCGCCGACCTCTGTGCTGGACGACGGCGCCGATCTCGATGAACGCTTTACCCGCCTATCGCCCAAGGAACATGAAATTCTGCGCTTGTTCGTTCAGGGGCAAGGCGTCAATGAAATTGCCCGGGGTTTGAACAGAAGTGCGAAAACAATCAGTACGCAGAAGATTTCGGCCATGCGCAAACTGGAAGTAAGCAGTGATCAGGAGTTGCTGGCTTATTGCATCGAACGCAACTTGTTCAATTAACTCACCGTTATCGCTGGCAACTTCCCGGCTTCTAGGGATCGTCTGATGTTGCAATGTCGGTACGGGTTTTATCGTGTTGTCTTTACCCCACCAATGGAAAAGCAACATGAAAAAGCTGTCTCGCACGCTTCTCGCCCTGTCGATCTTCGCTGCCGGTAATGTTCTCGCGGCCGACCCGGTCGTGCCTACCAAGGCTGGCAGCGGCACCATCAACTTCACTGGCAACATCAACAACGATGCCTGCTCGATCGAAGGCGCCGGCAAGGAAAAAACCATTTCGGTGAACATGGGCGAAGTGTCGATCAAGGACATGGGCACCGCTACCGCGCCAAAAGGCAACGGCACCCTGAGCGTTGAGAACTTCGACATGAAGATCAACTGTAACGCCGGTACCAAAGTGGCGATGATCTTCGAACCGACCAAACAGGGTGGTTCGGGCATCGCGACAGGCACCAAAGTGCTGAACCTGATCCAGGGCCTCGGCGCTGCGAAAGGCATCGGCATCGCGTTGCTGGACGCCAACGGCGAGGTGATCGATTTGACTTCACCGACCACCGCACGCATCGAAAACACCCTGCAGGACAGCAACACCACGCTGAAATTCTCGGCCGCCTACGTGACCACCGTCGATCCAAAACTGGCCGTGGCCGGCCGCGGCGACGCGACCCTGCCGTTCACCCTGCAATACGAATAAACCGCGCGCTTCATCGAGCACTGTGCGGGGCTGAACAGCCCTGCACTTTCCTTCACTCTGTGCGGTAACTCTTCATGTTTTTACGTTCTTCCCTGTCTCTTTGCGTCGGCCTTCTCGGCCTGTTCGTCGTCAATCAGGCCATGGCCGGCATTTCCCTGAGCAGCACCCGGCTGATTTTCGATGGCAAGCACAAAGAAGCCGGCATCACCGTGCGCAACAGCGGTGCCGACGTGTTGGTTCAGTCCTGGGTCGACACCGACAACGACGAGGCCTCTGTGCCCTTCGCCGTCACTCCGCCGCTGGTGCGCGTCAGCGACAGCGAGCAGCAGATTCTGCGGGTCATCTACGAAGGCACTGGCATGCCCAGCGACCGCGAATCGGTGGTCTGGCTGAACGTGCAGGAGATCCCGCAGTCGGCGAAAACCGCGAACACCCTGCAACTGGCGGTGCGTCAACGCATCAAGGTGTTCTTCCGCCCTGCCGGGCTGAACAACAACGCCTATCAGGCACCGGCCGAGCTGACCTGGCGCCTGACCGAGCGCGCCGGCAAGAACCTGCTGCTGGTGAATAATCCCGGCCTCTATCACGTGTCGATTGCCGACATCACCGTGCAGTCCGGCGCCAACAGCGAACATCCATTTGATTCAATGATGATCGCGCCCGGTGAACAGAAAGAGTTCTCCCTCAAACAACTTCATGCGGCCAGTTCAATGCGCCTGTCATTCAGCAGCATCAACGACTATGGCGCCCGCGATCGTTATGTCGCGCAACTTTCCAGCAGCGCCGAAGTCAGCGCCAGCCCGGATAAAGAATCGCCGTAACTCGCGTGCCGCTTTAACAGCCGCACTTTCACTGTATTTCTCTTCGCTCCGTTAGTTCGTATCGGAGGTGATATAGGGTTCCTGCATGTTTTTACTCAAGCGCGATGGCCTGGCGCCGTTTTCGGTTGCTCTGGTATTCAGTACCACCTGCCTGGCCGACGGCGACGAACAATTCAATACCTCGTTTCTGCAAGGCGCGACATCCGCCCTCGACTTGCAATCGCTGCTCGCTGGCAGTCGCGTTCTTCCCGGCACCTATCGCGTTGATCTGTACGGCAACGACATGCTGGTGGGCCGCCGCGATATCGACTTCCGCCGCCTCCCCGACAGCAACAAGGTCGAAGCCTGCCTGACCGTGGACATGCTCAAGCAACTGGGCGTGGACCTCAGCAAGTTGCAGGCCAGCGGCAAACTCGACGTCGCCGACGCGGACGCCTGCCTCGACCTGCCCGCGCTGATCGATCACGCCACCGTGCGCTACGACGTGCCGCGCCTGCGTTTGCTGGTCAGCGTGCCGCAAAGCGCCATGGAGCGTGGTCGCCGTGGTTATGTCGATCCGGCACTGTGGGACGAAGGCGTACCCGCAGCGTTCATCAACTATCAGGTGAGCAGCAATCGCAACAGCAGCGACGCCGAAACCACGTTTGCCAACAACATCGGCCTGCGCAACGGCATCAACCTCGGCGGCTGGCGCTTGCGCAACGAGTCCAACTTCAGCAGCAGCACCGGGCGGCCGAGCACGTTCAAGAGCAACCGCAGTTATCTGCAACATGACGTCACCGCGTTGAAGGGCCAGTTCAGTGCCGGCGATATTTTTTCCGACGCCGACCTGTTCGACAGCGTGCGCTACCGCGGCTTGAAACTGGCCTCCGACGACGGCATGCGCGCCGACAGCGAGCGCGGTTATGCGCCGGTGATTCGTGGCATCGCGCAATCGAGCGCCACCGTCGAGATTCGCCAGAACAATTACATTCTGTACACCGCCAACGTGCCGCCCGGGCCGTTCGAGATCAGCGACATCTACCCGAGCGGCTCCAACGGCGATCTGGAAATCACCGTGATCGAAGCCGACGGTCGGCGCCGAGTGACGGTCCAGGCATTTTCCAGCCTGCCGATCATGGTTCGCGAAGGGCAACTCAAGTACAGCGTTTCGGCGGGCCGCTACAACAGCAACAGCGATGACCAACAGACGCCGGAATTTCTCAGCAGCACGGTGGCTTATGGCGTCAGCAGTAATCTGTCGGCAATTGTCGGTACTCAGGCCACCGAGAATTTTCAGGCACTGTCAGTCGGCGCCGGGCGCAATACGGCGATCGGTGCGATCTCGCTCGACCTGACCCATTCCAACAGCCGTACCTTCGGCCGCACCGTCAAGGGCAACAGCTTGCGCGCGCTGTACGCCAAGACCTTCACCGGGACCGACACCAATTTCACCCTCGCCGCCTACCGTTATTCGACCGAGGGCTATCGCACCTTGAGCGAACACGTCGAGGAGCTGAGCCGTGACGGCGAGCAACGCACCGGCAATTCGAAAACCCGCACCGACCTGACCGTCAACCAGAGCCTGGGGCGCAACCAGCAGTTCGGCAGCATCTACCTCAACGCCAGCGACCAGCGCTACTGGGGACGCGGCGGTTCGCAGAGCCTGTCGGCCGGTTACAGCAATTATTGGGGCGAAGTCAGCTACAACCTCAGCGCCACCCATACCAAGGATGTCGGCAACTACGGCCCGGCGAACAACGACACTCTGCTCAACCTGTCGCTGTCGTTTCCGCTGGGCTCGAAACCCCGCGCGCCACGGGCATTCGTTTCGGCCAGTTCGCAGAAGGACAACAGCAGCACCCAGGTCGGCATCAACGGTTATCTGGCCGAAGACAGCGACACCTATTACTCGGTGCAGGGCGGCAACAGTCGCACCGGCGGCAGCACGGGCTCGGCCAACCTCAGCACGCGAACCTCGGTGATGGACATCAGTGCCGGTTACAGTCAGGGCCGTGGCTACAACTCGCAGAATCTCAATGTTGCCGGTTCGATTGTCGGCCACGCCGGTGGCATCAACCTCGGGCAGACCGTCGGTGAGACGTTCGCGCTGGCGCAGGTCGAGGGTGTCGAAGGCGTGAAGATCGCCAGCTTCTCCGGGGCGAAAACCGCTGGCAATGGGTATGCCGTGGTGTCCAATGCGCAACCGTATCGGGTCAACTGGATCAGCCTCGACACCCGCGATCTGGGCGGCGATGTCGAAATCGAAAACGCCACCCAGCAAGTGGTGCCGCGCCGTGGTGCGGTGGTGCTGGCGCGCTATGCGAGCAAGACCGGACGCCGGGTGCAGTTCTCGCTGTTCGATGCGCAGCACCAGCCGATTCCGTTCGGCGCCGCGCTGGAAGACGCCGCCGGCAAGCAACTGGCGATCTCCGACCCGAGCGGCAAGGCCCTGGCCCTGGTCGAAGACGACGCCGGCACCTTGACCATCAAGTGGCAAGGCCAGCGCTGCGAGGCACCCTATGCGCTGCGGGAGCGCGACAAGGCGTTGAACTACGAACGCGCCTCACTGGTGTGCCGCCCGGACCAAATGCAGGAGTGAGCCTGTTCGCGATGAGGCCATCAGCTCCAGCATCATCATCGACTGGGAAGAAGCTTTCGCGAGCAGGCTCACTGCTACAAGAGCAAGAGCAAGAGCAAGAGCAAGATCAAAAGATCGCAGCCTTCGGCAGCTCCTACCGTGATCGCGCCAACCATGGGGCCGAGTGTCAGCTCGCCTGCTCTTGATCTTGATCTTGATCCACGGGCGACGTCGGAAGGCTGAGTGAAGGGATTGATCCGGGCGTGGGAGCGCAGCGACCGTACGACGCAGTCGTACACAGCGCAAGGAGGTGCAGCGAAGCAAACCGGAGCCGCTGCGCCCGGATCGGTCCCGCAGCGAAGGAACCCGAGCCTGCGAGGGCCGAACGCAGGAGCAAGCCTTTTGGGTTACCTTTTTGCTGGGCCGGCACTCCGGCGTTTGAAAAAGGTGACCCGCCGTAAGGGCGGAACCCTAAGCAGCCGTTACCGCAGCAACGGATATGTACCCGGTCAAAATAACCCCACCGCCTGAAAAAAAGCCTTCGCGAGCAGGCTCACCCCTACAAAAGCAGAAGCAAGAGCAAGAGCAAAAGATCGCAGCCTTCGGCAGCTCCTACCGTGATCGCGCCAACCATGAGGCCGAGTGTCAGCTCGCCTGCTCTTGATCTTGATCTTGATCCACGGGCGACGTCGGAAGGCTGAGTGGAGGGATTGATCCGGGGGTGGGAGCGCAGCGACCGTTCGACGAAGTCGAACACAGCGGGAGGAGGTGCAGCGAAGCAAACCGGAGCCGCTGCGCCCGGATCGATCCCGCAGCGAAGGAACCCCGAGCCCGCGAGGGGCCGAACGCAGGAGCAAGCCTTTTGGGTTACCTTTTTGGCGTTTGAAAAAGGTGACCCGCCGTAAGGGCGTAACCCTAAGCAGCCGTTACCGCAGCAACGGATATGTACCCGGTCAAAATAACCCCACCGCCTGAAAAAAAGCCTTCGCGAGCAGGCTCACCCCTACAAAAGCAGAAGCAAGAGCAAGAGCAAAAGATCGCAGCCTTCGGCAGCTCCTACCGTGATCGCGCCAACCATGAGGCCGAGTGTCAGCTCGCCTGCTCTTGATCTTGATCTTGATCCTCCAGCGACGTCGGAAGGCTGAGCGGAGGGATTGATCCGGGCGTGGGAGCGCAGCGACCGTACGACGCAGTCGTACACAGCGCAAGGAGGTGCAGCGAAGCAAACCGGAGCCGCTGCGCCCGGATCGATCCCGCAGCGAAGGAACCCCGAGCCCGCGAGGGGCCGAACGCAGGAGCAAGCCTTTTGGGTTACCTTTTTGGCGTTTGAAAAAGGTGACCCGCCGTAAGGGCGGAACCCTAAGCAGCCGTTACCGCAGCAACGGATATGTACCCGGTCAAAATAACCCCACCGCCTGAAAAAAAGCCTTGGCGAGCAGGCTCACTCCTACAGGGGGGAAACGCATTCCAACTGTGGGAGCGAGCCTGCTCGCGAAGGGCGCGACTCGGTTGAAATGAGCAGGTGCGCTCTAGAAATCCCGCTTGTAGAAAATATCCAGCGAACTCGCCACGCCGCTTGCTGCTTCGACGTAGACCTTCTTGCTCAGCTTGTAGCGCAAGGCGATGGTGCTGGCCGGTTCGAAGACGCCGACGCCGTAGCGCAGGCTGAGTTTCTCGGAGATGTTGCCGCTGGCGACGACGCTGGTGTCGTTGCCGCTGCCCTGGGTGTCGAGCTGGAAATCCTCGATGCCCAGATCCTTGGCCAGACCACTGGTGACCCCGGCGCTGCCCATCAAGCCCAGGCCCAGCGCGGCTTGGGCGAGCATGTTGTTGTCTTCGCCGTTGGTGCTCAGCGGACGGCCCAGCACCAGGTACGACAGCGCCTGCTCCTGACTCATCGCCGGTTCGGAGAAGATCTGCGTGGTCGGCTGTTCGGCGCTGCCGCTCAGGCGAATGCCGGCAATGACGTCGTCGGTCTGGCGGATCGCTTCGATGTCCAGATACGGCTGGTCGATGGGACCTGCGAACAACAATCGCGCACGGCGCACTGTGAGGCGCTGACCGTAGGCGCGATAGCGGCCGTCGTTGAGCCACAGTTCGCCACGGGTGTCCATGTTGTCGCCGATGTGCACCTGACCTTGCAGGTTGGCGGTCAGGCCGAAACCGGCGAAGCTCAGCTTGTCCTGGCCGACGATCACGTCGATGTCCATTTTCATCGCGATCGGTGGTTTGCCCTCCTCGGTCTGCGCACCAACGATGATGGTGTCGTCGGAGACTTTCACCGTTGATGGCGGCAATTCGCGCACGGTGATTTCGCCTTTCGGCACCAGCACCTTGCCGGCAACCTTCAGCTCATCGCCGGCCATGGAAATCTTCAGATCCGGGGCCATTTCCAGTTTGGCGTAGGGTTCGACACTGACCGGCAATTGCGTGCCCTTGAGCGCCAGATCGACCACCAGCGCCTGCCCCCAGGCGACGTTGCCGTTGAGGCTGCCCCGGCCAGTGTTGCCGCTGTTCCAGCCGCCGTCCAGACGCACCGATTCGCCGGCAATCGCTGCGGTCAGTTGCAGGTTCTGCAGCTCCATCGGCAGTTCAGCGCCGGACACTTCGCCGTCGCTGAGCTGCACGGTGCCGTTGACCAGCGGCGCGAGCAGGCCACCGGACAGCGTGCCGCTGCCGTTGAGCCGGCCGGTGAGTTTTTCCACCATCGGTACAAACGGCCGCGCCACCGACAGGTCGAGGCCGGAAAGGCGGAACGAGCCGCTCAGCGGTTTGTTTTTCGGCAACGGATTGAGCTGCGCCTGCACCATCAATTCGCCGAGTTTGCCGCCGATGAAGTTGAGTTCGGTGTCGACGCGCTTGGGCGTGAGTTTGCTGCTGAGTTTGAGCGTCTGATAGGGGAAATCCAGCCAGCGATCCTTGTCGCGCACGCGCAGGGTGCCGCCGCTGGCATCGACACTGACCACGCCGTTCGGGCCGCTGGCCGGCAGGTCCAATTGCAGATCGGCGTTGAGCCGGCCCTGCCAGGCGAAGTCCTTGGGCAGCCATTGCGCGAGGCTTTCGATCGGGAATTGCTTGAGGTGATAACGCAGTTTCGGCTCGGGCATCAGGCGCTGATCTTCACCGCACAGGCTGGCGTTGCCGGACAGCCAGCAATGCGCGCCGAAATTGATCTGGCCGTTCGCCAGGCGCTCTAGCCTCGCCGGGTTTTGCAGTTTCCAGTCCTGGCCACCGGCCTGAATATCGCCGCCGGCCAAACGACCGCGCCAGTTGCCCTTGTCCAGATTGCCGTCCAGTCCCAGCGCCAGTTTCAGCTTCGGCCCGGTCAGGTCGAGGTTGAGTTTCTGGCTTTTGATATCGCCCTGAGCACTGGCGGTCAGGGTGCCCAGCGAGGTGTCGCCGGTCTGAATGCCGCTGCCTTTGAGATTGATTTTCGCTCGTTGCGCACTGTCGAGGGTGGCGTCGAGGTTGAGGCTTTGCAGGCGATTATCCTGAAAGGCCAGTTGCGAACCTTGCAGATCGAGCTTGCCCTGTGGCGCCTTCAGCGTTCCAGCGACGTTGACCTGACCGTTGACCTGCCCGCGCAATTGCGGCCATAGCTGCGCGAGACGCGGCAGCTTGATATCGATCTGCCCGCCGAGCTTGTCCTGCAGGCTGCCCTTGCCGCTGATGCTGTTATCGCCGAGGCGGATTTGCAGGGCATTGAGGTTCCACCGCTCGCCCGCGCCGTCAGCCTTGGCTTGCAGAATCGCCGGTTGGCCGCGCAGTTTGCCTTTGAGATCGAGGTCGGCGCTGAGGCTCAGTCGCTCATTCTTCATCTCGCCTTTGCTCTTCAGCGGCCCAGCCAGCGTGCCCGGCAGTTCCGCGACCCAGTACGCCGGGTTGAGCGCCGACAGATCCAGCGCGGTATCCCAGGCGATGCCGTCGGCGAAGCGCACATTCACGTGCCCTTCGGCCCTGCCCTGCCCGGCCTGCATGATCAGTTGCGGCAAGGCGATCTGTTCCAGACTGCCGCTGAACGGACTGCTCAAGGTGAACGCCCCGGCCGGGCCATCCAGCGCGGCGTCGAAGTTGCCGAGGTACTGACCGTCGGTGTAGGACACTTCGCCAGTGAAAGTACGCAACGCGACTTGCGGCTCGTCGATTTCCGGATAGAGCCGATGCCACGGGAAGTCTTGCCAGTTAATATTGGCCTGGGCGCTGAGGCCTTTGCTCCAGTCGACATTGCCGGTGAGCTTGAGGCTTTGCTTGTCGGTGGCGTTGAGATCGAGCCCGGCGATTTGCGCGCCGCTGGCGTCGACCTTGCCTTTGAGCAGCAGCGCCACTGGCGATTTTTCCGCGGGCAGCGTGGCGTTGCCGAGTAGTTGGTAACCGTTTTTCAGGTCGCCTTCGCCCGTGAGTACAAGCTGATTGAATTGCAGGGTGTCCGGCAGATCGGCGCTCGGCTTGAACGCGTCGCTGGTGATGCGCACCTTGGCCGGCAGGTTTTCCGCCAGCGCTTGCAGTTCGCCGCTCAACTGGCCGTCGAGGTAGCCACGACTGTCGGCGTGCAGGTTGAGGGTTTTCAGCAGGTCGCCGTCGACTTTCAGCGCCAGCGTCCACGGCTCGCTGCCAGGAGCGGGCAAAGTCAGATCGCCCTGAATTTTCAGCGGCCAGTTGCCGCTCGGTTGCAGCAGGCCGGACAGGTTCAGGCTGAGCTCGTCGCGCTGCAATTTCACGCTGTCGATCTGCAGACCCTGAGCGGTCCAGTGCGCCGCCAGTTGCAAGCCCTTGAGCTGTTCGCTGCCGTTGAACAACAGGCTACCGACCTCGACATCGCCCAGCTCAATGGCCAGCGGCAATTGCAGATCGGGCAGTTTGATCGGGCCGCTCTCGGTGATTTCTTCGCTCGGCGGGAATTGCAGGATCACCTGATCGGCCTTGAGCTGATCGATGCACAAGGTCATGCGCGTCAGGCACAGCGGCGACCAGGCGAAGATCGCCCTGTTCAGCTCGACACGGCTTGTGTCCTGCTGCCACACCAAATGATCGGCGCTCCATTGGCCACCGAGGCGACCGTGGAAATTCTCCACGCTCAAACCCGGCACCAGCCCCAGCGCCCAGCGGCTACCCGCCTGCGTACCGAGCAGCGCGGCGAGGCTCAAGACGATCAATACGACCAGCGCCAACAGCGTCAGCGCCGTTATTTTCACACCACGCTTCACAGCTCAGGCCCCATGGAAAAGTGCAGCCGGATGCCGCCGTCGTCGTCCAGCGCATGAGCGAGGTCGAGGCGGATCGGCCCGACCGGCGAGACCCAGCGCACACCTACGCCGACCCCGGTCTTGAGGTCGGGCAGTTCGAGTTTGTTGAAAGAGTTGCCCTGGTCGACGAAGGTCGCGACCCGCCATTTCTCGGCGATCGAATATTGATATTCGACGCTGCCGGCAATCATGTAGCGACCACCGATGCGGTCGCCGTCGGAGTTTTTCGGCGACAGGCTCTGGTAGTCGTAACCGCGCACGCTCTGATCGCCACCGGCAAAAAAGCGCAGCGACGGCGGAATCGAGTTGTAGCCATTGGTGGCGCTGCCGCCAACCTGCACGCGGCCGAGCAAGCGGTGCTTGTCGAACACCGTTGTCAGGCCTTTGACCTGCGCGGTGCCGTATAAAAGATTGTTGTCCGAACCCAGGCCTTCTTTGGCCACTTTGCTTTCGAAGCTCAGGCGATAGCCGTTGCGCGGGTCGATGCGGTTGTCGCTTTTGAGGTAGGAATAACTGATGCCGGGCATGAGCAACGTGCTCAGGCCGGAGTCGTCGCCCAGTTCGTATTCCTCGCGCTGCCACTTCAGCGAGATCACCCGCTGCCAGCCGCTGGGCAACTTGCTGTGCCACTCCGGGCCGAAGGTCAGCAGCTTGCTGAGGGTGTCGGAACCTTCGATGTCCTCGAACTGATAGCCGCCGGCCCAGCGCAGTTTGTCAGTCAATGGCGGGTCGAGCGGGATGTCGTAGAACAGCCCGACGTTCTGCCGGGGCGCCGAGAGTTCGGCCTCCCAGCCGTAACTGTCGCCCTGCGGGTTGACCCAGTGGCGCGTCCAGTTGGCCTTGATGCGCGGGCCGACGTCGGTCGAGTAACCCAGGCCCAGGCCCATGGTGCGCGGCTTGCGCGTGTCGAGTTTGACCTCGACCGGAATCACATCGTTTTTCGCTGCGGTCGGCGCGGCGTCGACGCGCACGCCTTCGAAATAGCCGCTCGATTGCAGGTCGCGATTGAGTTCGGCAATCAGCTCGGAATCGTACGGTTCGCCTGCCTTGAACGGCACCATGCGTTGCAACAGGTCTTCGTCGAACGGCGTGTCGCCCTCGAAGCTGACTTTGCCCAGCGCATAACGCGGGCCGCTGTCGTAGATCAATTCGATGTCGGCGACACCCGCGCGCGGATCGACCATGAGTTTCTGGCTGGTGAAATGGCCGCTGAAGTAACCGAAGCGCGAGGCCTGATTCTGGATTACCCGTTTGGCGTCTTCGTAGCGGCCATGGTTGAGTACCGCGCCGGATTTGAGCAGGTCGCTTTTCGGTACGCGAAAGGATTTCAGCGAGGCCGCCGGACCGTCGACACGCACGGTGACGTTGCGCAGGCGGATCGGTTCGCCGGGGTCGATGTTCAGCACCAGACGCGGTTTTTCCCCGCCCTTGACGTCACTGTCGATCTGCGGCTGGTAGTAGCCCAACGCCTGCGCCGCTTTGCGCGCCTGCTCTTCGGCGCCGCGACTGAAGCGCAGCAAGGCTTCTTCGTCGCGATCGCCGAGGCTGCCGATATAGCCTTCTATATTGGCCTTGAGTTCATCGTTGGACGGCTTGATCCGTACATCCAATTCACTTTGCGCCAGCGCCGCGCAGCTGGATAACAGCATCAGCACGCCGCTGGTAAATCTTCGTGGAAACTTCATAGGCGCGGATGCTATCACGGGCTCGGGAGCCTGATAGAACAGGTAATTTGTGAAGAAGTTCGATCATTACCCCGTGGCTGTTTGTAACACCTGCGGGTTGGCGTGGAAAAATACGTGTTCGCGCACCGGCCCGACGGCAACCTCGCCGATCTCCTGATAACCCTGCCTTTTATAGAATTCCAGGTAGCGGGGGTTGCCGGTATCGAGCACCACGCCTTGCGAGGTCTCATCCACCGCGCACCAGTTGTGCACGGCGGTGAGCAACTGTTCGCCGTAGTGCTTGCCCTGAAACTGCGGATGTACGCCGAGCAGTGGCAGCATGTGCACCGAGTCACCGGGCACGCATGCAGCAACGGCATCGTGATATTCCAGATAACGCCGGGTGCAGCGAAACCCGGTGCTGAGCACCATGCGCAACCGCCACGCCCAGCTTTCCGTCACCCCCAGGCGCCGTTGCGGCGGCGCGATCAGGGCGATGCCGATCAAGCGATCGTTGACCAACAGGCCGATCGCCGGCAGGTCCTGGAGAAAATGCTGTTTGACCAACTCGCGCACCGTGGCGCGTACGCGTTGTTCGTAGCCGGGACGTTCGGCTTCGAACAGGTAGCCGAAGGTCGGCTCGTGGCGATAGGCCTGATACAGCAACGAGCGGGCTTCGCGCGAGTAGCCGCGGTCGAGCATGTGGATGGCGGCGCTGGCGAACTGGGTTTCAGGCATGGCAATGATTCTCTCCGGGGCGCGCTCGGAGGCTGGCGCGCTTGTTGGTACGAACCTTTTGACGGTGGCGTGGTTCCCTCACAGGTTAGACCAGCCCTGGATCTTCATCGAATGTGAGGGCGCTATCGCGAGCAGGCTCACTCCTACATTTTGGAATGCGTTCCCCTGTAGGAGTGAGCCTGCTCGCGATAGCGTCATCACTAACAACATAAATCCCACAGGCCAAAATGATTTCTCCCACACTGGCCCATCTCCCCCATGTCAGCTAGCATCGCCCTTTTGCCAGGACTGCCGACCATGCCGACCATGAAGATCGTTTCCTTCAACATCAACGGACTGCGTGCCCGTCCGCATCAGCTGGCAGCGCTGATCGAAAAACATCAGCCCGACGTGATCGGCCTGCAGGAAACCAAGGTTCACGACGACCAGTTCCCCCTCGAAGACATCCGCGCCCTGGGCTATCACGTGCACTTCCATGGCCAGAAAGGTCATTACGGTGTCGCCCTGCTCTCGCGCAACGAACCGATCGCCATTCATAAAGGCTTCGCCACCGATGAAGAAGACGCGCAGCGGCGCTTTATCTGGGGCACTTTCGCTGATGCCAATGGCGTCCCGGTGACGATCATGAACGGCTATTTCCCACAGGGTGAAAGCCGTGACCACCCGACCAAATTCCCTGCCAAGCAGCGTTTCTACAGTGATTTGCAAGCGCTGCTGGAGAGCCAGTTCCACAACGAACAGCCACTGGTGGTGATGGGCGATGTGAACATTTCCCCGGAAGACTGCGACATCGGCATCGGCCCGGACAACATGAAGCGCTGGCTGAAAACCGGCAAATGCAGCTTCCTGCCGGAAGAGCGCGAGTGGATGGCGCGCCTGAAAAACTGGGGCCTGACCGACAGCTACCGTCACCTCAATCCCGACGTGAGCGACATGTTCAGCTGGTTCGACTACCGCAGCCGTGGTTTTGAAGACGAGCCCAAGCGCGGCCTGCGCATTGACTTGATTCTGGCTTCCCATGGTTTGCTGCCACGGGTCAAGGATGCCGGTGTGGACTACGAACTGCGCGGCATGGAAAAGCCATCGGACCATGCACCGATCTGGCTTGAACTGAGCTAAAAGCAAAAGATCGCAGCCTTCGGCAGCTCCTACATTTGGAATGCATTTCCCCTGTAGGAGCTGCCGGAGGCTGCGATCTTTTGATCTGTCATATTTCGGTCACGCGCCTGACTTAATCTCCCCGGCAATCCCCTTGGCTTGATTCGGTGCCGGCATGACCCTGCGTGTTCTCTGCGTTTTCCTGTTGAGTGGCTGGCTGTCGGTCTACGCCGCCGCCCTGCCGATCCCCGAAAACGGCCCGGCATTGCGCATTCAGGGTTCCAACACCATCGGCGCCGAACTTGGGCCGGCGCTGGTCGAGGGCTTGTTACAGGAACAAGGCCTGCTGAAAATTCACCGCGAAGTCCCGGACACTGCCAACGAACAGCGCATCGTCGGCCAGACCGCACAAGGCCAACGCGTAGTCATTGAAGTCGCCGCCCACGGTTCCAGCACCGGTTTCGCTGCGCTGAAAAACACCAGCGCCGATCTCGCCGCTTCTTCCCGGGAGATCAAGGACAGCGAACTGCTCGCCCTGCAAACCCTCGGCGATCTGAAAAGCCCGGCGGCCGAGCAAGTCATCGCCATCGACGGTCTGGCAATCATCCTCAACCCGGCCAATCCGCTACAGCAGCTGGATACCGAACAACTGGCGCGGATTTTTGCCGGCGAAGTGAAAACCTGGGAAGACCTTGGTGGCCGTGGCGGCGCCATACATCTATATACGCGGGATGATCAGTCGGGGACCTACGACACGTTCAAGGAACTGGTCCTGAGTCGGCGTGGGAAAAGTCTCAGCAGTACAGCGAAACGCTTTGAATCCAGCGAGCAATTGTCCGACGCGGTCAGCGCCGATCCGCAGGGTATCGGCTTCATCGGCTTGCCTTACGTACGTCAGGCCAAAGCTGTGGCAATCACCGATGGTGCGTCGCAAGCGATGTTGCCGCTGAACAGTCTGATCGCTACCGAAGACTATCCGCTGTCGCGGCGCCTGTTCTTTTATCTGCCGCCCGACACCCGCAACCCGTGGGCGCAGGCCTTGGCCATGTTCGCGCAGAGCCCACAGGGCCAGGCGATCGTCGCCGCCAGCGGTTTTGTCAGCCAGACCGTGCAAGCCATGAGCGTGGCGCCGAATGCGCTGATGCCCGAGGGTTATCAATCCCTCAGCCGACACGCCCAGCGTCTGACAGTGAATTTCCGTTTTGCCGAGGGTAGCGCGAGTCTGGACAACAAGGCGCGGCAGGATCTGGCGCGGGTGCTCGACTATATAAAGCGCAACGGCAAGACCGAGCGCGCGGTGACCCTGGTGGGTTTTGGTGACCTCAAGGATGACCCGGCGCGAGCCGATCTGCTGTCGAAGCTGCGGGCGATGGCGGTGCGCCGCGAGTTGGTCAGAAACGGTGTGGTCATGCGCGAAGTACGCGGTTTCGGCGCGCTGATGCCGGTGGCGACCAACAGTGCGGATGAGGGAAGGATCAAGAACCGGCGGGTTGAGGTTTGGGTGTATTGATCCTGACGCCTGATCGTTCCCACGCTCCGCGTGGGAACGCATCCCGTGACGCTCCGCGTCACAGCGGACGCAGAGCGTCCATGGCGGCATTCCCACGCAGAGCGTGGGAACGATCAGACTGGGGGGAATGTGAATGAGGCGACGCGGTGTTACTGGCCGCTGCGCAACATTTCCTTCGGCACATACTTGCCGATCTCGAACTTGCCGATCGCCGCGCGGTGCACTTCGTCCGGGCCGTCGGCCAGGCGCAGGGTGCGCTGCATGGCGTACATGTAAGCCAGCGGGAAATCGTTCGACACCCCTGCTCCGCCGTGCATCTGGATGGCCCGATCGATCACTCGCAGGGCCACATTCGGCGCCACAACCTTGATCTGTGCGATCTCGCTTTTCGCCACCTTGTTGCCGACGGTGTCCATCATGTACGCCGCTTTCAACGTCAGCAGGCGGGCCATGTCGATTTCCATCCGCGAGTCGGCGATCTTGTCGATATTGCCGCCCAGACGCGCCAGCGGTTTGCCGAACGCGGTGCGGCTCACCGAGCGTTTGCACATCAGTTCCAGCGCACGCTCGGCCATACCGATCGAACGCATGCAGTGGTGAATCCGCCCTGGGCCAAGGCGACCCTGGGCGATTTCGAAACCGCGTCCTTCACCGAGCAGGACGTTTTCGTACGGCACCCGCACATTGTCGAACAGCACTTCGGCGTGACCGTGCGGTGCATCGTCGTACCCGAACACCGGCAGCGGCCGGACGATTTTCACCCCGGACGTGTCGACCGGCACGAGGATCATCGAGTGCTGGGCGTGACGCGGTGCGTCGGGGTTGCTCAGGCCCATGAAAATCAGGATTTTGCAGCGCGGATCGCAGGCGCCGGAGGTCCACCATTTTTTGCCGTTGATCACCCACTGATCGCCATCGCGCACGGCGCTGGCGGCCATGTTGGTCGCATCGGAAGACGCGACGTCAGGCTCGGTCATGGCGAACGCCGAACGGATCTCGCCGCGCAGCAGCGGTTCGAGCCAGCGTTGTTTCTGTTCTTCGTTGGCGTAACGCACCAGCACTTCCATGTTGCCGGTGTCCGGCGCCGAGCAGTTGAACGGCTCCGGCCCCAGCAGGGAACGGCCCATGATTTCCGCCAATGGCGCGTATTCGAGGTTGCTCAGGCCAGCACCCAGTTCGGACTCGGGCAGAAACAGATTCCACAGCCCTTCAGCCTTCGCCTTGGCCTTGAGCTCTTCCATGATCGCGGTCGGCTGCCAGCGATCGCCCTCGGCAACCTGGCGTTCGAACACCGCTTCGGCCGGGTAAACGTAAGTGTCCATGAACGCGGTCACGCGCTCACGCAGTTCTTGCACCTTGGGCGAATAAGCGAAATCCATGGGTAGTTACCTTCTCGGGCAGAGGTTGTTCAAGTCATGCAATCGATGCTAGAACAGCGCTGATAATTTACCTAGCCTATTCTCGGCGTGTATAAACATTCATCACCGATATATGATCGGCTGATCGTCAGCCGTTAAAACACCGCCTTTAATAACAAGAGAAGCCGCGTTATGAACCTGAGCAAGGTCGACCTCAACCTTTTCATCGTCTTCGACGCGATCTACACCGAAGCCAACCTGACCCGCGCCGGGCAGATTGTCGGCATCACCCAGCCGGCGGTGTCCAATGCGCTGGCGCGTTTGCGCGAAACCTTCAACGACCCGCTCTTCGTGCGTACCGCTCAGGGCATGGTGCCAACGCCGATGGCACAGAACATTATCGGCCCGGTGCGCAACGCGCTGTCGCTGCTGCGCGTGTCGGTGCAGGAAAGCCGCATCTTCAACCCGGCGCAGGCAGTCAAGACTTACCGCATCAGCATGACCGACCTCACGGAGGCAATCATTCTGCCGCCGCTGTTCCAGCGCCTGCGCCGCCTGGCGCCGACGGTGATCATCGAAAGCTTTCTGTCCAAACGCCGGGAAACCACCAAGGAACTGGCCGCCGGGCGTTTGGATTTCGCCGTGGATGCGCCGCTCAACACCGACCCCCAGGTGCGCCACGTCAAGCTGATGGACGACCGTTACGTCTGCGCCATGCGCAAGGGCCATCCGATGGCGGGCAAGGAAAAACTCAGCCTCGATGATTATCTTTCGCTGACGCACATCCATATTTCCAGCCGCCGCAGTGGTCTGGGTTATGTCGATCTGGCGCTGGGCAAAATGGGCATCCAGCGCAAGATCGCCCTGCGCTCGCAGCACTACCTGATGGCTTCGCAAGTGATGCAGCAGACCGACATGGTCATGACCGTGCCGGAACGCTTCGCCCGCCGTCATGATTTGCAGTCGTTCAATTTGCCGGTGAATGATGTGCCCTCGGTGGAGACGCACTTGTACTGGCACGAAAGCACCGACCAGGACCCGGCCAACCGCTGGATGCGCGAACAGATGATCGAGTTGTGCCAACAGGTGACGGCGCAGGAGAAGAAGCTGGAGAAGGTGTAGGGCTTTTTACTGCGTAATCGTTCTTCGCGAGCAGGCTCGCTCCCACATTCGACTGCATTCCTTCCGATGAAATGCAATTCAATGTGGGAGCGAGCCTGCTCGCGAAGAGGCCGGCAAACGCAGCGAGGATCTTGATCCTTGACGTAAACGTAAACCACCGATTAGCTTAGCGCCATGCCCCTTTTCCGAGCGCTTTCATGAGCAGTCAGACTTACAGCATTTCCGATCTCGCCCGCGAGCTGGACATCACCACCCGGGCGATCCGTTTTTATGAAGAGCAAGGCCTGCTAAGCCCCGAGCGTCGTGGCCAGGAACGTATCTATTCGCCGCGCGACAAGGTCACGCTGAAGCTGATCCTGCGCGGCAAGCGCATCGGTTTTTCCCTGGCCGAATGTCGCGAACTGATCGAGCTCTACGACCCGTCAGGCGGCAACACCAAACAGCTCAACAGCATGCTGGCGAAAATCAGCGAACGCCGTGAACAGCTTGAACAGCAGCTGCTGGATATCGAACAGATGAAGCTGGAACTGGATACCGCTGAAGAGCGCTGCGTTCAGGCGCTGGAGCAGACGCTTAAAAGCCAGGCGGTCTAGCAAACACTGGCGCCCCTGTGGGAGCGAGCCTGCTCGCGAATGCATTCTGTCATCCAACGTTGACGGTGACAGATCCACCGCTTTCGCGAGCAGGCTCGCTCCCACAGGGTTCTTCGTGAACTCAAAAAAACAGGCAGGTCCCGCCCATGTCCCTCCCCTCCCAAGTACGCCTGATCGAAGTCGGCCCGCGCGATGGCCTGCAGAACGAAGCCCAGCCGATCAGCGTGGCTGACAAAGTACAACTGGTCGACGCACTGAGTGCCGCCGGGCTCGGCTATATCGAAGTCGGCAGTTTCGTTTCGCCCAAGTGGGTGCCGCAGATGGCCGGTTCGGCCGAGGTGTTCGCTCAGATCCAGCGCAAGCCTGGCGTCACCTATGGCGCGCTGGCGCCGAACCTGCGCGGCTTTGAAGACGCACTCGCCGCCGGGGTCAAGGAAGTCGCGGTGTTCGCTGCGGCCTCCGAGGCGTTCTCGCAGCGCAATATCAATTGTTCGATCAGCGAGAGCCTGGCGCGGTTTGCGCCGATCATGGAGGCGGCGAAACAACACGGCGTTACCGTGCGCGGTTACGTTTCCTGTGTGCTGGGCTGCCCGTATGAAGGCACCGTTGCGCCGGAGCAAGTGGCGGTGGTCGCGCGCGAACTGTACGCGATGGGCTGCTACGAAGTGTCGCTGGGCGACACCATCGGCACCGGCACGGCGGGCGCGACCCGGCGCCTGTTCGAGGTGGTCTCGGCGCAGGTGCCACGGGACAGACTCGCCGGGCACTTCCATGACACCTACGGCCAGGCCATGGCCAACATCTACGCCAGCCTGCTCGAAGGCATTGCAGTGTTCGACAGCTCTATCGCCGGCCTCGGCGGCTGCCCGTACGCCAAAGGCGCGAGCGGTAACGTCGCGACCGAAGACGTGGTGTACCTGCTCAACGGCCTGGGCATCGAGACCGGTATCGACCTGGACGCCTTGATCACCGCGGGCCAGCAGATCAGTTCAGTGCTCGGCCGCCCAACCGGATCGCGAGTGGCGAAGGCGCGCAGCGCGCAGTGAGGTGTTACCGCTGGGTCAGTGGTGTGGGCAAAAGCGAGTAACACGGAAACAAATTGTCTGGCTTTGCCCAAGGCTGAAAAATACTGAAAATCGTAACCACTTGATTTACAAGGCATTTCTAAAGTTGGCACGACACCTGCTATCTCTATCGCATAACAAGAATAAAAAGCCGCAAACCAATAAAAACAAGACGAAACGACTCTGACATAACAAGAACAACACGGCAGAGACGCAGCTAACAGATTTTTTTGGAGAAGGTGTGCTTTTCAGGGTGCTCTCAGGAGTGACCCGCAACCGGGCAGAGAACAATAAAACTACCTTCAGGTAGCTCCCGAATCGGTTGGATCGTTTGACGAGAAAGCAGATCAGCGCTCAAAAAAATACGTTTGCTCTTGACCCCGGATGGGGGTCGCCAAAAAGCTGTACAGGGCCACGGTTGCCAAAAACAACAACAGACCGACCCTCAATAATAAAAAGAGCACGCAACGACAAATTAAAGGGGAGCCTCGGCTCCCCTTTGTGCTTTCTGTGATTCGTCTCTCTATCACTGCATCCCTGTGGGAGCGAGCCTGCTCGCGAAAACGGTGTGCCAGACACATTTACGCTGAATGACACACCGCATTCGCGAGCAGGCTCGCTCCCACAGAAGTTTTGTGGTTATCGGTCGATTGTTTTCAGCTCTTCGATACTGATCTCACGCATCCTGAATTTCTGGATCTTCCCCGTCACCGTCATCGGAAACGCGTCAACGAACTTGAAGTAACGCGGTGTCTTGAAGTGCGCGATGCGCTCCTTGCACCACGCTTGCAGCTCAAGCTCGGAGGCGCTGTGGCCGGGGTGGAATTTGATCCAGGCGACGATTTCCTCACCGTAGCGCGAGCACGGAATGCCGATTACCTGCACGTCCGCCACCGCCGGGTGGGTGAAGAAGAATTCCTCAAGCTCACGGGGATAAACGTTCTCGCCACCACGAATGATCATGTCTTTGTTACGCCCGGCGATGTTGACGTAGCCCTCTTCGTTCATGCTCGCAAGATCGCCGGTGTGCATCCAGCCCGCTTCATCGATGGCTTCGGCGGTGGCCTGCGGGTTGTTCCAGTAGCCGAGCATCACGCTGTAACCGCGCGTGCACAATTCGCCGATGGTGCCGCGTGGCACGATGTTGCCAGCGGCGTCGATGATCTTGCTTTCCAGTTGTGGCTGAGTACGGCCGACCGTGGTCACGCGCAACTCCAGCTCATCCGCCGGCCCCGTTTGCAACGACACCGGGCTGGTTTCGGTCATGCCATAGGCAATCTGCACTTCGCTCATGTGCATTTCGTTGATCACCCGGCGCATGACCTCGATCGGACAAGTGGCGCCGGCCATGATCCCGGTGCGCAGGCTCGACAGGTCGAAAGCCTGCCGCTGCGGCTGATCGAGCATGGCGATGAACATGGTCGGCACACCGTACAGCGCCGTGGCCTGTTCTTCGGCCACCGCTTGCAGGGCCAGCGTCGGATCGAAGGCGTCGTTGGGGTAAATCATCGTGCTGGCGTGGGTGACGCAACCGAGATTGCCCATGACCATGCCGAAGCAGTGATACAGCGGCACCGGAATCACCAGACGATCGGCAGCCGTCAGCCCGAGGCTTTCGCCGACCATGTAACCGTTGTTGAGAATGTTGTAGTGACTGAGGGTCGCGCCCTTGGGGAAACCGGTGGTGCCGGAGGTGTACTGGATGTTCACCGGCTGATCGAAATGCAGGCTGTCACTGCGTTCGCGCAGTTGATCGGGTGAGACGCCGGCGGCCAGATCGCTCAGTTGCGCCCACGGTAAAAAGCCGCACGGCGGATTTGCGTCGAGGCTGATCACGCCGTGCAAATCCGGCAGACGTTCACTGCGCAGGTGACCGATGGCGTGCTCGGCCAGTTCCGGCGCCAGGCCCTGGAGCATTTCGTGATAATTCGAGGTTTTGAACGCTCCGGCACAGACCAGCCACTGGCAGCCGGACTGCTTGAGCACATATTCGAGTTCGGAACTGCGGTAGGCGGGATTGATGTTGACCAGGATCACGCCGATCTTCGCCGTGGCGAACTGGGTGATGCACCACTGCGCGCAATTCGGCGCCCAGATGCCGAGGCGATCGCCGGTCTGCAAGCCCAGTGCGAGCAAGGCTCTGGCCTGCTCATCCACCGCGTCGGCCAGTTGCCGCCAGGAGTAGCGCAACTGTTGATGGCGCACCACCAGCGCCTCGCCGTCCGGGTGTTGCGCGACGGTCTGATCGAAGCGCTGACCGATAGTCATCGCCAGCAGAGCCTTCTCCTGAGAGCCACGGCTGTAGCTAGGCTGCGGGTTTGCACTGGGTTGATCCATGACGACCCCTATTGTCTTTATTAGTGGGTGTATCGAAGGTCCCCTGTAGGAGTGAGCCTGCTCGCGATAGCGGTGTGTCAGCCGACGCAAGTATTGACTGGAATACCGCTATCGCGAGCAGGCTCACTCCTACAGAAAGCTCTCCGTTTTCAATCCTGAACTGTCCTTACTCTCGCCCAAGTTGACGCTTACGTAAAGCCGATTGACAGTCGAACTGTGGAAGCTTTACGTTAACGTAAAGCTGAACGCCGATTCGTCGTGCGCTCCACCCGATAAAAAAGCCAAAAGGTGCCCCATGAGCTATCCATCCCTGAACTTCGCCCTCGGTGAAACCATCGATATGCTGCGCGATCAGGTGCAGTCCTTTGTCGCCGACCAGATCGCCCCGCGTGCCGCGCAGATCGACCACGACAACCTGTTCCCCGCCGACATGTGGCGCAAATTCGGTGATATGGGCCTGCTCGGCATCACCGTGCCGGAAGAGTACGGCGGCGCGGGCCTGGGTTATCTGGCGCACGTGGTGGCGATGGAAGAAATCAGCCGTGGTTCGGCATCAGTGGCGCTGTCCTACGGCGCGCATTCCAACCTCTGCGTCAACCAGATCAACCGCAACGGCAATCACGAACAGAAAAGCAAATACCTGCCGAAGCTGATCAGCGGCGAACACGTCGGCGCCCTAGCGATGAGCGAGCCCAATGCCGGTTCCGACGTGGTCTCTATGAAGCTGCGTGCCGACAAACGCGGCGACCGCTTCGTCCTTAACGGCAGCAAGACCTGGATCACCAACGGCCCTGACGCCAACACCTACGTGATCTACGCCAAAACCGATCTGGAAAAAGGCCCGCACGGCATTACTGCGTTCATCGTCGAGCGTGACTGGAAAGGCTTCAGCCGCAGCAACAAGTTCGACAAGCTGGGCATGCGTGGCTCCAATACCTGCGAGTTGTTTTTCGATGACGTCGAAGTGCCGGAAGAGAACATTCTCGGTGTGCTCAACGGCGGCGTGAAGGTGCTGATGAGCGGTCTCGATTACGAACGGGTGGTGCTTTCGGGCGGTCCGACCGGGATCATGCAGTCGTGCATGGATCTGATCGTGCCGTACATCCACGACCGCAAGCAGTTCGGCCAGAGCATCGGCGAATTCCAGCTGATCCAGGGCAAAGTCGCCGACATGTACACCCAACTCAACGCCAGCCGCGCCTATCTGTACGCGGTGGCCCAGGCCTGCGAGCGCGGCGAGACCACGCGCAAGGATGCTGCCGGGGTGATCCTCTATACCGCCGAACGCGCCACGCAAATGGCCCTCGACGCGATCCAGATTCTCGGCGGTAACGGCTACATCAACGAATTCCCCGCCGGGCGCCTGCTGCGCGACGCCAAACTCTACGAAATCGGCGCCGGCACCAGCGAAATCCGCCGCATGCTGATCGGTCGCGAACTGTTCAACGAAACCCGCTAAACGGAGCTGACCATGGCAACCCTGCACACTCAGCTCAACCCGCGTTCAGCGGAGTTCGCCGCCAACAGCGCGGCGATGCTCAAACAGGTCGACGCGCTGCACACTTTGCTCGCCCAAGTGGCGCAGGGTGGCGGTGCCAAAGCCCAGGAACGCCATACCTCGCGCGGCAAACTGCTGCCACGTGAGCGCATCAACCGCCTGCTCGATCCGGGCTCGCCGTTTCTCGAAATCAGCCAACTCGCCGCCCATGCCGTGTATGGCGAAGACGTGCCGGCCGCCGGGGTGATCGCCGGAATCGGTCGCGTCGAAGGTGTGGAATGCATGATCGTCGCCAACGACGCGACGGTAAAAGGTGGCTCGTATTACCCGCTGACCGTGAAAAAACACCTGCGCGCACAGACCATCGCCCAGCAGAATCGCCTGCCGTGCATTTATCTCGTGGATTCCGGCGGCGCCAATCTGCCGCGTCAGGACGAGGTATTTCCCGATCGCGAGCACTTCGGGCGGATCTTTTTCAATCAGGCCAACATGAGCGCCATGGGCATCCCGCAGATCGCCGTGGTCATGGGTTCGTGCACCGCTGGCGGCGCGTATGTGCCAGCGATGGCGGACGAAGCGATCATGGTGCGCAACCAGGCGACGATTTTTCTCGCCGGCCCACCGCTGGTGAAAGCCGCGACCGGTGAAGTGGTCAGCGCCGAAGACCTGGGCGGTGCCGATGTGCACTGCAAGACTTCCGGCGTGGCCGACCATTACGCCGAGAACGACGAACACGCCCTCGCTCTCGCCCGCCGCAGCGTCGCCAACCTCAACTGGCGCAAGCTCGGCGAGGTGCAGCAGCGCACGCCGATTGCGCCGCTGTATGCCAGCGACGAGTTGTACGGTGTGGTCCCGGCCGACGCCAAGCAGCCTTTCGATGTGCGCGAGGTGATTGCACGGTTGGTCGACGGCTCGGTGTTCGATGAATTCAAAGCGCTGTTCGGCACCACGCTGGTTTGCGGTTTCGCTCACTTGCACGGCTACCCGATCGCGATCCTGGCGAATAACGGCATCCTCTTCGCCGAAGCCGCGCAGAAAGGCGCGCACTTCATCGAGCTGGCCTGCCAGCGCGGCATCCCGCTGCTGTTTCTGCAGAACATCACTGGCTTCATGGTCGGCCAGAAATACGAAGCCGGCGGCATTGCCAAGCACGGCGCGAAGCTGGTTACCGCAGTGGCCTGCGCCAAGGTGCCGAAATTCACCGTGATCATCGGCGGCAGCTTCGGCGCCGGCAACTACGGCATGTGCGGTCGCGCTTACGATCCGCGTTTTTTGTGGATGTGGCCGAACGCGCGGATCGGCGTGATGGGCGCCGAACAGGCCGCCGGTGTGCTGGTGCAGGTCAAGCGCGAACAGGCCGAACGCAGCGGTCAGGCGTTCACTGCTGAGCAGGAGACCGAGATCAAGCAGCCGATTCTCGACCAGTACGAAGAGCAGGGTCACCCCTACTACTCCAGCGCGCGGCTGTGGGACGACGGCGTCATCGACCCGGCGCAGACCCGCGATGTACTGGGCCTGGCCTTGTCTGCGTCACTGAACGCGCCAATCGAACCGAGCCGCTTCGGCGTGTTCCGGATGTGATGGGGAGAACCTGATGAGCGACTTCAATACCCTCGAACTGCAAACCGACCCGCGCGGCTTCGCGACGCTGTGGCTCAACCGCGCCGAGAAAAACAACGCCTTCAACGCCGAGATGATCCGCGAACTGATCCTTGCCCTCGACAAGGTCGCCAGCGATTCGAGCCTGCGTTTTCTGCTGCTGCGCGGGCGCGGTAAGCACTTCAGTGCCGGCGCCGACCTGGCGTGGATGCAGCAATCGGCCGAGCTTGATTACCACACCAACCTCGACGACGCCCGCGAACTGGCCGAGCTGATGTACAACCTCGCCAAGCTGAAAATCCCCACCCTCGCCGTGGTCCAGGGCGCTGCGTTCGGTGGCGCGCTGGGCTTGATCAGTTGCTGTGACATGGCGATCGGCACCGATGACGCGCAGTTCTGCCTGTCGGAAGTGCGCATCGGCCTGGCGCCCGCCGTGATCAGCCCCTTCGTGGTGCAGGCGATCGGTGAACGAGCGGCACGGCGTTACGCGCTTACGGCCGAGCGCTTCGGCGGACAGCGGGCGCGGGAAATCGGCTTGCTCGCTGAAAGCTATCCCGCCGCTGAACTGGAGCAACAGGTCGAACAGTGGACCGACAACCTGTTGCTCAACAGCCCCGCTGCCATGCGTGCCAGCAAGGACTTGCTGCGCGAAGTCGGCAACGGTGCACTGACCCCAGCCCTGCGTCGTTATACCGAAAATGCCATCGCGCGAATTCGCGTCAGCTCTGAGGGCCAGGAAGGCTTGCGCGCCTTCCTGCAAAAACGCCCGCCGAACTGGCAAGCCGCATCCACCAAGGAGTCGCGTTGATGAGCGCACCTGTGATTACCACCCTGTTGGTGGCCAACCGCGGCGAAATCGCCTGCCGGGTCATGCGCACCGCCAAGGCCCTGGGGCTGACCACCGTCGCCGTGCACAGCGCCACCGACAGAGATGCGCGGCACAGCCGAGAAGCCGATATCCGCGTTGACCTGGGCGGCAGCAAGGCCGCTGAGAGTTATCTGCAAATCGATAAATTGATCGCTGCTGCCAAGGCCAGCGGTGCCCAGGCGATTCATCCCGGGTATGGTTTCCTCTCGGAGAACGCCGGGTTCGCCCGCGCTATCGAAGCCGCCGGACTGATCTTCCTCGGCCCGCCCGCCTCGGCCATCGACGCGATGGGCAGCAAATCTGCCGCCAAAGCGCTGATGGAAAAGGCCGGTGTGCCGTTGGTGCCGGGCTATCACGGCGAAGCGCAGGATCTGGATACCTTCCGCGAAGCCTGCGAACGCATCGGTTATCCGGTGCTGCTCAAGGCCACTGCGGGTGGTGGCGGCAAAGGCATGAAAGTGGTCGAGGATGTCAGCCAACTCGCTGAAGCCCTCGCCTCGGCGCAGCGCGAAGCGCAATCGTCGTTTGGCGATTCGAGGATGCTGGTGGAGAAGTATCTGCTCAAGCCACGTCATGTGGAGATTCAGGTGTTCGCCGATCAGCACGGCAACTGCCTTTACCTCAACGAGCGCGATTGTTCGATCCAGCGTCGCCATCAGAAAGTCGTCGAAGAAGCACCAGCGCCGGGCCTGACGCCCGAATTGCGCCGGGCGATGGGCGAAGCCGCCGTACGTTCGGCGCAGGCGATCGGTTATGTCGGCGCCGGCACCGTGGAATTTTTGCTCGACGCGCGCGGCGAGTTTTTCTTCATGGAAATGAACACGCGGCTGCAGGTCGAGCACCCGGTGACCGAAGCGATAACCGGGCTCGATCTGGTCGCCTGGCAGATTCGCGTCGCCCGTGGTGAAGCGCTGCCGATGACCCAGGCGCAGGTGCCGCTCAACGGTCATGCGATTGAAGTGCGCTTGTATGCCGAAGATCCGGCGAATGATTTTCTGCCGGCCACCGGGCGTCTGGACTTGTACCGCGAATCGGCGCAGGAACCGGGGCGACGGGTGGACAGCGGCGTTGAGGAAGGCGACGAGATTTCGCCGTTCTACGACCCGATGCTCGGCAAACTGATTGCCTGGGGGGAAGACCGCGAGCAGGCGCGCTTGCGTCTGTTGAGCATGCTCGATGAGTTTGCGATCGGCGGTCTGAAGACCAACATCAATTTCCTGCGCCGGATCATCGCGCATCCGGCGTTTGCCGCGGCACAGCTGGATACCGGGTTTATCCCGCGCTATCAGGAGCAATTGCTGCCAGCGCCGGGCACGTTGAGCGATGAGTTCTGGGAGGTGGCGGCGCAGGCGTTTGCGCAGAGTCTGCCAACCCGTGCGCGGGCAGATGACCCCGCTTCGCCTTGGTCTTGCGGCAGTGGTCTGCGAGCAGGTTTGCCGGCGCAAATCACTGTGCATTTGAGTTGCGAGGGACAGGATCGCGCGCTGACCCTGGGAGCTGCGGCCCACGCCAAACTGTTGGGCGAAGCGCTGGTGGTCGAGCATGAAGGCGTGCGCCGCACGTTGCGGGCGATTCGTCAGGGTGGTTCGTTGTATCTGCAATGGGACGGCGAATTGCGGCGCATCGAGGCGTTCGATCCAGTCAGTGCCGTCGAAGCCAGCCATAGCCATCAGGGCGGCCTGACCGCGCCAATGAACGGCAGCATCGTGCGCGTGCTGGTCGAAGCCGGGCAAGCGGTTGAGGCCGGGGCGCAACTGGTAGTGCTCGAAGCCATGAAAATGGAACACAGCATCCGCGCGCCACAGGCCGGTGTGATCAAAGCGCTGTATTGCCAGGAGGGCGATATGGTCAGCGAAGGCAGCGCTTTGGTTGAACTGGAAGAAGGGTGAAATGAAAGAGGATCGATCCTGGCCTTGAGCGAGGATCGATCCGCTCAGTAACGCGCCGTTGCCTGAACCACCACGCCGATAATCCGGCATTCATCGGTGAGCAGGGTTTTCGGCCAGGTCGGATTGAGCGGCACCAGGTAACGCTGGCCGGCCTGCTCGTCGAGTTTGCGGAAAATTGCTTCTTCGCTGTCCGGCCACTGGGCGATCACCAGTTTGCCGGGCACCGCTTCCAACTCCGGATCGACCAGAATCAGCATGCCTTCGGCAATGCTCTGGCCGCTCGGCGCGGTCATCGAATCCCCCGTCACCGTCAGCCAGAACGCCGCACCGCCGCGAGCGTGGTAATCAGTGAGTTCGAAGCGCTGCTTCGCCGATGCGCCGGCGTAGTTAGCTGCAGCGTCGCGCACCTCGCACGGCGCTCGCCAGTCGCAGACCGGGTAACGGAAGTACGGGTTGTACTTCTGCGCCAGCGGCATCTCGTCATCCGCCGTGGGCTGCGGCTCGCGGATGACCAGGACGACTTCGAGGAAATCCATTCCCAGCGCCTTGAGCACGCGATTCATTTCGCTGACACCGGGTTCGCGACGCTTGTTCAGCCAATGACCGATCCCGCCCTGGGACATGCCGACGCGCTCTCCGAGCTCTGTTTGAGTGATTTTGAGTTCACTCATCTTGGCCTTGACCAACTCAATCCATTTATCCATGTGCCGCACCTTACGCGGACGTCTTCGACCGGCAAAACACATATTGTAGTATTTAAATTCTCGTCACAAATACAAGCGGTACTATCCTATGGAAACGGACTTTCAATTGAACATGGAGTGCCCTTTCATGATGAACATCAGCAGCAAAGACTTGCCCGACCTGCAAATCGATACCAGCTTCTCCTCGCCTCAGGGCAATGCCGCCGCACAGCGCGCGCTTGACTATTACTTGAAACCGGCTGTTTCAGAACCCGAGACGGACGAACGCTTCTTCAATGTCAAAGGCCATCTCAGCGGCGAGGAAGCGCTGGTACATGCTTCGGATCTATTGCGATGTGCAGCCGCCACGGCATTCAAGGCAGCAGAAAACCTGCAAGGCACGAATCGGGACCTGGCTTTCTCGGTGGTGCACATGGTGGATATGGCGCGGGCGATGGTCGACCATTCGATCGATAACGACGAAGTCACGGCGAACAAGGTTCGGGCGGACAGGAAAGAATTTTCCCATCGCGCAGATAAAAACATTTGACTTGCAAATGATAATGATTATTATTGCAAGCAGCTGGTCGCGAGATCAGTCGATGGACCAGAGACCTTAGGTCGGTCTTCTGGACTATCTCCTCATCAGGCTAATCACGGTTTTTGACCCGGCTTTTTGCCGGGTCTTTTTTTGCCCGTTTTTCGGGCTTGTGTCTTCAGGCTAATGAAGTCTTTGGGTGCTGCAAATTCGATGGCGCGGATAATATCAAATGAATATCGATTGGCAACCCGAGCCCAGCCACAATGGCCGAAACTAATGGCAATCAGCACTTGAGAATCAATCGCACAGGCCCTAAGCTGCTGCCGCGTCACGGAGGACGCCCCCCGCTCGCGATCCGCAATTCCCCTCGGTTTCACCCCAGCCTGCGTGTAAAGTACCGGTCATAAAAATCCTGCTCAGGAAGCGACTATGACCGTGGCCAAATCTTCGTTCGACATCAGCGCCAGTTTCGACAGCGGCAATATCCAAGTCATCGACATCAGCAACCCGCTCAATCCGGTTCTGGCCATCCGCCCGGACACTCGCAGCGCCCATTTTCAGTGGTTTCACTTCAAGGCCAGCGGCCTGCATGTTCATCAGGAGCACTGGTTTCGCCTGGTCAACGCCAGCCAATCCTCCTATAACAAAGCCTGGACCGGCTATCAGGCAGTCGCTTCCTACGACCACGTCAACTGGTTCCGCATCCCCACCAGCTTCGAAGGCGACAGCCTGCGTTTCTGCCTCGAAGCCGAACAGACCCACGCCTGGTTCGCTTATTTCGAACCCTACAGCCGCGGCCGTCACGACTGGCTGATCGAGCAGGCGCTGAGCAAGGCTGGCACCGAATTGCTGGCAACCGGCAAAAGTGTCGAGGGCCGCGACATTCAGTTGTTGCGCAAAGGCAGCGGCGCCGAAGGCCAACGCAAGATCTGGATCATCGCCCAGCAGCATCCGGGCGAGCACATGGCCGAATGGTTCATGGAAGGTGTGATCGAACGCCTGGAACGACAGGACGATCCGGTACTGAACAAACTGCTGGCCAGCGCCGACCTGTATCTGGTGCCGAACATGAATCCGGACGGCGCCTTCCACGGCCATCTGCGCACCAACGCCATGGGCCAGGACCTGAATCGAGCCTGGCAGAACGCCAGTCAGGACATCAGCCCGGAAGTGCTTTTCGTCCAGCTGCAGATGGAAAAGTATGGCGTCGATGCGTTTATCGACGTACACGGCGACGAGGAAATCCCCCACGTCTTCACCGCCGGTTGTGAAGGCAACCCTGGCTTCACACCGCGCATCGAAAAGCTTGAAGAGCATTTCCGCAGCCATCTGAAGCACACCACCAAAGACTTCCAGACCACCTACGGCTATACCCGCGACGAACCGGGTCAGGCCAACATGACCCTGGCCTGCAACAGCGTCGGGCAGACATACGACTGCCTGTCGCTGACCCTGGAGATGCCGTTCAAGGACCATGACGACCACCCGGACAAGACCACCGGCTGGTCGGGCAAGCGTTCGAAGCAATTGGGTAAAGACGTGCTGACCACGCTCGCCGACATGGTCGACACCCTGCGCTGATCCCCTCGCCCGCACCAACAAAAGATCGCAGCCGGCCTGCGATCTTTTGCTTTGACGACTCAGCCGCGATCGCGCCCACGCAACATGCTGTCGAGCACTTCGTCACGACGCACCCAGCCATGAAACAGCGCGGCCGCCAAGTGCAGCAGCACCGTCAGAAACAGCAGATACGCCAGATAGCCATGCGCCTTGCGCAACAGCGCAAACAGTTGCGCATCCGCCGGCACGATCGACGGCAGATGCAGCGACGCCGTGAGCATCACCGGTTCGCCCGAGGCACTGATCATCGCCCAGCCGAGCAGCGGCAATACCAGCATCAACGCATACAACAAAACGTGGGATGCCTTGGCTGCCAGCACCTGCCAGCCCGGCAGATCATCCGGCAACGGTGGCTGACGCGTGCTGAAGCGCACCAGCACGCGCACGATCACCAGCGCCAGAATCGCGATGCCCAGCGGCTTGTGCAGATGAATCAGCCATTCATGGCGAGACGACACCGAAGTGACCATGCCCGCGCCGATAAACAGCATGGCGATGATCATCAGCGCCATCAGCCAGTGCAGCAGGCGCGCCAGCAAAACGAAATGCGTCGGGTGCGTGCTCATGGGCGAGCCTCCTGTCTGGCGGCGGGCAATTGGCTGACTTCGCTGGTGCGACGCAGGTAGGAATCGGCGTAACCGGCGGAGCGCGCGGCGAGCAATGGGTCTTCCGAACCTTGAATCCCGGCTGGCAACACCAGCGGGTCATAGTTGATATCGCGGCACTCGCCACTCAGCTGCGGTTGGGTTTTTTCCAGCACCAGCGTCCCGGCGTTCAGCACTTTGCGATCTGCAGGCCAGGATTTGCTCGCATCGTTTACCGGGTCGTCGGAGTTAGCCAGGGTGATGTTCAGCTGGAAGCGCAAGGGTGCGGCGGCCAAGCGTTGCACCAGGTCCTTCTCGAGAAAGTCCGCGCCTTCAGGGGCGGTGGCACCCGCCGCGTCCTGCGCCAGCGGCGTCATGCTCCAGCGCACCGCCTGTTTCTTGCCGTTGCCATCGACCAGATAGAACGCATTGATGCTGTTATAAGTTTCGGTGGCGTAGCTGGCCGAAGGCTTGGCGGTCTTCACCCACGTCAGAAACGGCACGGCTTCCGGATGTGCGGCAAAAAACGCCGGCACCTTCGTCGGGTCGGGTTTGCCGGTGGCGGGATCCGGCGACTGCGCCTGTTGTAACTGATAGAACGCCTCGGGTGTGCCGATCGGGAACACCGGCATGCTGTTCATGCCGGTGCGCCACTGCTGGCCGTCCGCCTGAGTGAAACGCAGCGCCAGACTGCGGATCGGCACGGCACTGTCCGGCGCATAGGGATTGCCGGCCGGCAAGGCGAAACGCCCCACCACCGGCGTCTGCGGCAGGTTGAACACTTGTGCCGTAGAGAATGCCCGCGCCTCGCTGCTGCTTTCGAAATGGCCGATCACGCAAACGCCCTTGGCGTGGTTGCGACGAAAACCGGGATGCACGCCGTTGTTCTTTTCCAGCACATCGACCAACGCCTTTGGCGTCAGGCGTTGTGGGTCAAGGTTGCCGTGCACGTAGGCAAACGCCCCGGCCACGGCGGCAACAATCACGGCAATGGCGCCCAGACGGAAAACCAGGCTCGCGGCGCTCAATGGCTGGCGCGGCGGCCTGCCCGGCGGTGCAGCGTTGGGGGACGAGCGATCAACCATGAATATCTCCAGGCCATCGGCCACAAGTGGAAAGAGTCAGCAAGACGCACCCCGTCCGGGTTTATTCCACTGCGCCGTATTTATTTTTGCGCACGGGGAATAACCTGCGCTGACGGGCGTCTTCCTAGTCCACAGCGTAGCGACCAGCAGAAATTCATGAGCGAATTCGACGAACAGTTGAGAGAAATCATTCCCAGATTGCGCCGCTTCGCCGTGTCGTTGACGCGTAACAGCAGCAGCGCTGACGATCTGGTCCAGGCCAGCCTCGAGCGGGCGCTGTCGGCGTGGGGCGAAAAACGCGCCGATGGCGACTTGCGTGCCTGGCTGTTTGCGATCCTCTATCGGCAATTTCTCGACGCGCACCGTCGCTCGCGGCGCTATGCGCGGATGCTCGAATTTTTCACCGGTCGTGACGACGCCGAACCTTCGGTGGAGCGCACGGTGATTGCCCAGTCGACCCTGCAAGCCTTCGAACGCCTGCCCACCGAACAACGCGCCCTGCTGCTGATGGTGTCGGTGGAGGGCCTGTCCTATAAAGAGGTCGCCGAGATCCTCGGCGCCCCGATCGGCACCGTGATGTCGCGCCTGTCCCGCGCCCGCCAGGCCTTGCGCCAACTCAGCGACGGCGAAATCAGCAGCCCTTCCCTGCGGATACTCAAATGATCAGCCTGCCTCCCAATGAGCGTGACTTGCACGCCTACGTCGATCACCAGCTCAGCGACGCCGACCGGCGCGTGCTGGAAACATGGCTGGCCAGCCACCCTGAAGAAGCGGCGCAGGTTCGCGCCTGGCAACGCGACGCCCAGCAGTTACGTGCGGCCCTCAGTGGCGGGTTGCAGCAGCCGAGTAATCCGGCGCTGGATCCGATGATGATTCGCCAGCGGCGCCGCCAACAGTCACGTCGGCATCTGGCCAGCGCGGCGGTGTTGCTGATCGCCGTCAGCGTCGGCGGTTTCAGTGGCTGGCAGGCGCGGGAAATGACTCTGGTGCGCCCTGCGCAATTGCCGATGACTGACGCCTTGCAAGCCTATCGTCTGATCGCCCAGCAAGGCGTGTTGCCCGCCGATTACAAGGTCGACAGTGATGGCGACATGCAGCGTTGGCTCGACCGTTACTTCAGCGGCGCCGGGCGCTTGCCGAACCTGAAGGCAGCCGGTTTTGAACCGGTCAGCGGGCGCTTGCTCAGCACCGATGAAGGCCCGGCGGCGATGGTGATGTATGAGGACGGCAGCGGCCACAAGGTGAGTTTCTACTTGCGTCCGCCGGGGCCGAAAAACACTTTGCTGCCGCGCGGCTCGCGCAGCGATGGCGATCTGCAGGCCGATTACTGGTCGGGGCCGGGCTACAACTACGCGGTGGTCAGCCCGACCGACTCGCCGGCAGCAGAGTTGCTCAAGCAATCGCCACCGTTCTGAAATCCGCCCATTGTAGGAGCTGACGAGTGCAACGAGGCTGCGATCTGTTCGCGGCAACCCAGGATCAAAAGATCGCAGCCTCGTTGCACTCGTCAGCTCCTACAGGGGAATCATGCATATTTCATGGAGCCTATGTCCGAGGTCTGGTTAAACTTTAGCGCCGAGCTCCGGTGGAGTCGGCCCAATCAACCAGGAGCCTGCCCCGCGTGCCCGCCCGAACGCCGAAACGATCACGACTGAGCCAACGCTGGCCGTTGCTGCGCCGCCTGTTCGGCAAAGGCGTGCCTGTCAGCGCCGGGCACGATGCCAACGCCGCGATCATCCGCGATTATTTTCGCGACAAGGCTCACAGTCAGGGTTACACCCTCAGCCGCAGCCAGCAGCACGTCATTGATTGCATGGCGCAACAGGCCAGCGTTCTGTTGGGCGACAGTGGACTCACACCACCCAGTCTGTATCTGTACGGCGCAGTCGGGCGCGGCAAGAGCTGGCTGCTCGACGGTTTCTTCCAGGCACTGCCGATCACCCGCAAGCGTCGCCTGCATTTCCATCAGTTCTTTGCCCGACTGCACGAGAGCATGTTCCGTCATCGCCAGCAGGAAGACGCGCTGGAAATCACCCTGGACGAGCTGCTGGAAGATTGTCAGGCGCTGTGTTTCGACGAGTTTCACGTGCATGACATCGGCGATGCAATGCTCATCACGCGCCTGTTCAAGGCTTTGTTCAAACGGCGGATCATGCTGTTGGTCACGTCCAACTATGCGCCGGAGGGCCTGCTGCCCAATCCGCTGTATCACGCGCGCTTCAAACCGGTGATCGAGCTGATCAACACGCGCATGCAGGTCATGGAAGTCGGCGGCGCCCACGATTACCGCACGCTCAACCGCCAGCACACGCATCAGGTGTTTACCCAGGGACACTACGTGTGGCCGGCCACGTCGGCTCAGCGCCAGGCTCTCAACCTGCCGCCAGCCGACGCGCCTGCCCTTGCCCTCGAGGTTGGCAAGCGCCAGTTGCAGGCGCGCTTGTGCGAGGGCCGAAGAGTCGCATTCACTTTCAATGATCTGTGCGAACAGCCAACGGCAGTGATGGATTATCTGCAGCTGTGCCAGCGTTTCGACCAATGGATCATCGATGACCTGCCGCAGCTCGGCGAGTGTCCGATCGCCGTGCAACAGCGCTTCATCAATCTGATTGACGTGCTTTACGATCAGGACAAACACCTGACCCTGCTCGGCCAACTGTCGCTGGGCCAGAGCCTGGAAGGTCACGCCATCGACCTGGCGCGCACGCGCAGCCGATTGGGGCAATTACAGGAAATCCACGAATCTGACTGACACCCGCCCCCGGTAGGAGTGAGCCTGCTCGCGATAGCGTTCTTTCAGATGCTGATGATGTGCCTGACAAACCGTCTTCGCGAGCAGGCTCACTCCTACAATGACCGGGTGTGATTGCAACATCCCGCCCCAATCCAGCATCCGCTTTACCGTTATCATGTCGCCCATTCGCAGCGCCCCCGCGTCGCTCCACCGATCAATAGCGAAACCAAACATGCACACCCTTGCTCAACTGCGCGCCGGCGAGCTGTCTGGCATTACCCGCCTCGACCTGTCTTGCGGCCTCAGCGAATTCCCTCGCGAAATTTTCGAACTGGCCGACACGCTGGAAGTGCTCAATCTCAGCGGCAATGCGTTGAGCAGCCTGCCCGACGATTTGCATCGTCTGACCCGACTGCGCGTGCTGTTCTGCTCCGACAACCAGTTCACTGAGCTGCCGGCCTGCCTCGGCCAGTGCACCGCGCTGACGATGGTCGGCTTCAAGGCCAATCGCATCGTCGATGTCCCCGGCGCTGCCCTGCCGCCGCAGCTGCGCTGGCTGATCCTGACCGATAACCGCATCGCAAGCCTGCCGAGCGAACTCGGTGAACGCCCCGCCCTGCAGAAACTGATGCTCGCCGGCAATCGCCTGCAATCGCTGCCGGAATCCGTGCGCCACTGTCATCGGCTGGAATTGCTGCGCATCGCCGCCAACCAGCTCACCGAGCTACCACAGTGGCTGCTGACCCTGCCGAGCCTGACCTGGCTGGCCTACGCCGGCAACCCGCTGGAAACCGAAGCCGATGCCGCTGCCCTCGAGGCCACGCCACTGATCGCCTGGTCGGCGTTGCGCCTTGAGCAACAGCTGGGCGAAGGCGCTTCCGGGGTGATTTCCCGGGCGGTCTGGAAGCGTGACGACGGCGCGGCGCAGGCGGTTGCGGTCAAGCTGTACAAAGGCGAGATGACCAGCGACGGCTCGCCGCTGCATGAGATGAACGCCTCTATCACCGCCGGTGTGCACCCGAACCTGATCCGCGTCGAAGGGCGCATCGGCGGCCATCCCGATCAGCAGCAGGGATTGGTCATGCAGTTGATCGACCCGAGTTTTCGCAACCTCGCCGGCTTGCCGAGCCTCGCCTCGTGCTCGCGAGACGTCTACGCCGAGAATTGCCGATTCTCGGCGGAGGTTGCGCTGCGCATCGCCAAAGGGGTCGCTTCGGCAGCGCAACATTTGCATCGGCAAGGCATTACCCACGGCGACCTCTACGGCCACAACATTCTGCTGAACGATCAGGGCGATTGTCTGCTGGGGGATTTTGGTGCGGCGTCGTTTCATGCCACTACCGATGATGCGCAGACCCGTGCATTGCAACGCCTGGAAGTGCGCGCGTTCGGCGTGTTGCTGGGGGAGTTGCTGACGCGTATCGACTCGGGGTTGAGTACCGAGCGGCGCTTGGCGCTGGAGGCGCTTGAAAGGCGTTGCTGTCAGGCGGATGTGTTGGGGCGGCCGGGGTTCAGCGAAGTGATCGAGGTGCTGGAGAATGTGTGACTGCTTCGCGGTCAATCGCGGGCAGGCTCGCTCCCACATTGAAATGCATTTCAAAGGTGGCAGCAAGCCTGCTCGCGCAGAAGCCCTGACTGATGCAGAGGATCAGCCAGCCAGACCGACAAACATGTCCTGCACGTCATCATGGTTGTCGAGGCCTTCAAGGAACGCTTCGACTTCAGCCATCTGCTCGTCGCTCAAGCCGCTGACCGGGTTCTTCGGCTGGTAGCCGAGCTTGGCCGACAGCACGGTGAAGCCTTGTTCCGGCAGAGCTTTCTGCACAGCGTCAAGGTCAGTCGGATCGGTGAGGAACAGCGTTGCGCCCTCTTCACCCGGCTCGAAATCCTGGGCACCGGCTTCAATCGCGGCCATTTCCGGATCGGCGTCCGGGGTATCCGGCGAGGCTTCGATCATGCCGACGTGGTTGAACATCCATGCTACCGAACCGGAAGCGCCCAACTGGCCCTTGCGGAACGCCACGCGGATTTCTGCGACGGTGCGGTTGATGTTATCGGTAACGCATTCGACGATCAGCGGCACTTGGTGCGGGGCAAAACCTTCGTAGGTGACGCGATGGTACTGGACGGTTTCGCCCAGCAGACCGGCGCCTTTCTTGATCGCGCGATCGAGGGTTTCCTTCGGCATCGAGGCTTTTTTCGCCTGTTCGACCACCAGACGCAGGTGTGCGTTGGTGGCGGTGTCGGCACCGTTGCGCGCAGCAATGGTGATTTCCTTCACCAGTTTGCCGAAGATTTTCCCTTTGGCGTTGGCTGCCGCTTCTTTGTGTTTAACCTTCCACTGTGCGCCCATTACTCACTCTCTTGATCTGTGGCGCCGAGACATCTATTGGCCGACGCGTGGCCGCAAGTTTATACGGCCTAAAGTCGGCAATCGACCAAAAAAACAGCCGACGGAATCGACATCTTCACCAAAGCGTGTAGGGGGATTCTGAAAAGCGGCTTTGACATGACCATTGAGCTCGACGGTTTCGTACCCTTGAAACCCCGTATCGCCTGACAGGGCCTGCTCGAATGCTCAATGACAAGGAAAGTCCGTTCACCCTTACTCTGATCGACAGTGGATTGCGCCTGCCAGTAGTGCGTTTTCGCGGTGAGGAAGCGCTGAACCAGCCCTACCGTTTCGACATCCAACTGGTCGGTCTGGCTCCGGCCATCGCTCCCAGCGCTTTCTTGCACTGCCAGGCTTTTATGCGTCTGAGCGAACAACAGGGTTTCCACGGTACGATCTCCAGCGCCAGTTGCGAACATCGTGGCACCCATCGGGTGGGCTATCGCCTGATTCTGGTGCCGTATCTGCAACAACTGGCGCAAACGCCTGAACGACGTGTGTTTACCCACCTGAGTGCGCCGCAGATCATTCAACTGCTGCTGGAGGAGCACGCCCTGCCAGTCGACAGCTACCGTATTGAAATGACGGCGGGCCATTACCCGGCACGGCCGTTTTGCATTCAGTACGAGGAAAGCGATCTGGCGCTGGTACAGAGGCTTTGCGAAGAAGAAGGGATCCACTATCACTTCGAGCACGGGCCTGAAGGCCATGTTGTGGTGTTCGCCGACGACAGCCTGAGCCTGCCACAAACCCCAGTGGAGATTCCGTTCAATGCCGACGAACAGCCGCCGTCGCCCTGCGTCAGCGTTCTGTACCAACAGCATCGCGCGGCACCTGCCCCGGTACTGCATGCGGTACGCAATCGCGGTCAGCCAACCTGCAACGATGAAGCAGCCAACGAAGTGACCCCGCAGCTACCGATGCCAGCGCGATCGCTGGAGCGTCTGCACGCAGAACAACGCAGCCGCCGTCATCTGCAGCGACAACGCTGCCAGCTGCGCACCATTCACGGTCGCAGTGATTGCAGCGATTTGCTCAGTGGCCGTTTGCTGTTGGTGGCGGACCACCCGATCCATCACTTCAACGAACAGTGGCTTATCAATGCCGTACGCCACCATGGGCAGCATCCTTCAATTCTCGAGACGGCCCCGACTGCTCATCGCTACCACAACGACTTTACTGCACAGCCCTGGTCAAGCGACTTCCGTCCGCCGCTCAAACAGGCGCGTCCGAATATTGCTGGTTATCACCTCGCGCGAGTGGCGGGCGCGCCCGGGCAACCGGCGCAAGTGGATGAAAACGGACGCCTCGCTGTGGTCTTGTGGCCAGCGGAGGGAAAACCCGACAGCGACGCCCTGTGGTTGCCGATGGCCATGAGTCGGCTCAACCGCCCGGTCGGCATTGACGAGTTGCCTCGCGCCGGCAGTGAAGTGTGGGTCAGTTTCCTCGACAGCGATCCGGACCGACCGATTCTGTGCCTCGGCCATTCGCGCCAGCCGCCGGCACGCGAGTCGGAGCCTGCACGCGACGGCCTGCTGCTGGACTGGCTGATCAACCGCGCCGAGCATTAGAGCAAAGGCAAAGATCGCAGCCTTCGGCAGCTCCTGCGTTCATCGCGCCAGGCGCAGAATCCATGTGGGAGCGAGCCTGTTCGCGAAGGAGTCGCCTCGGTATTCAGGTTGGCGCCAGATCAAAGAACGCGTGAATCAAGCGCAACTCGCGCCGACGCTCCATGCAGCCGATCATGTGCCGATTCATCAGCCCTTCCCCGGCAATCGGAATCGCCACTACGCGCGGGTCGTGGCTGACCTCCACCGATGACACCACACCAACGCCCAGCTCAGCCGCAACCGCTTCGGTGACCGCCTCGCGACTGTCCAGCTCCAGTAACACCCGCGGTTGAATCGACGCCTGCGCGCAAGCCTTGTCAAACGTGCGGCGAGTGATCGAGCCCGGTTCGCGCAGGACCATGATCACCTGATCCAGCTCTTCGAGTTTCACTTCACCGGAGCGCGCCGCCCACGGATGCGCCACCGGCACCAGCGCGCAGATCCGCGACTCGCTCAGCGCTTGCAGGTGCAGTCCCTTGCGCGGCTCGACCTCAGTCAGCACCGCGACATCGGCGTGCTCGGACAACAGCGCCGCCAGGGTTTCCTGCGCATTGCCCAGACGCAGGTTCACGGTGATCCCCGGATAGCGCGCGCGCAGACTGGCCAGCATCGGCATGACCAAGTGCGGCCCGTCCGCCGCCACTTCCAGGCGCCCGGTCAATAACTGCCGATTGGCCTCAAGCAGGGTCTGGGCTTCTTGCGCCAGGCCAAACATCGCACGGGTGATCGCCGCCAGTCTGGTGCCCTCCTCGGTCAGCTCTACCCGGCGCGCGGTGCGCCGCAGCAGGGTGATCTGGTAATGCTCCTCCAGCGCCTTGATGTGCCCGGTAACTGCCGGCTGGCTGATGAACAACCGCGCGGCGGCGCGGGTGAAACTGCCTTCCCGCGCCACGGCATCGAAGGCGCGTAGCTGAAACAGATTCATGAATAAGCCTCACTGATGGCTGGCATAACAACAAACAATTTGATTGATGCAACCGCGAATTGCAACGTATGCCCAGTAGCGTCACTCCACAGCGCTCTCGCAAGGACACCATTAATGAGTACCGCCGTACCGATTTTGCTCACTCCCGGCCCGTTGACCACTTCGGCCCGCACCCGTCAGGCGATGATGGTCGACTGGGGTTCGTGGGATGAGCGCTTCAACCAGTTGACCGCCAGCCTGTGCGAACAATTGCTGGCCATCGTCAATGGCGCCACCAGCCACCACTGCGTACCGTTGCAAGGCAGCGGCACCTTCGCCGTCGAAGCTGCCATCGGTACGCTGGTGCCGCGCGACGGCAAGGTGCTGGTGCTGATCAATGGCGCGTACGGCAAGCGTCTGGCGAAAATCTGCGAAGTGCTCGGTCGCTCGTTCAGCACCTTCGAAACCGCCGAAGACCAACCGACCACCGCCGTCGACGTCGACCGACTGCTGCGCGCCGACGCCAACATTACTCACGTCGCGCTGATTCACTGCGAAACCAGTACCGGAATTCTCAATCCGCTGGCGGAAATCGCCGGGGTCGTCGCGCAACACGGCAAACGCTTGATCATCGATGCCATGAGTTCCTTCGGCGCATTGCCGGTGGATGCGCGAAAAGTGCCGTTCGACGCGCTGATCGCCGCCTCCGGTAAATGCCTGGAAGGCGTGCCGGGGATGGGTTTTGTCTTCGCCCGCAAAGAATCGCTGGCCGCGGCCGCCGGCAACTCGCACTCACTGGCGATGGACCTGTACGACCAGCACGCCTACATGATCAAAACCGGGCAATGGCGCTTCACCCCGCCGACCCACGTGGTCGCCGCGCTGCACGAAGCATTGCTGCAATACAGCGAAGAAGGTGGCCTGCCGGCGCGGCATGCGCGTTATGCTGCCAACTGCCAGGCGCTGATGGCAGAGATGAACAAAATCGGTTTGCGCAGCTTTCTGCCAGCGGCGATTCAGGCGCCGATCATCGTCACGTTCCATGCGCCGCAGGATCCGCGTTATCGCTTCAAGGATTTCTATGAACGGGTCAAGGCCAAGGGTTACATCCTCTACCCCGGCAAACTGACCCAGGTCGAAACCTTCCGCATCGGCTGCATCGGCCACGTCACCCCGGACGAAATGCGCCGGGCGGTGGCAGCCGTGGCTGAAGCGCTGCGGGAGATGGAAGTGCTCGACATTTAAATCCCACCACAAATCCCCTGTAGGAGTGAGCCTGGTCGCGATGAGGCCCTGTCAGTCGACGAAGATGCTCAATGATCAACCGCCATCGCGAGCAGGCTCACTCCTACATTTGAATCGTATTGCCAACTCAGGAATTGATTGCCATGAACTACACCAACCCAGACAAGCTGCAAGCCGCGATCCTCGACTGGGCCGGCACCGTGGTCGATTTCGGCTCGTTCGCGCCGACGCAGATCTTCGTCGAAGCCTTCGCCGAGTTCGATGTGCAGGTGTCGATCGAAGAAGCCCGCGGGCCGATGGGCATGGGCAAGTGGGACCACATCCGCACCCTTTGCGATCAGCCGCAAGTCGCCGAGCGTTACCGCAAAGTGTTCGGCCGCACGCCAACCAACGATGACGTTACCGCCATCTACAACCGCTTCATGCCGCTGCAGATCGAGAAGATCGCCGAGCACTCGGCACTCATTCCCGGCGCACTGGACACTATCGCCCAACTGCGCCAGCAAGGAATCAAGATCGGCTCCTGCTCCGGCTACCCGAAAGCGGTCATGGACAAAGTCGTCGAACTGGCCGCCAGCAACGGCTACGTCGCCGATCATGTGGTCGCCACCGACGAGGTACCGAACGGTCGTCCATGGCCGGCGCAAGCCCTGGCCAACGTGATCGCCTTGGGCATCGACGACGTTGCGGCGTGCGTAAAGATCGACGACACCGTGCCGGGCATTCTCGAAGGTCGCCGTGCCGGAATGTGGACGGTCGCGCTGATCTGTTCGGGCAACGCCTTGGGTCTGGACTACGAGGGTTTCCGCGCACTGGGCAATGATGAACTGGCCAGTGAACGCAAGCGCATTCACGCACTGTTCGAAAGCTCGCGTCCGCATTACATGATCGACACCATCAGCGACCTGCCGCACGTGATCGCCGACATCAACAAACGTCTGGCCAACGGCGAGATGCCGCAGAATGCCTGAGGCTGAAAACCGAAACACCGCTGATCAATGACCGTCAGCGGTGTTCTTTTTTGCACTATCTGCAAACCACGATAACGCTCGGTAATCAATTATTCCGAAACAAGGTTACCTTGTGCATCGTACGTAAGGCCATCGGGATGTTTAACACTGCCGTCCGGCAACTGTTCAGTTCCATCTTCCCAGACAATACGACCATCCGGATATTCAACGGTATTATCCGGCCAGACGATCCGCCCGTCAGGATGCTCTACCCGGCCGTCTTCATATTGAATGATGCCGTCGGGACGCTTGATCGAAGTTTTATCGACATCCACCACGCTACCGTCGGGCAGTGTGGTCGAACCATCGACGTTGACCGTCGCACCGAGTGTCTGAATCAACGTTATCAACGCCACCGGATCGACGTTGATGTTAAGGGTCGGCCATGGCATCGGCGGACGCTTGTTGTCGACCGGTGCCACGGGTTTGATAGGGGCTACCGGGCTGATCGGTGCGACTGGCTTGGTTGGCGCTACCGGTTTGGTGGGTGCCACTGGTTTGGTCGACGATACTGGCCTGGTCGGCGCCACGGGCTTGGTTGGCGCTACTGGCTTGGTGGGTGCCACTGGTTTGGTCGGCGATACTGGCCTGGTCGGTGCCACGGGTTTCGTTGGAGCTACTGGCTTGGTCGGTGCCACCGGTCTGGTTGGCGCTGCTGGATTGGTAGAACCCACCGGTTTGGTCGGGGTTATTGGCTTTGGCGTCGAGGTAGAGGGCCGAGGTTTGGGAGTTGGACGTTTCATATACACACTCAAAATAAAAAAGTTATTCTTAATCTTTAATAACTAACTAAAGACCCAACCCGACAATAACCACACAACACAAACCATTCAAATCAAAAGAACATACAAGATATAAACAACATACAGTTACGCCAGGCAAGGCAACTTATGACAATGATATTTAAATACCGGGCAAATCAAACGCAGGGCACTGAGCACTTTTCTTCTGCGTAAAAATCATCAAGCGTTGCAGGCAAAAACATCCCGGCAGGTTTACAGTGAAACAAGTGCCGCGACGACGGCCTGATTGCATTTCGATCCCGAGGAACCCCTTATGCCGTGGACAAGCTCCGAATCGCGTTACAGCACTGTATCGGTTCTGTTGCACTGGCTGATGCTGGTGTTGTTGGTGCTGGTGTACGCCAGCATGGAACTGCGCGGCTTCCTCCCCAAGGGCAGCGGCGGTCGCACGCTGATTCGCGAGATGCACTATCTGCTGGGGCTCACCGTTTTCGTACTGGTGTGGTTTCGCCTGCTTGCGCGCAGCCTCGGCCATGCGCCGAAAATCTTCCCCGCTTCGCCCGCCTGGCAAACCGCCGTGGCGCGGCTGATGCACTGGGCGTTGTACTTGTTCATGCTCGGCATGCCGATATTGGGCTGGCTGATCACCAGCGCCGAGGGCCATCAAGTGATGTTCTACGGTTTCGATTTGCCGCTATTGGTCGGTGAAAACAAGGCGTTCGCCAAACAGGTCGAAGGCTGGCATGTGCTGATCGCCACGATCGGCTATTGGCTGATCGGCCTGCATGCGCTGGCGGGCATTTATCACCATTACGTGGTGCGCGATAACACCTTGCTGCGGATGATGCCCAAGCGCGGCTGAGCCTCAGGGCGTCGCGGCAAATCCGCGTCGCCCTTGCAGGCCGCCCGTGTGGACGAAAATCAGACGAGTGCCAGCGGCGAATCCACCTGACTCGACATGCTGCTTGAGCGCCAGCAAGGCCTTGCCGGTGTACAGCGGTTCCAAAGGGATACCGCTGGCTTGCTCGGTCTGTTCAATGAAGGTCAGCAGCGCCTCGTCGACTTTGGCGAAGCCACCCCGGCTGGCGTCGACCAGTTGATAGCCCGCCGCAGGCTCGGTGGCGTGCGCAAGAATCAACTCGATGTTCGGCGCCACGCCATGATCATCCGGTACGGCCAGCGCGCCATACAGTGAGCGCTTGCCTCTCTCGCCGAGTGCCAGTCCGGCCAGGGTCGTGCCGGTGCCACAGGCCAGCCACCAGGCGTCAAAATCATCCCATCCCACGTTGGCCAATTGTCCGTCGACCTGCTGCCTGATCGCCGCGCAACCCAGTGCGCCGGCCAGTCCACCACCGCCCTCAGGCACTGCGTGCAACATCGGATATTGCGCCTGCCACGGCGTCCAGAATCCAGCTTCGTGCCGCGCGCGGTAGCCGCCGTAACCCAGCCAATGCACCCGCATGCCGAACGCGTGCAGATCCTGCACTGTCGGCGTGTCCTGCGGGTGCCCGCGCAGCAGCCCCACGGTTGTGAACCCCAGCCGCTTGCCCGCCGCAGCCAGCGCATGCAGATGATTGGAATGCGCGCCGCCAAGACTGATGATGCCATCGGCGCCGGCACGCTCAGCGGCTTTGAGGTGTTCGACGAGTTTGAACCACTTGTTGCCGCTGATCAGCGGGTCGATCCGGTCCAGACGCAGGATCGCGACTTCGATGCCGGCGCTTGCCAGCCAGTCCAGATGGAGGGGTTCGAGCGGGGCTTGGGGTAGCCAGTTGGCGGGAGGCAAAAGCATGGGCACTGCACAATCTGGAAAAGACCACATACTAGTAGGAGCTGCCGCAGGCTGCGATCTTTTGATCTTGCTTTTGAACACAAGATCAACAGATCGCAGCCTGCGGCAGCTCCTACAAAATGTGTTTACAGCTCAGCCGCCAGACGCGAGCCCTGATTGATCGCCCGCTTGGCATCCAGCTCCGCCGCCACATCCGCACCGCCGATCAAGTGCACATTCTGCCCGGCGGTAACCAGGCCTTCGTGCAACTCACGCAGCGGATCCTGCCCCGCGCAGATCACGATGTTGTCCACCGCCAGCAGTTGCGGCTCGCCGGTTTCGCCGATGCGAATATGCAGACCCTGGTCATCAATGCTCAGATATTCGACGCTGTTAAGCATCTGCACCTGCTTGTTCTTCAGACCGGTGCGGTGAATCCAGCCGGTGGTTTTGCCCAGACCGTCGCCGACCTTGGTTTTCTTGCGCTGCAACAGGAACACTTCACGGGCCGGCGCGTGCGGTGCCGCTTTGATTCCCGCCACACCACCACGGGCTTGCAGTTGCGTGTCGATGCCCCACTCTTTCCAGAATGCCGTGCGATCCAGACTGGTGGCCACGCCTTGATGGACGAGGAACTCCGACACGTCAAAACCGATACCACCCGCACCAATCACCGCCACGCGCTTGCCGACCGGCTTGCGCTCGAGGATCACGTCCAGATAACTCAGGACCTTGGCATTCTCGACACCCGGAATCGCCGGCACGCGCGGGGCAATACCGGTGGCGAGAATGATTTCGTCGTAACCGCCTTCAACCAGTTTTGTCACGTCGACTCGGGTGTTCAGGCACACCTCGACATTCGTGGTCTGCAACTTGCGCTTGAAGTAGCGCAGGGTTTCGAAAAACTCTTCCTTGCCCGGCACGCGCTTGGCGATATTGAACTGACCACCAATCTCACTGGCCGAATCGAACAGCGTGACCTGATGACCGCGCTCGGCGGCCACGGTGGCGGCGGACAACCCGGCAGGGCCGGCACCGACCACGGCGATTTTCTTGATCTGCTGCACCGGCAGGTAGTTGAGTTCGGTTTCGTGGCAGGCGCGCGGGTTGACCAGGCAACTGGTGAGCTTGCCGCCAAAGGTGTGGTCGAGGCACGCCTGGTTGCAGCCGATGCAGGTGTTGATTTCGTCGGCGCGGCCTTCGGCGGCCTTGTTGACGAACTCCGGGTCGGCGAGGAACGGCCGCGCCATCGAGACCATGTCGGCATCGCCCTCGGCAAGAATCTGTTCGGCAATTTCCGGGGTATTGATACGGTTGGTGGTGATCAGCGGAATGCTCACCGAACCGCGCAACTTGGCCGTGACCTTGCTGAACGCCGCACGCGGAACCTTGGTGGCGATGGTCGGAATCCGCGCTTCGTGCCAGCCAATACCCGTATTGATGATCGTCGCGCCAGCCTGTTCGATGGCTTTGGCCAGCATGACGATTTCATCCCAGGTGCTGCCGCCCTCGACCAGATCGAGCATCGACAGGCGGAAGATGATGATGAAATTCGGCCCGACCGCTTCGCGCACACGGCGGACGATTTCCACCGGCAGGCGCATGCGGTTTTCGTAACTGCCGCCCCAGCGGTCGGTGCGGTGGTTGGTGTGGGCGGCGAGGAACTGGTTAATGAAATAACCTTCCGAGCCCATGATTTCGACGCCGTCATATTCGGCAGACTGCGCCAGCACCGAGCAGGTGACGAAATCGCTGATCTGCTTTTCGATGCCCTCTTCGTCCAGCTCTTTAGGCTTGAACGGGTTGATCGGCGCCTGAATCGCGCTCGGTGCTACCTGTTTCGGGCTGTAGGCATAACGGCCGGCGTGGAGAATCTGCATGCAGATCTTGCCACCCGCCTCGTGCACCGCGCGAGTGACGATGCGGTGCTTGAGCGCCTCTTCTTCGCTGGTCAGTTTCGCCGCGCCAGAGTAAACGCCACCCTCATCATTCGGGCCGATGCCGCCCGTGACCATCAGGCCCACGCCGCCCCGGGCACGTTCGGCGAAGTACGCCGCCATGCGTTCGAAGCCACCCGGCTTTTCTTCCAGGCCAGTGTGCATCGAGCCCATCAGGGTGCGGTTGCGCAGCGTGGTGAATCCCAGGTCCAGCGGGGCCAGCAAATGCGGGTAATGAGCGGCGGTCATCGGTAACTCCACAACGTGCGATCACGGAAAATTGCGGGAGCTCTGCGTCCCCCGTCAGTCATGTTCGACAGACTAAGAGGCGCACCGCTGTCACTCAATGACCGTAACTGACAAGTTATTGATCCAAATGCGCAGCGCCCCTTGGCAATCCGGGCCATGGGCCCTACCCTAGGCGCCACACTCTGTACCGGCTGTTGTTGGTTTTCATGCGCAAACTTCTGTACCTGTTTTTCTCCATGGCCCTCGTTGCCGCCCTGACCACCTACGCCATGTGGGCGGCAGACCGGCCGGCGGGGCACTACCTGTCGGATTTGCGCATCAAGCTTGCTGTCAATCAGGGCACGCCCGCCGGTCGTGGCAACCTGCTGGGCATTCAACCCGAACTGTTTCCCACCGATTATCAAAGCCCGGCACGCCTGCACCGCAAGCTCGCGGCGTATCTTCAGCAAGCCCGCGATCAAGGCTTGCTCAATGAGAAAACCGTGGTGGTATTGCCGGAGCATGTCGGCACCTGGCTGATGATCAGCGGCGAGAAAGACGAGTTGTATCAGGCGCCGACCCTGGCTGAAGCGATGAACTGGCTGGCGGCAAGCAATCCGCTGCTGTTCGCCCGCGCGTGGTTGCGGGCCAAGGGCGAGCAACGTCTGGACGATGCTTATCTGCGGATGAAATCGAAGGCCATGGCCAAGGATTACCAGGCACTGTTCGGCGGTCTGGCCAAGGAGTTCCAGGTCACCCTGGTGGCCGGCTCCATCGTGCTGCCGGAGCCGAGCATCCGCGACGGCCGGCTCAAGGCTGGCAGCGGCGCGCTATTCAACAGCAGCGTGGTATTCGGCCGCGACGGCGCACCGCTGGGCCAGCCGCAACGGCAGATGCACCCGATCTTCGATCAGCAGGGGGTGATTCAGGCCGAAGACAAGCACGCCATCCAGGTCGTCGACACCCCGGCCGGACGTCTGGGCATCCTCATCGGCAGTGACAGCTGGTATCCCGGCAACTACCGCACCCTCGACGATCAAGGCGCGCAACTGGTCGCCGTGCCGGCGCAAGTGATTGGCCAAGGTGCCTGGGACAAACCCTGGCGCGGCTACAAGGGTTCGAGCACGCCGGGGTCGGTCAGCCTCAAGCCTGGCGACCTCAGCGAAGGTCAGGCCTGGCATCGATTGACTCTCACCGCGCAGCCGCCGAGCAGCCGCGCCATTGCCGGGGTCAGTGTGTTCATGCGCGGACAGTTCTGGGACAAGCCGAGTACCGGCAGAAGCTTCCTCAGCAGCAATGGCCAGCAGTTCGCCGATGGCGAGGCCCGTGGTGCGCGCTTGCTGAACGTCTGGCTGTAAACCATGAAGCCGCAACCGATGCGTCTCGGGGATCTGTCGGTAGGCTTCGTTCATAGTCTGGCCGAGGCCGTGCATAGCCACGGCGCGGACCCGCTGCCTCTGCTTGAGCAATACGGCCTCGATGCCGCGCGGCTGGCCGAGGCAGGAGCGCGTTTATCAATCCCGCGCTACATGCGCCTTGGCCATGCCGCCATCCAGCTGACGGGCGACCCGGCGCTGGGCCTGCGCATGGGGCAGATGATCCGCTTGAATCAGGCCGGTCTGGCCGGCATCACCGCCGCGCAAGCGCCTACCGTGCGCGAAGCGGCCCGCTGCCTGACTCGCTTTGAACCGCTTTACGGCTCCAACTATCGCGGGCAGTCCAGTTTCCACGAAGACGCCAATGGCGCCTGGCTGCGCTTCTACTCGATCAGCCCCTACAACGCTTATAACCGCTTCGTGGTCGACTCGATCCTCGCCGGCTGGCTGCACCAATTGTCGAGTCTTTGCCGCCAATCGTTGCGTGCCGAAAGGATCGAAATCGAGTTCGAAGCGCCGGATTATCGTGATGCCTACGCTGTGCTCGGCGACTGCCCGATCCAGTTCAGCGCCGAGCGCAATCAACTGCGCCTGAGCCTGAGCAGCCTCGCCATGCGCAACCCCGAACATTGTCCGAGCACCTGGCGGCATTTGCTGCAATTGTGTGAACGGGAACTGGAACAACTGACCCGCACCCGCAGCCTGCGCGAACGCATCACGCAATTGCTCGGCCCGTTGCTCAATGGTGGCCGCGAGCCGGATCTTGAAGAAGTCGCGGCACGCCTGAAACTGCCCACCTGGACCTTGCGGCGCAAACTCGCCGAAGAAGGCACGCAGTTCCGCGCGATCCTCAATGACACACGCCGCGATCTGGCGATGACCTATATCCGTGACACCGAACTGGCGTTCGGCGAAATCGCCTACCTGCTTGGCTTTGCCTCAGCCGAAGCTTTCCAGCGCGCATTCAAGCGCTGGAGCGGACAGACGCCCGGCGAATCTCGACGAAATTATCGCTCGGGAGCTTGAAGCTCAGAGCTCCGTCGCGTCGTCAGCCGGCTCTGGTTGATCCAGTTCAAAGGCCTGGTATTCGAGCAGCTCTTCCTGATACTCATCCATCGTATAAATCCCCCAAACTGCTCGCTGTAAAATGGCTTGATCAATCGACCTGTGCCCCGAGCATAAAGTGCCCGTGTGAAGGAAAAGTAAAACGCGACCTTCATGAATAAAACGTAGCAGGTGGTTGGGGATTTATCGCGGCGATGATGTCGCAGGTGTGTAACCAGATTTTTGGGCTAACCCAGAAACCACTGTGGGAGCGAGCCTGCTCGCGAAGGCAAAGTGTCAGTCTAATTATCTGTCGACTGACACTCCGCCTTCGCGAGCAGGCTCGCTCCCACAGGGTTTCGCTGAATTTCTTACTGGCCCGACGCAGGCATCGCCGGAATCGGCTCGGACGGCGGTGGAATATCCGGATTGGTCGGTGGCGTGATGGTTTCGCTGGCCGGTGCTGGCTCTTCAACGGGCGCTTGCGCAGGCGTGATCGGCGCCGACTCCGCCGGCGGCGCCACCGGCTCGGAACTCACGGGCGCGGTTTCAGCCGGCGCCGGTGCAGGTTCCGCAGCCGGCGCGGGGGCAGGTTCCGCTGCAGGTGTCGGCGCCAGAGGCGCGGCAGCCGGTGCAGGCGTCACTTTCGGCTCAGGCACGCCCAGATCGGTTTTCGGTTTTTCTTCGATGTGCGCCGCTTTCTTCGCATCGGCGGGCAGGAACTGCTCGACCAGGGTGAAGAAACGCTCGTAGAACTTCTGCGCGGTGACGGTCTCACTGGCGACCTTGACCATCGAATCGTCCGAGGAGCCGATCGGCATCGACACCGAACCCAACACGCCAACCCCGAGGCTGGCCGAGTTGTTGGTCTTCTTCAGCGCGTATCGGTCCTGCAAGGCGTTAGCGAACACCGTCGCGTGATGCCCGGCGCTGCCGTCTCCGGCGCAGACCACATTGAAGCTGATCTCGAGGTGCGTCTCGCCGGTCTGCTGGAAGCTCTTGTGACCGCTGACCAGTTTCGGATCGCTGCTGGTAATGATGTAGCCCTGACTGAGCAACGCGCGCCGGGCCGCTTCGCAACTGGCGGTATCGGTCACCGGGTAATTGCGCGAAAAGGTGCCGGAGTCATCGAAGTTCTCATGCTCATAGATCGGCTTGTCCTTGGAACAACCGGCTACCGCAGTCAACAAAAGCGCCAGCCCGACGACACGCATGGGAGTGGAAATCAACATTGAACATCCTGAGGGAAAACAGTCCGGGGCGTATTGTGCAACAGATCGCCGCCCCATGGCGCATGGAATAGTGTCAAGAATCGGTTACAACTTTACCGGTCATGAGCGGCAGGAAAAAGCCGCGCCGACAAATGATCGATCAGCGCGCGCAATTTCGCCGTAGCCTGCCGGCTCGACGGCCACAATACCCAGAACTGTCCGGCGTGCTCCACATGCTCATCAAGCACCCGGCGCAAGCGACCTTGGCGCACCGCTTCATGCACCATGAAATCCGGCAGACAGGCAATGCCCATCCCGGCCAGCACCGCATGCTGCACCGCCTCGATCGAGGTGCTGAGCAGACGCAGCGGCAATACCGGCTCAGGCGCCCCCTCTGCGCGGCGCAGCGGCCAGGCCTCCAGCTTGCCGGTGGCGTGAAAGGTGTGACGTAAACAGGCGTGATCGGCCAGATCACCCGGCGTGCGCGGTTCACCTCTGTGTTCGAGATAATCGGGGCTCGCCACCAGCACCAGATGAAACTCGCCCAGCGGCCGCGCCATCAGCCGTGAATCCTTGGGTTTGCCGGTACGAATCACCGCGTCGAAACCCTCATCAATCACATCGACCATGCGGTCGGTGAGGTCCAGATCCAGTTCGATGTGCGGGTACAGCGTCATGAATTCGGTCATCACCGGCATGACCAACTCGTGCACCTGCGGCAGGCTGATCCGCAGCCGACCGTGGGGCGCCGAGGCGGCATTGCACAACTCGAACTCCGCCGCCTCCACCTCCGCCAGAATCCTGCGACAACGCTCGAGAAACAAAGCGCCTTCCGAAGTCAGGGTGATACTGCGAGTGCTGCGATTGAACAAGCGCACGCCAAGCCGCGCTTCCAGCCGCGCAATGCTCTTGCCGACCGCCGACGATGACACCCCTTGCAAGCGGCCGGCTTCAGTGAAACTGCGAGTCTCGGCGACCTGCACAAATACCGAGATGCTGCCCAGGCTATCCATTCAAACCTCCGATTAGCTACATCCGTGTCCGATATGTTCGGAACCCTAACCTGTTTTTCCGCAATACGCAGCGCCCTACCCTGTGTTCCTCGACATTGATCACACAGAGACGCAGGAACATGACCGACGTACATTTCACCTCCTCAGGGCTCGACCAGCCGACTGAAACACGCGAACGCCTGCCTTACGGCGCACTGCTGGCGCTGGCCACGGCAGGTTTCATCACCGTCATGACCGAAGCGATGCCGGCGGGTCTGCTGCCGCAAATGAGCGCCGGCCTGAACGTATCTCAAGCGCTGATCGGGCAACTGGTCACGCTGTACGCCGTCGGCTCGATACTCGCGGCGATCCCCCTGACCATCGCGACCCGTGGCTGGCGCCGCAAACCATTGCTGTTGACCGCGATCACCGGCTTCGCCGTGGCCAACAGCGTTACTGCCGTATCCGAGCAGTACTGGCTGACCCTGAGCGCACGTTTTATCGCTGGCCTCTTCGCAGGCCTGCTCTGGGCACTCCTGGCCGGCTACGCCAGTCGCATGGTCGCACCTCACCTGCAAGGCCGCGCCATCACCGTCGCCATGCTCGGCGCGCCATTGGCGCTATCGCTCGGCATACCTGCCGGGACGCTGCTGGGCACGATGGTGGGCTGGCGCCTGAGCTTTGCCATCATGACCGCGCTGACCCTAGTGCTGGTAATCTGGGTGCACCTGCGAGTCCCGGACTTCGCCGGCGAAGTTGAAGGAAATCGCCTGCCCTTGCGTCAGGTATTCACCCTGCCCGGCATACGATCGGTACTGTTTGTAACCTTGTCCTACGTCGTGGCGCATAACCTTCTCTACACCTACATCGCGCCGTTCCTGCAACCCTCCGGTCTGACTTCGGACATTGATCGCGTACTATTGGCGTTCGGCCTGGCCTCGGTGCTGAGCCTGTGGATTGTCGGAAGCCTGATTGACCGCTGGTTGCGTGAACTGGTACTCGGGAGTGCGGCACTGTTCCTGCTCGCGGCGATAGCCCTGGCGCTGTGGCGCGCATCGCCCGGCGTGGTTTACGCAGCCGTTATCGTCTGGGGACTGGCATTCGGCGCGATGCCCTCGCTCCTGCAAACAGCCTCAGCGAAAACCGCCTCCCAAGCCGCTGATACAGCACAATCGATGCTGGTGACACTCTGGAATGTTGGTATTGCCGGCGGCGGACTGGCCGGCGGATTGATGATGGGGAATTTTGGGGTCGGAGCATTTCCGTGGATTGTCGCAGGGTTGCTGGTGTTGACGCTGTCTGCGGTGGTGATGGCCAGGGCGCATGGGTTTCCGTCGGGGCGGTGAAAACGTTTAGAAAAATGACCAGCCTCGATCTGTGCGACCCGCAGGAGATTGGTTGTCAGGCAAGTCGCCATCGCGAGCAGGCTCACTCCTACAGTGGATTGGGTACCACCTCAAAAATCAGGTCCGGCTGTCAGGCCGCCTTCGCAAGCAAGCTCGCTCCCACAGAAAAGCAAGATCAAAAGATCGCAGCCTTCGGCAGCTCCTACACAATGAGCGTTAGCTCGAGTGCTTTTGATCTTGATCCACGGGCGACTTCGGAAGGCTGAGCGGAGGGATTGATCCGGGCGTAGGAGCGCAGCGACCGTCTGGCGCAGCCAGACACAGCGGAAGGAGGTGCAGCGAAGCAAACCGGAGCCGCTGCGCCAGGATCGATCCCGCAGCGAAGGAACCCGAGCCTGCGAGGGCCGAACGCAGGAGCAAGCCTTTTCGGTTACCTTTTCGGCGTTTGGAAAAGGTGACTCGCCGTAAGGGCGAAACCGCCAGCAGCCGCTACCGAAGCAACGGATATTCACCCAACCGCCCCAGGGAGCATGGCCGGCCCAAAGGCCGCCAAGGCACAAAAACAAAAAAGCCCCGACCAACCGGCCGGGGCTCCTTCAAACGTCAGTCAAAAGATCAGAACCGCTCGATCTTCGCCTCAGCTTCCAGTTGCTTGCGATAAGCCGCAAAGTCCTGCTGCCCCTCACGGGAAGCCAGGAAGCGACGGTATTGCGCCTTCTCTTCATCCGTCGGCGCAGCCGCTTCATTGACGCCATTCAGACGCACAATCATCAGACTACCGTCCGGCAACGTAACGCTGGTGAACGTCGGCTTGTCCTTCGCAGCCGGCTTCGGCATACGGAACAACGCCTGCAGCACAGCCGGATCAACCCCTTCCTGACCACGGGTGGCCGCTTCGGTGGTTTTCCAGGTCTGGCCGTCGATGGCCTTGTCCAGCGGCGCCTTCCCGTCGCGCAGATCGGCAATCAGCTTCTCGGCACGGGTCTTGGCCTCGGCACTGGCGTGCTCCTTGGTCAACTGAGTGCGGATTGCCGCGTTCACGCTTTCCAGCGGCAGTTGCGCAGGCTTGAGATGCTCCTTGGCGCGCAACACGATCACGGTTTCCGGATCCAGCTCGATGGCCGTGCTGTTGGCACCTTCATCAATCACTTCCGGGCTGAACGCAGCAGTGACCACGGCACGGTTGGCCGCAACACCTTCGCCACCCTCGCGGCCGAACGGCTTGGAAGTGTGCACGGTCAGCTTCAGATCCGCCGCTGGCTGAGCCAGGTCGGACGCTTCGAATGCGGAGTCTTCCAGTTGCTTGGTCGCCTCGACGAAACGCTGCTCGACCTGCGCGGCTTTCAGCTCGCGGGTCAGCTTGTCTTTCAGACTGGCCAGAGTCGGCACTTCAGGCGCTTCCACACCCAACAGCTTGATCAGGTGATAACCGAAGTCGGTACGAATCGGCTCGGATACCTGGTCTTTCGACAGCGAATACAGAGCCTTTTCGAAGGCCGGATCGTAAACGCCAGGACCGGCATAACCGAGGTCACCGCCATTGTTTGCCGAACCCGGATCCTGCGAGAACTCCTTGGCCAGCGCTTCGAACTTCTCGCCCTTGGCCAGACGCGCCTGGACTTCGTCGATCTTCGCCTTGGCCTGTGCCTCGGTAGTCTTATCGTTCACTTCAATCAGGATGTGCGCGGCACGACGCTGTTCCGACAGGTTGGCGATCTCTTTCTGATACGCCGCCTCAAGGTCTTCATCCTTCACCGCGACCTGATCGAAGAACGACGACTTCTTCAGCTCGACGTAATCGATGATCACCTGATCCGGAGTCATGAACTCCTTGGCGTGTTCATCGTAGTAAGCCTTGACCTCGTCATCGGTCAGCTTGACCGCAGCCGGGTCGGCCTTGACGTTCAGAGTGGCGAAATCGCGGGTCTGTTTTTCCAGACGGGCGAATGCCAGCACTTCGGCGTCGGTCACGAAACCGCTGCCGGCAACGCCAGCGCGCAACTGGCCAATCAGCATTTCCTGAGCCAGCATCTGGCGGAACTGCATGCGGCTGTAACCCAGTTGACGGATCACCTGGTCGAAACGCTCGGAGCTGAACTTGCCGTCGACCTGGAATTCAGGTGTCTGCAGGATCACTTGATCCAGCGCGGCTTCGGAGAAGGAGAACTTCGCCTGTTCGGCGCCTTGCAGCAGCAACTTGCGGTCGATCAGGCCTTTGAGAGCCGATTCGCGCAGCATTTTTTCGTCGAGCAAGGAAGCATCGAAGTCCTTGCCCAGCTGTTGCATAAGCTGACGGCGTTGCATGTCAACCGCCTGGCTCAGCTCGTTCTGGCTGATTTCGTCACCGTTGACCTTGGCCGCCTCGTTCTTGTGAGTCGTGGCCTGAAAAATGGCGTCGAAACCGGTCAGGGCCATCAGTGCAACGATGACCCCGATAATGGTCTTGGCAATCCAGCCTTGTGAATTGTCCCTGATATTCTGCAGCATGCGTCCCCCAGAAACGGTTGAACTTCAATTTAGGCAACCGTGGAGCGTGGGTAGAATCCGGATAGAAGAAAGGCGCATCCGAGGATGCGCCTTCTCGTAACTGGCGGAGCGGACAGGGCTCGAACCCTCGATCCCGGCGTTACAGGTGCCTGTTCCAGCCACCTGCTCTACCGCTCCGCTGCCAAGTCAGGCTTGACCCCGACCCGGATGGGTAAAAACCTGAAAACTCAGTTAACAGCTTCTTTCAGTGCTTTACCGGCTTTGAAACCTGGCTTCTTGGCAGCCGGGATTTCCAGAGTCTTGCCGGTTTGCGGGTTGCGGCCGGTACGAGCCGGACGGTCAGTCACGGAGAAAGTACCGAAACCAACCAGAACAACGGAGTCGCCAGCCTTCAGAGCGCCAGTGACGGATTCGATTACAGCGTCCAGCGCACGGCCAGCAGCAGCTTTCGGGATATCAGCGGATGCAGCGATAGCATCAATCAGTTCCGACTTGTTCACTCTAAGTCCCCTTATATCTATTTTGAGATGTTTCTAAGTTTTTTGGTGAAAGCAAAAACGAGTGCTGAATGGCCTACAGACACTTAAGAGCCGCTTTATAACAAGGGCTCTAAAATGCTGTCAAGGAAAGCCCCCCAGGCTAAAACGTATTAATGCGTGCTAATTCTTTCCTTGGCATCAGACTCGCGTTTTTCGTCCTTGGCAACTATCTCCGGAGCCACATCCGGCAAGGGCTCCGGCGCGTATTGCAGCGCAATTTGCAGGACCTCGTCAATCCATTTAACCGGTTTGATCTGCAGATCCTGCTTGATATTGTCAGGAATCTCCTTCAGATCGCGGACGTTTTCTTCCGGAATAATCACAATCTTGATTCCGCCGCGATGTGCCGCCAGCAGTTTTTCCTTCAAACCGCCGATTGCCAGCACCTGACCACGGAGAGTGATTTCGCCGGTCATGGCGACATCGGCACGCACTGGAATCCCGGTCAACGCCGATACCAGCGCCGTGCACATGCCCACGCCAGCGCTAGGGCCGTCTTTCGGCGTAGCACCTTCGGGCATATGAATGTGGGTGTCGCGCTTCTCGTGGAAGTCCAGCGGAATGCCCAGGCTCTTGGCGCGGCTGCGCACGACGGTCTGCGCGGCAGTGATCGATTCGACCATCACATCACCCAGCGAACCGGTCTTGATCAGTTGCCCTTTGCCCGGAATCACCGCGGCTTCGATGGTCAGCAATTCGCCACCAACCTGAGTCCACGCCAGGCCGGTCACCTGCCCCACCTGATCCTGCTGCTCGGCGAGACCGTAGCGGAACTTGCGCACGCCGAGGAAATGCTCGAGCAGATCAGCTGTCACTTTTACCGAGAAACGTTTTTCCAGTGCATGCTCTTTGACCGCCTTGCGGCAGACCTTGGCAATCTGCCGCTCAAGACCACGCACGCCCGCTTCACGGGTGTAGTAACGGATGATGTCGCGGATCGCTTCCTCGTCGAACTCCAGCTCGCCCTTCTTCAGACCATTGGCGGCGATCTGTTTTGGCGACAGGTATTTCACGGCGATGTTGATCTTCTCGTCTTCGGTGTAACCCGGCAGACGGATGACTTCCATCCGGTCCAGCAGGGCTGGCGGAATGTTCATCGAGTTCGAGGTGCACAGGAACATCACATCGGACAGGTCGTAATCGACTTCCAGATAGTGATCGTTGAAGTTGTGGTTCTGCTCCGGATCAAGCACTTCCAGCAATGCCGACGCCGGATCGCCACGCATGTCGCTGCCCATCTTGTCGATTTCATCGAGCAGGAACAGCGGGTTGCGAACGCCCACTTTTGTCATCTTTTGAATCAATCTTCCCGGCATCGAACCGATGTAGGTGCGGCGATGACCACGAATTTCCGCTTCATCACGCACGCCGCCCAGGGCCATGCGCACGAATTTGCGGTTGGTGGCATGAGCAATCGATTCTGCCAGCGAGGTTTTACCCACACCTGGAGGACCGACCAGGCACAACACCGGGCCACGGATCTTTTTCACGCGTTTTTGCACAGCGAGGTATTCAAGGATGCGTTCCTTGACCTCTTCGAGACCGTAGTGATCGGCGTCGAGAATGTCTTCTGCACGGGCCAGATCGAGGCGTACCTTGCTCTGCGCCTTCCACGGCACTTGCACCAGCCAGTCGATGTACGAGCGCACCACGGTGGCTTCAGCCGACATTGGCGACATCTGCTTGAGCTTGTTCAGCTCGGCGGTGGCTTTGGCCAGTGCGTCTTTCGGCAGGCCGGCCGCATCGATGCGTTTCTTCAGCTCTTCGATTTCGTTGTGACCTTCGTCACCGTCGCCGAGCTCTTTCTGAATGGCCTTCATCTGCTCGTTCAGGTAGTACTCGCGCTGACTGCGCTCCATCTGCTTCTTGACGCGACCGCGAATGCGTTTCTCGACCTGCAGCAGGTCGATTTCCGCATCCAGCAGCGCCAGCACGTGCTCGACACGGGCTGACAGATCGATGATCTCGAGGATTTCCTGCTTCTGCTCGATTTTCAGCGCCATGTGCGCGGCCATGGTGTCGACCAGACGACCCGGCTCATCGATACTGTTGAGTGACGACAGGACTTCAGCCGGGACTTTCTTGCCCAGCTGCACATATTGTTCGAACTGCGACAGCAATGTGCGCACGAAGACTTCGGATTCGCGTTCGGCAGCGTCGACTTCTTCGATCAGCGAAACCTCGGCGCGGCAGTGGCCATCGACTTCGCTGAAGCGTTCGACGGTGCCACGCTGCTCGCCTTCGACCAGAACCTTGACGGTGCCATCAGGCAGCTTCAGCAACTGCAGAACCGTGGCAATCGTACCTACGCGATAGAGAGCGTCTTCACCGGGATCATCGTCAGCCGGGTTTCTCTGGGCCAGCAGCAGAATCTGCTTGTCACCCGTCATCGCTGCCTCGAGGGCTTCGATGGATTTCTCGCGCCCCACGAACAGCGGGATAACCATGTGCGGATAAACCACGACATCACGCAATGGCAGGAGAGGCAATTCGATGGTTGTCTTCATGATTTCGCCTCTACGGCGGCCATATGGCCGTAATCAGATGGAATTGAGCTTGAAACCAAGATGGGGGCTGCCTCGAAAAAAAACAAGCGTAAAGCGGAGGTAAAAAACGACTTAAAAAAAAAGAGGCCCGAAGGCCCCTTCTTTGTTGCGGCGCGGTGGACGCTTACGCGTCCGGCGCTGCCTTGGCCGTCGGCTCACTGTTTTCGTAGATATACAGTGGCTTGGACTTGCCTTCGATCACGCTTTCATCGATCACGACTTTGCTCACCTCGGACTGCGAGGGGATTTCATACATCGTGTCGAGCAGCACACCTTCGAGAATCGAACGCAGGCCACGGGCCCCGGTTTTACGTTCCAGGGCACGCTTGGCGACCGATTTCAGCGCGTCGGAACGGAATTCCAGATCCACGCCTTCCATCTCGAACAGCTTGGCATACTGTTTGGTCAGAGCATTTTTCGGCTCGGTGAGGATCTGCATCAGCGCAGCCTCGTCGAGCTCGTCCAGGGTCGCCAGGACCGGCAGACGACCGACGAATTCCGGGATCAGACCGAACTTGACCAGATCGTCAGGCTCGACTTCACGCAGGGATTCACCGACTTTCTTGCCTTCTTCCTTGCTGCGCACTTCGGCGTTGAAGCCGATGCCGCCTTTGGTGGAACGGTTCTGAATGACCTTTTCCAGGCCAGAGAACGCACCGCCGCAGATGAACAGGATGTTACGGGTGTCGACCTGCAGGAATTCCTGCTGCGGATGCTTGCGGCCACCTTGCGGCGGTACCGAAGCGACCGTGCCTTCGATCAACTTGAGCAAGGCCTGCTGCACGCCTTCACCGGAAACATCACGGGTGATCGACGGGTTGTCGGACTTGCGGGAAATCTTGTCGATTTCGTCGATGTAGACAATGCCCATCTGGGCTTTCTCTACGTCGTAATCGCACTTCTGCAGCAACTTCTGAATGATGTTCTCGACATCTTCACCTACGTAACCGGCCTCGGTGAGGGTGGTTGCGTCGGCGATGGTGAACGGAACGTTCAGCAAGCGGGCCAGTGTTTCGGCCAGCAGGGTTTTACCGGAGCCTGTCGGGCCGATCAGCAGGATGTTGCTCTTGCCGAGTTCGACGTCGTCAGCCTTTTTGTCACGCTGGTTCAGGCGCTTGTAGTGGTTGTACACCGCTACGGCCAAAACCTTTTTCGCACGCTCCTGACCAATGACGTACTGGTCAAGGATGCCGCTGATTTCTTTAGGCGAAGGCAATTTATGCGCGCTGCTTTCGGCCTGTGCTTCCTGCACCTCCTCGCGGATGATGTCATTGCACAGGTCGACGCACTCGTCGCAGATAAAGACCGAGGGGCCGGCAATCAATTTGCGCACTTCATGCTGGCTTTTGCCACAGAAGGAGCAATAGAGCAGCTTGCCGTTGTCCTCGCCGTTGCGGGTGTCAGTCATTCGTTCGATCCAAATCCGATAGGCTTGCAACACAAGATGAAGGCTATTGCGGGCTTTTTCAAGCCCGCCGCTGATCGGACATGCCGATCAGGCCTGTTTTGCGCTGCTTATATTAAGCTGGACGCTGGTTGATCACTTCGTCGATCAGGCCGTATTCCTTCGCAGCTTCGGCACTCATGAAGTTGTCGCGGTTGGTATCGCGCTCGATTTCTTCCAGAGTACGGCCGCTGTGCTTGGCCATCAGCATGTTCAGACGCTCGCGGATGAAGAGGATTTCCTTGGCGTGGATTTCGATGTCCGACGCCTGGCCCTGGAAACCGCCCAGTGGCTGGTGAATCATCACGCGCGAGTTCGGCAGGCAGAAACGCTTGCCCGGAGCACCTGCGGTGAGCAGGAATGCGCCCATGCTGCAGGCCTGACCGATGCAGGTGGTCGACACGTTCGGCTTGATGAACTGCATGGTGTCGTAGATCGACATGCCTGCTGTCACCGAACCGCCCGGCGAGTTGATGTACAGATGGATGTCCTTGTCCGGGTTTTCCGCTTCAAGGAACAGCAGTTGCGCACAGATCAGGTTGGCCATGTAGTCCTCTACCGGGCCCACCAGAAAGATCACTCGCTCCTTGAGCAGGCGCGAGTAGATGTCGTAGGCGCGTTCGCCACGAGCGGACTGCTCGACAACCATCGGGACCAGGCCGCCGGCGGCCTGGATATCAGAGTTCTGCTGAATATAAGAATTACGGAACATGCTCTGCAGTCGCTCCCAAATAGTTATGTCTTGAATACGCATAAGCCAGCTCGAGAGCTGGCTTATGGTGTGCACTTCTAACGCAAAATCAATCAGTCGGCTGCTGGAGCTTCTACCGGCTTGACTGCTTCTTCGTAGGAGACCGATTTGTCGGTCACACTAGCTTTCTGCAGAACAGTATCCACAACTTGCTCTTCCAGCACAACCGAACGCACTTCGTTCAGTTGCTGCTCGTTTTTGTAGTACCACGACACGACCTGCTCTGGCTCCTGGTAAGCGGAAGCCATTTCCTGGATCATTTCGCGAACGCGAGCTTCGTCAGGCTTGAGGTCGAACTGTTTGACCACTTCAGCAACGATCAGGCCCAGCACGACGCGGCGCTTGGCTTGCTCTTCGAACAGCTCGGCCGGCAGTTGATCCGGCTTGATGTTGCCGCCGAATTGCTGAACAGCCTGCACGCGCAGACGGTCAACTTCGTTGGACAGCAGCGCCTTTGGCACTTCGATCGGGTTGGTGGCCAGCAGACCGTCCATTACCTGATTCTTGACCTTGGATTTGATCGCCTGACGCAGTTCACGCTCCATGTTCTTGCGAACTTCGGTGCGGAAACCGTCGATGCCGCTTTCCTTGATGCCGAATTGAGCGAAGAACTCTTCGTTCAGCTCAGGCAGCTTAGGCTCGGACACAGTGTTGACGGTCACGGTGAACTCGGCGGTTTTGCCAGCCAGGTCCAGGTTCTGATAGTCCTCAGGGAAGGTCAGGTTCAGAACGCGCTCTTCGCCAGCTTTAGCGCCAACCAGGCCTTCTTCGAAGCCCGGGATCATGCGGCCGGAACCCAGCACCAGCTGAGTGCCCTTGGCGGAACCGCCAGCAAACACTTCGCCGTCGACCTTGCCAACGAAATCGATGTTCAGTTGGTCTTCGTTCTGAGCGGCACGATCGGCCACTTCGAAACGAGTGTTCTGCTTGCGCAGGATGTCCAGCATCTTGTCCAGGTCAGCGTCAGCCACTTCAGCGCTCAGGCGCTCAACGGTGATGCCTTCGAAACCGGCAACGGTGAACTCAGGGAACACTTCGAATACGGCTACGTATTCCAGATCCTTGCCCGCTTCGAGGGATTTTGGCTCGATCGAAGGCGAACCGGCAGGGTTAAGCTTCTGCTCAACCACGGCTTCGTAGAACGAAGACTGGATCACGTCGCCTACCGCTTCCTGGCGAGCGTCAGCACCGAAACGGCGCTTGATTTCGCTCATTGGCACTTTGCCTGGACGGAAGCCAGCAATTTTGGCCTTTTGGGCAGTCTGCTGCAGACGCTTGTTGACCTGAGTCTCGATGCGCTCTGCCGGCACGGTGACGCTCATGCGGCGCTCGAGAGCAGTAGTATTTTCAACAGAAACTTGCATGGATATTCCTCGTTGCACAGACGTTAGCCGGCCGTTTCCGACCCCAGAATCAAGGGCATGCATTCTAGTGGGTCAAACTCAAGAAGTCACCCTACTGGAAACGGGTAAAAAAACAGCAGGCAATTTATAGGGAGCGCCGCACGAATGCCGCGCACTCCACAGGCGAATACAAGCGATCACGTCAGGGCTCTGCATCAACCCTTCTATATATAGAAGGGCAATCGATTGGCCCCAGACAGCTATCCCGGCAATCACCGGAACAGCGAGCAGCTCAGCCTCATCGGAACCTTTATATTCGATGAAGTGCCCTGCCCTGCGACCTGAAACCGACCAGGTCGGATTCCAAACCGCTAAAACAAAAAAGGCGCCAGACTGTTAAATCTGGCGCCTTTCGAAATATGGGGTGGACGATGGGGATCGAACCCACGACAACGGGAGTCACAATCCCGTGCTCTACCAACTGAGCTACGCCCACCATATTGCGTAACAAAAAAGCCAAACAACTTCTTTGTCGAAACTTCATCAGGCCCGAGGCACAGACAAAGCTTTATTTGGTGCGGATGAAGAGACTCGAACTCTTACGCCTCGCGGCGCTGGAACCTAAATCCAGTGTGTCTACCAATTCCACCACATCCGCGGATGAAGCTTTTAAAGCAAAGGCGCCAGACCGTTAAATCTGGCGCCTTTCGAAATATGGGGTGGACGATGGGGATCGAACCCACGACAACGGGAGTCACAATCCCGTGCTCTACCAACTGAGCTACGCCCACCATATCGCGTTACTTGTGCCAAAGCTGCCTAATGGCGCACCCGGCAGGACTCGAACCTGCGACCATCCGCTTAGAAGGCGGATGCTCTATCCAGCTGAGCTACGGGCGCCTTGTTAATCTGTACTCTTAAAGGACTACAAACTAAGTGCTTTCCAGTGTCGCAGAACCTTGATTCCGCTTCACCTTCTTAACCAGTGCTAGGCTGTGCCCGACAAGTGCGACGAATAGTATAGAGGGCTCCAAAGGTCGTCAAATCCTTTTTGAAAAAAATTCATTTAATTAAAGGAGTTAGCGGAATTTGCTGACCAAGCGCCTTTGCCCTCACCGCTCGACATGCGAGAATGCGTTCTCATTTTTTCCCCTCTCGATGGTTAATCACGCGCAATGACTGCACAACTAATCGACGGCAAATCGATCGCCGCCAGCCTGCGCCAGCAGATCGCCCAACGAGTTGCCGAGCGTCGCCAGCAAGGCCTGCGCACCCCCGGCCTCGCGGTGATCCTGGTCGGCAGCGATCCTGCCTCTCAGGTTTATGTCTCGCACAAGCGTAAAGACTGTGAAGAGGTTGGCTTCCTCTCTCAAGCCTACGACCTGCCCTCCGACACCACTCAGGACGCCCTGACCGATCTGATCGATCGCCTCAATGACGACCCGGCCATCGACGGCATTCTGCTGCAGCTGCCTCTGCCCGAACACCTCGACGCATCCAGATTGCTGGAACGCATCCGCCCGGACAAAGACGTCGACGGCTTCCACCCATACAACGTCGGTCGCCTGGCCCAGCGCATCCCACTGCTGCGTCCGTGCACGCCGAAAGGCATCATGACCCTGCTGGAAAGCACTGGCGCTGATCTTTACGGGATGGACGCTGTGGTCGTCGGCGCCTCCAATATCGTCGGTCGCCCGATGGCCATGGAACTGCTGCTGGCCGGCTGCACCGTCACCGTGACCCACCGCTTCACCAAGGACCTGGCCGGTCACGTCGGCCGCGCTGATCTGGTGGTCGTTGCCGCCGGCAAGCCGGGCCTTGTCAAGGGCGAGTGGATCAAGGAAGGCGCGATCGTGATCGACGTCGGCATCAACCGTCAGGACGACGGCAAGCTGGTCGGTGACGTCGTCTACGAAACCGCCCTGCCACGCGCCGGCTGGATCACTCCGGTACCGGGCGGCGTCGGCCCGATGACCCGCGCGTGCCTGCTGGAAAACACCCTGTACGCGGCAGAAACCCTGCACGTCTGACCGGTTTTTTCCGCGGCACCGGAACCCCGCCCTGTGCGGGGTTTTTCATGCCTGAGAAAAAACTCGAACCGTTCGCCGGAAACTGCTCTTTTTACAGGCCTTTTCACGAGATTTTCAGGTCTCTCAAACAACCATCGACAGATCTTCAGCCATACTCCTAGAATGCGCCGGTTTAAGAAATAACCCGTTACAAACTAACGGAATATCCAACCCTTATGAGTTCGCCCGCGTGAAAATTCGTCTCTCGATTCTGAGCCTGTTTTTTGCTGTCACAGGCACATTCATCACGCCAACGATCAACGCTGCGGAAACCACCGCTGTCCCACGTGACGCTTCGACCTTGAAGATCGCCTCCGGCAGCGCCCTGCTCATGGATATGCAGACCAATAAAGTCATTTACTCCAGCAACCCTGACGTGATCGTGCCGATCGCCTCTGTCAGCAAGCTGATGACTGGCCTGGTGGTGGTTGAAGCTCGACAGAACATGGACGAATGGATCGATGTCGATATCAGGAATACCCCGGAAATGAAGGGTGTGTTCTCCCGGGTCAAACTCAAGAGTGAACTGCCGCGCCGCGAGATGCTGCTGATCGCCTTGATGTCTTCGGAAAACCGCGCTGCCGCCAGCCTTGCGCATCACTACCCGGGCGGCTATGCAGCTTTTATTGCGGCGATGAACGCCAAGGCCAAAGCACTGGGCATGACCAGCACCCACTTCGTGGAACCGACCGGGCTGTCGGAGCGTAACGTTTCCACCGCCCGCGACCTGAGCAAATTGCTGGTGGCCGCGCACAAGCAACCGCTTCTCGTGCAACTGACCACCACCAAGGAAAAGACCGTGGCGTTCCGCAAGCCCAACTACACCTTGGGCTTTCGCAATACCGATCATCTGGTCAACAAGGCCGATTGGGACATCAAGATCACCAAGACTGGCTTCACCAACCCGGCCGGCCATTGCCTGGTGCTGGTGACGAAGATGAGCAACCGCCCGGTCGCCCTGGTGATTCTCGATGCGTTTGGCAAGTACACACATTTTGCCGATGCCAGTCGCATCCGCAGCTGGGTGGAAACCGGGCGCAGCGCCAATGTTCCTGCGGTGGCGCAGCAATACAAGGCCGACAAAAATCTCAAGAGTCGTCAGAGCGGCGTGGTCGAAGCGGCTAAGTAGATCCAGCGAGCATGAAAAAGCCCCGAATCTTCGGGGCTTTTTTCGTCTTCGGCTTCTTCAGTCGTTGGGCAGCGGCATCTTGTCGTCATCGGGGATGCCATCGCCTGAGCTCGGCTCTGGCGAAACGTCCGGCGTCAGCACGTTGGGCCGCGCCAGCGGGTCGCGCAGCGGACTGTCCGGATCCAGTAAAGGATCAACCTCCGGCTCCGGAGTGGTCGGCACGCTCTCAGGTTTTTGGTCATCGAAGCTTGAATCGGTACTCATACGCACCTCACATCAAGGTTTCAGATCGCCCAACGGATCGTAGGGCTTGGCCGGTTTCTTCGGATCATCACCAGAGTCGTCATCCAGCGGCGCCTTTGCCGGACCGACAGGATCGACTTGCGGATCGTCGAGGTCCGGCGAATCCGGATCGAATCCCAGATCATCGCCCGAGGAGTGTTCGGACGAATGCGGGCCTTTCGGGGTTGAGGAATCTGCCATGTTGCCTCCTTGATTCACCCGCGAAGCACGGGTACTGATCTTCAGAGGCCTGCCGGGCGCAGTCGTGCCCGGCAGATGACGAACGGAACCTTACTGCGCCGCCAGAGCTTTTCTCGCTTGCGCCGCGGCGTTTTCTTCACCGGCCTGCGCCAGTTCATCGGCGGCTTTCAACCAACGGGGGCGGTCGACGGAGGCCGGAATCTGCGACGGTTTCTGGATGAGGATTGCCCAGCCACCGGCCTTTTCGAACGCTGATTCAAAGCTGCCGAAGTCCATCAACTGCCGACGATTCATGCCGGCGCGCAGCAGGACCTTCTGTTTATTGCGGTCGTAGCCGGAGAGGATCGCGTAACGCGGCTCGGCCCAGAATGCCGAACCCTCGCTGAAACGCACCATCACCGGATAACCTGCCGCAACCTGAGTCAACAAGGCGGGCAGCTTGCTGTCGAGCGGATAGACCACCAGGCCATAGTCGCGAGCGAGGTTCTGCATGTTTTGCTGCAGCTTGTCTTCAGCGCCTGGCAAGTGCAGCGGCTTTTCCAAAAGTCCTGGAGTAATCACGATGCCTTGTTGCGACAGCAGACTGGCCAGCACCTGTGGCCCGCTCTGATTGGCTTCACCTCGATAAAAAGTGCCGCTGAGCTCAACCCGCTCCGGCAAGCGTTTGACTTGCGGCGCCACATCGCCTGCACACCCAGCCATCGCCACCACGCAAACACCGACCAGCAGCGCCCCACGCACTCGAGAAAATACTTGCACCATCGTCACTCTCTTCCAGACGCCGGTCATCGTGTTCCGGCAACGCCAGCGATCATAGAGCCGCACCTGCTTGCGGTATAGCCTTAAACCGCAGACCCGGCGATTGCATAGAGCAAACTGATTGGTCACTAACGACCTTTGGTCAATAGCTTGAAACACCCCATTGACTAGACTGTCACTGAAATAGAGCGAATTGCGAAAAGCGAGCGCCCGACGCAGGGCGAAGAGGAGGCACCAATGAGCCTGACCATGACCATTGTGATGTTGATAGCCGGCTGGCTGGCCGTGGCGACTGCCATGTTGTGGGGCGTATTGCGGATTTCGCGGCGGCATCATCATCCGATGCAGACGCCACCGGTTGAGAAGACAGAGAAGCATTCCGTACGGCACGTTGCTGCGCACTGAAGATCAAGAGCCCCTCACCCTGGCCCTCTCCCGGAGGGAGAGGGAACTGATCGAGTGGTTTGTCCGGAGTCTGTTGACCCGAAAGCCCGAGTCGAACACAAATTCAGAATAGCCCCCCAATCGGCTCCCTCTCCCTTGGGAGAGGGCTGGGGTGAGGGGCTGGTTCTCAAACACACCGCCAACATCAACGCGAAAAAAAACCGCCTGGACTCAACAAGCCCAGGCGGTTTTTTTGTTGTCAGCGATTACGCCTGCTGAGCAACCTTCTTCTGCTTCGCCCGGCGCGACATCATGTTCAACACCTCGATACCGGCCGAGAACGCCATGGCCGCATACACATAACCCTTCGGTACATGGGCGCCAAAGCCTTCGGCGATCAGCGTCATGCCGATCATGATCAGGAAGCCCAGCGCCAGCATGACCACGGTCGGGTTGTCGTTGATGAACTTGGCCAGCGGATCAGCCGCGAGCAGCATCACCAGTACCGACACCACCACCGCGATGATCATGATCGGCAAGTGTTCGGTCATGCCGACAGCGGTAATGATGCTGTCGATCGAGAACACCATGTCGAGCATGAGGATCTGACCGATAGCCGCGGCAAAACCGAGGGTCACGGTCGAAGTCGCGGTCTTCGGATCTTCCGGCGCCGGGTCCATGCTGTGATGGATCTCGGTTGTGGCTTTCCACACCAGGAACAGACCACCGGCGATGAGGATCATGTCCTTCCAGGAGAACGCCTGGCCGAGGATTTCGATCACCGGCTCGGTCAACTGAACGATGAAGGCGATGGTGCTCAACAGGGCCAGACGAAGAATCAGGGCCATGCCGATACCGATACGACGCGCCTTCTGCCGATGCTGTTCGGGCAGTTTGTTGGTCAGGATCGAGATAAAGATCAGGTTATCGATGCCGAGCACGATTTCCATCACCACCAATGTGGCCAAAGCAACCCAAGCGGTCGGGCTGGCGGCGAGTTCTAACAGATATTCCATGGGTCAGTCCTGACTCTGTGTAAGACGGTTCAGATGGTCTTGGAGGAAGATTCGGATTCTTCCGCTTGTTTTTCCGGTGTTTCTTTTTTCTGGATCAAGCCGCCGGTGGCATCGCTGAGCGCTTGCTCGGCGGCCTTGTGGGTGTCGTCGATCGCTTGCTTGGCGGTCTCAGCCGCCGCGCCCATCAATTGCTGCGCGCTTTTTTCGGCCTGATCGCAACCGGCCAGAACCAGTAAAGACGCAAACATCAATGCGGGAAATGTGTATTTCATAAGGTTTCCTTCGAATGAGCAGACAGGCGCACACACCGGCCGTCGATGGCTGGGCATTCTAGGCAGGTGAACACTTCAGGAAAATTCGTATTTTTAGCGGCTATACTTCGGTTTTCACGAAGCGGCGATCGATATGCTCAATTACCGACAACTGCATTACTTCTGGGTCGTGGCCAAGACCGGCAGCATCGTCCGCGCTTGCGAGCAGTTGAACCTGACGCCGCAGACCATCAGCGGACAGATATCCCTGCTGGAACAAACCTATGGCGTGGAACTGTTTCGCCGGGTTGGCCGACAGCTGGAGCTCACCGAAGCCGGGCGCCAGGCCCTGCCCTACGCCGAGCAAATGTTTCAGTTGGGCGGCGAGCTGGAGCTGATGCTGCGCGCGCAACCGAACGAGCAGCAGATCCTGTTCCGTGTCGGGGTGGCCGATGTGGTGCCGAAATCCATCGTCTACCGCCTGATCGCACCGACCATGGAGCTGAGCGAGCCGCTGCGCATCACCTGTCGCGAAGACAAACTCGAACGCCTGCTCGCTGATCTGGCGATCCAGCGTCTGGACCTGGTGATTTCCGACAGCCCGATGCCCTCGCATCTGGACATCAAGGGCTACAGCCAGAAGCTCGGTGAATGCGGCATCAGCTTTTTCGCCACCGCCGAACTCGCCGCACAGTATGGCCAGGACTTTCCGCGCAGCCTGCACGGCGCGCCGCTGTTGATTCCCGGGGCGGAAACCGTTGTGCGCAGCCGCTTGCAGCGCTGGTTCGCTGAACAGCAGATCCAGCCGCAGATTGTCGGCGAGTTCGATGACAGTGCTTTGATGCAGGCCTTCGGCCAATCCGGCAGCGGGATCTTTATCGGCCCGAGCGTGATTGCCGAGGAAGTGAAGCGCCAATATGGCGTCGAGCTGATCGGCCAGACCGATGCGGTGAGCGAGTCGTTCTACGCCATTTCGGTGGAGCGCAAGGTCAAGCACCCTGGCATCGTTGCGATTACCGAAGGTGCCCGACGCGAGCTGTTTACCGGATTATGAAGCGCAGGCTTCACGCGGCTTCAGTGTCATCAGCACCATGGCGAGGAACACCGACAGCAGGATGAAGCCGGCAGCGGCGAAGCCGAGAAAGCCCAGACCGGCGCTGTCGATCACGCGGCCGCCGACCATCGCGCCCAGACCGATGCCGAGGTTGGCCCCGGCGATGTTCAGCGACGCAGCAAAGGCCGGCGCTTCTGGCGCGGCTTTCATCAAGCGCACATGGCTGACCAGGAACAACGCGGCCTGGGTTACGCCCCAGATGCCCATCGCCACTGCCAGGCCGACGGGCGAATGAATGTTCGGCACCAGCGAGACCATGCCGGCGATCATGAAGGCGCAGAACAACACCGACGCCCCCAGCGGATGCCGATCCACCGCACGCCCACCGAGCGAGTTGCCGATCAGGCCGACTGCGCCGAAGGCCATCAGGCACCAACCGACCACAGTACCGTTGAAACCGGCGAGGCGTTCGAGGATGTCGGCGAGGTAGGTGTAAGCGGTGAACATGCCGCTGAACATCAGGATCGACAGGACGATATGGCCGATCATCAGCGGGCTGCGCAGGATCTTGAATTGCGAACGGAAGCTGACCTGATGCTGGTGAAGACTGGTCTTCGGCAGATAGACAAACAGCAGCAAGGCTTTGGCAAAGGCGATCAACGCCAGAATGCCAAACGCGCTGCGCCAGCCGAACGCGTCGGAAATCAACGTGCCGACCGGTATGCCGAACACCGTGGCGCAGACAATACCGAAGCCGATCTTGGCAATCGCCCGACCAGCGAAATCCGGACCGACGATGTCCACCGCCGTCTCGCTGGCCAAGGCCCAGAACACCGGCAAACCCAGCGCCGGGATCAAGCGGGCGATGGCCATCACCCAGATGTTCGGCGCCAGCGCAGCCACAGTGTTGGCCAGGCCGAACATGATCAGAATGCTGATAAACAGTTTGCGACGTTCGAAACGGGCGAAATACGCGGTCAGGAACGGGCCGAACAGCGCCACGGTAAAGGCGAACAAGGTCACCAGCAGCCCGGCTTGCGGGATGGTGACTTCGAGGTCTCGGGCAATTGCCGGCAACAGGCCGACAATGACGAATTCCGTGGTCAGCACCGTGAATCCCGCGGCAGACAACAGAAGAATAGGCAACAGCATGCGCAACTCCAGCAAAACGACGACACCAGCGTTGACCCGAGGGCCCGCTGGCAGAACTTGAAAATGAGGATGGCGAATCTTAGCAGAGTGTGTCCGCACTGAGTTGCCCAAAACTGCCGATCTGCCCGCTCGATCCGGTGGCAGATCGTCACAGGCCTGAAGGTTGGCGCCTACGCTGTGATAAAGTCCGCGCCCTGAAAATCGCACAGCTGTTCAACGTGCCGTTTGGCGGCGTTGATGTCACTTCGACAGGCGTTTCGTGACTGCCCACGACGCTTCGCACCCTATAAAAAACAGAGATGCCGTTATGACCGCTTCGTCCCCTTCTCTTTTGCAACGCCTGAAAAACCTCAGTCTGGTCAGCCAGATCGTCATCGGCCTGATCGCCGGCATCGCCCTGGCCCTGTTCGCCCCGGAAGCGGCGAAGTCCACCGCGTTCATCGGCAAGGTGTTCGTCTCGGCGTTGAAAGCCGTGGCGCCGATTCTGGTGTTCGTGCTGGTGATGGCTTCGATCGCCAACCACAAGCATGGCCAGGAAACCCACATCCGTCCGATCCTGTTCCTCTACCTGCTGGGCACTTTCGCCGCAGCGGTGGTGGCCGTGGTTGCCAGCATGAGCTTTCCGTCGAATCTGGTGCTGTCGACGGAAAACGTTGCGGTCACCGCGCCCGGCGGCATCACCGAGGTCCTGCAAAGCCTGCTGCTGAGCGTTGTCGACAACCCGGTCAGCGCGCTGATGAATGCCAACTTCATCGGCATTCTCGCCTGGGCGATCGGCATGGGCATCGCCATTCGCCACGCCGGCGATACCACCCGCGAAGTGCTCGATGATCTGTCCAACGGCGTGACCCTGATCGTGCGCGTGGTGATCCGCTTCGCGCCGCTGGGCATCTTCGGCCTGGTAGCGTCGACGCTGGCCACTTCCGGTTTCGGCGCGCTGCTCGGCTATGCGCACCTGCTGGCGGTGCTGCTGGGCTGCATGCTGTTCGTTGCGCTGGTGATGAACCCGCTGATCGTGTTCTGGAAGCTGCGCCGCAACCCGTACCCGCTTACCCTGATGTGCCTGCGCGAAAGCGGCATCACCGCGTTCTTCACCCGCAGCTCGGCGGCGAACATTCCGGTCAACCTGGAATTGAGCAAGCGCCTGGGCTTGCATGAAGACACCTACTCGGTATCGATTCCGCTCGGCGCCACCATCAACATGGCCGGGGCGGCGATCACCATTACCGTGCTGACCCTCGCGGCCGTGCACACCTTGGGCATCGCCGTGGACATCCCGACCGCGATCCTGCTCAGCGTCGTCGCAGCGATCTGCGCCTGCGGCGCTTCGGGTGTGGCCGGTGGTTCGCTGCTGCTGATTCCATTGGCGTGCAGCCTGTTCGGCATCCCGAGCGAGATCGCCATGCAGGTGGTAGCGGTGGGCTTCATTATTGGCGTGCTGCAGGATTCGGCGGAGACCGCGCTCAACTCGTCGACCGATGTGCTGTTTACCGCGGCGGCTTGCCTGGGCGAGGAAGAGAAGGCTCAGCGTACGGCGTAATTTCTCGCGCAACGAAAAGCCCGCCTTGGTGTGAACCTTGGCGGGCTTTTTTGTCGCTGGGAATCCCCCCTCACCCCAGCCCTCTCCCCCAAGGGGGCGAGGGGGAAAGGGAGCCGATCTGTGTCGTTTTCATACCTGAGTTCGGCTTGATAGCTCACGTCAGCGTATTTCGGGCAAACACCACGGTCAGTCCCCTCTCCCTCCGGGAGAGGGTTAGGGTGAGGGGCTTTTGCAGGCTTAGAACGCGCCCATGTAATCGCGCTTGCCCACTTCAACGCCGTTATGACGCAGCAGCGCATAGGTGGTGGTGACGTGGAAGAAGAACTGCGGCAAGCCGTAAGTCAGCAGATACGCCTGACCACTGAAGCGCTTCTCTTTCGGCGTGCCCGGGCGGGTCACGATTTCGATGCCTTCCTTGCCGTCGATCTGCTCTGGCTTGATCTCGCCGATGAAGGCCAGAACCTTGGCAATCAGCGCTTGCAGCTCGGCGAAAGTGGTTTCAGTGTCGTCGTACTTCGGCAGTTCGACTTCGGCCAGACGCGCCGACACGCCTTTGGCGAAATCCACAGCGATCTGCACCTGACGCACCAGCGGGAACATGTCCGGGTACAGACGCGCTTGCAGGAAGGCGCTCTGGTCGATGTTTTTCGCGCTGGCGTGGGCTTCAGCCTTCTTCAGCACATCGCTCAGGGCGTTGAGCATTTGTTGAAAAACCGGGACGGATGCGGCGTACAGTGAAATGGTCATGGCAGTCTCATGTGATGGCTGGGTAATACGTGGTGGCGATTATAGCCATGCTTGATGAGCACACGGCTTGCCTTTTGTTTGGCAAGGATTAGGCTAGGCGGCTTCGACTGCAGAGGGAACGCGCGATGAGCAACGAACAAGAATCCACCTCCGAACAGCCTCGGCTCAATGCCACGGAAATCCGCATTCTCGGTGCGCTGATCGAAAAACAGGCCACCAGCCCGGAAACCTATCCGCTGACCCTCAACGCACTGGTGCTGGCCTGCAATCAGAAAACCAGCCGCGAACCGGTGATGAACCTCAATCAGGGCCAGGTCGGGCAGAGCCTGCGGGCGCTGGAAGGTCGAGGTTTCACCCGGCTGGTCATGGGCAGCCGTGCCGACCGCTGGGAGCACAAGGTCGACAAGGCGCTGGAGCTGGTGCCGGCACAGGTGATTCTCACGGGTTTGATGTTTCTGCGCGGCCCGCAGACCGTCAACGAACTGCTGACCCGCAGCGGGCGCATGCATGAGTTCGAAGATACCGAGCAGGTCGTGCATCAGCTTGAACGCCTGATCGCGCGTGGGCTGGCGGTACTGATTCCGCGTCAGGCCGGGCAGCGCGAGGATCGCTATACCCATGCGCTGGGCGACCCGGCGGATATCGAGGCGATATTGACGGCGCGGCACAATCCTGGAGAGCGTTCCAGCGGTGGCGTCTCGCTGGAGCGTATCGAAGAACTCGAGGCCCGCATCGCGGCGCTGGAAGAACGCCTGGCCCGCCTCGAATAACCAACACAGGGCCATTGTGGGAGCGAGCCTGCTCGCGAAAGCGTAGTGTCAGTCACCACTGATCTTGAATGACCCGCCGCCTTCGCGAGCAGGCTCGCTCCCACAGGGTACATCTGCAAGTTTCAGATTTTATTCCCCATCCCAATAATCCACACCCTCCGCCTGCCGCGCGACGGCAACAAATCCCGACGCATTACCCTCGGCATCCATCGCGAAATTATCCATCACCGCATATTTATTCGAATCCGGATACTCGCAAATCTCCGGCTGCTGCTGGGTGCTGATCGCCAGATAACGCAATTCGCCCGCGCTGGTATTGATGATCTGATGGGCGTTCTCCGGCCCGCCCGGTGGACAGGCGATCACATCACCGGCGCGGATCGGAAAACGCTCGGCCCCCAACCGCACCTCGCCCGCCCCGGCCACCACGTAGAACATTTCCTCATTGACCCGATGGCTGTGGAATGGGCTGCCGCGCATGCCCGGCGGCAGCGCATAAAGGCGATAGCCGAGTTTCTGCGCACCCAGTTGCTGGCCGATCCGCGCAAATTGCTGCTGATAACGCCCGGCGGTTTCGCCTTGGGGGGCGAGCGCTTCGGGCAGGGATTGAAGTTCGACCTCGTTGAGGTTGAGGATGGGCGGATGCATGGGCGGCCTCGGTTGTGGTTTTTGTGGTGGGCACATCTGTGCGTGCTGGCGAGAATTATAGAGAGTGATCCAGAACCGCAGCGCGGCCTTCGCGAGCAGGCTCGCTCCCACATTCAATCGCATTCCAGCGCAACCTGTGGGAGCGAGCCTGCTCGCGAAGAGGCCCGTTCAGCCACTACAAAAATCATTCAGCTACGGGCAAATTCCACCGCCGCCGCAAATTGCGCCTCATTCGGCCGCACCCCGGTGTACAGCACGAACTGCTCCAGCGCCTGAATCGCAATCACCTCAAGCCCGGTGATCACTCGCTTGCCTTCGGCCCGCGCCCGCACGATCAGCGGCGTCTCCGAAGGAATCGCCACCACGTCGAATACGGTATCCGCCGCTTTGATCACCTCAGGCTCGAACGCCAGTTGCCCCGCCTCAGGCCCGCCGTCCATGCCCACCGGCGTAACATTGATCACCATCTGCGGGCGCTCGTCGCCGAGTTCGGCCTGCCAGCGATAACCCAGGGAATCAGCCAAGGCACGCCCGGCCCGCTCGTTGCGGGCGACGATCAAACCGTTCCTGTAGCCGCCATCGCGCAAGGCACTCGCCACCGCTTTAGCCATGCCGCCGCTGCCGCGCAGGGCGAACGTCGAATCTTTCGGCACCGCGTGGCTTTCCAGCAACTGCTCGACGGCGATGTAATCGGTGTTATAGGCCTTGAGATGGCCGTTGGTGTTGACAATCGTATTGATTGACTGGATCGCCGCTGCCGACGCATCCAGTTCATCGACCAGGGCAATGCAGGCTTCCTTGAACGGCATCGACACGCCGCAGCCGCGAATGCCCAGTGCACGGATGCCGCCGACCGCGCCGGTCAGGTCCTGGCTGCTGAACGCCTTGTAATAGAAATTAAGGCCCAACTGTTCATACAAATGGTTGTGGAAACGCAGACCGAAATTCCCCGGCCGCCCGGACAGGGACATGCACAATTGGGTGTCTTTGTTCGGGTTCATCTGCATGAAACTTCTCCTTCAAACGCACTTTCGGATGGACGGGATTGGCCAGCCCACCGGGTTCTGAATCATCATTGCGGCTTGTTCGAGGCGCCGCGCTGTCGAGTAAAAAAGCCGCTACAGACCTTACACAAAATTTACCCAGCGGCTGTGCTGAATTTCGCAAATCTGCTGTCTTAGCTGTATCCCCGCGACAACTGTGGGCCTGGTTCAGGCCCAGCCGCCGGGTCGAAGAACCGAGGACTTATCATGATTCGTAAACTTCCCATCATGGCTTTGTTGATTGGCGCACTCGCCGTCACCGGCCAGGCTGAAGCGGGTGGTGGCCATGGCTGGCAGGGCCCTGCAGTGTTTGGCGCGATCGTCGGCTCGGCCATCATCGGCTCGGCACTGATCAACCAGGATCGGCCGGTGTACGTGCAGCAACAGCCGGTTTATGTTCAGCCGCAACCGGTCTACGTGCAGCAACCGCCGCCACCGGTCTACTACCAACCGGCGCCGGTGTATGTGCAGCAACCGGTTTACGTGCAGCCGGCCCCTGTTTACTACGGCCCGCCTCGCGGTTACTACGGTCGGCCCCATGGCTACTATGGCGGCCCGCATGGTTACTACGGCGGTCCACGCTGGTAAGCGCAACACAGAGCCCCGCTTTCGAGCGGGGCTTTTTTATGACCGCTGGTCGGCGAAGGTCCGAAAAAATCTCGCCGAGGTCGCTGTGAGGACAGTTCGAGCAGCTAAAGTCGGCATGATGGAATCGACCGTTGGGCTTTTTTTCATCAAACGGTCACCGCTTTGTCATGACGGAACCGCAATCTGAATCCGTCCGTAAACAACAGATCGATAACAACAAGGACGACTGTATGCCCACACAAAATCCGCACCGCATCGTCGGTTTGTGCACCTCGAGCAAAGTGTACAGCGCGCTCACCGAGCTCAAGCATCTGGAAGGCCATCGCTGCGCCAAGCTGCTGTCCCTGCTCGCCGAAAACCTCGTGCACAAGGGCCTGCTCAATGAACGCGAAGTCATGCACATGCTCGATCAGGTGGTCGAGTGACGCCAGACCTCACTGGCATCAATGACCACTATCGAAAGCGTTGATTGTCCGCAGCGCCGGCAAATCCCTAAGGTAGCCCCATCAGTTTGATGGAGGTTTTCCCATGGCTCAGGTTCAAATCATGTCGGTGATCGGCAGCGCAGTTCCCGCTTCGCTGCGCGCGTCGGGCTTGCTCGCCTGCTGGTATCTGGTGCGCGATGGCGAACCGATCAGCGGCCCGCTCACCTCTTTGCCAGCGGCGCAGGCCCTGTCGCAACAAGTGGCCAGCGCCGCGTTTCATGCCTAAGGCAATTGCACCTTGGGTTTGGTTTCGACGAACAGCGCCCAGCTCGACAGGAATAGCGCGGCAATCAGCGGCCCGATCACGAAGCCGTTGAGGCCGAATACCGCGAGGCCACCGAGGGTCGACACCAGAATCAGGTAGTCGGGCATTTTCGTGTCCTTGCCCACCAGAATCGGGCGCAGCACATTGTCGACCAGGCCGATCACGAACACCCCGAACAAGCCCAGCACCACGCCCTGCCAGATCATGCCGCTGAGCAGGAAATACACCGCCACCGGCGCCCAGACAATTCCCGCGCCCACCGCCGGCAACAGCGATAGAAACGCCATCAGCACCGCCCAGAGCAATGCGCTGGGTATATCGAGAAACCAGAAAATTGCCCCGCCCAGCGCACCTTGGGTCACCGCCACGACCACGTTGCCCTTGACCGTCGCGCGCACCACGCGGTTGAACTTCAGTTGCAGGCGGCGCTTGTGGTTTTCCTCCAGCGGCACCGCGGTGCGGATCTTGCGCGCCAGCTCGGGGCCGTCACGCAGAAAGAAAAACAGCAGATACAGCATGATGAAAAAGCTCACCACGAATTCGAACGTGCCCTGGCCGAAACTGAACGCCTGAGTCGCCAGTACCTGGCTGCCCTGCATCGCCGCTTTGACGATCTTCTCGCGCAAGCTGTCGAGTTCGCCCACACCGAAACGATCGAGCAGGTTCTGGAAATACGGCGGCAGGCTGTGTTTGAACTGCGCCAGATACGCGGCGATATCGAGCTCACCGCTTTCGATGTTCTTGTAGACCGTCGCGCCTTCCTGCACCAGCAGAATGCTGACGATGATCACTGGCAGAATCGCGATCACCAGACACAGGCTCAAGGTGCACAGCGAGGTCACGTTGCGTGGCCAGCCGAATTTCAGCTGCACCCTGCGCTGCACCGGCGCAAACAGAATGCCGAGGATGACAGCCCAGAACACCGCGCCGTAAAACGGCAGCAGAATCCAGATAAAAGCTACCGTGACCAGCACCAGCAGCACCGTCAGGGATTTGAATTGCAGACTCTTTTCGTTCATATCCGGTCCATGTCAGTCAGGCGTCACGCACGCCCGCCCCACTTAGTCAGCCGCCGCGCGCGCGAGTGCCATGTTTATTCATGGAGCATAGATGCAGATCGATAAACCCTCGCGACAGCTGCCCTTCGAGTTGGCACCAGATGGAGTTGCGCTTTGCGTTGCCTGATGCGGGATTTGGTGCATACCTGAAAAGCCCCTCACCCTAGCCCTCTCCCGGAGGGAGAGGGGACTGACCGAGGTGTCTGGCGCCATACATCGACCTGAAATATCGAGTCGATTATGGATTCACTAAAGCGCTTTCAGGTCGGCGTAACTCAATACAAATATCCCTCGGTCGGCCCCCTCTCCCTCCGGGAGAGGGCTGGGGTGAGGGCCGCTTTGCTAGTGGGCAAACTCCTCCCGCAACATCCCCACAAACGCCTCCCGCGCCGGGTGCACTCCGGCGTTTTCATGCCAGTAAAACAAATTCTCTATCGCCGTCAGTTCGGTAAATTCATGACCCACGCATCCCGCGCCTTTCGCGTATTGCTCGAACACGCCCTTGGGCACCAGCGCCACTCCGGCGCCGGCACTGACGCAGCCGACAATCGCCCCGTAACTGGCCAGGCTGACAATCGGCAGCGCCTGCCCCTGGCGCAGCAACCAATGCTCGAGCGCAGCACGGTAAGGACAACCCTGCGGCCACATGAACACGGTTTTGTCTTGCAAATCGCCTATGTCACGCACCGGCCCGAATGACGTCGAGGCGATCAGCAGCAATTCCTCACGATACATCGGCGTACGTTTGAGCTGAGCACGTTCGACATCCACCGCCACAATCGCGCCATCGAGTCGATGGCTGACGGTGTCGTCGAGCAACTGGCTCCAGGTTCCCGTGGTGAGTTCCAGCGCCACTTGCGGATAGCGCTTGTGGAATTTTGCCAACAGGCGCGGCAAGCGCCCGGTCGCCGAGGACTCGATGGCGCCGATACGCAGCGGTCCGGATGGTTCGGCGGCGGGGTCGAGCGCGCGTTTGGCTTCGACGGTCAGGGCCAGAATCTTTTCCGCGTAGACGAGAAAGGTCTGCCCCGCCGGGCTGATGCGCAACCCGCGCCCCTCGCGCAAGAACAGCGCCACGCCCAACTCGGCCTCCAGCGCTTTGATCCGCGCAGTGATGTTCGAAGGCACGCAGAACAAAAGTTCAGCGGCCCGGGCAATGCTGCCGACCTCGGCCACGGTCTTGAACATGCGGATTTGCGCCAGCTCCATAATCATCACTCTGAGTGAACAGTCAGCGCAGTATAAGTCAGTTGTGGCGAATGATGGGGCGCCAGGATACTCGGCGCATCCACTGCTTTGGTGCCTCGATCATGTACTCGACTTCTGCCTGCAAAATTATCCTCGCCATGGTGTTCGTCATTGGATGCTGGGGCTACTCGCCCACTGGTATTCATGTCGGCTTGCAAGCGTATGAGCCCGGCCATCTGGCTCTGCTGCGCTTTCTGCTGGCGTCGCTGTTGATGGCGCTGATTGCGCTTTTCAAGGGCATTCGCCTGCCACAAACGCGCGATGTGCCGTTGTTGTTTGCCTTGGGCTTCTTTGCCGTCAGCCTGCATCACGTCGCCTTGAACATTGGCCAGCAAGGCATCAGCGCCGGCGCTTCCAGTGTGCTGGCGCAATCGAGCCCGTTGTTCAGCACACTGCTGGCGCGGTTTGTGTTCAAGGACCGCGTCAGCATCTGGCGTTGGGGTTGTGTGTTGCTTGGATTTGTCGGCGTGGTAACCGTGGTCAGTGGCGATAGAGGCCTGGGCGCTATCGATGCGCATGGCTTGCTGATCCTGCTCGCAGCGCTTTCCTGGAGCATATATTTCGCCGTGCAAAAACATCATGCGCGACGCTACGACGGCTTCAGCCTGGGATGCTACGCGGTATGGTCGGGGACGTTGCTGTTGCTGATTTATCTGCCGGGGCTGGCTGATGCCGTAATGGAAGCGCCGGCGCATGCACAGTGGGCGGTGCTGATGTTGGGCGTGTTTCCCAGCGCACTGGCTTATCTGGCCTGGGGTTTCGTGCTCAAGCATGTAGATTTGAGCCGGGCGACGATGACCTTGTATCTGATACCGCCGACGGCCATGGGAATTGCGTCGTGGGGGTTGGGGGAACGGCCGACGGTGATGGTGCTGATGGGTGCGGTGGTGGTGCTGATCAGTGTACTGGCGTTGAATCTGGAGCGTGGGATTGGGACAGTTCGGGCAGGTGAGACCAAGGCGTAAATCTGCGGTGAAGCCGATGCCGTCTTCGCGAGCAGGCTCGCTCCCACAGTGGATGTCTGTACCACACAGATTCCCTGTGGGAGCGAGCCTGCTCGCGAAGAGGCCGGCACACGCAACAAAAAACCCAGACCTCAGCGCATATCATCCGACAACGGCGTCGGCTCATCCGCCGGGGGCACATCCTCGTCATCCGGCGGATCCTTCCAGTCATCCGGCCGGTCGCCATCGCTCAATGGGTCGCGCCCCGGCTGCATGCCCGGCGGTACGTCATGGTCGCTCAATGTCGGCTCGTCGCTGCCGGATACGGGGCGGGTGTGGTCGGTGGGCGCCATGCCACCGGGAACAAGCGAGTCATCAGCCATGCTGCACCTCACAGTACTGGCCCGGATTATCCGGGGCGTAATGTTTGGAAGCGCGGCCGCCGACGGCGTGCGAAACATCGGACCAGTGGCATCAACCCTGAGCGATAAAGCGATCACGACTGTTGGTCAGGTGCAGCCACATGGCGGCGCGGGCGGCATCGGCGTCCTGGCGTTTGATCGCATTCAGAATCGCCTCGTGTTCCAGATTCGCCAAATGTCCAAGCTTGCTCAGATCCGCCGCGCCGCGCTCGGCGGCATTCAGCCGATTGCGCGGGATCATCGCGCTGCCCAGGTGCTGCATGATCTCGCTGAAGCAGGCGTTGCCGGTAGCCTCGGCGATCAATAGATGAAAACGCCGATCAGCCTCCACGCAACTGTCGTTGTTGGCCAGCAGCCGTTGATAGTCGTCCAGCGCCTGACGCATCTGCTGTAACTGCTGCTCACTGCGGCGCTGCGCCGCCAGCGCCGCGGCTTGCGTTTCCAGACCCATGCGCAATTCGAGAATGCTGCGCACGCCAAGCGCCGTGTCGACATTCAGGCGCAGGCCCTGCTCCGCCGCGCGTTCGATCACGAAGGTGCCGATGCCGTGGCGCGTCTCGACCAGGCCCGAGGCCTGCAATTTGGAAATCGCCTCGCGCACCACCGTGCGGCTGACGCCGTGCTCCTGGACGATGGAGTTCTCCGACGGCAGTTTGTCACCGGGCGACATGTGTCCGAGCAAGATGCTCTGGGTGAGTTTTTCCACCAGGTCATGAGCGAGGTTGTGCGTGCGTTTGCGCGCAGGCGCGTCGAGGTCTTCTTGCATGGTCGGTTCCGGTGATCGGGGCTTGCCGATCGTAGCACTGCGGGATGACGGTTGAGATTGATTTTAGCGGTTGGCGGACTACCAACTTGTATGACAACACTCAGATATTTCACATCTCTTTGGCAGCCTGTCTACGCGCATCACCCATGGCAATTCAAAGAGACGCTCTGCACGGCTGGCATTCCAGTCAATAAATAAAGGGAATAATCCAGTTTTCGCATAAGAACCCGGACGAGCATAAGAATTTAATCGCCCCTCCCCACTTGTAGGACAAAAAAACTCAGTTGTATGATGTCTATCAACAACGCAGCACCCAGTCCTACCCGCATAAAAATAATCAGTGGGAGAAAACAAGTGAAAACCTCCGTCTCGGGGATGCAGGAAAGCGTCGATCCAACGCTCGCCTCGGCCATCTCGAAAGTCAAACGCCACGTCCTGCCGCTCTTCGTGATCATGTTCATCGTCAACTACATTGACCGGGTGAACATCGGTTTCGTCCGCACCCACATGGAAACCGATCTGGGCATTGGTGCTGCCGCCTACGGCTTCGGCGCCGGGCTGTTCTTTATTGGTTACGCGCTGTTCGAAGTACCTTCGAACATGCTTCTGCAAAAGGTCGGCGCACGCATCTGGCTGACCCGCATCATGTTCACCTGGGGCATCGTCGCGGCCTGCATGGCCTTCATCCAGAATGAAACCCACTTCTATATCCTGCGTTTCCTGCTCGGTGTCGCCGAGGCCGGGTTCTTTCCCGGAGTGATCTATTACTTCACCCGTTGGCTGCCCGGCGTCGAGCGCGGCAAGGCGATCGCGATCTTCCTCAGTGGCTCGGCCGTGGCCTCGCTGATCTCCGGTCCGCTGTCCGGCTTGCTGTTGCAGATCAACGGACTGGGCATGCACGGCTGGCAATGGATGTACTTCATCGAAGGGATGTTCTCGGTGTGTCTGTGCGTCTTCGTCTGGTTCTGGCTGGATGCCAAACCCCATGACGCGAAATGGCTGACCCGCGCCGAACAGGATGCGTTGGTGACCGCCATCGACGACGAGCAAAAGGCCCGCGAAGCCGCGACGCCGATCCGGCCGTCGCTGGGCAAACTGCTCAAGGATCGGCAGATCATTCTGTTCTGCCTGATCTACTTCTTTATCCAACTGACCATCTACGCCGCGACCTTCTGGCTGCCGAGCATCATCAAGAAGATGGGCGAACTCAGCGACGTGCAGGTCGGCCTGTTCAACTCGATTCCGTGGTTGCTGTCGATCGTCGGCATGTACGCCTTCGCCTCGCTGTCGGCGAAGTGGAAACATCAGCAAGCGTGGGTGGCTACGGCGCTGCTGATTGCCGCAGCGGGGATGTTCATGTCTACCACCGGCGGGCCGATCTTCGCCTTTGTCGCGATCTGTTTTGCGGCGCTGGGTTTCAAATCCGCCTCGTCGTTGTTCTGGCCGATTCCCCAGGCCTATCTGGACGCACGCATTGCGGCGGCGGTGATTGCGCTGATCAACTCGGTCGGCAACCTCGGCGGCTTCGTCGCGCCGACCACGTTTGGTCTGCTGGAACAACACACCGGCTCAATTCAGGGCGGCCTCTATGGTCTGGCCGCGACCTCGATCATCGCCGCAATCATCGTCTTCGCTGCGCGCACTACGCCGAAACCCGCCGCTGAAAAAGCCGTGGCCGACGCCGCGCCGAAACACGCCTGACTTCGTCTCGACAAGGAAAACAACAATGACTGTTCATGACACCGCCAAAGCTCCGATCATCACCGACATGCAGGTCATTCCGGTGGCCGGTCACGACGGCATGCTGCTCAACCTGAGCGGCGCCCACGGGCCGTTTTTCACCCGCAACATCGTCATCCTCAAGGACAACGCCGGCCACACCGGCGTCGGCGAAGTGCCCGGTGGCGAGCGCATTCGCCAGACCCTGGAAGACGCGCGCAATCTGGTGGTCGGCAGCCCGATCGGCACGTACCAGAAGATCCTCAACCAGGTGCGCCAGACCTTCGCCGACCGCGATGCCGGCGGCCGTGGTCTGCAGACGTTCGACCTGCGCATCACCATTCACGCGGTCACCGGCCTGGAAGCCGCCCTCCTCGACCTGCTCGGCCAGCATCTCGACGTGCCGGTTGCGGCGCTGCTCGGTGAAGGTCAGCAACGCGACGAAGTGAAGATGCTCGGGTACCTGTTCTATGTCGGCGACCAGCACGAAACCGACTTGGCGTATCGCAGCGAACCGGATGCCGACAACGACTGGTTCCGAGTGCGTCACGAAAAAGCCATGACCGCCGAAGCGGTGGTGCGTCTGGCCGAGGCGGCGCACGCCAGGTACGGTTTCAAGGATTTCAAACTCAAGGGCGGCGTGCTCAGTGGCGATGCCGAAATCGAAGCGGTCACAGCACTGGCCGAGCGCTTCCCCGACGCGCGGATTACCCTCGACCCGAACGGCGCTTGGTCGCTGAAAGAAGCGATCCGTTTGTGCCGCGATCAGCATCACGTACTCGCCTACGCCGAAGATCCGTGCGGCGCGGAAAACGGTTATTCCGGTCGTGAAGTCATGGCTGAATTCCGCCGCGCCACCGGCCTGAAAACCGCGACCAACATGATCGCCACCGACTGGCGCGAAATGGGTCATGCGATTCAATTGCAGTCAGTGGACATTCCGTTGGCCGACCCGCATTTCTGGACCATGCAGGGCTCGGTGCGCGTCGCGCAGATGTGCCACGAATGGGGCCTGACCTGGGGTTCGCATTCCAACAACCACTTCGATATCTCTCTGGCGATGTTTACCCACGTCGCCGCTGCGGCACCGGGCGACATCACGGCCATCGACACCCATTGGATCTGGCAGGACGGCCAGCGTTTGACCAAGGCACCGCTGCAAATTGTCGATGGTCTCGTGCAGGTGCCGAAAAAACCGGGGCTGGGCGTGGAAGTGGACATGGATCAAGTGGCCAAGGCCCATGAGCTATACAAAGGCATGGGCCTCGGCGCGCGGGATGACAGCGTCGCGATGCAGTTTCTGATTCCGGGGTGGAAGTTCGATAACAAGCGGCCGTGTCTGGTGAGGTGATGCCTCGCTGATATCTGTAGGAGCTGCCGAAGGCTGCGATCTTTTGATTCTGTTTTGAAGATCAAAAGATCGCAGCCTTCGGCAGCTCCTACAATTCGGTGTTCAGCTTGAGATGTGCAGCAACCACTCCTTGAACGCCTTCATCGCCACCGTCTCAGCTCGCGACTGCAACCGCGTCAGCCAGTAACTGCCGGTGGTGATCTCGATTGCAAACGGCTGGCAAATCGCATCTGCCGCCAGTTGCCGGGCGAACATCAGCGGCGGCGCCAGCGCCACCCCGCCACCCTGCAATGCCGCCTCCATCATTGCCAGCGATGAATCGAACACGATGCTTTGCGGTGGTGCGGCCTGGGTCGCCAGACCCGCCGCGTGAAACCACTCCGGCCATTCATCGGTGCGATAGGAACGCAGCAAGGTCTGCTGCAACAGGTCCGCCGGCGAGTGCAATTGACGGGCAATCTCCGGCACGCACAGCACCGACAACGGCGCATCGAGCAAGCGTGTCGCCTCGATGCCATGCCACGCGCCGGCGCCGAAACGAATCGCGTAATCCAGCCCCTCCGCCGCCACATCGACCCGGTTGTTATGGGTCGACAAGCGTAAATCTATCAGCGGATATTTCGCCCGAAAGTCCGCCAGCCTCGGCAGCAGCCAGCCCACGGCAAACGTGCCCACCGCACCGACCGTCAGCATGTCCCGATACTGCCCACCGGCCAGACGCTCGAGCATCTGCGCAATATGATCGAATGAGGTAGTGAGCACCGGCAGCAAGGTCTCGCCTTCACTGGTCAGCATCAGCCCACGGGGCAAGCGTTTGAACAAGGTCAGGTTGAGTTGCGCTTCCAGGCTTTTGACCTGATGGCTGACCGCCGCTTGCGTCACGCACAGTTCGACGGCGGCGCGGGTGAAGCTCAGATGCCGTGCCGAGACTTCAAACGCGCGTAGAGCGTTAAGTGGCAGTTGCGGTCGAATCATGCCCTATCCCGAATTTTTCTAATGGCTCGTGCGAGTTTTCATCGTTTGTCGTGGGTCGGCGAAGTGCCTAAATTAGCCGCGCTGATCAGCCGTTCGATGAAAAAATCACCCGCAGTGTAGCGGGATACAACAATCGACACTCATGGAGAGTGATTCAATCATGTGTTCTTTCAAGCCAAGCAAGGTCTTTTCCTACAGCGCTTTCGCACTATTCTTCAGCAGCATTGCCTGCCATGCCGCCACGCCGACGGATGCGCAATTGCAGGCACTGGTCACGCAAGCCGTCACCCCGGTGATGCAGCAAAACAACATTCCCGGCCTGGCGGTGGCCCTCACTGTAAGCGGCCAAACGCATTACTTTAACTACGGTGTAGCCGCCAGGGACACCGGGCAAAAGGTCAGCGAAAACACCCTGTTCGAGGTCGGCTCAGTGAGCAAAACCTTCACCGCCACCCTCGCCGGTTACGCCCAGGCCACCGGCAAACTCGACCTGTCGAGCAAGGCCAGCCAGCTTTGGCCCGAGCTCAAGGGCAGCGCCTTCGACAACATCAGCGTGCTGCAACTGGGCACCTACAGCGCTGGCGGGCTGCCGCTGCAATTCCCCGCTGAGGCGGATTCTTCCGACAAGATGCTCGGCTATTACCAACAATGGAAACCGCAGTTTCCCGCTGGCAGCCATCGCCTGTATTCCAACCCGAGCCTCGGCCTGTTCGGCTACCTGACGGCGAAGAGTCTAGGCCAGCCGTTCGACCAGGCCATGACGCAAACCCTGCTGCCGAAACTCGGTTTGCAGCACACCTTCCTCAGCGTGCCGTCAGCGCAGTCAAAGCTTTACGCCCAAGGCTACGACAGCGCCGACCAACCAGTGCGCGTCAGCCCCGGCGCCCTTGACGCCGAGGCCTACGGCATCAAAACCAGCGCCGCCGACCTGCTCCGTTACGTCCAGGCGCAGCTGAAACCGGCCAGCCTTGCCCCTGATCTGCACCAAGCCATCGCCAACACTCACATCGGTTATTACCGCGTCGGCGACATGACCCAAGGCCTGGGCTGGGAGCGCTACACCTACCCGATCAGCCTGGAAAAACTGCAGAACGGCAATTCGACGCCCATGGCCATGGAACCGCACAAAGTCGAATGGCTGACCCCGCCGCAAGCTGAACCGGCCAATGTGCTGTTCAACAAAACCGGTGCCACACGTGGCTTTGGCGCCTATGTGGCGTTCGTGCCGTCGCGGGATATGGGTATCGTGATTCTGGCCAACAAGAATTACCCGAATGCCGAACGGGTGAAGATTGCGCATACGGTTTTCGCGGCGCTGGCGGATTAAAAGCGAAAGATCGCAGCCTGCGGCAGCTCCTACGGGATCGGGTTTTCACACGGTCGATGGAGCTGCCGCAGGCTGCGATCTTTTCGTTTCAGCGCTTAAGGCTGCGCCTGCAATTTCCAGCCGATGACATCCATCAGGTCGCAACTGTCACGCAGCACCGTCGCCGAGACCCGGGCCAGATCCTGCAGCAACAAGGCGTCGTGGCCCTTGCCGTCACCCAGCGCCAGGGCTTCGAGCAATTGCGTTACACAGCGCAAGCGATAGGCCGCGGTGCCGTGTAGAACATCCAGTGGAGCTTCGCTGTCGATCAGCAGACAAGGGATCTTGCAGTCGATCCCGGTGATCGGTATGTAGCGCGCCATGGCAGAACCTCCCTGTTCAATGTTGTGTCGCCGTTGCTGGCGGATCGAGATTGTCCAGCGCGCGGTTGACCAGCAGCTCGCCGACTACTGCCAATTGCTGGATCGACAACGTCAGGCTGCGCTGCGCACCGCTCAATTCGCACGCCAGCTCAGTGGTCAGCACGTTCAGTGAAGCCAAGGTTTCGCAGGCGTGGCTCAAGAGTGTCGCCGTATCGATGTCGGGGAGAATGGTGAAGACGTGGCTGATGGGATCGGGTTGGCCGGGATGGCGCAGGCGCGGGTTACTGGAATCGAAGGAGCCTGAATCCATGGGGGATTCGGGGGGATTTGGAGTGTGTTTTTTCATTAATAAACCCTCGGGACATTTAAAGAAAAAACTGCCGAACTCACTTCCACGAGAGGGTGGCAGCTTTGCGCAGGTGTGGAAGTCCGGGGAAACCCGAGGAACCCGGTGCACTCGAGAGTGCTCCTGCGCATAGCTGCCATAAGCAAACAATGTTGGCATAAAAACCACCAACATGTGTTTACAGGCGCAATGCGCGCTCGGGAATCACCGGACTTCCACATCCGACCACTGTGTTTTTCAGCGGCCAAAAGAGGTTATCCCCCTGCGCCACAACGCACCAGTTCACGACTGCCGCCGCGTCTTGCAGGAAAAATCCACCGGGTTTGAAGGGTGTTGGCGTCAGACGTTTCGGCGGGCACATGCTGCAACGAGTTTTGATTAGCAGATGACTTGTGGGAGCGAGCCTGCTCGCGAATGCGCTCGATCAGTCACCTTTCAGCGCCTGAAAAACCGCTATCGCGAGCAGGCTCGCTCCCACATTTGAACTGTGCATTTCACGAAAAAATGTGGGAGCTGTTTTGCCAGCGCCCACAGGGATTTTGCTTCATTCAGTCAACGCGCGATCAATCATCCGGCATCTGCGGCGGTTTGCTCGGTTTTGCTGGTTTGCTCGGCTTGCTCCCCTTCGTGCCTTTAGCCGGTTCCGGCTCGGTGGCGGCGGGTGTTTGTGCGGCGGCCGCAGCGGCGGCTTCTTTTTCGGCCATGGGCATGGCGTCGATGGTTTCGAAGATTTTCGCCAGGCTCAATGCCTTGGCTTCGTCACCCGAGGCGGAGAGCTTGGTTTCGCCGTCCTTGCCCACCAGGAACACTTTCGGATATGCCCCGGCGCCGAGCTTCAGCGAGCGCAGCAGGGCCATGGTGTCCTGCTGGCCCATGTCCTTGCCGTCGAGCTGGCCGGACATGTTGAGGATGGTGTAGACCTTGATGTTGCGGTCGCTGACGCCCTTTTTGTTGGCCGGGTCTTCCAGCGACTTTTTCAGGCTCAGCCACACCGGGTCGACGGTGCTTTGCGCAATCACGATCAGCGGGCGGGCACGGCCCATGTCCCCGGCCAGGGGTGAATCGCTGTCGGCGGCGAACAAGGGGCCGGCGATCGCCAGCAAGAGGGTCAGGGTCAGGGACCTGATGAGCATGCGCATCTCCTTTTGATATCCACGCACTACTGATTGCGCATCGTGGCGATTGTTCCGGCGGTGTCTGGCAAAAAGGCATTGCCCTGTCAGAAGCTTAGGTCAGGGAGCGCTTTGCGCAACATGGCAGACGTGATCACGCTGTCGATTTGCTTACCGGCCAACGGCGCACTACCGTGGCTGCTCTGCCAATGAAATGGAGTTCACCTGCATGCACATCGACTATCTGTGCAACCACCCCGGATTTATCGAAGAACTGGCCACACTCAACTTCAAGGAATGGGGTGATTTCGCGCCAGGCGACAGCATCGAAGCCCGCATCGAGTTGATGCGCTCTGCGTGTGGCAAGGGCGAGATACCCAGCGTGGTGGTGGCTTTGGAAGGCGCGGAGCTGCTCGGCGGTGCCTTGCTGATCGACAGCGATCTTGACCTGCGGCCGGAACTGACGCCGTGGCTGGCCGGGGTCTACGTCAAAGCCGAACACCGCGGCAAAGGCGTGGCTTCGCAACTGGTCAATCGAGTGGTTGAAGAAGCAGCGGCGCTTGGCGTGCCTGAGCTATATCTTTACACCGACACTTCGCAGTCACTGTATGCGCGACTGGGCTGGCAAGTAGTCGAGAAGCTGATTTATGAGGAGCTGCCGGTGGTGGTGATGAAATACGTCATTCAGCGCTAACCCGTGGTGAGGCGGCTCGCCGCAAGCTGCCGCCTCACTCCAGCGCTGAATCGAGTGCCGAGAGCAATTGCGAGGGGGCGACGGGTTGTCCACCGAGCTTGAGTTCACCGCTATCGAGATCAACTCTCAACCTCACCGACGCCCGGTCGCCAGGGTACTTGCGCAGCACCAGCTCGATGCCACTGGCGGTCTCGTCGGCGGTACCGAGCAAATCCCACAGACTCTCGCTCATATCCAGCAGCACTTTTTGCTGCTGCAGATCGACTAACTGCGGCGCATACAGCCAATGGCTCATGCGCATCTCACGTGGCTCGACGGTGATGACGAGACGGCCCTCGCAGTGGACATAGATTTCATTCATCGACGGATCAGAACGCCAACTTATAACCAATCAACACCAGCATCGTCGCCAGGCACGGGCGCAGGACTTCGTCGGAGATGCGGCCGGTCAGGTGGCTGCCGAGCCAGATACCCGGCAGCGAGCCCATCAGCAGGAAGCCGAGCACGCCCCAATCCATATTGCCCATGCTGGCGTGGCCGAGGCCGGCGACGAGGGTCAGCGGTACGGCGTGGGCGATTTCGGTGCCGACCAGGCGGCGGGTTGGCAGTAGCGGGTAGAGGATGAAGAGCGCGACGGTGCCCAGTGCGCCGGCGCCGATCGAGGTCAGGGCGACCATGGTGCCGAGGACCAGACCAGTGATTACCGTCATCACGTTGAGCCGCGAACCGCTCGGGTTGTAGTTGCCGCCGGCGCGTTTGTGGGCGAATTCGAGCAAGCGTTTCTTGAAAAAGATTGCCAGCGCCGTGGCGAAGAGGACGAAGCCGAGCGCCTGTTTGATGATGGCGTTCATCGCGTCCGGCGCGGTGTGCAGAGTGCTGAGGAACCACAGGGTCATGGCCACGGCCGGCACGCTGCCGAGGGTCAGCCAGCCGGTGATGGCCCAATCGATGTTCTTGTTTTTCCTGTGAACAAGGACGCCGCTGGATTTGGTGATCGCGGCATACAACAAGTCGGTGCCCACCGCGGTTGCCGGGTTGATACCGAACCACAGCAGAATCGGCGTCATCAACGAACCACCGCCGACACCGGTCATGCCGACGATAAACCCCACCACCAGCCCGGCAATGACCAGGCCGAAATTTGCCAATTCCATTCAAACGTCCAGAAAACGACAGGAAAAATCTGGCCCGCAGCATAGCGATTTTTCATATAGCCACATATATCGATGCGGTCTATCGTTATGCCATATCGGCATTCAGCGAAGCACCCCTGTGGGAGCGAGCCTGCTCGCGAAGGCGGTGGGTCAGCAACCGATGATTTGAATGATCCGGCGCTTTCGCGAGCAGGCTCGCTCCCACAGGGGTCTGCAAGGCTCACTGCACCGGCAGGAAATTCAAGAACAACAGGCTCTGCGCGTAATTCAAACCAATCCTGCGATAGCGCTCATCAAGCATCTGCGTGAGCAGATCGAGGCGCGCGACGACTTTGCTGAATTCGGTGGCGAAGCTGAGGTTGCTGCCCTCCTCCGAGATTTCGTTGGAGAACAGCAATGGCTGGCCTTCCTTGTTCTGCCGTTGCGAGAGGATCCACATGGCTTTTTCGATGTTACGCGCGGCGTTGTGCACGAACGTCGGATTGATCGCGTCGGTCATGTAGAACTCGGTGCGATTGCCGTGGGCGGTAACCAGCATGCTGCCGATCGCATAAATGAACGCGCCGACGCGGTCGCCGAGGAATTCCGGGCTCATCGCATAGCTCAGCGCTGCCAGGTCTTTACGCCCACCCAGCACGGGCAACGGCTGCTGTTGCTCAACAGCGAGGCGCACTTGCTTCACCGCAGCATTGACAGTGAGGAAGCCAGATTTGCGCAACTCTTCCGGGTTGCGCAGGTAGAGCTTGCCCATCAATCGATAAAGGCTGTCGAGGTTGTCGCGCATCGCCAGGGTGGCCATGCGGTCGACGCTGGTCTGCAGGAATTCCTGCGGCTGCCCTTCACGCATCTGATTGAAGAATCCGTTGCCGTTCTGGTGGCTGCAGCCGCTGAGCAACGGCAAGCACAGGCAGGCCAGCAGCAGGCACGGGCGGCGGATAGCGGCGGTGATCAGGGCAAAAACACTCGGCATGAAATCTCGGACAGGCACATTCCTGTGCGGCGGGAGTCACCGCATCCTGGCCATGCATAGAGCCGCCGATTGCGAAAAAGTGCAGTGCCTGGGCGTTTAGCCGACCTTCGGTGACAGGCGCCCCATCAATTAGTCGGACTTTATATTTGCCAACACCGGCAAATCGGCTATAAATCTTCTCTCTCGACTCAAATAGCATGACTAGTGACATGTAGGAGCTGCCGAAGGCTGCGATCTTTTGATCTTGCTCCTAAAAATCACAATCAAGATCAAAAGATCGAGCCTTCGGCAGCTCCTACGGTCAATACGAAAACAACAACAAAAAGGAAGGTCAACCATGCTTCAATCCCGTCACCTGCTCTCCGGCCTCGGACTGTCCCTGATGATCGCTACCCTTTCCGCCAACGCGGCGGGCCTGACCGTCGAACACAAAGCCTTCGGCAAAACCAATGACGGCACGCCCGTCGAGCAATACATCCTGCGCAACAGCCACGGCATGCAGGCCACCGTCATCACCTACGGCGCGACCCTGCAAGCGCTGAAAGTTGCCGACAAGCACGGCAAGTTCGACGACGTCGTACTGGGCTTCGATGATGTGCAGGGCTATCAGAAAGGCACCGCGTACTTCGGCGCGACCATCGGCCGTTTCGGCAATCGCCTGGCCGACGGCGCGTTCGAACTCGATGGCAAACGCTATCAAGTGCCGCAGAACGACAAGTCCAACGCGCTGCACGGCGGCCCGCAGGGTTTCGACAAGAAAGTCTGGAAGGCCAAGGAAACCAAGGACAAGGATTCGGCTGGCGTAACCCTGACCTACCTGTCGGCCGACGGCGAAATGGGCTTTCCGGGCAATCTGACTACCGAAGTCACCTATCGCCTGACCGACAACAACGAGCTGCGCATCGACTACAAGGCCAGCACCGACAAGCCGACCGTGCTCAACCTGACCAACCACAGCTACTTCAACCTGGCCGGTGCCGGCAATGGCGACATTCTCAAGCAAGTCGCCATGATCAACTCCAGCCATTACACGCCGGTCACCGCGAAACTGATCCCTACCGGAGAACTGGCGCCAGTCGCCGGTACGCCGATGGACTTCAGCAAACCGACGCCGATCGGCACGCATATCAAGGCTGATCATCCGCAACTGAAATTCGCCGAGCCGAAACAGGGTGGCTTCGATTTCAACTGGGCGCTCGACACCAAGGGCGATATCAGCAAAGTCGCCACTGAAGTCAGCGATCCGCAATCCGGACGTGTCCTGCAACTGTTCACTACCGAGCCGGGCGTGCAGTTCTACACCAGCAACTTCCTCGACGGCACGGTCAAGGGCAAGGGCGGCAAGGTCTATCCGCACTGGGGCGCGTTTACGCTGGAGACCCAGCACTACCCGGATTCACCGAACCAGGCGGACTTCCCGAGCACGCGGCTTGATCCGGGGCAGACTTATGCCCACAGCGTGATCCTGAAATTCTCCGCCAAGTAAGCCTCCACGCATGATCGTTCCCACGCTCCGCGTGGGAATGCCTCCGGGGACGCTCCGCGTCCCAGTTCCAGAAGGGGACGCGGAGCGTCCCGGGCTGCATTCCCACGCAGGAGCGTGGGAACGATCAGTCAGCGCGCCGCGGAACGATCTGTCTTCTGCTGCCCACTAAAGATATCGACTCTTTAAGCCAGGAGGTTTGAATGCGTACCCTTGAGTTGGCCGGCGTGCAGGTCCCTGTGATTGGCCAGGGCACCTGGCGCATGGGCGAAGATCGCTCGGCGCACACCCGTGAAGTGGCGGCGCTGCGCACGGGCATCGAGCTGGGCATGACCCTCATCGACAGCGCCGAGATGTACGCCGAGGGCGGTGCCGAAACGGTCGTCGGCGAGGCCATTGCCGGTCAACGCGACAAGGTTTTCCTGGTCAGCAAGGTCTATCCGCACAACGCCAGCCGCCAGGGCATCCCGCAAGCCTGCGAGCGCAGCCTGCGTCGGCTCGGCACCGATTACATCGATCTGTATCTGCTGCACTGGCGCGGTCAGTACCCGCTGGAGGAAACCGTCGAAGCCTTCGAACGCCTGCGCGAGGACGGCAAGATCGGCCGTTGGGGCGTGTCCAATTTCGATGTTGATGATCTCGAAGAACTGTCCAGCTCGGCCTGCGCGACCAATCAAGTGCTGTACAACCTCGAAGAGCGCGGCATCGAATTCGATCTGCTGCCGTGGTGCCAGCATCAGCGCCTGCCGCTGATGGCTTACTGTCCGATCGGCCAGGGCGGCGCGATGCTTGCCGAGCCGGTGCTGCAAGACATTGCCAGTCGTCACAACGCCACCCCGGCGCAGGTTTCGCTGGCGTGGATCCTGCGCCAGGATGGCGTGATTGCGATTCCCAAGGCTGTGCGCCCTGAACATCTGCAACTCAATGCCGAGGCCGCGCAGCTGCAACTGGACGCCGGGGATCTGGCGGCGCTGGACAAGGTGTTCCCGGCGCCACAACGCAAGCAGCGGCTGGCCATGGTCTGAGCCGCCGACTGCGAGGACTTGGCGATGAGAAGCACAGATCTGCACGACCCGTTCGACCTGCAACGTTTTGTCCAGGCACAGGACCCGGTGTTCGAACGGGTCCAGCGTGAACTTGAAGAGGGCCGCAAGCGCAGCCACTGGATGTGGTTTGTCTTTCCGCAATTCGCCGGGTTGGGCGGCAGCGAAATGGCCCGGCGCTTTGCCATTGGTTCGGCCGAGGAAGCGCAGGCCTATCTGGCCCACGAACTGCTTGGCGCGCGACTGCGCACCTGCACCCAATTGGTGCTCAACGTGCCGCAGCGTTCGATTGCAGAGATTTTTGGCCATCCCGATGACCTGAAATTTCATTCTTCGATGACCCTGTTCGCCCAGTTCAGCGCCGAGGACAGCCTGTTCCATCAGGCGCTGGACCGTTACTTCCACGGCATTCTCGATGAATGGACGCTGCAGCTGCTCGACTCAAAACAGGCCCAGTTGCCCACCGATCAGGGTTGAGAAGTCGTCGTCGACAAACGGCAGAATCGCATCCGCCACCGGTTGCAGCTGGCGGGTGATGTAGTGGTCGTAATCGATGGCGGCGCGGCGTACCTCCAACGGCTCCGGGCCGGCCAGGGTGATGACGTAGCTGATCCAGCCGCCGTTCTGATACTGCCGGGGCCGACCCTGCTCGGCGTTGTAGTCGTCGGCCAGCCGCGCCGCACGGACATGCGGCGGCACGTTGCGTTCATAATCGTCGAGGGTGCGGCGCAGACGCTTGCGATACACCAGCCGATCATCGAACTCTCCGGCGAGGGTCTTGCGCACGTAGTCGCGCACGTAATCCTGATACGGCTTGCGCTGGAAAATCCGCTCATACAGTTCCTGCTGAAATTGCCGGGCCAGCAGTGACCAGTCGGTGCGCACGGTTTCCAGGCCCTTGTAGACCATTTCCTCGCTGCCATCGCCACGGGTGACCAGACCGGCATAGCGCTTCTTGCTGCCCTCCTCCGCGCCGCGAATCGTCGGCATCAGAAAGCGCTTGTAGTGAATCTCGAACTGCAATTCCAGCGCGCTTTCCAGCCCGTACTCGTCGCGCACATGCGCGCGCCACCAATCGTTGACGTGCTTGACCAGCGCATGGCCGATCTGCGCGGCTTCTTCCTGACCGTGCAGGCGGCGCAGCCAGACGAAGGTGGAGTCGGTGTCGCCATAAATCACCGCGTGGCCCTGTTCCTCGATCAACTGGCGGGTACGCAGCATGATTTCGTGGCCGCGCAAGGTGATCGACGAGGCCAGCCGGGTATCGAAAAAACGGCAGCCGCTGGAGCCAAGCACGCCGTAGAAGGCGTTCATGATGATTTTCAACGCCTGGGACAGCGGCGCGTTGTGCTCGCGCTTGGCGGTCTCACGCCCTTCGGCCACCCGCGCCACGATCGACGGCAGGCAATGCCGGGTGCGCGAAAAACGGGCGCCACGGAAACCCGGCACCGAGTCAGCGTCGTCGGGATGTTGCAGGCCTTCGATCAGGCCCACCGGGTCGATCAGAAACGTGCGAATGATCGACGGGTACAGGCTTTTGTAATCGAGGACCAGCACCGACTCGTACAACCCCGGCCGCGAATCCATGACAAACCCGCCGGGGCTGGCCTGCGGCGGGTTGGTGCCGAGGTTCGGCGCAACAAAGCCCTGACGATGCATCAACGGCATGTACAAATGGGTGAACGCGGCAACCGAACCGCCGCTACGGTCGGCGGGCAGTCCGGTAACGCTGGCGCGTTCAAGCAAGAACGTCAGCAGTTCGGTCTTGGCGAAGATCCGCGTGACCAGTTCACAGTCCTTGAGGTTGTATTTGGCCAGCGCCGGTTTGTCTTCGGCGAACATGCGGTTGATCTCGTCCATGCGCTGGTACGGGTTGTTGATGGCCTTGCCTTCGCCGAGCAGGGTCTGCGCGACGTTTTCTAGGCTGAACGAAGGAAAACTCCAGGTCGCCGACCGCAACGACTCGATGCCATCGATGATCAGCCGCCCAGCCGCCGAGGCGAAGTAATGATTACGGCTGCCGTGCTCGCGCCACTGCATTTCTTCGCCGCCACGGCCGATTTTCAGCGGCACGCCGAGACGCCGGGCGTGTTCGTGAAGGATGCGCAGATCGAACTGCACAACGTTCCAGCCGATGATTGCGTCGGGATCGTGGCGAGCAAACCAGTCGTTGAGCTTCTTCAGGATCAGCGTGCGCGAATCGCAGTATTCGAGGTCGAAATCGACAATGCTGGCGTCGCCGTTCGGCGCGCCAAGCATGTACACCTGCCGCTCGCCGCAACCTTCCAGAGCAATCGAATACAGCTCACCGTTTTCCGTGGTTTCGATATCCAGCGAGACCAGACGCAGTTTCGGCCGGTAGCCGGGGTCGGGTTTCAGCTGGGCGTTGAGCAGAACGCCCTCAGCATCAGGCGTGCCGCCGAACAGCACGGGCGCGGTGATGAAGCGCTCCATCAGATAGCGTTCCGGGGGGCGCACGTCGGCTTCGAAAACATCGACGCCGGCGCGGTTCAGCGCGGTTTCCAGGCGCATCAACTGGCCGTGTTGCTGGCAATACAGACCGAGCACCGGCCGGTGTTGAAAATCCTGCAGTGCGAGCGGGCGCAGTTCGACATTGTTTTCATCGTGCAGCAGACGCTCGGCCGCTTCACGCTGGGCGGCGGGAATGAACGCTACCGACGGCTGATGCGCCAGGCGCACACGGCGTGGCCCGGCGTCCGTCGCCAGCCAGAACTCGACTTCGGTGCCGGCCGGCGTATCGCGCCAATGCCGGGTCAGGACGAAGCCCTGCTGTAAATCCACCACTGCGACCTCGAAAAATCAGACTGACCGGCATTCTACGCGGCATTGCCACGCCTGACCTTGGCAAAAAATACCGCGAATCTGCGGAAAAACCCGGCGAATGGCGTTTTTTGCACGCTAACTGCCGCTTTGCCACCTTGCTCTGCGCGGCTGCGTCTACGATGCTTGATAAACAACGACAACACCTGAGTAACCGCCATGAAGACCGTCGCCCAACTGCTCAAGCTCAAAGATCAGAAAAATCAGGAAGTGCACCAGATCAAACCCGATCACATGGTGCTCGAGGCGCTGATGAAGATGGCCGAGAAAAACGTCGGCGCCTTGCTGGTGGTAGAAGATGACAAGGTGGTCGGCATCATCAGCGAACGTGACTACGCGCGCAAACTGGTGCTGAAAGGTCGCTCTTCGGTGGGGACGCCGGTCAGCGACATAATGGTCAGGGACGTGATCACCGTGGACACCCGCCAAACCGTCGACACCTGCCTGGGCATCATGTCCGACAAACGCCTGCGCCACCTCCCGGTAGTCGAGGACGGCCAGTTGATCGGCCTGCTGTCGATCGGCGACCTGGTGAAAGAAGCGATTGCCGAACAGGCTGAACTGATCAAACAGCTGGAGCAGTACATTCGCGGCGAATGAGCCTCGGACACCACCGCCGCCCCTGTAGGAGTGAGCCTGCTCGCGATAGCGGTTTGTCAGCCGAGAACAAAGGTGACTGATACACCGCTATCGCGAGCAGGCTCACTCCTACATTGGTTTTGCGGTGAGCTCAGGTCGGCCAATGCCGCTCGAACACCGGTGCCAGCACCGGGTGTCGGTCAATCCTTTGCAGCCACGCATAAAAGCCCGGGCGGGTCTGGCGCAGATGTTCGCGGCTGCCGGCCCAGCGGCTCACCACGGCCGCCAGCACATCCAGTGCGCCGGGCGTTTCGTCGTCCAGGTACAGCTCGCCGGAAAACTGATCGGCAAATACCTCCCAACTGAAGTGCAGACGCTGGCGCGTGCCAGCGATCAGGTTCTGCCGTGCGCTCTCGTCAGGCGTGAGCAACCAGCGCTCGGGATAATCGATGATGCCGACCGCCGCGTAGCAATTGCCGATGATATAGGCGAGGCCGCGGATCGCCTGATCGCGATCAGCCGCCTCGCTCGGCAACAGGCCGGACTTGGGAAACGTCAGGCCCAGGTGAATCAGGATCGCCGCACTTTCGGTCAGGGCGCTGCCGTCCGGCAGTTGCAAGGTCGGGATCTGCTTCAGCGGATTGAGTTTTCCCAGTGCCTCGGCAGCCTCGGCGCTGGCTTCGGTGTCAATGAAACGATAGGCGATCTGGCACAACTCCAGCGCCGCCTCGATGGCAGCCGCGCCGGAATTCTTGTGCCCGTAGAGCTGGTACATGTCCGTTTCCCCCGATAAGGCCTTTGCACAGGGTAGATGGCTGGCTGGCCTGCTGTAGAAAATTCTGCAAATGTGTCGTGATTGGCACGTTTTTCCCATGCACTGCCGACTTGCGAAATCAACCTTCGCCAATCAGCGCTGGCGGTGCCCATCCCGCACCAAGAGCATTCATCGAACGCTATCCGCGTTCTTGTAAGGTGCGACAGGGAACCAAAAGTTCGCCTGTCCGAGCTGGCAACAAGGAGTTCACCGCGTGAATCTTCAGATCTTCCGCCGTCCGACAGACCCGACTCACTTGCAAATCCAGCCGAGCAAATTCGGCTTGGTGCGTTTCTACTTTATTACCTGAAACCCAACGCACACTTAACGTGCCTGGCGACCGAGCATCGCCGGGCGCCAGGTGTTATTTATTTTTTAAATACGACAATGAATAAAAGGCGGTTTAGCAAGATTGTCGAACAATGAATTGCCGCCATTGAAGTTGCACCAAAAGCGCACGCCTGAATGTGATGCAGTTATCCAATACTCCAGAATCAAAATAAGGAACATATCCTGTGAGCCGCTGAATTACTGACCTGCACCAAATCGATTCGCCGCGCACCGTAAGGTGCTGAGCCTGATCACCGAGCAGCCGCTCTATCTCGCCAACTCGCGCGATACGGCGTTAACGCTGACTCGCACTCGAAAAAGCCCTTCTGCGAGGACTTGAAGACCATTTCGCGCTGTATAAAACAGCGAGCGAACTTGAAACTTATAGAAATGCGACATCGGCAGCACCGAGATAATCCACTCAATGCAGTTCGGCAATAACTGGCACACCTGTTGCAAACTGTAACAAGCAGGAGACAGCTAACGTCTCCAAACAACAACAAGCCAGGGAATGGATCATGAGCAATCAAAAAAGATATTCCTAAGCCAATAAGTTTGTTCGAGGCCACTTAAACAGATAGTCCAACTATCGGCTCGCGTACATCTTGAAGAAAGTTGCACCCACTCACTCGAACATCAGCCATATGTTCGGACGGCACCTTATTGCCCTTCATCTGACCCGAGGGAGCTTTAATGAACGATGCGGTAAAGCACAGAACCCTGCCGGGGACGTTGCAGCAAGCGCCGGTTCCGCCGCCCCCGGGCAGGCCGGCGTTTACAGCCAACACGTCACGACCCGGCGGGTTGAACAAACCACAGATGCTCTTGCTGATCGCCGTGTCGGCACTGATACACGGCGGCGCGTGGTGGTTCTTCCATCAGGCGCGACCGGAGCCACTGCCGACGCCGCCGGAAATTCCGGAAATGACCGTCGAGCTGACCAGCCCGACACCTCCGGCCCCGCCAACACCGGAACCACCGCCGCCGCCCCCGCCTCCACCGCCGCCGGAACCCGAGCAGCCTGTGGAGGACGAGGACGCGGTCAAGCCGCCGCCAAAACCGCTGGAGAAGCCCAAACCGATCGAGAAACCGAAACCGGTCGAGAAGCCAAAACCAGTGAAGAAAGTCGAGCCGCCGAAAGCGCCGCCCGCCCCGGCGCAACCGTCCGCACCTGCGGCGCCGACCACACCGAGCGCACCACCGGCACCACCTGCTGCACCCGCTCCGGTCAAGGAATCGGCGGCGATTTCCGGCCTGGCCAGCCTTGGCAATCCGCCGCCGGAATATCCGTCGCTGGCGCTGCGACGTAATTGGGAAGGCAGCGTGGTGCTGCGCATTCAGGTGCTGGCCAACGGCCGTGCCGGTGCGGTGACGGTGACCAAGTCCAGCGGCAAACCGCAACTGGATGAGGCGGCCGTCGCGGCGGTGAAGAACTGGAAGTTCATTCCCGCCAAGCGCGGTGACACGCCGATCGACGGCTTCGCCACCCAGACCATCGATTTCAAATTGCCGCAGTGACGGCGCAACCGACTCATTACTGATTAACGCAAGCGAGGTGTAGCCATGAACGATTCACTGTCTTCGATGATTGTCCCCGGTGTGCTCTGGGGTCTGGTGCTGTTTTCCGTGGTCAGTTGGGCGATCCTGCTGGTCAAGTCGGCCCAGTACCTGCGCCAGAAAGCGCAGAACAAACAGTTCACCAAAGCCTTCTGGAGCGCGCCTGACCTGCTCACCGCCGCCGAACACGCCAGCCAGTATCCGGGCTCGCTGGCGCGCATCGCCAGCAGCGGTTTCGAAGCCCTGCTGGTGGAAGATTCGCCGCGCACCACTCAGCAACTGGCGCACACCATCAACCGTTCCGATCGTCTGGAGCGTAACCTGCGCCAGCAGATCCAGAAGGAACGTCGCTCGCTGGAAAACGGCCAGGCGATCCTCGCCAGTATCGGCAGCACCGCACCGTTCATTGGCCTGTTCGGCACGGTCTGGGGAATCATGGAAGCCCTGCAAAGCATTGGCGAAACCGGCTCGGCCAGCCTTGAAGCGGTCGCCGGGCCTATAGGCCACGCGCTGATCGCCACCGGCGTGGGCATCGCCGTCGCGGTGCCGGCAGTGCTGATCTACAACTTCTTCCTGCGTCGGCTGAAACTCGCCTCGGCGGATATGGACGACTTCGCCCACGACTTCGACGCCCTCGCCTCGCGCAGCGCGTTTTCCATCAGCCGTCAGGCCATCGCCAGCAAAAGCACGGCCGCCGTGCGGGAGGCCAGCTGATGTCGTTCTCCACTCAAGACAGCGATGAAGTGCTCAGCGAAATGAACGTCACGCCGCTGGTCGACGTGATGCTCGTGTTGCTGGTGGTGTTCATCGTCACCGCGCCGCTGATGACCAACGCGATCAAGGTCAACCTGCCGAAAACCGACGCCGTGGCGCCCGCCGAAAAGAAAGATCCGGTGGTGGTCAGCGTCGATCAGGACGGCAAGTTCTATCTGGCCAAGACCGAACTGGCCCCGGAATCCCTCGAGGCCAGCCTCAAGGAAGTCAAGGCCAAGGACGCCGAGGTGCGCGTGCAGTTACAGGCCGATGCCGCCGTCAACTACGGCCAGGTGGCCAAGGCCATGGCATCGATCGAACGCTCGGGCATCAGCAAGATTTCGGTGATGACCACCCACTGAGTGCGGTGTTGGCGGCCCTTGAGAGCACCCGCCGGCACCGCTGAAAAAGAATCCCGTCGCACCCGGCCGACCGAAAAAAACGCCACGCGTCTTCGGAGGGATCGGCTTGCTTGAAGAAAGTGGTTTTCCGCGCGCGGTATCACCGGAAGCGGAGCAATGAGCGGCTCACAAGGCCAATTCGATAACGTCTGAAAATCGGAAACAACCATGCTGATGAACACTCCACGCTTCACGCTCAAACCTTTGGTGGCAACGATGTCTCGCCACCGTTTTGTTCCGCTGTATCTGGTGGCCATGGGGATGGGCGCCGGGACCGTGCAAGCGGCCGAGGACGACAACAGCGCCACGCCGGCAGCCGCTGTCGTGGCCGCGCCGACCACGCAACTGCAGCGGGTCGAAGTGACCGGTTCGGCGATTCGCCGGGTCGATGCGGAAACGGCGGTACCGATCACCATTCTCAAGGCTGACGAGCTGCGCAAACAGGGCGTGACCACCACCGCCGAACTGGTCCAGCGCATCACTGGCAGTCAGTCGATCAACAACAGCGCCGGTTCGGTCGGCGCGGCCACCGGCGGGGCGTCCTTCGCCGACATGCGCGGCATCGGCGCGAACAAAACGCTGGTGCTGCTCAACGGTCGACGCCTGGCCAACAATGCCTTGTCCGGCACCAACTCGGCCGGCGGCGCGGTGGATCTGAACATGATCCCGTTTGCCGCCATCGAACGCGTAGAAGTGCTGCGTGACGGCGCCTCGGCCCTGTACGGCACCGACGCTATCGGCGGTGTGATCAACTTCATCACCAGGAAATCCCTCACCGACGGCGCGTTGACCCTCGGCGGTGAAACACCGACCCACAGCGGTGGCGGTGCGACCAAGGACATGAGCGCCAGTTGGGGCTACGGCGATCTGGAAGAAGACCGCTTCAACGTCCTCGGCGTGTTCAACTACAACAAACAGCAGAACCTCGATGCCAACGACCGCTCCTTCGCCACCGACTACGCGCCCGGTCGCGGTCTCGATCAGACCTCCGGCACCGCGTTCCCGGGCAACTACAGCCAGAACGGCAACGCCACCAACCCGTTGGCCAACAGCAATTGCAACGGCCCCAACCTGATCGCCCGCGACGGCTTGTGCCGTTTCAGCACCCGCGAATATATCGATCTGGTGCCGCAAACCGAGAAGACCTCATTCTTCGGCAAGACCACCGCCAAGCTCGGCGATGAACACAACGCCAACCTCGAATACTTCTGGTCGCGCAACAACAACGCCGTCGCTGTCGGCCCGGCGCCACTGACCGGACTGAGCCTGGATTCCTCGTCGCCGTACTACCCCGGCAATGGCATCACCCCGGCACCGACCGATTTCGCCCTCGACCCGACGCAACCGGTCGACGTCAACTGGCGTGAGACCGCCGCTGGCCCGCGTGAATCGAAAGACCAGAACACCAGCCAGCGCTTCCTGCTCAGTTTCGATGGTCTGGTCGGCGGTTGGGATTACAACGTCGGCGCCTCGTACAACCAGAACAAAATCGTTTCCAGCGTCACCAGCGGCTACGTCAGTGACCAAGCGATGATCGACGGTCTGGCCAGCGGCTTGCTCAACCCGTTCGGCCCGCAAACCGCTGCCGGTCAGCAGTACATCGACGCCGCCGCGTACCACGGCGCCTACTCCACAGCCGTGGGCCGCGTCGCCGGTTTCGACGGCCGCGTCAGCCGTGAGATCGGCGACTGGTTCGGTGCCGGTCCTGCCGGTCTGGCGCTGGGTGGCGAGTACCGCAAGGAGAAATTCCATCAGGATTTCGAGTCGTTCGCCGGCGACATCCAGAGCCTGGGCATCGACCCGGCCGGCAGCGTTGAGGGTGATCGCAGCGTGAAAGCCGCCTATGCGGAAATCAACGTGCCAGTGCTCGACAGCCTCGAACTGTCCGCCGCTGTGCGTCACGACAAATACAGCGACTTCGGCAGCACCACCAACCCGAAATACTCGTTCCGTTATCAGCCGTTGAAAGAGCTGGTGGTGCGTGGTGCCTACAGTGAAGGTTTCCGCGCGCCGTCGCTGTACGAACTGTATTCGCCGCGCAGCATCACTTTCACTCAGGGTTACTACAACGACCCGGCACTGTGTACCGGCGGCGTGGTGCAACCGGGCGGTAACGGCGGGCGCGATTGCGGTCAGCAATTTCTCAATCAGATTGGCGGCAACGAAGATCTGGCCCCGGAGAAGGCGCGCAACGTCACCTTGGGTTTCGTCTACCAGCCGATCAGCAATCTGTCGGTGGGTCTGGATTTCTGGTGGATTCACATCTCCAACCAGATCCAGCCGTTCCCGGAATCCACCGTGTTCGATCAGGCCGGATCCTACCCGGACCGTTTCGTGCGCAACGCCGACGGCACGCTCAACTACATCGTCACCGGCAACGCCAACCTAGGCATCGTCGAAACCAACGGTGTCGACGTGTCGCTCGACTATCGCTTCCCGAACACGTTTTACGGTCAGTTCGGCCTCGGCCTGCAAGGCACCTATGTCGACGAGTACGACTTCCAGAGCACCATCAAAGGTCCGTTCACCGACAAGGTCGGCGACTTTCAGGGTGACGGCGTGATCGCGCGCTGGAAGCACAACCTCACCGGTAGCTGGACCTTCGGCGCGGCACGGGCGGCGCTGACCAACCGCTTCACCACCGGTTACAACGATTACGATCGCGAGACGCACGCGCGGGTGGCGTCGTATTCGGTGTGGGATCTGTCGGCCGGTTACACCTTCAACAAAGTGCTCGACGTGGATGCCGGGATGAAGAACGTCTTCGACCGCAACCCGCCGTTCTCCAACCAGGCCTACAACTTCCAGAGCGGCTATGACCCGCGCTACACCGACCCGCTGGGCCGAACATTGTTTGCGCGCATGACGTATCACTTCTGACCGCTAACACCACACCCCTTGTAGGAGTGAGCCTGCTCGCGATAGCGTTTTTTCAGTCAACCCAGCAGGGTCTGACTTGGCCTCATCGCGAGCAGGCTCACTCCTACAGTTTGATCTGTGTGCATTCAGGGATTAAGGAGTGACCTCATGATTTTTTTGCGCAACATGGCGGGCCTGCTGCTCGGCAGTGCGCTGCTGTGCTTCGGGGCGTCGGCGCTGGCCGCCGGCAGTCACGCGCTGACGGTGTACGGCGAGGCGCCGAAGTATCCGGCCGGCTTCAAGCATTTCGATTTCGTCAACGCCGACGCACCCAAGGGCGGGTCGCTCAGCCGTGCGTCGATGGAGATCGGTCAGTACAACTACATCACGCCATACGCCGATCAGGGCATTTCCGTGGTGCAGATCAATGACTGGGTATACGCGCCGCTGGCGTTCCGTTCGCTGGATGAGCCCTACACGGTTTACGCTCTGGTTGCGCAGCAGATCGAACGCGACCCGGAAGGTTTGTGGGTGCGCTTCACCCTCAACCCCAAGGCACGTTTTGCCGACGGCACGCCGATCACCGCCGAAGACGTGCGCTACACCTTCAACCTGCTGATGACCAAGGGCAGCCTGAGCTATCGCCAGCAATATGCCGACGTGCAGGACGTGCTGGTCGAAGGCCCGCGACAGGTGCGTTTCACCTTCAAGAACAACCTCAATCGCACCCTCGCGCTGGATCTGGCGACGCTGCGCGTGCTGCCCGAGCATTGGTGGAAAACCCGTGACTTCGCCAATGGCGGCGGTTTCGAGCCACCGCTGGGCAGCGGCCCGTACCGGGTGAGCAAGGTCGACGCCGGGCGCAGCATCAGTTTCCAGCGCGATCCGGACTGGTGGGGCAAGGACCTGCCGGTGAGTCGCGGCATGTACAACTTCGACAGCCTGACGGTGAATTTCTACGGTGACACCGACGTCGCTCGCCAACTGCTGCAGGCCGGTGCGTTCGACTACAACCGCGAGTTCTCCTCGTCCGGATACGTGGTCGGCTACGACAGCCCGGCGTTGCGCGACGGTCGCTTGCAGCAGGCGATTCTGGCGCCGGACAAACCCACGGCGGCGCAGGGCTTTGTGTTCAATCTGCAAAACCCGATCTTCCAGGATCGCCGCGTGCGTCAGGCGATCAGCCTGCTGTGGGATTTCGAGTGGACCAACAAGCAGATGATGCGCGGCTTTTACGTGCGCCAGAACAGCTTCTGGCCGAAGAGTGAAATGGCCGCCACCGCGCTACCTGATGCCGAAGAATTGAAGATCCTCGAACCGCTGCGAGGGCAAGTCCCCGACGAGGTCTTCACCACGGTGTATCAGGCGCCGAAAACCGATGGCAGCGGCTACATCCGCGACAAGCAACTGCAAGCCTTGAAGCTGCTCGCCGAGGCTGGCTGGACGGCGCAACACAATCGCCTGGTCAACGCTGCGGGCGAGCCGCTGGAATTCACCTTTCTCGACGGTCAGGGCGGCTTCGATCGCATGCTGCTGCCGTTCAAACGCACCCTCGCGCAGATCGGTATCACGCTCAATCTGCGACGGATCGATTCGGCGCAATACATCAACCGTCTCAACGCCCGCGATTACGACATGATCGTCTGCGCTTTCCCGCGCAGTGGCGATCCGATCGTCTCCCCGGGCCGCGAGTTGTACAGCCTGTATGGCTCGCAAAGTGCCACGCAAGTCGGCAGCTCGAACGCGATGGTGCTGGCCGATTCGGCGGTCGATCAACTGCTCGACGGGTTGGTCCAGGCCAACAGCCGCGAAGCCATGGTGCATTACGCCCGCGCTCTCGACCGGGTGCTGCAATGGGGTTACTACATGATTCCCAACTACTACTCCAAAGGCACGCCGACGGTGTATCAGAACCGTTTCGGCATGCCGCCCGTACAACCGGCGTACGACGAAGGCCTCAACACCTGGTGGGAAGTCTCGGCCAGGCCCCTGACGACTCAGCAAATGAGCGCTCAGCTAGCGGGGGGGCAGTGACATGCTGCGTTATCTGAGTCGCCGTTTGCTGCTGATCATCCCTACGCTGCTGTGCATTCTGGTGGTGAATTTTCTTATCGTGCAGGCCGCGCCCGGCGGGCCGGTGGAACAAGCCATCGCCCGCCTGCAAGGCTTCGGCGGGCACAGCATGGGCGGTGGCGGCGAAGTTGCGGCGGTCGGGGGTGCCGGGCGCAGCAGCCGAGGTCTGGATCCGGCGCTGATCGAAGAAATCAAACACCATTACGGCTTCGACAAACCGCTGCACGAACGTCTATGGCTGCTGCTGAAAAACTACGCGCAACTGGATCTGGGCAACAGCTTCTTTCGCGGCGCCAAGGTCACCGACCTGATCGTGCAGAAACTGCCGGTGTCGTTGTCGCTGGGCCTGTGGGCGACGTTGATCACCTACCTGATTTCGATCCCGCTGGGCATTCGCAAGGCAATCAGAAACGGCAGCGCCTTCGATGTCTGGAGCAGCACCGCAATCATCGTCGGCTATGCGATGCCGGCGTTTCTCTTCGCCATTCTGTTGATCGTGGTGTTCGCCGGGGGCAGCTACGTCAATTGGTTTCCGGTGCAGGGGCTGGTGTCGGACAACTTCGACAGCCTCGGCACATTGGGCAAGGTCGGCGATTATCTCTGGCACCTGGTGCTGCCGGTTACTGCGCTGGTGATCGGCGGTTTCGCCACGCTGACGATCCTGACCAAGAACAGCTTTCTCAACGAGATCAGTCGCCAGTACGTGGTCACCGCACGAGCCAAGGGCCTGACCGAGAGGCGCGTGCTTTACGGCCATGTGTTTCGCAACGCCATGCTGCTGGTGGTGGCCGGCGTGCCGTCGGCGCTGATCGAAGTGTTTTTCGCCGGCTCCCTGCTGATCGAAACCATCTTCAATCTCGATGGCCTCGGGCGCATGAGCTACGAAGCGGCGGTGTCACGGGATTATCCGGTGGTGTTCGGCGCGCTGTTTCTGTTCACCCTGTTCGGCCTGCTGATCAAGCTGATCGGCGACCTCTGCTACACCCTGCTCGACCCGCGCATCGATTTCTCGGCGAGGACTGCCTGATGTTCACACTGTCGCCTCTGGGCCAGCGCCGCGTCGCGCAATTCAAGGCCAACCGCCGTGGGCGCTGGTCAATGTGGCTGTTTATCGGCCTGTGCCTGATCTGCTTCGGTGGCGAGCTGATCGCCAACGACAAGCCGCTGGTGATTCGTTATCACGACGCTTTCTACTTTCCGATCCTCAGCGATTACCTGGAAACCGATTTCGGCGGCGAGCTGCCGTTTCAACCAGATTACGCCAGCAGCTATGTTCACAAACTGATCGAGGATCAGGGCGGCTGGATGCTGTTTCCGCCGATCCCGTTCAGCTACGACACGGTCAATTACGACCTCACCGAACCGGCGCCCAGCCCGCCGTCATCGAGCAATTGGCTGGGCACCGATGATCAGGCTCGCGATGTTCTGGCGCGGGTGATTTTCGGCACACGGATTTCCATTCTGTTCGCGCTGATCCTCACCGCCATCAGCGCGTTGATCGGCATTCTCGCCGGGGCTTTACAGGGATATTACGGCGGCTGGGTCGACTTGCTCGGGCAGCGCGTACTGGAAATCTGGTCGGGGTTGCCGGTGCTGTACCTGCTGATCATTCTGTCCGGCTTCGTCTCGCCGGGTTTCTGGTGGCTACTGGGGATCATGGCGCTGTTTTCCTGGCTGGCGCTGGTCGATGTGGTGCGCGCCGAGTTTCTTCGTGGACGCAATCTGGAGTACGTGAAAGCCGCGCGGGCGCTGGGCCTGACCGACAGCGAACTGATGCGCCGGCACATTCTGCCGAACGCGATGACCTCCACCCTCACCTACCTGCCGTTCATTCTCACCGGCGCCATCGCCACTCTGACCGCGCTGGATTTTCTCGGCTTCGGCATGCCCGCCGGCACCGCGTCGCTGGGCGAGTTGATCGGCCAGGCCAAACGCAATCTGCAGGCACCGTGGCTGGGGCTGACGGCGTTTTTTGCCCTGGCGTTGATCCTGTCTTTGTTGGTTTTCATCGGTGAAGCGTGCCGAGATGCCTTTGATCCGAGGAGCTGACATGCAAGACAACCTGATTGAAATTCGCGACCTGCGCGTGGCCTTCGCCGGGCAGGAAGTGGTGCACGGTGTGAACCTCGACATTCGCCGTGGCGAGTGTCTGGCGCTGGTCGGTGAATCCGGCTCGGGCAAGTCGGTGACGGCGCATTCGATCCTGCGTCTGCTCCCGGGCAAGAGCGTTAGCAGCAGCGGCGCGATTCGCTATAGCGGCGTAGATTTGCTGCACGCCAGCGAACAGCAGATGCGCGGTCTGCGGGGCAATCGCATTGCGATGATCTTCCAGGAGCCGATGACCTCGCTGAACCCGTTGCACACGGTGGAAAAACAGATCAGCGAAGTGCTGGAAATCCACAAGGGCCTCAAGGGCCGCGCCGCTCGTGCACGGACGCTCGAGCTGCTGGAACTGGTTGGTATTCACCAACCGTTACAGCGTCTGAAAGCCTATCCGCATCAGCTCTCCGGCGGTCAGCGGCAACGGGTGATGATCGCCATGGCGCTGGCCAACGAGCCGGAACTGCTGATTGCCGATGAGCCGACCACGGCGCTGGACGTGACCGTGCAACAGAAGATTCTCGAACTGCTGATCGAACTGCAGCAGCGCCTCGGCATGTCGTTGTTGCTGATCAGTCACGACCTCAATCTGGTACGGCGCATTGCTCAGCGGGTGTGCGTGATGCGTCAAGGCGAGATCGTTGAACAGGCCGACTGCGAAACGCTGTTTCGTGCGCCGCAGGATCCCTACAGTCGTTTGTTGATCGAAGCTGAGCCGAGCGGCGTGCCGGTGCCCAGTGAATACGAGCACAATCTGTTGGAAGTCGATGACTTGAAGGTGTGGTTTCCCCTGCCGAAAAAATTCTTCAGCCGCCAGCAGGATTACATCAAAGCGGTGGACGGGGTCAGTTTCACCCTGCAACGCGGCAAGACCCTGGGCATTGTCGGCGAGTCGGGTTCGGGCAAGTCGACGCTGGGGCAGGCGATCCTGCGACTGGTCGAATCAGAGGGCGATATCCGGTTCGGCAACAAGCAATTGAGCCTGCTCAATCAGCGCCTGATGCGCCCGTTGCGCCGGCAGATTCAAGTGGTGTTCCAGGACCCGTTCGGCAGCCTCAGCCCGCGCATGTCGGTGCAGCAGATCATTGCCGAAGGCCTGCTGACCCATGGCATCGGCAGCGAGGCCGAGCGTGAAGCAGCGGTGATCCGCGTGCTTGAGGAAGTCGGCCTCGATCCGCAGAGCCGCCATCGTTACCCACACGAGTTTTCCGGCGGCCAGCGCCAGCGCATCTCCATCGCCCGCGCACTGGTGCTGGAACCGGCGCTGATCCTGCTCGACGAACCGACCTCGGCGCTGGATCGAACGGTGCAGAAACAGGTGGTGGAGTTGTTGCGCCAGTTGCAGATCAGGCACGGGCTGACTTATCTGTTCATCAGCCATGATCTGGCGGTGGTGCATGCGCTGGCGCATGACTTGATGGTGATCAAGGATGGCAAGGTGGTTGAACAAGGATCGTCGCGCGAGATCTTCGCCGCGCCGCAACATCCGTACACCCAAGAGTTACTGAAAGCCTCGGGCCTCAAGCCTTACAGAGAGCCTTGTGGGAGCGAGCCTGGTCGCGAATGCGGTGCGTCAGTCACATAAGTGCTGACTGACCCGACGCTTTCGCGAGCAGGCTCGCTCCCACAGGTTTGATCTTTGTGTTTGAAATTTATTTTTCCGGCACTGCATCCAATCGCCTCCGTCACGGGTAGTCCCTGTAACAGCCCACTCTGGTGCTGTCAGCGCACTACCTTTTCGGAGAATCATCGGATGAACATCACCCAGCTGATTGGCTTCACCGGTTTGCTCGCCTTCACCGCGACCACCTTCGCCCAGAGCAGTTATCCCGACGCGATCAAGGTGCCGGACGGGCACAAGATTGCCCTGGAAACCACCGGGGTTGGCGAGATCACCTACGAATGCCGCGACAAACCCAATATGGCCGGGCAGACCGAGTGGACCTTTGTCGGCCCGAAAGCGGTGCTCAATGATCGCAGCGGCAAACAGGTCGGCACCTATTTCGGCCCGCCTGCTACCTGGCAAGCCAAGGACGGTTCGAAAGTCACCGGCACACAACTGGCCGTGGCGCCGTCGAGCCCGCGAAACCTGCCCTATCAACTGGTCAAGGCCAATCCGGCCGAGGGCAAAGGCGCGATGACCGGGGTCAGCTACATCCAGCGTGTTGCGCTCAAGGGCGGCGTGGCGCCGGGCAGCGAATGCACGATGGCGAACAAGGGCAAGCAGGAAATGGTGAAGTACCAGGCGGATTATATTTTCTGGGCGGCGAACTGATTTCGGATGTGTCACAAATTTCCTGTAGGAGCTGCGGCACGCTGCGATCTTTTGATTTGTCTTCTAAAAAGCAAGATCAAAAGATCGCAGCGTGCCGCAGCTCCTACAAGGGGATCTGTGTGGTTCCGGGAAATGTGAGCTAGATTGCACCCCATGCCTTTAGCCGAATCCGTTTTCGATTACGAAGCCCGCCTCGCTGCCTGTGCCCGGGGAGAGCGCGCGGCTCTGCGCGATCTGTATGTGCAGGAAGGCCCGCGCTTGCTCGGCGTAGCCAAGCGATTGGTGCGCGATACGGCGCTGGCAGAGGACATTGTGCATGAGGCGTTCATCAAGATCTGGAACGGCGCCGCCGGGTTCGACCCGGCGCGCGGGTCGGCGCGGGGCTGGATGTTCAGCGTGGCCCGGCATCTGGCCTTGAATCAGCTGCGCAAGCAAAGTCGGGAAACGCCGTTCAGCGAAGAACATGAGGCCGCCGCGCCTGATGAGGCGGTCGATGTTCACTCGGCTCGCATTCATCGCTGCCTCGAACAACTGGAACCGCAGCGGCGCAGCTGCATCCTCCACGCCTACGTCGACGGTTACAGCCACGCGCAGATATCCGCGCGCCTCGACACGCCGCTGGGCACGGTCAAAGCGTGGATCAAGCGCAGCCTCAATGCTTTGCGGGAGTGCATGGGATGACCGGCGAATCAGCGCAGGAACGGGATGAACTGGCCGGCGAATACGTGCTCGGCACGCTGTCGTTCGAGCAGCGCATCGAAGTGCAACGGCGCTTGCCCGACGAGCCCGAATTGCGTGCAGCCGTGGATGCCTGGGAGCGGCGCCTGCTGGAGCTGACCGATCTGACCGAACCTCAGCAACCGTCGGCGCAGCTGTGGCCTCGCATCGAGCGCAGTCTCGAACGGCTGACGGTGAGCAAACCGCTGACCTCCTGGTGGAACCTGCTGCCGCTGTGGCGCGGTCTGAGCGCCGCCGGGCTGGCGGCGACCTTGATGCTCGGCACGATCCTGCTGACCCAGACTGCGCCTAAACCGAGTTATCTGGTGGTGCTGGTGGCGCCGCAGGACAAGGCGCCGGGCTGGGTGATTCAGGCGAGCAATGCACGTGAGATCCAGTTGATTCCGCTGGGCGTGGTCGACGTGCCGGCGGACAAGGCGCTGGAATTCTGGACCAAGGCTGACGGCTGGTCGGGGCCGGTGTCGTTGGGCCTGGTCAAACCGGGGCAGGCGTTGTCGGTGCCGCTGGACAAACTGCCGCCGCTGCAACCCAACCAGCTGTTTGAGCTGACGCTGGAAGGCGCCAACGGCTCGCCGATCGGCAAGCCGACCGGGCCGATTCAGGCGATCGGGCGTGCGGTGAAGGTGCTCTGACGTTCCTCTGTAAGAGCTGCCGAAGGCTGCGATCTTTTGATTGTTCTCAAAATCAAGATCAAAAGATCGCAGCCTTCGGCAGCTCCTACATTAATCATCATCGCCGTCGATGTTCATCATCACGGCAATGAAGTTCTCATAAAAAAATCCGGGCGTAACATCAGCTCCATACCAACCAACAACACCCCGGAGCACACCATCATGAAACGCCAGACTCTTCTCAGCATCGCCTTCTCGGTTTTTGCAGTAAACGCTTTCGCCGCCACTCCGGCGCACACCATGATCGCCGAGGGCGGTTCGGACAAACTGATTGAAAGCCGTCTGGCTGAAGGCGGTTCGGATCGCCTGATCGAACGCCGTGTTGCTGAAGGTGGCGCTGATCGTCTGATCGAACGCCGTGTTGCCGAAGGTGGTGCTGATCGTCTGATCGAACGCCGTGTTGCTGAAGGTGGCGCTGATCGTCTGATCGAACGCCGCGTTGCCGAAGGTGGTGCTGATCGTCTGATCGAACGCCGCGTTGCTGAAGGTGGTGCTGATCGTCTGATCGAACGTCGCGTTGCTGAAGGTGGCGCTGATCGCCTGATCGAACGCCGCGTTGCCGAAGGTGGTTCGGATCGCCTGATCGAACGCCGCGTTGCCTGATGCATGACTGCAAGCGCAACACCGCAGAGAAACCCGGCTCCCGCAGCCGGGTTTTTTATGTCTGCGTGTTTTATCCGGCCTTGGCCATGCAGCGCTTGTAGCGCTCGTCCACGCGCTTGGCAAACCAGGCTGTGGTGAGTTTGCGGGTGATCTTCGGACTCTGCAGCACGATTCCCGGCAATAGCGCACGCGGTAGCGCCTTGCCTTCGGCCCGCTCAGCCAGTTCGAACACACGCTGATAGAGTTTCGTCTCTTCGAATTCCAGGGTTTTGCCCTTCTCCAGTTGATCGCGAATCGTCGGGTTGCGCATGCCCAGCGACTTGCCGAGGGTGCGCACCGCCAGTTCAGTACTGCCGGGCATGATCGAATCGTAGCGAATCAGGTCGCCGTCCAGGGTCAGCGGAATGCCGGACGCGCGGCTGACCGCGTTCTGAAACGCCGCATTGCGGCTGGCGTACCAGCCAGCATTGAAATCGGCGAAGCGATACAGCGGCTCACGGTAGTTCACCGGGTAACCGAGCAAATGGGCGATGCCGAAATACATGCCGCCGCGCCGGCTGAACACTTCACGGCGGATCGTGCCGTCCACCGGGTACGGATAATCCTTGGCGTGCTCCTCGGCGAATTCGATGCTGACCTGCATCGGCCCGCCGGTGTGCACCGGGTTGAAGCCGCCGAACAGCGTACGGCCCATCGGCACCATGCCGATGAAGTCGTCGAAAATCGCGCTCAGCTCCTTTTCACTGCGCGCGGCATTCAGGCGTTCGCTGTAGGTCTTACCATTCGGCGAGCGCACCTGCAAAGCACCGCTGACCAGCAGGCCGGGGATGTGCACCTTGGCGGCGCGGCGATCGATTTCATCGCGGGCGATCTTGCCCAGCCCGGGCACCGTCGGGTCGGCCTGGAAAGTCGACTCCTGCTCGGCCACAGCCAGTACCGAACACAGATTCTGCGTGGTGGTGCTGATGCCTTGTGCGGCAAACGCAGCGTAGATGTCCGTGGCCCAGCCCTGACGGTCGGCGGTTTTTGCCGGCAGCAGGCGGACGATTTCCGCTTTCACTTCGGCCGGCGGGCGCGGTGCCGGTTCGTTGCTGCGCTGGCTGGCGCAACCGGCGAGCAGTAGCAAGGCGCCGAGAGTAATGAGTAATCGCATGTTGCTCCATCCAATCAAATTAGCCAGACCACCATACACAACCCGTGTAGGAGCTGCCGCAGGCGGCGATCTTTTGATTTTGTTTTAAAAGAAAAATCAAAAGATCGCCGCCTGCGGCAGCTCCTACGACGGAAGACAAACTGATTGCATAACGTTACTGCGAAAACCTATCATTTGCGCCTGGAGTCGTATTAGCGCAAGGAGTTCCGCGCCGCCCTTATTTTATTCATTGGCCGCTCGCCTCCAGGTATCCGACATGCCCGCTTCAGCTCGACTCGGCGCTCCGTTCCGCCCGACTTTGCTTGCCCTGCTGTGCTCCCTGACCGTCACCGCTCACGCTGCTGAACAAAACAGCAAAGCGCTGGTGCTCGACGACGTCAACGTCAATGCCCAGGCCCCTGCGCCCAACGCCCTGCCCCCGGTCTATGCTGGCGGTCAGGTTGCGCGCGGTGGCCAGTTGGGCGTGCTCGGCAATCAGGACATGATGGACGTGCCGTTCAGCGCGGCGTCCTACACCGAGCAACTGATCCAGGATCAGCAGGCGGAAAACGTTGCCGATGTGCTGCTCAACGATTCCTCGGTGCGCCAGGCCTCGGGCTTCTCCAACCAGGCGCAGGTCTTCATGATTCGCGGCCTGCCACTCAATGGCGACGACATTTCCTATAACGGCCTGTACGGCGTGTTGCCCCGGCAGATCATTTCCACCGATGCACTGGAACGCGTGGAAGTATTCAAAGGCCCCAATGCTTTCATCAACGGCGTGACCCCGACCGGTTCCGGCATCGGCGGCGGCGTCAACCTGCAACCCAAGCGCGCTGGCGACGTACCGCTGCGCCGTTATACCACCGACATCAACAGCGAAGGCCGCATCGGTCACCACTTCGACATCGGCCAGCGCTTCGGTGAAGACAACCGCTTCGGCGCCCGGGTCAACCTGTCGCAGCGCGAAGGCGACACCGGCATCGATCACGAAAACCAGCGTTCGAAACTGTTCGCCATTGGTCTGGATTATCGCGGCGATGCGCTGCGGATTTCCGGCGACTTTGCCTATCAGAAAGAACGTGTCAACGGTGGCCGCAGCTCGGTCAACCTCGGCACCGCCACGCACCTGCCGGACGCGCCATCGGCAGACACCAACTACGCGCCGAAATGGGGCTACACCGATATCGAAGACACCTTCGGCATGCTCCGCGCCGAGTACGACCTCAACGACAACTGGACCGCCTACGCCGCCGGTGGCGCCAAGCACACCCGTGAAGTCGGCCGTTACAACTCGACCACGCTGGTCGGCAACAGCGGCGCCTCGTTCACCACCGGCTCGTTCGTGCCCCATGACGAGGACAACACCAGCGTCATGGCCGGCCTCAACGGCAAATTCAACACCGGCCCGGTCAGCCACAAGCTGAATTTCGGCCTGACCGGGATCTGGGCTGAGCAGCGCAGTGCCTATGACTTCGACCTGACGCGCTACTCGAACAACATCTATCACCCGATCACCCCGCCGGCACCGGTCGGCAACTTCGCTGGCGGCGATCTCAACGATCCGGGCATCGTCGGCAAAACCTTCAACCGCAGCGTGGCGATTTCCGACACCCTAGGTTTCTTCGACGATCGCCTGCTGGTCACCGCTGGCCTGCGTCGTCAGCAACTGGTGGTGCAGGGTTACAGCTACGCCAGCTACGGCAGCGGCCCGCGTTCCTCGAGCTACGACGAATCGATCACCACGCCGGTCTACGGCATCGTGTTCAAGCCGTGGGAGCATGTGTCGATCTACGCCAACCACATCGAGGGCCTCGCGCAAGGACCGACCTCGCCGACCAGCTCCGGCGGTTTCCGCGTGACCAACGGCAACGAGGTTTACGCACCAAAACGCTCCAAGCAGACCGAACTCGGCGTGAAAGTCGACATGGGCACCTACGGTGCGAGCCTCGGCGTTTACCGCATCGAACAGCCAAGCGACGGCTACTGCGAAATCAACAGTCCGACCACTTGCACCTACGTACGTGAAGGCGAGCAGATCAACAAAGGCGTGGAAATGAACGTGTTCGGCGAGCCGCTCGAAGGCCTGCGCCTGATCAGCGGCCTGACGCTCATGGACACCGAACTGAAAAACACCCTCAACGGTGCCAACGATGGCAACCACGCCATCGGCGTGCCGACCTTCCAGTTCAACGCTGGCGTGGATTGGGACGTGCCGGGTCTGCAAGGCGTCGCGCTGAATGCGCGAATGCTGCGCACCGGCGGGCAATACGCCGACGCGGCGAACAACCTCAGCCTGCCAACGTGGAACCGCTTCGACGCGGGTGCGCGTTATGCGTTCAAGGTCTCGGAGAAGGATGTAACGCTGCGTTTCGGCGTTGAGAACGTGGCGAACAAGAAGTACTGGGAATCGGCTCAGGGCGGGTACCTGACCCAGGGTGAACCGCGGGTGGCGAAGCTGTCCGGGACGATTGATTTCTAAGCACTAAAAAGATCAAAAGCCCCTCACCCTAACCCTCTCCCAGAGGTAGAGGGGACTGACCGAGATGTTCTCTCGAACTACGCCGACCTGAAATATCCAGTCGAACTCAGGTCTTGAAAAGCCCCCGATCGGCTCCCTCTCCCTCGGGAGAGGGCTGGGGTGAGGGGTTGCAGCCGTGCAGTCCATTCCCAGGTATGCACAAAACAGCCGCCCTGTCCCGTCCGGCCGACCACACTGGCCACCCTCTCCCGCTGATCCATACTTGCTGCACAGCCAAAGGAGGACAGCCCCATGAACCGCAGCGACGTGCTGATCATCGGCGCCGGCCCGACCGGTCTGGTCCTGGCGCTGTGGCTAAGCAAACTCGGCGTACGCGTGCGGATCATCGACAAGACTACGGCGCCCGGCACTACTTCCCGCGCTCTGGCCGTGCAGGCACGCACCCTCGAGCTATATCGCCAACTCGACCTGGCCGACACCATCGTGCGTCGTGGCCATCAGGTCGCAGCGGCGAACTTCTGGGTCAACGGCAAACCGGCCGCGCAGTTGCCACTCAAGCGCATCGGCGAAGGCCTCACTCCCTACGCCTTCGTCGAGATTTTCCCGCAGGACGAGCACGAACGGCTGCTGCTCGAGCGCCTCGAAGACTACGGCGTCAGCGTCGAGCGCAATACCGCGCTCGACAGCTTCGAGGACACCGGCGACACCATCACCGCCCATCTGCGCCTGCCCGATGGCCAGCAGGAAGTCTGTCAGGCCTGCTATCTGGCTGGTTGCGATGGCGCCCGTTCGGTGGTGCGCAAGACCCTCGACACTGACTTCCCCGGCGGCACCTATCAGCAGATCTTCTACGTCGCCGATGTCACGGCCAGCGGCCCGGCGCTCAATGGCGAGCTGCATCTGGATCTGGACGAAGCGGACTTTCTCGCGGTGTTCCCCCTGGCGGGCGAAGGCCGCGCGCGACTGATCGGCACGGTGCGTGACGAACGCGCCGAGCGTGCCGAAACCCTGCAATTTTCCGACGTCAGCAGCCGCGCCATCGAACACCTGAAAGTGCATATCGAAGACGTGCACTGGTTCTCCACCTACCGCGTGCATCACCGCGTGGCCGAACACTTCCGTGACGGCCGGGCATTTCTGCTCGGCGATGCCGCCCACGTACACAGCCCCGCCGGCGGCCAAGGCATGAACACCGGCATCGGCGATGCGATCAATCTGGCCTGGAAACTCGCAGCCGTGCTCAGCGGTGGTGCCGAACCGAAACTGCTCGACACCTACGAAACCGAGCGCATCGCCTTCGCCCGCCGACTGGTCTCGACCACCGACAAGGTCTTCAGCTTCGTCACCGCCGAGGGGCGCATGGCCGACCTGCTACGCATGCGGGTGGCGCCGTTTCTGCTTCCGAAAATGGCCGCGTTCGAAGCAAGCCGCGAATTCCTGTTTCGCACGGTGTCGCAAGTCACCCTCAACTATCGCGGCATGCCGCTGAGTCAGGGCGAAGCCGGCCATGTGCACGGCGGCGACCGCTTGCCGTGGGCGCATGATGGCGAAGGAGATAATTTCGGGCCGCTACGGCAACCGTGCTGGCAGGTGCATGTCTACGGCGACACCAGCGACGAGATGATCGCCTGGTGCGCCGAACATCACTTGCCTCTGCACGTCTTCGACTGGCGCCCGGCGTTTGAAACAGCCGGGTTGGGCCGAAACGGCTTTTACCTGCTGCGGCCGGATACCTATGTGGCGATTGCCGAAAACAGTGCCGATCCAAAAGTGATCGAACGCTACTTCCGCGATCACGGCATCCGCCCGTTCTTCAACTGACACACCACAACTCCCTGTAGGAGTGAGCCTGCTCGCGATAGCGTTGTGTCAGTCGAGAAAATTCATGTCTGACACACCGCTATCGCGAGCAGGCTCACTCCTACAGTCTGGATTTGTGCTGGGCTTAGATCCCGGCGAGCGCCAGATCCATCGCAAAGTAGGTGAAGATCAGATCCGCCCCCGCACGCTTGATCGCGCCGAGGCTTTCGCGGACCACGCGATCTTCATCGATCGCCCCGGCCTGGGCGCCGAACTTGATCATCGCGTATTCACCGCTGACCTGATAAGCCGCCAGTGGCAGGTTCGAGGCCTGACGAATGTCGCGGATGATATCGAGGTAGGCGCCAGCCGGTTTGACCATCAGCGCATCGGCGCCTTCCTGCTCATCGAGCAGCGATTCGCGCAGGGCTTCGCGACGATTCATCGGGTTCATCTGATAGCTCTTGCGGTCACCCTTGAGCGCGCTGCCACCGGCCTCGCGGAACGGGCCGTACAGCGCCGAAGCGAATTTGGTCGAGTAGGCCATGATCGGAATCTGGGTGAAACCGGCCGCGTCCAGCGCTTGGCGAATCGCGCGCACCTGGCCATCCATCGCCGCCGACGGCGCAATCACGTCAGCCCCGGCACGGGCGGCGGCCACGGCTTGCTTGCCGAGATTGATCAGCGTCTGGTCGTTGTCGACTTCGTGGTTGTGCATCACGCCGCAATGGCCGTGGTCGGTGTACTCGCAAAAGCAGGTGTCGGACATCACGATCATTTCCGGCACGGCGTCCTTGGCGATGCGCGACATGCGCGAGACCAGACCGTCTTCGCGCCAGGTGTCGCTGCCGTTGGCGTCGAGATGATGGGACACGCCAAAGGTCATCACCGACTTGATGCCGGCGCGGGCATAGCGCTCGATTTCACTGGCCAGTTTGCGCTCGGGGATGCGCTGCACGCCGGGCATGCTGGTGATCGGCACGAAGTCGTCGATCTCTTCCTCGACGAAGATCGGCAGGACCAGATCGTTCAGGCTGAATTCGGTTTCCTGGAACAGACTGCGCAGGCTCGCATTGCGGCGCAGACGGCGGGGACGTGCTTCGGGGAACTGACTGGACATAGGGCCTTTCCTGAAAACAGCGGATGAGACGAAAGTCGTAGGGGGCGCAGCTTATGCCTTGCGGCGGGTGCGGGACAAACCTGGATCGGCCAAGAGAGCGTTACCGCAGGTGCAACAATCCCTGTAGGAGCTGCCGAAGGCTGCGATCTCTTGATCTTGTTTTTTAGGATCAAAGTCAAAAGATCGCAGCCTTCGGCAGCTCCTACAGGGGGAACGCGGTGAGTCAGGAAGGAATAGTCAGGCCGCGGATGACCGCCGGGCGAGCTAGAAACCGCTCCAGCACTCGCGTGACGTTGGGGAAATTCTCAATCCCGACCAGGTCCCCTGCCTCATAGAAGCCGAGCAGATTGCGCACCCATGGGAACGTCGCGATATCGGCGATCGTGTAGCGCTCGCCCATGATCCAGTCGCGGCCTTCGAGGCGGGTGTTGAGCACGTTCAACAGGCGTTTGCTCTCCTCGACATAACGGTCACGCGGACGCTTGTCTTCGTAGTCCTTGCCAGCGAACTTGTTGAAGAAGCCGAGCTGGCCGAACATCGGGCCAACGCCGCCCATCTGCCACATCAGCCATTGAATGGTCTCGTAGCGCAGCGCGCCTTCCTGAGCGAGCAACTGGCCGCTCTTGTCGGCGAGATAAATCAGGATCGCGCCGGATTCGAACAGCGCCAGCGGCTGATCTTCAGGGCCATGCGGGTCGAGGATCGCCGGGATCTTGTTGTTCGGATTCAGCGAAAGAAACTCCGCCGAAGTCTGGTCGTTGGTGTCGAAACCGACGCGGTGCGGCTCGTACGGCAGGCCGATCTCTTCGAGCATGATCGACACTTTGACGCCGTTGGGGGTCGGCAGGGAGTAGAGCTGAATCCAGTCCGGGTACTGCGCCGGCCATTTCTGAGTAATCGGGAATGCAGACAGATCGGTCATTGGAAGCATCCAGTCACAAATTGAGAGCCGATCATAATGTAGGCCCGGGTTGGCGCCTACACGAACGGTAACATCCTGTCGCTAACCTGCCTGCATGCCCGCAAAGGTTGCCGTTAGAGTGCTGCGCACGGGCCCGGATCGAACCAAACGGGCATTACAGGACTCTGAGCTATGCCTTTCTCGCAGAGGAAGCTGTTCACGACAGGGAAACACCCGGTGCTGGGAGCCCGCGGTGCCAAGGTTTGTCAGCCTTAACCGATTTTGCTGAAGAATCTTCGAATTGATGACGAACCTGATGAGTTTCGCCAAACGTTTCAAACATCGCGCGTACGTGGCCCTGCCCTCCCTGCTGGCAGTCAGCGCGCTTTTTCTGTCCCTCGAATCCAGTGAAAGCCGCGCACAACCGGCGGACGGCACGCAGACCCTGGTGTTCCTGCGTCATGCGGAAAAACCCGAGGGCGGCCTCGGCCAGCTCAACTGCCAAGGCCTGAACCGGGCCATCGATCTGTCGACGCTGCTGCCGGAAAAATTCGGCAAGGCCGATTACGTGTTCGCCGCCAACCCGACGCGCAACGTTGAGGAAGGCGAACTGGACAACTCCTACAGCTACATTCGCCCGCTGATGACCATCAGCCCGGCCGCGATCAAGCTTGGCCTGCCGGTGAACATCGAGTTCTCCGCCAACGACACCAGCGATCTGGCCCGCGAGCTGCTGGACGAGAAGTATCACAACTCGACGATCTACACCGCCTGGTCCCATGGCTATCTGCCGGAGCTGATCAACAAGGTCGCCGGCAATGCGGTCGGCAAAAAACAGAACATTACCGAAGACTGGGCGGGCAACGACTTCGATTCGCTGTATGTGTTGACCCTGAAGTGGCACAACGGCAAAGCGAGTTTGCAAAGCCATAGCTACAAGCAGGGGCTGGATAACGGCAAGGCAACCTGCCCGACCTGAGATTTGTAGTGCCTGACCTTGCGTCTTCGCGAGCAGGCTCGCTCCCACAGGGGAACGCATTTCAACTGTGGGAGCGAGCCTGCTCGCGAAGAGGCCAGTTGCTTGCACCTCAAGCCTTCTGGCTCACCCGCTCGCGCAAATACTCGAGCACCGCCCCACGCTCCCCGGCGAACTCGATCCGCCCACCCTTCTTTTCGCGCTGGAACACATACATCGGGTCGTAATATTCGCGCAGCAATACGGCGATCCACTCACGGAACAGCTCGACCGAACCGCTACGGGCCTGTTCGGCCAGTGCCGCCTCCATCTGCAAATACATTCGCTGATAGCGCTCGCCACCCAGTCGCCGCTGAATATTGTTCAGGCTGGAAATCAAGCGCTCGGCATACAGCGCAAAGCCCTGCTCGCCATGCACGGCGACGAACTCGGCGTGCAGGTCAATCACATAATCCTGCAGGATTCGCTCGACCCGATTGTCGAGGCTGTCTTCGAGCCAGACCAGCGGTGCCGCTTGCATGCCTCGGTACAGCGGCAACGGCAAGGCACAGCTACCGACCACGCGACTCTCGTCTTCCAGGACAAATTGCCTGATCCCGCCGGCGCGTTTTTTCAGCACATCGACCGCCAGGCGATTTTCGAAATCGATGTTGCTCGGTTGCCCGGTGGCGCGCTTGCCGAAACTCGAACCGCGATGATTGGCATGGCCTTCCAGATCCAGACCATTGCGCAACTGCACCAGCACTTCAGTCTTGCCAGTACCGGTCATGCCACCGAGCAGAACCAGATCGCACTCGGCCACAGCCTGATCAACCGTCTCCAGGAGGAATGTGCGCATGGCCTTGTAGCCACCGCCCACACGCGGGTAATCGATGCCGCCCTCGTCCTTGATCCATTGCTGGACGAGCTGTGAACGCAGGCCACCGCGGAAACAATAGAGATAGCCATCGGGATGGTTACGGGCAAATTCGACCCAGCCCTGAATGCGCTCCTCCCGAACCTCGGCCGACACCAGCCGCTCACCCAATGCAATCGCCGCTTGCTGGCCGTGCTGTTTGTAACAGGTGCCGACCTGTTCGCGCTCACGGTCATTCATCAGCGGCAGATTGATCACACCCGGGAACGCGCCGTGGGAGAATTCGATCGGCGCACGGACATCCATCATTGGCCGGTCGTTGAGGAAAATGTCGCGGTAGTCGGTGCAGTCGCGGAGCATCAGATCACCTCGACTGCGTTCGTCTGTCGCTCGACCAGTTCGCCGATCGGCTCAAGGTTCAGGCCCAGCTCGGCAGCAACGCCGAGGAACTCGTCATTGCCCTCAGGCGTGACCGCAATCAGCAGACCGCCGCTGGTTTGCGGGTCGCACAGCACGCGCTTGTGCAGCTCCTGTACGCGGCCGACCTTGCTCGAATAGCTGTCGAAATTGCGCAGCGTACCGCCCGGCACACAGCCCTGATCGAGGTAGTACTCGACGCTGTCCAGACGCGGCACGCGGTCGTAGGCGATGCGCGCGGTCAACTGGCTGCCATCGGCCATTTCCACCAGATGCCCGAGCAGGCCGAAACCGGTGACGTCGGTCATCGCGGTGACGCCGGCGAGTTTGCCGAAACGGCTGCCGGGCTTGTTCAGAGTGCACATCCAGTCACGGGCGACACCGACGTCGGCAACGCGCAATTTGCCCTTCTTTTCGGCAGTGGTGAGGATGCCGATGCCCAGCGGTTTGGTCAGGTACAACAGGCAACCGGCGGTAGCGGTGTCGTTGCGTTTCATGTGGCGTTTTTCCACCAGACCGGTGACGGCGAGGCCGAAGATCGGCTCCGGCGCATCGATCGAATGCCCGCCCGCCAACGGAATGCCCGCCGCGTCGCACACCGAGCGACCGCCACGAATCACCTCGCGCGCCACTTCCGGCGCCAGCACGTTCACCGGCCAGCCGAGGATCGCAATCGCCATCAACGGATCGCCACCCATCGCGTAGATGTCGCTGATCGCGTTGGTCGCGGCAATGCGGCCGAAGTCGAACGGATCATCGACGATCGGCATGAAGAAATCGGTGGTCGAGACCACACCGCGCTCGGCATCAATCTCATACACCGCCGCGTCATCGCGCGACGCGTTGCCGACCCAGAGTTTTGGATCGAGGTTCTGTGCGCCGCTGCCGGCGAGGATCACTTCCAGCACCTGCGGGGAAATCTTGCAGCCACAACCGGCGCCATGGCTGTATTGGGTCAGACGAATCGGCTCGCTCATGGGAGAGTCTCTGGCAATGAATGGGGCGGATTCTAGCAGAGCGCGAGAGCGCAGATTTCAGTGCTGATCGAGCGGCCCTTTCGCGAGCAGGCTCGCTCCCACATTTGTACCGTGGTCTCCTGTGAGAGCGAGCCCGCTCGCGAAGGCAATCGACCCTGCCCGCACCGCCCCGTCAACCCCGTCTGCAAACCTCAGCGAAAATCTGCGTAATCGGCCGATGCGGCTGGCGCTTGTGCATCCGCCGCACTTGTTCGCTCAGCCACAACAGCTCTTCACTGGGCTTGGCCCATTGCTCTTTCGGCAATGGCTCGGACCATTCGCGCATGACTTCCGGCAGCGCCTGCTTGCCGATTGTTTCGAGTCGGCGCACTTCCCATTCGACCAGACGGTTGGGAATCGTCCATAAAGTCATGACGTGATACAGGTACCAAAAGAACCCCGACAGCCGCGAGCGGCGGCCTTCACGTATCTGCTGATGCATCCGCGCCCGGGCGTTACGGAAAGTGTGCAGGCCTTCGTGGGGCGGGTCGTCCGGGCCTTGAAGGTCTTGCAGGTCCTGAATCGATTTGAGGTCGTTGACCTCGTACTCCATGTAACCGCGAATCGCTTCCCAGTGGCTGATCGCAAGCTCCAGGCCGGCACATTGGAATTCGAGGCTGGTGAGGGTTTCGCCGTGACGAAAACCGATGCCCATGCCGTATTGGCGATGGATGCCGAATTGGGTGGCGCCTTTGGCTTCGATAATCCAGGCGCTGAGCGATTCCCACGGGACGAAAACTGGTTCGGTGGCCCCTTCGGGCATAAAGCAGACTTCGCGGCGTTGGCGGTTGAAGCGGGTTGGAATGAGGGAGAGGCGTTTTTTATGGAAGTGGTGCCAGACGCCCAGGCCGATCAGTAGAATCAAAGGCTCGGTCAGTAACGCGCTTTCATATCCTGCTTGGAATATACCCACTATTGATTCCCAAATGAGTGTTGGACCATAGCCGAATACGACACCCAGCATTCCCGTAATCAAGGGGAATATGAAAATGACCATAACCGCTAAACTGACCGGCCCCCCCAACGTCATTTGCCACATAAAAACTTGCGGCTGGCCTAATCCGAAGTCCATGTAAACATCATTGAGCTCACCGATATGTGGACCATAAGGGGGCATCGGTGTGGGCAGTGGCAACGGTGCGAGATAGGTGATCTTTCCGCTTGGAAAAGGCTCTACATCGCCCGGTCGTCTAATCACCTTACATTGAGCATCAACAAGAGGCTCATCGTGATCATTCAGCATGGTCAGCCCATTCGAGGTATTGAGTTTCTACCAGCAAAACCGGAGGGTTTTCCTCGACCGACCCGGTAGCAACAACCGAAGAATGGCCGGCCCGAGGGTCTCCCACCTCGGCCAAGTTCAACCGAAACATCCGCATCCAACGCGGTCCCCTGTGGGAGCGAGCCTGCTCGCGAAGGCGCTCAAACAGGCAAAAAACCTTCCTCCCTCTGGTCAAAAAACTGCTCTGCATCAGTCCACAGCCCGCCTGCAAACCTCAGCGAAAATCTGCGTAATCGGCCGATGCGGCTGGCGCTTGTTCATCCGCCGCACCTGTTCACTCAGCCGCAACAGCTCTTCGCTGGGCTTGGCCCATTGCTCTTTTGGCAATGGCTCGGACCATTCGCGCATGACTTCCGGCAGCGCCTGTTTGCCGATTGTTTCGAGTCGGCGCACTTCCCATTCGACCAAACGGTTTGGAATCGTCCATAAAGTCATGACGTGATACAGGTACCAAAAAAATCCCGACAGCCGCGAGCGGCGGCCTTCACGGATCTGCTGATGCATCCGCGCGCGGGCGTTACGAAAAGTGTGCAGGCCTTCGTGGGGTGGGTCGTCCGGGCCTTGCAGATCCTGCAAGGCCTGAATCGATTTGAGGTCGTTGACTTCGTACTCCATGTAACCGCGAATCGCTTCCCAATGACTGATCGCAAGCTCCAGGCCGGCGCATTGGAATTCCTGGCTTATGAGATTTTCACCTTGGTAGAAACCGATGCCCATGCCGTATTGGCGGTGGATGCCAAACTGGGTGGCGCCTTTGGCTTCGATGATCCAGGCGGACAGCGATTCCCATGGGACGAAGACTGGTTCGGTGGCGCCTTCGGGCATGAAGCAGACTTCGCGGCGTTGGCGGTTGAAGCGGGTTGGAATTAGGGATAGACGTTTTTTGTGGACGTGGTGCCAGACGCCTAGGCCAATAAACAAGGCAATCAAACCCGTTGAGAACGCCAATTTGTAAATGGCAAAAAAAATACCTTCAATGACTTCTTTAATGAACTCCCAGCTATCACCGAACAGAAGTCCTATAAACCCTCCCATCAGTGGATATAGAAAGGCGATCATTAATGTGCCGCTGAATGGTCCGCCTAAAATGACTTGCCAAGAAAAAACCTCCAGTGTCCCTAAACCGAAATCCATATAAACGTCATTCAGTTCACCGTTATGCGGACCGTAAGCTGGCATTGATGTTGGTAATGGCAAGGGCGCGAGATAGGTAATTTTTCCGCTCGGAAACGCCTCAGTGTCACCGGTCTTTCTAGGCTGTCGAAGCGGGTGAGTTGCTAATGGATCATCGTGATTATTCAGCATGGTCAGCTCTTTCTAACAGTTGAGCGTCAACCAGCAAAACTGGAGGTTTTTCTTTGGCCTGTTGGGGAGTAACAACCCCAAAATGACCCTCACCACGCGGATCTAGGTGAATGACGCGAGTTCGAGATGCCCATTCACCTTTTTCATTCAATGTCTGAACGCACACAGCCAATTCCAGCGTTTCTTTCGCGGGAACAAATTCCGACCCGAGGCCCGCTGGATACTGGAGACAAAGTATCAGTCCTTCTGGGCTGGACTTCACGATGCGCAGGCTGCTTAAAATCTCGTCACTAATGACATCTCGCTGCTCTCGTGGTGCTCCTCGACTGTGCAGCGGAATTGAAATGCGGTGCGCGCCGATACCTAAACGGGAGGTTGGGTTCCCGCCAAACGGAGACAGCAGATCATTCAGCGTTAGGGTCGGCAATGCTAAGTGAATATCGCTGGGTTTGGCTTTGAATAACAGATCCTTCAGCCAAGAGTCGTACAGATTTGGGCCAAGCTGCGCGTAAGGTGCGTGAATTAAAAAAGCCAGATAACTTTGATAGTCATCAAGTGAGTGGTCGCCACGCATCTCGCTATCCCTACTCCACGGTGTGATTTTCAACCATTTATCGTGAGCACTGATGTTGTAGCGGCTGTACAGCCAGCTGCCCCCCAGCTCTAGAACAGTAAAAAGTGCTCCAGCGAGATTGAAGCGGAAAAAGACGGTGGATAAACGTGTGCCAGCAGCGGCCCAAGCAGCTCTTCGAGCGGCATTACTTGACGCCTTCAATACCTTGAATGTGGAGTGGACAGTGTTGGTCAAACCATAGCCACTAGCTGATGTCATGCCACCAGCTCCCATCGTCGCCAATGCAGCTGCGCTTTGCGCCGAATGATTTCCACTGCGAACCGCCTGTTCCCAGTTTTTGCGCTGCGTGACAAAACTGTTCGTAGAAGAAGCCAACCCTGACAAATATGTAAAAAAACCCAATCCCACATGCAATTTCCCCATCTGCACGTGCACGGTCTGCAACGCATGGAGCTGAACGCTTGCCACTAGAGAAGCGCAGCGAACTTTTAACGCCGTATCAGCAAGACTTTGTGCGGCACTAAATCCCGCCGCTCCCGTTGCAACGACTGAATTCATCAACGAGGTCCACACTCTTTCATTTACAGCCTGCCTGCGCAGCTCCCGATAAACCCCCACCAAATTCACCACCTGCACCAACACCACCAACAATCCCATCCCCTCCGTCCGCACCAGACTCGCCTTCGAAACCCCCGCCACCCCTGCACGAATATTTTCCAGCAACCCACGCAATTCCCCTTGCTGCGCCGGCGGAAACACCACCGTCACGCCCGCTTTCGCCGGGGTGGCGCCATACAGCCGTGCCGAGCGATCAGGCAACTCATCAATCGGGCTCAACGCCGCCGCCAGCCTTCCTTCGAACAAGGCCAGTTGCGTACGCACGCGGACGATTTCCTGCTGCAATTCCACCGCCCGGGCGGTTTTGTGGCCCTGGCGATTTTTGTTGTGGGTGAGCTGGTTGCGTTCGCGGTTGAGGGTTTTCAGGTAGTCGCGTTCGCGCAGCACTTCCTTGATCGTGGCTTGCAGCGCCGCTTGTTCCGCCGGGGTGGACACGGTGAAGGTCACGCCGCTGGTTCGCGCGGCGTCGAATACGCGCAGGCGCAGGGCTTTGGGCAAGCGCTGGAACAGCTCGTCGAGGTCGGGGATTTTCTCGCCGGCGAGGTCGAAGCCTTCCAGCGCCCGGTTCAGGCCGAGGTTCAGCGCCGGGCTGTAGGTGTCTTGCACCGCATCGGCGAGGACGCGGCTGTGTGCGGGCAGATCGTCGAGGGCCGGCAGCTGCGGCTGCTCGATGCTCTGCAATTTGGCCAGCCAGTCCGGCAGGTTGTTGAACATCGCCATGCCGGCGTTGAACAGCGTTGAATATTGCCCGGCGTGCTCGGTCTGCAGGCGCAGCGGCAAGGTGTAAAACAACGGGCGGGTCAGTTGCGGATGTTGCTCGAGGTAACCGAGCATTTGTTCGTTGGCCGTGTCGCTGCGACCGATGTCCTTCAGGCAGGCGTATTCGCTGGCGAAGGCCTGATCGATCTGCGCCGGCAGTTGCCCGTCGAAATACCACGCCGAGCGATGGAAACGCCCGGCGCACAGCAGTTGCGCGCGATCGGCGGTGATGCGTTCGAGCAGGCGATTCCAGCGTCCGAGGTTGTCGCGATGATTGTTCAGCACCTCGTCCATGGCCGGGCGGTCGATCAGGTCGTTGATGCCGCGCTTGCCGCTGAGCAGCGGGCCGTCGAGCACGTCTTTCATGCGCCGGCTCTGATCCTTGCCGAGCTCGACCAGTGTGCTCAGGTGACGCTCGACGAAGTCGGCCGGGGCGACTTCAACAAAATATTCACGGGTGTAAAAGCGCCGATCCGCCTCGGCCGTGACGCGAGCATGTGCGGTGAAATCCGGGGCGACGCCGTCGAAACGGTTCAGCGTCAGCGACTGATCGAGTGCCTTTTCGCGAAGCTGTTGCAACTCAGGCGTGGCTTCGACTGCAACTGGCTCGACCTCACCACCCTTGTTCAAATACTCGAGCAGCGCCTGCCGGGTGTTTTCCCGATCCGGCTCGGGCAATTGCTCCAGTTCAGCGAACAATGCCTGGGCGCGCGGATCGTCGCTGGCCTTGGCCAGGGTGTCGAAATCCTGAGCGCCGAGCTGGCTCAGCGACTCGATGTAGCTGGCCAGCAGATAGTCGCGCTCGTTGTTATCGGTGTTGCTCCACTGCTCGATCCAGCCGACCACCAGGTCCTGATAACCGGCCAGGTCGCGCATTACCCCAAGGTCGTCGTTGATCAACAGAAACAGCGTGTCGTCCTGATAAGGTCCGCGCACCCGACCAAGAAATTCGCCGATATGCGCCTCGCGAAAACGTCGCGGGTTTTCCCACAGATAGGGTTCACGCTCGTGCTCCGGCGCGTCGCTGACCTGCACCACCGGCATCCGCGTGGCGTCCGCCTCGGCCAGCGGTTTCGCTGTGCAGGCCACTTCCGCCAGCCACTGTTTGGCCTGGGCCACGGTGAGCAGATGCTCGCCGCCGATCAGACAATGCACGGGGCCAAGATCGACCGCCTGCATGAAGTGCTCGCGCTCCTCCGCGCTGTCCAGCACCTGTCGGCATTTCGCCGCGCTCAACTGCACGTCGGCGAAGGTCACGTAGAGGGTGCTTTTGCGCGAAAAGATCAACGCCGGACGTTCTTCAATGGCGCTGCGCTGATCCTCGCTGACGCTTTTGCCGCGATGCAGCAATGCGCTGATGACGCCGTCCAGCACGCGATATTCGTAGAGCTCGCCGCTGAGGTTGTCGACGATGTACAGCCAGCCATCGCGCAGGCGGCGGATGCCCATGGGTCGCGTGGTCAGGGTGTACGGCAGCGTGAGTTCGGTGCTGGGGTCGAGGGGTTTTTCCACCAGGCCGTAAGCGAGGGGCAGCAGTTGCACGTGGGTGTTGCGCAAGGGGCAGGCGGCTGGCGCACCAATGGGCGCTTTCGACGCGGCTAACGCATCGAGGTTGGCGGGGTGATTCATGATTGATTTCTCTCAGAGACCCATCGGAAGGCCATTGCAGCGGCAATCGCAACGCGCTCGCCGGGGGATTGCAGCGAAGGTGTGTGCATCAGCTGATGGATCTGCGGATGCCGATTGCACGCTGCATCGTCCAGCCATGCCACCACGTTGGCGTACAGCAGAATCTCGGACGGGCTGCTCAAGGCAAGCTCGCTGGCATGGGCGTGGATGCGTTCCAGCAGTTGCCAGCGTTCAACTGCCGTGTCCCCGGCATGAAAATCAGGAAAGTGCTTGAGCAGGTGCGTATCGATGTCGAGCAACACCCGCCGCCGATCCACCCGATCCAGCGCGGCATCCTGCTCGGCACTCAACCGATACGGCGCCACCAACGCCCCAACCTGCCCGTGCTGAGGTCGCTGACAGTGCCAGACTCCCCCCGCACCATCCGCCGTGACCACACACCCCAGCGGCCCGAACAGACTCGCATCGCCGCTGGCAAACAGCGCCTGCGTCACGGCGGCATCCGCCAGCCGCAACAACACCGGCGAGCCGACCGGCAGCTCGACGATCAGCAGCTGGCGCAAGTGCTCGACGATTTCATGCGCCGGCGCGGCGCTGAACAACAGCACGCCCCACTCCTGTTGGGCATGCTGCAGATAAAACCGCGCCACCGGATCGTCAGCGTCAGCGAGCGCCACCAGCAGCGGCGAGATGTCGCGCAGGGCCGAAAACGGTGGCTGGTCGAACAGCGCAAAAGCGTTGGCGGCGGGATCGAGCCTTCGCAGTTGCGCTGGCAAATCCGCGATCGTCGCACCGTCGAGCAGCACAAACGCCTGCTGCTCAGCCCACGGCAAACCTTCAGGCCAATCCGTCAGAAGGCTCATGCCTGAGCCGCCTCGCAGATCAGGCAACGCGAGGTCCGCGTGGTCAGTAGCGCATGACGTTGCTGCACCGCATCGAATGTCGCTTTGAGCAGCGGCGTGGCGCCCGGCAGCAACGGTTCGGCTGGCAGAGACACCGCTGGCACCCCGCCCTGCACAATCGGCGTACTGCTGAAGATCCCCGCCGCCCCCACCGTCAGCCAGTGTCCGCCGGCCGCCAGGGTTATTTGCATGCCGCTGTTGAAAACCACCTGCTCGCCCGCGCCGAAATGCAGCTGCTGCGCGGCACTGACGCGTTGGCTGGAGACCCGTACATGCTGTTCGCCCTGCACCCACAGATGATCGTCCTGCTTGAGTTCAGTCAGGCGATTGCCGTGGGTCAGGTGATGTTCTTCATCGCGCAACTCAAGGCTGGAGACGCCGCCAATCACCTGGCTGTGCAGGTTGTCGACCTGCACACGCAAGTCGTTGAGCACGTGCTGAACGAAGTCGCGCTGCGCCCGGATGGAGATTTCTTCCGCGCCTTGCCGGTCCTCGATGCGCAGTTCGTTGTAACCACCGCCACCGGGGCTGCTCTGGCTGCGCCAGATACTGCGCGTCTGTTGCGCCGGCAGGTCCAGCGGCACCGGGGTTTCGGCGTTGGGCAGGCAGGCGAGCAAATGCGGTTTGTCCGGATCACCCTCGGTGAACCCCACCAACACTTCCATGCCGACCCGTGGAATCTGCACGCTGCCGTAGCGGTCATGTGCCCAGGCGGTGGCCACGCGCAGCCAGCAACTTGACTGTTCATCGCGCTGGCCGTCGCGATCCCAGAGCATTTGCACTTTCACGCGGCCGTAGGCATCGCTGTAGATTTCTTCGCCGGGCGGGCCGGTCACCACCGCCAGCTGACTGCCGCTGACGCGCGGTTTGACATGCTTGAGCTGCGGGCGAAACACCACGTCCCACGGTGTGGCGACGAAATGGTTGCGATAGCCCTGACTGAAACCATCTGCGTCAGCCTGCTCGGTGAACGCTTCCTTGAGCACTTGCGGCTGTTTGCCGATGTGCTCGACCTCGGTCAGCAACCATAAATCGTTGCAGTCGGCGCGCGAGTAATCGGCCATGGTCATGAAACTGCCGCCGCGCATCAGCGCCTGATTGCTACGCCCGTTAGCCAGACGATAGTCGGCACCATGGCGCTCCAGCACACGCTGGCTGAGGTGTTTGCCTCGCTCGCGATGGGTGAACTGCCCGGGAAACTCATAATCTTCCAGCAGCGGAACCCGCGCTGCACTGGCCTTGGCATCCAACTGCACCGCAGGCTTTTCGAAGTGATAGTCGCGGCGCTCGACGAGGTTGCAGCGTGGTTCAAGGCGCACAGTGAACTGGTCGATAACCGGCGCGTCGGCAACCAGGCCATTGCCCTGCAGATAACGGGTCGTCACATCGTGTTTGAGAAACGCCGTCTGATCGTCGCCGAACACCAACAGGTGCGCCTCACGGCGGTGGCGAAAGTGAAAGTGCACGCCCTCCTCCTCGCACAGCCTCTGGATGAAGTGCAGATCGGATTCCTGGTATTGCACGCAATACACCCGCGCCGGGTACTCGGTGCTGAGCTGAAAATGCCAGGCATCGGCCTGCATGCCGTGATCGCCCAACACATTGGCGATGATCTGCGGCACGCTCAGGTTCTGGAAAATCCGCTGATTGCGCCGATGCGCGAGGTAGGCAAGATGCGGTGCCAGGGTGATCTGGTAACGGCTCAGCCGAACACCGCAATCACCCTGGCCGACCCGATAGACCAACCCGTGCATGCCGCCACCGTCGGCACCGAAACAGAGAAAGGCCGGCCGGTGCAGCAAGCCTTCCAGATCCAGATCGTGGCGCTCGCTGACCAGCTCGATATCAAGTTCGTAGGCCTGGTTGAGCATTTCCCGGGTTCGAAAGCCGAACACTTGAAGATCGTGGGAAACGCCTTCTATCTCGAGGGTGAAAACAACTGGCTTGCCAGCAATGCGCATCCACTTGTCCCTGTGTCTGACTGAAAGACGGGACTGTGCAGCGGCGCGCTGCAATGGGTGAAGTCAGACGTTTCCCTGTTTTGCCAGTCTGCGAGCGAAAAGGACGTGGCTCACAGAGAAACGGACAGATTCCTACGGAAATGATCCCGGACCGCCTGCAATTTCAATGTGGGAGCGAGCCTGCTCGCGATGGCGGTGTGTCAGTCGCCGACTGCTTAACTGATACACCGCCATCGCGAGCAGGCTCACTCCTACATGGGTTCCATGTGTCTGGGAATGAGGGTCAGGGAAGCAAAATGATCTTGTCCCCGCCACCCTGATTGACCTCTGCATAACGCGCCAGCCCTTCCGCCAGCGGCACTTGCACCAGGCCCTGCGGCAGCGGCAAGCGATCCTCATCGAAGAACCGCCCGAACCGCTCAAGCATCGCCGCGCATGCCTCGACGCCGTACAACAAGGAGTTGATGCCGACTACCGAGCCGCCCTTGCGATACAGCGCCAGCGCCGGCAATTGCACGTGGCCATCGACCGGCGCGGCGATGATGGCGATGCGGCCGAAAGTGGCCAGTGCTGCCACCGAGGCGGGCAGCCAGAAACCGGTGGTGTCGAAGATCACATCGGCGCCGCCGCGATATACCGCGTTGACCTGCGCACCGAGGTCTTCTGGCTTATCCAGTTGAACCGTCTGATAGCCCTGCCTCTGCAAATCCGCCACCTGCTCGGGCCGGCGCGCCGCGGCCAGCAATTGCGCGCCGCGCACTTTCGCCAAGGCCAATGCCGCCGTCGCCACCGCTCCGCCGCCGATCACCAGCAAGCGCGTGTCGGCGCTGACCAGGCTGCGTTCCAGCGCATCCCACGCCGTGGTGTACGGCACGCCGAGGCTGGCGGCCTGAGCGAAACTCAGATGCGCCGGTTTGTGCGCTACGCCGCTGGCCGGCAGTTTGACGAATTGCGCATGGGCACCGTCGGCGAAGAAGCCCAGCTCGCGCCCGGTGCCCCAGACTTCCTGACCGATCATCGCCTGCGGCCCCTCGACCACCACCCCGGCAAAATCCCGCCCCGGAATCCGTGGCAGAGTGGTGTAGGGAAAACGACCGAGGACGTTTTTCACATCGCTGGGGTTGAGGCCGGCAGCCTTGATCTGCACCAGCACTTCATCGACGCCGGGCACCGGGGTCGGGACGTCGACGAAACGCAGGGAAGACAGGTCGCCGGTCTGATCGAATTGCAACGCTTTCATGGGCACATCCACCGTGAAAAAAGGGAAATTCAGGACAACCAGCCAGCGACCAGTTGCCGGCCCAGCGGCCACAACTGCTCACCGGCCAACATGCCGAGCAGACCAACCAGCGCGATGGCCGGTGGTGCAGGAGAACGGAAATCGAGCGCGCCATAGAGCAGGCCGACGCCCAGGCCAATGGCCAGAGAAATGAGGTAGTTCATGAGGGAACTCCGCCGTGGTAAGTGATGGGCAGAGTCTAGGGAATGAGACAGAACGCTATCGGCCAAGGACTTCGGAATTTCGGACAAATCGAAAAGGTCACCACAGTTCCCTGTAGGAGTGAGCCTGCTCGCGATAGCGGTCTTCCAGATGTTGCTGAGCTGACTGACACTCCGCTATCGCGAGCAGGCTCACTCCTACAGGGGGTAGCGTTCAGGCCGGGATAAATTGCGAAGGCGCGACGCCAAGCTCTCGGCGAAACATGTCGCTGAAGCTGCTCGGTGAATAGCCCAGTTCACGAGCGATGACGCTCACCGCCACGCCCTGAATCAATGCCGCCACCGCCGTCGCCAGCTGCACTTGGCGCCGCCATTCGGCGAAGCCCATGCCGAGGCTGTCCTTGAACAAACGCGCCAATGTGCGCACGCTGGCCCCGGCGTTTTCCGCATGCTGCTCGAACGGTATCTCCAGCGACGGCGCGGCCATCACGGCCTGACACAGATTCATCAGACGCCGGTCGGACTCATCCGGCAGCGGAATCTTCAACTGCGAACGCCTTGCCCGCCGCAGCTCTAGTAACGCCAGCCCGACAAGTGCCTCGTAATATTCAGGCTCGCCGTCATCACCCTGCGCCACCAGCCCGACGATCAACTCGCGCAGCAAACCACCGACTTCGATCACCTGCACCGTCGCATCCAGCGTCGCCGCCAGCGCTGGACGCAGGTAGATATTGCGCATCTGCAGGTCCGACACCACGCGAATCCCGTGCGGCACTCCCGGCGGCAACCACACCGCCCGCTGCGGCGGCACCACCAGCGCTTCGTGCGGGGTTTCGACCCACATCACCCCGCTCATCGCATACAGCAACTGCCCCCAGACATGCTCGTGCGGCTCGATGAACAAACCGCGCGGATAGGTCCGCGCCAGCGGTTGCACGGGCACATCGGTGTCGGTCAGATCAGGGGGCGCGGCGAGGGCCATGGCGAGCGTTCACAGGGGGGTTGGCGTAGCCGCCATGGTAACCAGCACGCCCCGCCCTCGCCAACGATAGATACCGTCGGACAATCCAACTGAATTTTCTCGGCACAGCGCGATCCGTTTATTACCACAGGGAGGAATACGGGCTTTATGAACAACGCAAAACTTTACGTCATCGACTACACACTGCATGGCACCCCCAAGTCGTTCATTATCCGCTCGGACAAAATGGACAACGCCGAAGCCTGGCACTGGGCAAGCTGCGACGCGGGCGTGGGTCGCATCCCGCGCTTCGGCCGCGAGAAAGTACAAAAGACCAGCAAACCGATGGCAGAAAAATTCGGCCTGGAAAACGTCACCTGGCGCCAGACCAACTGACCCCATCGCCTTCACTGCAGGCTTGGCATTCGAAAGGGGAAGCGACCGATGACCGACACTTATCACCCGGCCCGACTGGATTACGGCCTGACCACCTTCTTCGGCCAGATCACCAAAACGGTGGATTGCGAGGTCGCACTGGAAACGGTGGCGGATGACCCTTACCGCTTTACCTTGTGTGTCCAGGCACCGGTGCCGGAAGACCTCGACCAGGCCAGGATCGTGGTGATCAAGGTCGAAGGGCGAACATTGCAAGGCACGGTGAGGCACTTTGAGCGAAGGGATGACGACAGTCTGAAAATGGAAGTGGAGCCTGATTAGGCTCCACTTTTTTTGCCCTGATTATTTCGGATGGGCGCAACCGCAGCCCTTCATCGCACATTCTTCACCGTCCTTGTGGTGATGAGCGCAGGCCTCGCAGCAATAGTGTTTACCGTGCACAGCGTAGGAATGCTCACCCTCTTTGAGGGTGCAGTTGCAGCCGGGGCAGTCGCATTTTTTATCGGACATGGGACAGACTCCTTGCGTGGTGGTTGTCTGAGGCTTGAGTGGTAAGCCGTAAGAGACAGTGTAGGAGGTGGTTTTGCAGGCTGGACAAGTGTTGAGAGATTGGGCGACGCAGAGATGGCTTTCGCGAGCAGGCTCGCTCCCACAGAAAAGCAAAAGCAAAGCAAAGCAAAGCAAAGCAAAGCAAGATCAAAAGATCGCAGCCTTCGGCAGCTCCTACACACGATGAGCGTTAGCTCGAGTACCGCTTTTGATCTTGATCTCAGAGCCCGTCGGCAGGCTGAGTGGAGGGATTGATCCGGGCGTGGGAGCGCAGCGACCGTCTGGCGCAGCCAGACACAGCGGAAGGAGGTGCAGCGAAGCAAACCGGAGCCGCTGCGCCAGGATCGGTCCCGGAACGAAGGAACCCCGAGCCCCAGCGAGCGGGCCGAACGTCAGGGCGAAGCCTTTTTGGGTACTTTTTCGGCGTCTGGAAAAAGTGCCTCGCCGTAAGGGCGAAACCGTAATCAGCAACACCCGCAGCAACGGATATGTACACAATCAAACAAATAAAATCACCGCGCCTGCCGCGAACTCCGATACATGAAAACCAACGCCACCGCCAAACACACCATCGCCAACATCCGACTCGAAGACAACCCGATCGCCGGATTCCCCAACCAGCCAAAATTGTCGATCAACATCCCCATCCCCAGCTGCCCGACAATCACCGCCACAGTCGCCACAGCCGTCCCCACCACCGGCACCGCGCCGACCATCACCATCATGTACACCACGCCGAACAGCGCCCCGGTCAACTGCCACTTCGGCACCTCCAGCAGACTCACCGCCTGCGCCGGCTCGAAAAACAGGATCAACAACCCGGTCACCACCGCACCCACCGCAAAGGTCAGCAGACTGCTACGCAGTACCCCCACCGTCTCGCCCAAGCGACCATTGATCGCCGCCTGAACACTCAACACCGCGCCGGCCAACACCACCACCGTCAACAAAATCACCAGAACCATCATTCACCCCCGCGCAATCAGAACCAAAGCCACCACAATCAAACCCAACGCCAGCCAGCGCTCGCCGTTGACCTGCTTGCGCGTCGCGCCGAACCAGCCGAAATGGTCGATCAACACACTCTTGCCGACCTGACCGGACAAAATCGCGATCATCGTCATGGCAATGCCGATGTGCGGCGTCGCCAGCGTCAGCACCACCACGTAGATCGGCCCTAGAAATCCGCCAATCAACTGCCAGCGCGGCAGCTCGGTCAGGGCCGGACCTTTTCGCGGACCGGCGAACAGCAGGAGCAAAAACAGAATCGCCGAACCCACGCCGAAGATGCTCAACGTCGCCCACAAATGCCCGACCTGCTCGCCCAACGGCCCGAGCAACCCCGCCTCCACCGACAAGCCCATGCCGGCGAGAATCACCAGCGGCAGCAACAGCAGACGCAACACCGAACGCTTCACCGGTGCCGCGACCAACCCCTCATCCAACGTCTGCATACACAACCTTCCACGCTCATAAACAATGGCGCGGATTATCGGCTGGCGCCGCTGTGCGATAAATGGGAGCATCCGGACAACACTTTTGCGCATCACGCACAGCGAGACATTGCATGAATGGGCTCAACGAACTCGGATTCAAGGCGTTACGGCTGTTCGTGGCGGTCCTCGACCACGGCAGTTTTTCCGAAGTCGCCCGCCGCGAAGGCGTGGCGCCCTCCTCTATCTCGCGGCAGATCCAGCTGATGGAGCAGGCGCTGAACCAGCAATTGCTCTACCGCCATACCCGCGCCGTGACCCCGACCGAAGCCGGACGCACGCTCGGCCACCATGCACGCCTGCTGTTGGTGCACCTGGAAGAAGCCGAGCAGGCGTTGCAGGAACAGCAAAGCGAACCCACCGGCCTGGTGCGGATCAACGCGCCAGTGGTGTTCGGCCAGCGCCATCTGACGCCCTGGCTGGGCCAGCTCTGCGCGCGCTATCCGAAGCTGCAACTGGACATCCAGCAAACCGACCATTACGTCGACCCGCTACAGGAAGGCGCGGACCTGCTGTTTCGCATCGGCGCGCTGCACGACTCGAGCATGCAGGCACGGATTCTGGCACCGCACCGCTTTCAGGTCGCCGCCAGCCCGGCCTATCTCAAACGCCACGGCACTCCACAGCATCCCGACGAACTCGCGCAACATCAGTGCCTGGCCTACAAAGGCGCGGCCGGTCAGCAGCGCTGGTTTTTCCGCCGCGATGGCGACGACTGGACCCCCTACACCGTCAGAGGCCCGATCACCGGCAACCACGCCGACACCCTGACCCAGGCTGCTCAGCAAGGGCTGGGGCTGGTGATGTTTCCGTCGTGGCTGATTGGCGAAGCGGTGCGCGAAGGCACACTAGTGCCGGTGCTCGGGGAGTATCAGGTGTCGAACAGTCTGGAGCCGCAGCAGATCGCGGTGCTGTGGCCGGGGAGCCGACGGTTGTCGGTGAAGGTGAGGACGGTGATTGATTTTTTTGTCGAATGCTTTGGCGAGATTCCCTATTGGGACAGAGCCTGAAGATCAAGAGCCCCTCACCCTAGCCCTCTCCCGGAGGGAGAGGGGACTGACCGAGGTGTACCACCTCCTGCATCGACCTGAAAAACCGCGTCGATTATGGATTCAAAGCAGGACTTTCAGGTCGGCGTAATCCCGCAATATCCCCCAATCGGTCCCCTCTCCCTCTGGGAGAGGGCTAGGGTGAGGGGCTTTTCAGGCGATCAGATACGGAACTGACCAACCAGCTTGCCCAACCGCTGCCCCAGCTCTGCCAGGCTGCGCGAGGTCTGCGCGCCCAACTGCGTTTCATCGGCGACGCTGTCCACCGCCACGGCAATCTGATGCACGCTGCGGTTGATCTCTTCGGCCACCGCTGTCTGCTCTTCCGCTGCGCTGGCGATCTGCGCGTTCATCGAGTTGATCGTCGCGATCAACTGCGCCATCGCGTCCAGCGAGGCGCCGGCCTGATTGGCTTGCTGGGAAGTGCCGTCGCCGGCCTCGCTGGAGCGGCGCATCGCCTCGACCGCCTGCTGCGTGCCCGCTTGCAAGCGGTCGATCATGCCCTGGATTTCCTGGGTGCTGATTTGCGTGCGGCTGGCCAGCGCGCGCACTTCGTCGGCGACCACCGCAAACCCGCGCCCGGCCTCACCGGCCCGTGCCGCCTCGATCGCGGCGTTGAGCGCCAAGAGGTTGGTCTGCTCGGCAATCGAGCGGATCACCCCGAGTACGCCGACAATCGAACTGACGTCCTGCTGCAGGCTGTCCAGCGACACGCCGCTGCTGCGAATGTCATCGACCAGCGCATGAATCTGTTTGATGCTGCCCGCCACCACGCGCTTGGCGCTCTGGCCTTCTTCGTCGGTCTGCTGGGCGGCGACGGCGGCGTTCTGCGCGCTCTTGGCGACTTCCTGGGCGGCGGCGGACATCTCGTTGATCGCGGTGGCGACCTGATCGGTTTCGTGACGCTGACGCTCCATGGCCTGATCGGAACGCTGCGCCTGTTCCGAAACTTGGGTGACCAGCCCGGTCAGTTGGCTGGTCATCTCGGTGATCTGCCGCACCAGGCCGTGGATCTTGTCGACGAAACGGTTGAACGAGCCGGCCAGTTCACCGAGTTCGTCCTGGCTGGTGATGTTCAGGCGCCGGGTCAGGTCGCCCTCGCCCGCCGCGATATCGTCGAGGCTGGCTTTCATTTGCGTCAGCGGGCGCAGAATGGTGTTGGCCAGCAGCATGCCCGCCGCCGCGATCACCAGCAGCACCAACACGGCAACGCCGACGATGCTCAGCACCACGCCTTGCACGCGCTCCTGCACTTGCGCTTCGACCTGCGCGACTTGCGCTTCGATGCCGTCGAGGTTGACCGAAGTACCGACCGCCATGTCCCACTTCGGCAGGTATTCGGTGTAGCCGAGTTTCGGCACCAGCACCTTGGCGTTGCCCGGCAGCGGCGAGCTGTATTGCAGATAGTGGGTGCCGTCCTTGGCCACTTTGACCAGGCCAAGATTGACGTAGACGCCGTTCGGATCGCGGTTGTCCTTGAAGCTTTTGCCCACGCCGTCGGGGTCGTTGGCCTTGAACAGGCGCACGGTCTCGGAGTCGTAGCCGAAGAAGTAGCCGTCCTTGCCGTAGCGGATGCCCGAGAGCAGTTTGATCGCCTGCGCCCGCGCCGCGTCGTCGCCCGGTGCGGCGGCGTCATACAGCGGCTTGATCGTGGTCATGGCCACGGCGACGTAACTTTGCAGGGTGGCCTTGGCGTCGCCGAGCAGCCGCTCGCGGGTCTGTTCGACTTCCTTGCGCGCCTGTTCCTGGAGGATGAACAGCGTGGTCACGCTGATGACCAGCGCAAAGAGCAGCACCGGCAGAACGGCAAGGGACAGGACTTTAGCCTTCAGACTCAGGCGCATCGGGGGACTCACTCTTTTGATTTTGTTGGCGTGGTTAAAGGCTTTAACGGCACGCCGAGGCAAAAGTTGAGTCTGCGAAATACCCAGTCCCCTGTGGGAGCGAGCTTGCTCGCGAAAGCGTCGTGTCAGTCGCTACAACTGTGACTGATCCAAAGCGTTCGCGAGCAAGCTCGCTCCCACAGGGGACTGGTGGGGCGTTTAGAGAACCATCGCCGCCACCCACCCAAACGCCAGCAGCGGCAAATTGTAGTGCAGGAAGGTCGGTACGACGGTGTCCCAGATATGGTGATGCTGGCCGTCGATGTTCAGGCCCGAGGTCGGGCCGAGGGTCGAGTCCGAGGCCGGCGATCCTGCGTCACCCAGCGCACCGGCAGTGCCGACGATGCAGACGATGGCGATCGGACTGAAGCCCAGTTGCACGCACAGCGGCACGAAAATCACCGCGAGAATCGGCACGGTGGAAAACGACGAGCCGATGCCCATGGTCACCAGCAGCCCGACCAGCAACATCATCAGGGCTCCGACGCCCTTGCTGTGATCGATCCACGCCGCCGAGGCTTCTACCAGCGTCTGCACTTCGCCGGTAGCCTTGATCACTTCGCCGAAACCCGACGAGGCGATCATGATGAAGCCGATCATCGCCATCATCTTCATGCCTTCGGTGAACAGATCATCGGTCTCGCGCCATTTGACGATGCCCGACGCCGAGAAGATCAGGAACCCGGCCAGCGCACCGATAATCATCGAGTCCAGCAGCAGTTGAATGACGAACGCTGCGGCGATCGCCACACCGGCAATCATCAGGCTCAGCGGGTTGTACTGCACCGCTGTCTGCTCGACCTGTTCGATCTTCGCCAGGTCGTAGACGCGCTTCTTGCGATAGCTGATAAACGCGATGCCGAGGCCGACCAGCATGCCCAGCGCCGGAATGCCCATGGCGTGGGTGACATTGATACCGCTGATGTCGACACCACTGCGCGCGACGTTGGCCAGCAGGATTTCATTCAGGAAGATGTTGCCGAAGCCCACCGGCAGAAACATGTACGGGGTGATCAGGCCGAAGGTCATGACGCAGGCGATCAAACGGCGATCGAGTTGCAGCTTGGTCAGTACATAGAGAAGCGGCGGTACCAGCAGCGGAATGAACGCGATGTGGATCGGCAGAATGTTCTGTGAAGCAATCGCCACCACCCAGAGCAGGCCGATCAGCAGCCACTTGACATTACCGCCGCCGGTCGCATGTTGCCGGTCGACCATGGCCAGGGCCTTGTCGGCCAACGCATGGGCCAGGCCGGACTTGGCGATCGCCACGGCGAAAGCGCCGAGCAAGGCGTAGGACAACGCCACCGTCGCGCCGCCGCCCAGGCCGCTGTTGAACGCTTTGAGCGTCGCTTCGATGCCCAGGCCACCGGTCAGGCCACCGACCAGCGCTCCGACGATCAGCGCGATCACCACATGCACGCGCGACAGGCTGAGAATCAGCATGACGCCGACGGCTGCTATGACTGCATTCATTTCACTACCTCAAAAAACACTGCGGGTGAAAACACACCGCCAGACAGGATGAGTCCGCCCGGAATTGGCCGGCGGATTTGCAAAGAGGGTCTTATTAGAGGGCGCGCACTGTGCCGCAGCGAACAGTCCTTGTCAAAGTCGCACGGCCCTGTAGGAGCTGCCGAAGGCTGCGATCTATTGATCTTGTTCCAGAGCAAAAGCGCAAGATCGCAGCCTTCGGCAGCTCCTACATGGACCGCATGCGCAATTGGTCATATTGCGCTTGAGGGATAAAGAAAGCCCAAACACGGCCGCTACAGTGCAAAGTCTCAGATATTTATCGGATAAGGATGTTCTCCATGTCGCTCAGACAACTTTCCATCCAATGGAAAATCACCCTGCTCGCCGGCCTCTGCCTGGCCGGTATCGTGACCCTGTTGGTCGGTCTTTCGCTGTATCGCATGGAACACAGCTCGGCGCTGGTCAAGGCGTCGAGCATGGAGATGCTCACCGAATCGGCGCAGGCGCGGATCGAATCACAAGGTGAAGTGCAGGCCGCCGGCATCCGTCAACAGTTCATGGACGCCTATCAGTACGGCCACGGTTTCTCGCGTCAGGTGCTGTTTTTGCGCGAGCAGGCCGAGAAGCGTTTTCTCGATGCCTTCGACCTGCGCGAGGACATGACCCGTCAGGTCAAATCCGCGCTGCAAGCCAACCCGGAGCTGCTCGGCCTGTCGCTGGTGTTCGAAGCCAATGCGCTGGACGGCAAGGACGAACTGTTCGCCGATCAGGCTGAACTGGGCAGCAACGACAAGGGCCGCTTCGCCCTGTACTGGTCGCAGCCGACGCCGGGCAAAGTCACTTCGATGGCGCTGCCGGAAAGCGACATGAGCGACACCAGCACCGGCCCCAGCGGTCAGGCCGCCAACGCCTGGTTCACCTGCCCGCGCACCACCCTCAAACCCTGCGTGATCGAGCCGTACTTCTATGTCATCGACGGCCAGAAAGTGCTGATGACCAGCATCGTTTTTCCGCTGCAGGTCAACGGCAAAGTCATCGCCTCGCTGTCGGTCGACATCAACCTCAACAGCCTGCAAGCGATCAGCCAGAACGCCAGTCGCAAGCTGTATGACGGTCAGACCGCCGTGAGTATCGTCAGCCCCGCTGGCCTGCTCGCCGGTTACAGCCCGGATGCCGGCAAACTCAGCCAACGGCTGGATGCAGTGGATCAGGCCAGCGGCAGCGAGCTGCTGCGCCTGCTCGCCGCAAGCACTGGCGTGAGCAGCCTGCACAGCAACGGCCAGTTGAAAGTGCTGTCGCCGTTCCAGCCGATTCCCGGTGGTCCGGCGTGGGGCGTGTTGCTGGACGTGCCGGAAAAAGTCCTGGTCAGCCGCGCCGAAGCGCTCAAGCAACAACTGGATGCGAGCAATACCTCGGGCACGCTGATCGAACTGAGCCTCGGCCTGCTCGCCGCGCTGATCGGTCTGCTGCTGGTGTGGCTGATGGCACGCAGCGTGACCAAACCGATCCTCGGCGTGGCGCACATGCTCGAAGACATCGCCAGCGGCGAAGGCGATCTGACCCGGCGCCTGGCCTATGACAAGCAGGACGAACTCGGGCAACTGGCCGGCTGGTTCAACCGTTTCCTCGACAAGCTGCAACCGATCATCGCCGAGGTGAAACGCTCGGTGCAGGACGCGCGCAATACCGCCGACCAGTCCTCGGCCATCGCGACCCAGACCAGCGCCGGCATGGAGCAGCAATACCGCCAGGTCGATCAGGTCGCCACCGCTTCCCACGAGATGAGCGCCACCGCCCAGGACGTCGCACGCAGCGCCGCACAAGCGGCCGAAGCCGCCAAGGACGCCGACCGCGCCACCCGCCAAGGCCTGACGGTGATCGATCGCACCACCGCGAGCATCGACACCCTCGCCGCCGACATGAGCGCAGCGATGGTGCAGGTCGAGGGCCTGGCCGCCAATAGCGAGAAGATCGGCACGGTGCTGGAAACCATTCGCGCCATCGCCGAGCAGACCAACCTTCTCGCACTCAACGCCGCCATCGAAGCCGCCCGCGCCGGTGAAGCCGGACGCGGTTTCGCCGTGGTTGCGGATGAGGTGCGCAACCTCGCCCGCCGCACTCAGGAGTCGGTGGAAGAAACCCGTCAGGTCATCGAGCAATTGCAGAACGGCACGCAGGAAGTGGTCGGCTCGATGGGCAACAGCCATCGTCAGGCCCAGGGCAGTGTCGAGCAGGTGGGCCAGGCCGTGACCGCTCTGCGGCAGATCGGCGATGCGGTGACGGTGATCAGCGACATGAACCTGCAGATCGCCAGCGCCGCCGAAGAGCAGAGCGCGGTGGCCGAGGAGATCAACAACAATGTGGCGACGATTCGCGATGTGACCGAATCGCTGTCTGGACAGGCGAATGAATCGGCGCGGGTCAGCCAGTCGCTCAACAGCCTGGCGAATCAGCAGCAGCGGTTGATGGATCAGTTTCGCGTTTGATGCGCGAGTGCGGGGTGTCAGTTGCAATCCCCCCTCAACCCAACCCTCTCCCCCCAAGGGGGGCGAGGGGGAAAGGGAGCCGATCTTCGTGCCATCCGAATCCTGAGTTCGACTCGGTATTTCAGGTCGACGTATCTCGTCCCATCACCACGGTCAGTCCCCTCTCCCTCTGGGAGAGGGTTAGGGTGAGGGGCTTTTCAAGGGTTCACCGCCGAGGCAGTTCAATCACCACTTTCAACCCGCCCCATTCGCTCTCGCCCAGCACCATCAAGCCGCCCCAGGTATCGACGATATCGCGCACGATCCCGAGGCCCAGCCCATGGCCATGGGTCTGCTCATCCAGCCGCGTACCACGGCTGAACACCTGAGCACGTTGTTCCTCGGGGATTCCCGGCCCGTCATCTTCCACGCTCAGGGCAAAGCCGTCAGTGCGCTCGATGACGCTGAGGCGCACCTCGGCATCGGCCCACTTGCAAGCGTTGTCGAGCAGGTTGCCGAGCAGTTCCAGCAAGTCCTCACGGTCCCACGGCAGTTGCAGCCCGGGCGGTGCGACGTAGCTCAAAGCCAGATGCTCGCCATGAATCATGTTCAAGGTCGCCAGCAACCCCGGCAGCTCGGCATCGCAATCGAACAACGCTCCCGGCAGTGCATCACCGGATAACCGCGCGCGGTTGAGCTCGCGATTAAGGCGCTGCTGCACCTGTTCCAGTTGTTCCTTGAGAATCTTGCGCAGCTCCGGATGGTCATCGAGCTTGTCATTGGAGGCCAAACTGAGCAGCACCGCCAACGGTGTTTTCAATGCGTGGCCGAGGTTGCCCAAAGCGTTGCGCGAGCGCTTGAGGCTGTCTTCGGTGTGGGCGAGCAAATGGTTGATCTGCGCCACCAGCGGTTCCAGTTCCACCGGCACCTGATCGTCGAGTTGCGAGCGCTGGCCCTGCTGCAACTGAGCGATCTGCTCGCGCGCGCGTTCCAGCGGTTTCAGCGCGCGGCGCACAGTCAGGCGTTGCAGGAACAGGATCAGCAGCAACGCCGCCAGCCCGAGGCCGAGGCCGATCTGACGCATGCGCTGGAAACTGTCGCTGACCGGCGTGTAGTCCTGGGCGACGCTGATCGAGATCGACTGGCCCAGGCGCCGATAGTCCGAGCGCAGAATCAGCAAGCGTTGCCCGCCCGGGCCCAGTTGCAGGTTGCTGTGGAGCCCCGGGTGGGGCAGCAGCGGCAGTTCCTGATCCCACAGCGAGCGCGAGCGCCAGTGGCTGTCGGAGAAATCGATGCGAAAGTAGTGCCCGGAAAATGGCCGCTGATAGGCAGGCGACAGATGCCGCTCATCCAGTTGCAGACCCTGCGGGCCGCGCACCAGTGCCACCAGCAGGCTTTCACTGTCGTTGCGCAGGCCGGCTTCGAGATAGCGCTGCAAACCGACTTCGAACAACCACAGGCTGGTTTGCGCCAGGACCAGACCGACGATCACCATCACGCTGATCAAACCCAGGCTCAACCGGCGCTGGATTGATCTCATGAAGCTTGCCCGCCGAACAGGTATCCCTGACCGCGACGGGTTTCGATCACGCTTTTGCCGAGCTTGCGCCGCAGGTGGTTGACGTGGACTTCGAGGACGTTGGAGTCACGCTCGGTCTCACCGTCGTAGAGGTGTTCGGCGAGGTGGCTTTTCGAGAGGATCTGTTCGGGGTGCAGCATGAAATAGCGCAGCAGGCGGAATTCAGCGGCGGTCAGCTGGATGTCGGCGCCGTCGCGAACCACGCACTGGCGGCCTTCGTCCAGATGCAGGCCGGCGGCTTGCAGGGTCGGCTGATTGGACTGGCCCTTGGAGCGGCGCAACAGCGACTGAATGCGCAGGTACAGCTCTTCCGGGTGGAACGGTTTGGTCAGGTAATCGTCGGCGCCGGCCTTCAGGCCTTCGATGCGCTCGGCCCAGGAATCGCGTGCGGTGAGGATCAGCACCGGAATCGCCAGGCCGGCCGCGCGCCACTGCGCCAGCACATCAAGCCCCGGTACGCCGGGCAGGCCGAGGTCGAGGATGATCAGGTCATAGGGCTCGCTGCCGCCCTGATACACCGCGTCACGGCCATCGGCCAGCCAATCCACTGCGTAGCCTTGGCGTTGCAGACCGGCGAGCAACTCGTCGGCCAGCGGTACATGGTCTTCCACCAGAAGCAAACGCATCGATCAATCTTCCTTGTCTTTGACTAACTCGCCGGTATCGGCCTTCAAGTGCAGCTCGCGCGCCACGCCTTCGACTGTCAGCAACTCGACTTCGTAAACGTACACGTCGTGTTTTTCTTCCAGCTCGACTTCCAGCAGTTTGGCGCCGGGGTAGCGATCCATAGCCTGCTGCAGCACTTGCTCGAGCGGCAGGATCACACCTTGACGACGCAGATCCAGCGCCTCGTCCTGGTCGAGGTCGCGAGCCATGGCACTGCTGCAGAACAACACCAGCGCCAGCGCCGTCAGGCGGGTGACGCGAATATTCAGCTTCATTACGTATCCTGATGATCCTTGAGAACCTGCCCAGTCACCGCATCCAGTTCCAGATCCCAGTTGAGGCCCTGCGGATCACGCAACTCGATCTGGTAGATGTACTTGCCGTACTCCTCCTCCAGCTCGGTTTCAGTGATCTTCGAACCAGGGTGCTTACTGAGCGCGATGGCGTTGAGCTTCTCGAAGGAGACGATAGTACCAGCGTCGCGCAAACGAAGCGCTTCGTCAGGTCCGAGATCGCGCGCCTGCGCGGTGTTGGCAAAGAGGCCGATGATCGAGGCAGTGGTCAGGGCAGTCAGGGTTTTCATGGTGTCTCCGAATTCTTATAGGTTGCTTACGGTGGGCACCTTAGCGGGGTCAACTTAACTGAAACTGAATGGCCATCATTGCTCAGCTTCCACGTTTCCAATGTAGGAGCTGCCGAGGGCTGCGATCTTTTGATCTTGATCTTTTTCCCCCTCCGCATAGAAACGGTTAAACCCGAGATCAAAAGATCGCAGCCTGCGGCAGCTCCTACAGGATGTCGCAACATCGGCTTATAATTCCCAGCTTGCTAACGATCGAGACCGGTATGACCGCCATCCACATCAAGTTCCCTGCCCTCACCCTCAAGGCCGGCCCGCGGGCCATGGCGCGCATTCGTGCGCAAGGGCTGCACGCCGCTGACGTCGGCACCCTGCCCGGCGCGGCCGGTGGGCCGAAGGCGCTGGGCATTCAGGGGCTCGATCTGGCGCTGTTCGGCGAGTGGTTGCCGAGTGCGCCGCGCGAGCGTTCGCTGATCGGTGCATCGGTGGGTTCCTGGCGCTTCGCCAGCGCCTGCCTGCCGGACGCCGCCGAAGGCATTCGCCGCCTCGGTCAGCTATACGCCGAGCAGAATTTCAACAAAGGCGTGACCATGGCCGAGATCAGTCAGAGCTCGCAGCGCATGCTTAATGATCTGCTCGACGGCCGCGATGCGAGCATCCTAGAGAACGCCGATTACCGCTTGAACATCATGGTGGTGAAAAGCCAGGGCCGCCTCGCTGAAGACCATCGCGGGCGCCTCGGTCTGGCGTTGGGCTCGGTGATCGCCGACAACCTGCGCGGCCGTGCACGGCTGTCGCGGCATTTCGAGCGCCTGATCATCCACGATCCACGCTTGGCACCACCGCTCGACACGTTGACCGATTTCCCCTCGCGTTTCGTTGCCCTCAATGCCGGCAACCTGCGTCAGGCCCTGCTCGCTTCCGGGTCGATTCCGATGGTCATGGAAGGCGTGCGCGACTTGCCCGGCGCCGGTGCCGGTACGTTCCGTGACGGCGGCCTGCTCGACTATCACCTCGACCTGCCCTACAGCGGCGACGGCATCGTGCTCTATCCGCATTTCACCGATCGGGTGATCCCCGGCTGGTTCGACAAGACCCTGCCATGGCGCCGCGCCTCGGTGCAGCGTTTGCAGGACGTGGTGCTGGTCGCGCCGTCGAAGGAATATCTGGCACGCCTGCCCTACGGCAAACTGCCCGACCGTAACGACTTCAAACGCTTCATGGGCGATGCGCCGAGCCGGCAGAGATACTGGCACGCGGCGATGGACGAGAGCCGCCGACTGGGCGACGAATTCCTCGAGCTGACGGCCAGCGGTCGCCTCGCCGACCGCTTGCTGACCCTTTAGTCAGCACGGCCAAAGACAAGCTGATAAACTCGCCGCCTGCCCGAATCGCTGCGGCGAACGCCATCTGAACAGAGCCGAAAATACCGTGGAAATCTTCAAAGAGTTTACTTTCGAATCCGCCCACCGCCTGCCGCACGTCCCGGACGGCCACAAGTGCGGTCGCCTGCACGGTCATTCGTTCAAGGTCGCGCTGCACCTGAGCGGCGACCTCGATCCGCACACCGGCTGGATTCGCGATTTCTCCGAGATCAAAGCGATTTTCAAGCCGCTGTACGAACGTCTCGATCACAACTACCTGAACGACATTCCCGGCCTGGAAAACCCGACCAGCGAAGTGCTGGCCAAATTCATCTGGAACGAGATGAAGCCATTGCTGCCGGAACTCAGCGCGATCCGCATTCATGAGACGTGCACCAGCGGCTGCATTTATCGCGGGGAATAAGCCACACAGACACCTCTGTAGGAGCTGCCGAAGGCTGCGATCTTTTGATCTTTGTTTTTACAATCAAAATCAAAAGATCGCAGCCTTCGGCAGCTCCTACAGGGACCGCGTTCTTTCAAATACAGCCTTTACGGCTGTTTTTTTATGCCTATGCTTTTCGTTCTCCCGCCAAGAGGACAGACCCATGACGGACTGGCTGCTGGATCAGGTCTTTGACTTCAACGGGCATCAAGTGCGTTATGCCGTGCGCGGTGACGGTTCGCCGCTGGTGTTCGTGCATGGCACGCCATTTTCGTCTTATGTCTGGCACCGCATCGCCCCGCACTTTTTCGCCACCCACCGTGTGCACTACTTCGATCTGCTCGGTTACGGACAGTCCGCACAGCCAGACGCGGACGTCTCCCTTGGCGTACAGAATGAACTCCTGGCGCAGCTGCTCGATCATTGGAACCTGCAAAATCCGGACATGGTCGCCCATGATTTTGGCGGCGCTACGGTGTTGCGTGCGCACCTGCTCAACGGCAAGGATTATCGCAGCCTGACCCTGATCGACCCGGTCGCATTGACACCGTGGGGCTCGCCGTTTGTGCAGCATGTGCGTCAAGACGAGGCGGCCTTCAGTGGCTTGCCCGATTACATCCAGCGCGCCATCGTGCCGACCTATATTCGTGGTGCAATTCACCGTCGAATTGCCGATGACGAACTGGCGGCGTATGTAAATCCGTGGCTGGGCGATCCGGGGCAAGCGGCGTTCTACCGGCAGATCGCGCAGATGGATGAACGCTATACCCGCGAAGCCGAAAGTCTGTACCCGACGATCCGCTGCCCGGTGCAGATTCTTTGGGGCGAAGAGGATCAATGGATCCCCATCGAACGTGGCCGCGCGTTGCAGCAGATGATTCCCGGGGCGCAATTTCACGCCATCGCCAATGCCGGCCACCTTGTCCAGGAAGATGCCCCCGAAGCCATCGTCGCCGCCCTGCTGCGCTTTCTCTGAATCACACACCTGCACCTGTAGGAGCTGCCGCAGGCTGCGATCTTTTGATTTGGTTTCAAAAGATCGCAGCCTTCGGCAGCTCCTACATTGGGCTTCGGTGCGTTCAGCTGCACCGTTTTCGCGCCTGACTTCGCCGTGTCGTCTATACATACCCGGCCCGACCGCGTTTGGCACGACCGCTGCAACCCTTGCTCGTCTTCCCCTTCCAGCAAGGACTGCCCCATGACGCAGAACGCCTCCGGCAACGATTACCCGCTCAGTGAAGTGCCGATGCACGCGCGCAAAGGCCTGGCCTCGACGGCGATGGTGTTACTGGGTTTCACGTTTTTCACCGCGACCTTGTTTGCCGGCGGCAAGCTGGGGGTCGCTTTCGGTTTTGCCGAGATGATGGCGGTGATCATTGTCGGCAACCTGTTGCTCGGTCTGTACGCCGCGGGCCTGGGTTACATCGCCTTCAAGAGCGGCCTCAATTCGGTACTGATGGGCCGTTTCTGTTTTGGCGAAGTCGGCAGCAAGCTCAGCGACCTGATCCTCGGTTTCACCCAGATCGGCTGGTACGCCTGGGGCACGGCGACGGCGGCGGTGGTGATCGGCAAATACTTCGGTCTGAATGAGGCCACGGTGCTCGGCCTGATGGTGCTGTTCGGTCTGGGCTTTTGCGCCACCGCATACATCGGTTATCGCGGGCTGGAAATTCTTTCGTACATCGCGGTGCCGGCGATGATGTTGCTGCTGATGCTGTCGATGTGGGTGGCGACGGTGAAAGTCGGCGGCTTCGAAGGTTTGCTCAGCGTAATACCGACGGGTTCGCTGGACTGGTCGACAGCGATCACCCTGGTGTTCGGCACCTTCGTCAGCGGTGCGACGCAGGCGACCAACTGGACTCGTTTCTCGCGTTCGGCGCGGGTCGCAGTGCTGGCTAGCCTGATCGGTTTTTTCATCGGCAACGGCCTGATGGTGCTGATCGGCGCATACGGCGCGATCGTCTATCAGCAACCCGATGTGGTTGAAGTGCTGCTGTTGCAAGGCTTTGCCATGGCCGCGATGGCCATGCTCTTGCTGAACATCTGGAGCACGCAGGACAACACCATCTACAACTTCGCCGTGGCCGGCTGCAACCTGCTGCGTACCGGGCGGCGCAAAACCGTGACCCTCGGTGGCGCGGTGATCGGCACTCTGCTCGCCCTGCTGGGCATGTACGACATGCTGGTGCCGTATCTGATCCTGCTCGGCACGGTGATTCCGCCGATTGGCGGGGTGATCATGGCTGACTTCTTCTACCGTTGGCGCGGGCACTATCCGCGTCTGGCCGACGCACGGTTGCCGGCGTTCAACTGGCCGGGGCTCGGGGCCTACGGGGTGGGCACCGTCGCTGCGTTCAGTTCGCCTTGGGTCGCGCCGCTGGTAGGGATCGCCGCTGCCGCGCTAACGTATGTCATCGTCACCGGTGTGCTCGGCGCCCGTCGCCTCAGTGCACCACTACAAGACTTATAAAAAGGATTCGCCTGATGCACATCATCAACGCCCGCCTGCGCAACCAGGAAGGCCTGCACGAATTGCACCTTGAAGACGGCCTGATCCACAGCATCGCCCGCCAGACCGAAGCGCCGAGCCTCGGCCCGGATGACCTCGATGCCGGCGGCAATCTGGTGGTGCCGCCCTTCGTCGAGCCGCACATTCACCTCGACGCCACCCTTACCGCCGGCGAGCCGCGCTGGAACATGAGCGGCACGCTGTTCGAAGGCATCGAGTGCTGGGGCGAGCGCAAAGTCACGATCACCGAAGAAGACACCAAGACCCGCGCCAAGAAGACCATTCAGGCGCTGGCCGCCCACGGCATTCAGCACGTGCGCACCCACGTTGACGTCACCGACCCGCAACTCACCGCGCTCAAAGCCATGCTCGAAGTGCGCGAGGAAAGCCGTCACCTGATCGATCTGCAAATCGTCGCGTTCCCGCAGGAAGGCATCGAGTCGTTCCGCAACGGCCGCGAGCTGATGGAGGAAGCGATCCGCATGGGCGCCGATGTGGTCGGGGGCATTCCGCATTTCGAGTACACCCGTGATCAGGGCGTCAGTTCGGTGAAGTTTCTGATGGACCTGGCCGAGCGCACCGGATGTCTGGTCGACGTGCATTGCGACGAGACCGACGACCCGCATTCGCGCTTCCTGGAAGTGCTCGCAGAAGAGGCGCGCAGCCGCGACATGGGCGCCCGCGTCACCGCCAGCCACACCACGGCGATGGGCTCTTACGACAACGCCTACTGCGCCAAACTGTTCCGCCTGCTCGGCCATTCCGGGATCAGTTTCGTCTCCTGCCCGACCGAGAGCATTCACCTGCAAGGACGCTTCGACAACTTCCCGAAACGCCGCGGCGTCACCCGCGTCAACGAACTGCTCGAAGCCGGAATGAACGTGTGTTTCGGCCAGGATTCCATCGTCGATCCGTGGTACCCGCTGGGCAATGGCAACATCCTGCGCGTGCTCGAAGCGGGTCTGCACATCTGCCACATGCTCGGCTACCGCAACCTGCAAAGTGCGCTGGACCTGGTTACCGACAACAGTGCCAAAGCCATGCATCTGGGCGAGCGTTACGGCCTGGAACAGGGCCGCCCGGCGAACCTGCTGATTCTGTCGGCGGACAGCGATTACGAGGTGATCCGCAGCCAGGGCCTGCCGCTGTATTCGATTCGTGGCGGCAAGGTGTTGATGAAGCGGCAGATGCCGGTGGTGGAGTTCAGCAGAGAATTGCGCTGAGTCGAATGCAAATATTCCATTCGCCACAAACCCTGTAGGAGTGAGCCTGCTCGCGATAGCGTTCTTTCAGTCGATAGAAATGTGGCTGACACACCGCCATCGCGAGCAGGCTCACTCCTACAAAAGCATCGCTAGTGGCCGAATCAATCCATCAACCGCCCAGCGCCAAACAATTTCACCCGCAGCAATGCTCCTTCTGAAACCTCCAGCAAAACCGGTGCAGTGCCGCCGGGCATGATCACCCGCACCTCCCCCGCCTCAACCCAACCCACCCGCCACGCCGCACATGCCACCGCACTGGCGCTGGTGCCGGACGATGCGGTTGGCCCCTCGCCGCGTTCGAATACCCGGGCGAATATTTTCTGCGGCGACGCCAGCACGGCCCATTGCAGATTGACGCCGGCCGGACAGGGTTTGCCAGCACCGATGGGCATGGCATAGGCAATGGCGGTCAGCCTTTCGTTCAGGGGCGATTCACGCATCTGCTCGTTGCTCGGCAAAGCGCCTGCATCGCCGAGTAGCGTCACGCAGTGCGGATTGCCGATGCGCACGAACTGGCTGTAGCTCCAGTCGGGATCGAGTTGTGCGAGGGGCTGGACATGACTGACGTCACGGTGATTGAAGTGAGCGCTCTCAACTGACTGCGCTCCCACGGCTTGCGGGCCGAATCCGGGCTGACCGAGATCAAGCCAGAAGCCGCGCACGCCTTCAACTTCGGCCGGTTTAACCGAGGTTTCCAGCGCTTCATCCTTGTCATGATGAACGCGCAATACCGCGCCCTCTTCCCGCATCAAGCCTTGCTCGGACAATGCCTGAGAGAAAATCGTCAGACCGTTACCGCTGCGTTCGGCGAGGCTGCCGTCGGTATTCACGATGAGCACATCGAACGGTGCCGACGTCTGAAACGGGCCGATCAGCAGACCATCGCTGCGGTGCGGTTTGCTGTTGGCCGGGCGCTGGCCTTCGGGCCAATGGCAGCACAGAGCGATGGCGGCTTCGCTCCATTGCTGCCGAGACTCCGCGCACTCGGCGGCGCTGACCGGCAAAGCAATTCCGGCCTCGCGCAAGGCTTGGGGCGAAACCACAGCGTAGATATTGCCGCGTGCGTCGTAGAACCTTGTCATGCCCTATTCCCGTATTCCATGCTGGCTTAAACCCAACTGTAAACCGCAATCCCCTGTAGGAGTGAGCCTGCTCGCGATAGCGGTGTGTCAGTCGACATTTTTTTAACTGACACACCGCCATCGCGAGCAGGCTCACTCCTACAGGTTACGATGTCGGCTGCCCGCCCTCGAACAGACCGTGATCGAACCTCAATGCGGTATGAGTGTCCTTCGGGGGATGTGATTGTTTTTTGCCAAGGATCGATATGACCAGCCTCAACCCCCAAGACACGTTCGTCCCCGGACGCCTGGAACAGATGTCCACGCGCGTCGCTTTTTTCATCGCCGGCCTCGGCATCGCCGCGTGGGCGCCGCTGGTACCGTATGCCAAGGCGCGGGCCGGGCTGGATGAGGGCACGCTGGGGTTATTGCTGCTGTGTCTGGGCGTCGGCTCGATTCTGGCCATGCCGCTGGCGGGAATTCTCGCCACGCGTTTTGGTTGCCGACGCGTGGCCACCGGCGGCACGCTGCTGATCTGCGCGGCGCTGCCGTTGCTGGCGACGGTGTCGTCGATCCCGGCGTTGATCGCCACGCTGTTCATGTTCGGCGCCGGCCTCGGCACGGTGGATTCGACGGTGAACCTGCAAGCGGTGATCGTCGAGCGCGCCAGCGGCAAGCACATGATGTCGGGTTTCCACGGCTTGTTCAGCCTCGGCGGCATTGTCGGTGCGGCGGGCGTCAGCGCCCTGCTCGGCCTCGGCCTGACGCCGCTGGCGGCCATGCTGGTGGTAGTGGTTTTGCTGATCGGCGCCTTGCTCAAGTGCGTGCCGCACATGTTGCCCTATGGCAGCGAAAGCTCCGGTCCGGCCTTCGCCATTCCCCACGGCATCGTGCTGTTTATCGGCGGCATGTGCTTCATCGTGTTCCTCACCGAAGGCGCGGCGCTGGACTGGAGCGCGGTGTTCCTCGCCCAGGAACGCGGAATCGACACGGCGTATGCGGGTATGGGTTACGCAGCGTTCGCCCTGACCATGACCGTGGGTCGTCTGCTCGGTGACCGCATCGTGCGCAAGCTCGGCGCGACGCGGATCATTCTGTTTGGCGGTCTGTTGGCGGCGGCGGGGTTGTTTCTCGCCACCTTCGCGCCGAGCTGGCAAGCGGCGCTGGTTGGGTATGCGCTGGTCGGCGCCGGGTGCTCGAACATCGTGCCGGTGCTGTACACGGCGGTGGGCAAGCAGACGGTGATGCCCGAAAGCATCGCGGTGCCGGCGATTACCACACTGGGTTACGCAGGGATTCTCGCCGGGCCGGCAGTGATCGGTTTTGTCGCCCATGCCAGCAGCCTGAGTTTTGCCTTTGGACTGATGGCGGTGTTGCTGGTGGCTGTGGCGATCGGCGGCAAAGTCCTGAAGGTCTGAAAGCTTCGCGAGCAGGCTCGCAGGACGTAGCCAGATCGTTCCCCACGCTCTGCGTGGGAATGCCTCAACGGACGCTCCGCGTTCGGCTTTTGCAAGGGACGCGGAGCGTCCCGGGCTGCATTCCCACGCAGAGCGTGGGAACGATCAAGCCTTAGAAGCCGACGCTGGCCTGCACGAAGAACGTGCGCGGCGCGCCGACATACATCCCCGAGTTGTTGTCGCTGGAGCGGGTGAAGTACTGCTTGTCGAAGACGTTTTTCACCCCGGCGCCGAGCTTGAGATTCGACACCTGCGGGCCGAAGTCGTAGCCGCCGCGCACGTTCCAGGTCACGTAACCCGGAATGTCGCCGTACTGCCCGTCCGCCGTACCTTCGGTGATGTAGTTGCCATTGAAGCTGCCATCCGCATTCACACCGGTGCCCGGCGAACGCTGTTTCGACTGGGCAAAGCCATCAATGTTGTAAGTCCAGCGATTGATGTCGTAACGCAAACCGACCGTCGCAACCTGCCGCGAATAGAACGGCAGATCGCGGCCCTTGAAGCCGGGAATCTCGCCTTCATAGGTGGCGCGGGTGTAGGTGAAGCCGGCATTGGCGGTCAGGCCATCGAGGCGCGGGTCGAGTGCGGCCATGTCGTAGTGCACCGACGCCTCAATGCCCTGATGCTTGGTCGCGCCGAGGTTGGTCCAGCCGATATCGTTGCTGATGTATTGCAGCTCGTCGTCGAAGTCGATGTAGAACAGCGTCACCTCGCCACCCCACACATCATCGTTGTAGCGCGTACCGATCTCGTAGGTTTTGGCTTTTTCCGGCTCCAGGCCGTTGGCGGTGCTGTCACCCGAGCCGCCCTGACCGAGCTGGAAATATTGCAGGCTGCCGAACGAGGTTTCGTAGTTGGCAAACAGCTTCCAGGCATCGGACAAGTGATACATCACACTCAGCGCCGGTAGCGGTTCGTTGCTTTCGATGCTACGGTTTTTCTCCGGCACTGGCCGGCCGGCAGTGTCGAGCACGGCGCGGTCATGCCAGTCAGTGCTGATGTGTTCGAAGCGAATCCCCGGGGTGACGGTCCAGTTGCCGACGTCGATCTTGTTGTCGACATACACCGAGTTGGCCTCGGTGCCGCCGGTGCGATCCTGGAATACATGGCCATCCGAGGTCGGTGTGACCACCGGCTGGTTGTTGACCAGCGCCAGACGGCTGGATTCTTCGTGCATTGCTTCTTTCAGATAGCGATAACCAACGCTGACTTCCTGGGTGGTCGGGCCGACATCGAACACCCGCGACACACGCGGCTCGATGCCGAGGGTGTAATAGGAACGCGGGTACGAGCTGAGGGTGCGCTGATCGCGCGCGGCGATGGTACTGCCGCGAAAGCTGTCGGTGTAATAGGTGAGAATTTCTGCCTGGGTGCGCTCATCGATCTGGCGGATCCACTTGAACGACACGTCTTTGCGCCGGCCACTGAACTGATCGTAGTCACGCACCGATTCGTAAGGCTTGTCGTCGTACTGACGCTGGGTCAGGCCGCCGGGCATGTCGGCGCTGGCGTCGTAGTAGTGAAAGTTGAGGCTGAAATCGTCCTGATCGGTCGGCGCCCAGTGCGTCTTGAGCAGCACGTCGTCGATGTCATTACCGTTGTTGCGCTCGCGATAGCCGTGACCGTTGACGCCGGAGTACAGCAGCGCCACACCCATGCCGTTGTCGGCGGTGCCGCCGAGGAACGCGGTGTCGATGTGTTTCCAGCCGCCGTACTGAGTCGTTTCCAGGGTGGTGCCGATTTCGCCGGTGGTTTTTTCCGGGATCGCGCGGGTCACGAAATTGATCACGCCGCCGACGTTCTGCGGCCCGTAACGCACAGAACCGGCGCCGCGTACCACATCGATGCTGTCGAGGTTGCCCGAGGAAATCGGCGCCATCGACAGTTGCGGCTGGCCGTACGGGGCAAACGCCGCAGGCACGCCATCGATCAGCACGGTCGAGCGTGGCGACAGGCGCGAAGTCAGACCGCGTACGCCAACGTTAAGGGAGATATCACTGCCGCCGGTGCCGTTGGAGTCCTGCACCTGCACGCCGGGCACGCGTTTGAGCACGTCGCTGACGTTCATCGCACCTTGCTCGAGCATCGCTTCGCGGCGAATCACCGTCCGCGCGCCGGGGTGGTTCTGCACCACCGCCGCGTCGGCGTCACCGAGCCAGTCGCCGACTACTTTGATGTCGGTCACGCCGAGCTCCAGCGGGCCGTTGCTGGTAGTTGAAGTCGCGGCTGGTGCGAGCGTCACCGAGCCCTCATTGATCTGATAATCCAGACCGCTGCCTTGCAACAACTGGCGCAGCGCCTGCTCCGGCGAGATGTCGCCGTCGACCGCTGGCGCCTGTTTGCCGGCCACCAGCTCAGGGCTGAAGAACACCTGCAGCGAGGTTTGCTGGCCCAGCTCACTCAAGGCCTGACCCAGCGGCTGCGCGCGGATGTGAATGGCTTCGGCGGCAAACGCCAACGGCATCGCTGCGCTGACCGCGAGCGCCAGCGCCAGTGGCAACCAAGGGGATTTTTTATTGTGGGTTATGGTGATGTTCACGTCGTACGGAGTCCTGTGGATCGCAAGAGTGTGCGGCTGTTAATGCAAACCAGTTGCAGTTGAACAGGAAGACGATGAACGAGGAAAAAACCTGAATGCTATCTGGAAATTATTTCCTGACTGCCATCGGCGAGGGTGCGCACGGTCACCGGCAGGATGCTCGGCAAGGCTTTGAGCAAGGCGTCGGTGTCGTCGGATCTGAACACACTGGTCAGGCGCAGGCTGGCCACGTTCGGCTGGGACACGATCAGCGGCTTGTCGCGATAGCGTGACACTTGCGCCGCCACTTCGCTGAGGCTGGCGTTGTTGAACACCAGTTTGCCGTGGCGCCAGGCAGTCAGCTCCGCCGGGTTGACCGCGTAAGCCGGCAGGACTCTGCCGTGCGCATCGACCGAAGTGCCGAGGCCGGCGCTCAGGTTGATGAATTGGTTGTCCGGGGCGTCACTTGCCTGCACCTTCACCGTACCCTGCTCCACCGCCACACGGGTTTGCGTGGCATCGCGGCGTACATCGAAACGCGTGCCGGTGACCGTGACCTTGCCGCTCCCCGCTTCGACAACAAACGGCCGCGAGGGGTCATGTTCAACGCTGAACATCGCTTCGCCTGCGATTAGTTCGATAACCCGTCGATTCTGCTCATAACGCACCTGCAAGCGGCTGCGACTGTTCAGATCGATCACCGAACCATCCGGCAACGCCACATGCTTGCGCTCGCCCAACGCCGTAGCGAACTCGGCGCGGTAACCGCCGGGATGATTGAGTCCACTGGACAGGCCAAGTCCCAGCGCAACGGCCAGGACACTCGCGGCCACGGCATAACGCAGCAGCGGACGGCGTTCACGGCGGGGTGGCGGAGTTTCGGCAAGCGCCTGGAGACGCGACATCGGCAGCAGATCAGTCGCCGTCCACAAGCCTTGCAGCAACTGAAATTCTTCGCGATGTTGCGGGTGTTCATCCAGCCAGGCGTCGAAGCGCAGCTGTTCTTCGACGTCGACATTCGGCTCCTGCAAACGCACGAACCAGGCTGCCGCCTCATCACGCACCGCCATTTGCCCACAGGCGCAATCACGAGTCTCCATCATGGAATGTCCTGTCCGGCTGAGGTTGAGATTCGGCACGGCCCCCTGTAGGAGCCGCCGAAGGCTGCGATCTTTTCGACGTCACACGGCATCATGATTGCAAGCCATCCAGCCGCTCTCGCAGATGCCGCAGGGTGCGGATCATATACTTTTCGACCATGTTCTTGGACAGCCCGAGGCGCTCGGCAATCTCCGCCTGAGTAAGGCCTTCGATCTTCTGCCAGACAAAGATCCTGCGGCAGTTGAGCGGCAGTTCAGTGAGCGCGCGTTCGATGGAATCGGCCAACTGGATCGCGTGCATGTAGTGCTCCGGATCGCCCGCTGACGACGCACTGTCATCGACCGTCTCCGTCTCCATCGCGCCGCGCCGGTCCTCGCGCCGGTAACCATCGACCGCGATATTGCGCGCGGTCTGGTGCAGATACGCGCGCGGCTGCTGCACCGCCGCCGAATCCGCCTCGAGCACCCGCACAAAGGTGTCGTGCGCCAGATCCTCGGCCTGCGCGCGATTGCGCAGGCGCCGAGTCCAGGTGCCGATCAACTCTTCGTAATGCTCGAAAAAGCCGGATCTGCGGGAGCGCATGTGGGATGGGCGGCGTGTGAGAAAGGGGCGTGGATAGTAATGCTTCTTATTAATCGAGCGCAATTTATTCATCGCCCCCCTTGACCTCTTCTTCCACTTGGCCAAGAGCGAGAGCCGCAGCCAGACTTATCGGCAGCAGCGAAACGCGTTCTATGGCATACGCGCCAGATTGATTGCGCTGCCGAACTCGAGCATCAAGTCCTTGAACGCGAAGGCTGAATAACCAATGAGCAGTGCCAGTACCGCCAGAGTACCTTTCGTTTCGACGGGAATACTCATCCAACCAGGAAGAACCAGCGACGCGCAGAAGACAATGAGGCAAAGCGCTCCCACGCACACGGAGACAATGGTCAGGAAAAAGTAACTCCAGAACGCTGTCGGGATAGCCCGGGAGCGCAACACAAACCAGTCGCCGTCGGTATTGACCAACGCCATACCTCTGATGAAGCGATCCATAGCCAGCCCCGGATTGGCCTTCTTGGTACCCAACACGTTGCGAATCTGTCGAGGATCAGCGTTTACCGGCCCCCATGCATTTTGAAACTCGAGTTGCAGGTCTGCGTCGTTGAGTTTCTCGAAATTCAAGCGCAAGTTGCGTTGCAACTGAACCTGCCCTCTGGCTTTCGCGACCCTCATACGACCAGCCTTGGTCGAATGGGGTTGCCACCATTCAAACAGCGTCATACCAACGCCAACCGCGATCAGAACAATGCCCAAGGCGCGAGAATAACCAAAGTCATCCGGCACCGATGGCACGGGTGCCAAGCCACGGAATGCCTGAGCCGTCTGGGCCAGCATCGCCAGCAAGTCGAGTGCTCCAGGCGTCCACAGCAGCATTCCCAACATCACAAACTTGCTACTCGGTTTTCCGATGATCCAGTTGATGAGTTGTTTAGCAATAGCTATCAGTTCCCGCTGCGGGTCAGTCCCTGAGTTCATGTGTAACTCCTTTGAAATATTTGCGCTTGAGCAACTTTAACGGCCTGAACGCTCAGTTCTGAAGGATCAGCGAAACGGTTCGCGACGATTTACCTGACGCCGCTGTTCCTCGGACGCGTGAGTGGATACAGCGCGCTGGACATTGGTATGGCGGTTTTCTCTACCGGGTTGCCAGCCTGCGCCAGTTGTGGCTGGTGACGTATCGCGAGGCGCAGACGCAGACCTATGGCGATACGTTTCTGATGATCATGGTCTGCTTCATCATTGCCACGGCGATGGTGCCCTTGATGCGCAAGGTGCAACCGCCGGCGGCGCCGAGTGCAGACGGGCATTGATGTTCCGCCCGTAGGAGCTGCCGAAGGCTGCGATCTTTTGATCTTGCCTTTTGAAAGCAAAGTCAAAAGATCGCAGCCTTCGGCAGCTCCTACAACGGATTGTGGGCAGCTTAAGCCTGCGGCAGTTTGCGGAAGCCCACCGCCAGGCGATTCCAGCCGTTGATGGTGTTGATCGCCACGGTCAGGTCAACCAGTTCCTTTGGCGAAAACTGGGCAGCAACCACGTCATAGTCTTCGTCGGGTGCGTGGGTCAGGCTCAGTTGCGTCAGCGACTCGGTCCAGAGCAGCGCGGCGCGTTCGCGCTCGCTGAAGAACGGCGCTTCCCGCCATGCCGTCACGGCGAACAGGCGACGCGGGGTTTCGCCATCCTTGATCGCGTCGGCGGTGTGCATGTCGATGCAGAAGGCGCAGCCGTTGATCTGCGAGGCACGCAGCTTGACCAGTTCGATCAGGCTCTTTTCCAGCGGCAGTTTCGAGACGGCATTTTCCAGCGCCATCATCGCTTTCAGGGCATCAGGAGAAGCAGTGTAGAAATCGGCACGAGGTTGCATGGTGGGCTCCGGGGTAGCGATTGAATGTGTGGCTACGTTAGTCCCCGGGGGTGGTTCGGCAAATAGCCAATATTGCAGAAGAACGGTAGGCCACTGGGCGCGGCAACTGACCGCTCGTCACTCGACCGGCACCAAGGCTCGGGCGCGCAAGACCAATATCAGGTAATCCCCTTTTTCAGGAGACGTACCATGATGACGCGCAAAATCACTTCGTTGCTGTTGGCCGGCCTGCTCGCCACGGCATCCGCCGCCAGCTTCGCCGCCAATGACAGCACCGACGCGACGGGCACCGAGTCCGGCGGCGCCAGCAGCTCGACCATGCCGCCTGACAATACTCCGGGCTCGCCATCGGGCAGCACCGGCTCCGGAACCAATAACGGCACCGGCACGGGCACTGGTTCGAGCATGGGCACCGGCACGGGCACCAACGGCGGCGCCAGCGGTTCGGGTTCCGGCGCGGGTGGCGGCACCGGTTCGGCCGGCGGCGGCACAGGTGGCGCGGGCGGTGGCACGGGCGGTGGCACGGGCGGCTGAACGAACAAGAGTCATCCCAGATAGCAACGGTGATTAATTGTGGGAGCGAGCTTGCTCGCGAAGGCATTGTGTCAGTCGACTGATTGGGTGACTGGTGCGCCGCCTTCGCGAGCAAGCTCGCTCCCACATTGTTTCAAAAGCGTGATTGAGATCAGCGATCCGAACGCATCAGTTCGGCAAAACCTTCTTCCGGCGCAAACACCGCCGCCCGATTTCTTCCGGCATTTTTCGCCTGATACAACGCAGCGTCCGCGCGCTGTATAAACACCTGCGGACTGTCGTTGCCGTGTGGAATAAATGAATAACAGCCCAGGCTCACAGTGAGATAACCGGTCGGTGAACCACTATGAATGATGTGCTTGTCGATCACGCTGCGGCGTATCTGCCCGGCAATCGCCAACGCCCCATTGATATCGGTGTCCGGCAACAGCACGGCGAACTCCTCGCCGCCGTATCGCACCGCCAGATCCGACTTGCGCTGGCAACAGGTCTTCACCACCTGCGCCACTTGGGCCAGACATTGATCGCCGGCGACATGGCCGTAAGCATCGTTGTAGCGCTTGAAAAAATCGATATCGAGCATGATCAGGCTGACCGGACTCACCTGGCGCGCGCCACGAGCGAATTCAATCTCCAGCGAACGCTCGAACAAGCGTCGATTGGCCAGTCCGGTGAGGCTGTCGTGGGTGGCGATCTGCTCCAGCGCCAGTTGCGCCTTGCGCAGGTTTTTCTCGATGCGCTCACCATCGCGCACCTGATGAATGAACACCCAGCCGAACAGGCCAATCCCGAGGATCACCAGCGCGACAATCACGCTGGACTGGAAAGCGCGGTCGTGCCAGCCCTGCAGAATGGTGTCTTGCGAAGTCGCGGCGGAGACTACGAGCGGATACGAGGCGAGCTGTTGATAGCCATACAATCGGGTGACGCCATCGACCACCGAATTGAGCATCGCCGTGCCCGCGTTAGCATGGGGCAACAGGGTTTGATAGATCTCGCCGTGGGCCACCGAGGTGTTGATCAGCGACTCATCGAAAGGCCGTCGCGCCAGCAAGGTGCCGTCGGTCAACGCCATGAACATGATGCCACTGTCATCGAGGCTGAAGCTTTTGAAAAACTGATCGAAGTACGACATGCGGATGCCGGCCATCAGCACACCCTGAAAGTTGCCGAGCTGGTCGTTGACGCGTCTGGAGATCGGGATGATCCACTCGCCATTTTCACGGCTGCGAATCGCCGGACCGATGTGCGCCACGGTCGAGGCATTCTGCTGATGGAACTTGAAATATTCGCGATCGGCCACGCCGTTGCCACGGGGCAGATTGGGGAACGAAGTGATGACCCATTGCCCTTCGCGATCAAAGAGAAAGATGCCGTGCAACTGATCCAGCTGCTGCGCGCGGCGGGCAAAGATTCTTTGTAACCGTGGACGCTGCGTCGCCCCATAGCCATCGTCCTGAATCCAGTCGACCAGGCTGGTCATCACCAGATCCGCTGCCCGCACGGTGTCTTCGGCCTGCTGGGCCATGGCCCGGGTCAGGTTGCTCGAAGCCATCTTCGCCACCGCCAGATCCTGACGCCGCGACTGCTCCAGTTGCAGATACAGCAGACCGCACAGGCACAGGCTCACCGCAACGATGAACAGCACCGCCGCTTTGCGCAGCGGCAGGCGCTTGAGCGTGCCGGGGGCCTGATGCGGATCGTGAATGGGGATTGGCAAAAGCATGTCCTGGGCAGGTACGACAGGGGCGCGAGCCCGAAACCCTTGTGTTCGTGAGCGTAGCCCACCGGGATGCACGGAGCAAACGCCCGCCTCCCGCCCAGTTATCGGCGCCTCGCGAGTTTGGATGATCGCTTTTCGTCGATTTATTTACGATTGCTTCTTTCCGGTTAATCAGTTGTGCAGGGCCCGCCGCCGCATCGCGCTGCTCAGATGTGCGCGAGCACTTTGCGCATCGCCTTCACGCATTTGTTCATAGGCGCGCTGCGCAATAGCGTGGGGCACCGGTTTCAATTCGCGCTGGGTGGCCATGGCCAGCAGTTGTACCTGCGCGGCGCGTTCCAGGTAATACAGATCGTCCCAGGCTTCGGCGATGCTCGGCGCGGCGACGATGACACCGTGGTTTTTCAGAAAAAGAATATCGGCGTCGCCCATGACACTGGCGATGCGGTCGCCTTCGGATGCGTCCAGCGCGAGACCGTTGTAATCCTCGTCCACCGCCGTGCGCCCGTAGAACTTCAGCGCGGTCTGCCCCAGCCACAGCAGCGGTGGGCCTTGCAACAGACACAACGCCGTGGCGTGCGGCATGTGCGTGTGGAACGCGACTTTCACCCGTGGCAATTGTTGGTGCAGGCGCGCGTGGATGTAGAACGCCGTGGCTTCGGGCTCACCTTCGCCATCGACCACGTTGCCGGCGAAGTCACAGACCAGCAAATTTTGCGCTGTCACTTCCGAAAAAGCGTAGCCGTATGGATTGACCAGAAACAGATCATCATGCCCCGGCAGCATCGCCGAAAAGTGATTGCAGATGCCCTCCTCCAGGCCATGCAAGGCCGCCAGTTGAAAGCACGCGGCGAGTTCGTTGCGAGCAGTGCTGATCGCCTCGGTTTCTAGATTCCGTGCCAGTATTGGTCTGGTTTTGGCTGTGCCGCTCAAGGTGTGCGCCATGGCAATTCTCCTTAGGTCCAGCCGAGGGATTCGAACAGCGACAGCACGCGGTCGAGGCTGGGCAGAATCGCGTCGGGGCGATAGTCCGGCAACAACTGCCGGCCCGTGCCGCGATCGATCCACACGCAACGAAAACCCATGTCCCGCGCCGCTGTGTGATCAAGCATGGGGCTGGCGCAGATGTGCACCACTTCATCCCTTGTTACGCCCAATTGCTGATGAGCGTAGTCGAACAGCCGCGGCGCCGGTTTGTAGGCACCGGCCTGCTGCGCGGTGATCACCCGGTCGATATGACCACCGAGTTGCGCGACGTTGCCGGCGATGATGTCGTCGTCGGTGTTGGACACAATGCACAGCTTGAAACCCATCGCCTTGAGTTGCGCGAGGGTGTCGAGCACTTCGGCAAAGGGCGGCATGTTCGGAATCGCCGCCGCCAGACGCTGACTGTCTTCCGGCAGGCTCGGCAAGCCCAATTCTTCCAGAGCCAGTTGCAGACCGAGGGTGCTCAATTCGCGAAAGGAACGGTGCGGTGGGGTTTGTTCGAGGCGGTGCTCGTGACGATCGTAGACTTCGATCAGCTTATCGGCGTCGATGGCGTGCTCGCCCTTCTCGCCGAGGATTTTTTCGACAACGGCTTTCAGGCCTTCGTCCCATTGAATCAGCGTGCCGTAGCAATCGAAGGTCAGCCATTGCGGGCGTGGCGTATTGTTCAAGGTCATCGGTCGACTCCTCCAGAGTGAGGACTTCAGCTTATGAGCGCGGGGTGATAGTGTGAAATTAAATAAACACGCGATAGTCATTCGTAAAACCACTATCATGGCCGCCACCATGCTGGATCTGGAACTGCTGAAAACCTTCGTCTGTGTGGTCGACGAAGGCAGCTTCACCCGCGCTGCCGAGCGTGTGCACCGCACGCAATCGACGGTCAGCCAGCAGGTGCGCAAACTCGAAGATCTGGCCGGCCACCCGCTGCTATTGCGCGACCGCAGCGGATTGAACGTCGCTGTGACCGAGCACGGCGAATTGCTGATCCACTATGCGCGTCGATTGCTGGCGCTGTCCGCTGAAGCCAGCCAAGCACTGGCCAGCGATGTCGATCTGGAAGTGCTGCGCATCGGCATGCCGGAAGACTTCGACGCGCGGCGCATGGCGCTGATCCTCGCCGGCTTCACTCGCAGCCACCCGCAAGCGCGCCTGGAAACCATCAGTGGCATGAGCCTCGACCTGCGCCAACGCCTCGATGCCGGCGACATCGACATCGCCCTGATCAAACGCGAACCCGACAGCGGCCCGGCATGGGCGACCTGGCCGGAGCGACTGGTATGGGTCAAAAGCCCCGGGTTCGATACCTCCAAGGGCGTGCTGCCGCTGGCGCTGTTTCCCCAGGGTTGCCTGTATCGACAACGGGCGATTCGCCTGCTCGACGTGGCGCAGAGACCGTGGCGGGTGGCGTTTGGTAGCCACAGCCTGACCGGGATTCAAGCGGCGGTGGCGTCCGGGTTAGGGGTTTCGGTGTTGCCGGTCTCGGCGGTTTTGCCGGAGCATGAGATGTGTATGGACTTGCCAGAGTTGGCGCCGACGGAACTGGCGCTGGTTAGTCGTGAAGGGGTTTTGAGCGGGTTGCAGCGGGGGTTGGTGGAGTTTTTGCGTGGGGAGTTGGGGGTGGATGCGGGGGGATTTGCGTGAGTCCCCCCGAGGGTTGTTTATTCGGGTTTGTTGATTTCCCGGAGCAGGTCGGCGGTGGGGATGTTCATGGTGTTTGAGTAGTAGGTTTTGTAGCCGTAGGCGGTGATGACGACTTTGCAGGGGATTTGGGTTTTATTGGATAGGAGGTTGTTCAGCTCCGCTACTGACAAATGTCTTTCCGAACTCTGATCGCTGGAAGTTTCACTCATGAACGCTCGGGTGAAGTAAGAGAATTTGGCACTTTCGCTTTTTGTTTTCTCGGATCTGATCAATCCGTATGAGGAAAACCGAATGCCTTTGCCCACTGAGAAATCCTGATCGTCAGCCAAAGCGCATTTGAGCATGCCTGAGATCATTCCTTCCCGCTCGCCTAGTCCAAAAAGATCCAGAATATCAACATCAGACTGATATCTGATTACGTATAAAACAGACTGCTCTCTTTCAACTGACATGAATTTCAGGTGAGCGGCAGGCATAACATGGTCTTTGGCGCACCCTGAGCAAATAGCCAGAAACGCGCAAAGCAACGTCCTGTTCATGCTGGAAACTCCTTCATGATCGAGTCGAAGAGAAGATCACTCGCCGTTTTTCCCCCGGCGATACGCGCAGTGAACAATCCCAATGCATTCGCGTGATTGGTGTCAACATTGGTGTTCAATGAAGGTCCGCATGAAATTGTCCATTTCTCGCCAAAATCCGCGACTCCGTCTGATGAGTCTCTTCTGGATGGCGTTGCTTTGACATTTATCCAGTCGAGAGCGACTGGATCGGGAGCGCCAAAGTAGATGTCTGAGCCAGCCCAGACCAAAGCCCCCTCACCCACCGGGTCAAGGGTAATTAACATTTGAACTTTGTAATTCCAATCCGACATCAACTTCGTCAAGTGCGCGCCATTCCACCCACCGAGGCTATGCCCAATGATGTAAACGGGACAGCTTTTATACGGGATCAGACTCAGGACGTACCGCTGTATATCCTGCTTTCCTCTGACTTGGTTGTAACCCAACAATCCGACTTGTATTTCCCTTCCCTCGCAAGCGTTAAAGCTCGCTCATCAAATTCCTTGCGCGCCTCTTGGATGTTTCCATACGGCCCAGAAAAGTAATAACTCTCCTTATCCCCAGCCCCACCAATAAAAAGCACAATCGCCTTGGTACTTTCCACCGGCACAGGCTTGGCACTGACATCCTTCTTGTCGGTCAGCACATGTTCCTTATGCAGCCTGTAAGTGTTGCCCTTGGCGCACGTTACCGTCTCAGCCGTCATGCCTCACTCCTCCAGAAACAGCTTGATGGTTTCAGGCAGGTGCGAACTGACCTCATGGGTAAATCCGGCGGCATCAGACACGCCGTGCTCCATGCGCCCGTCGGCGCGCTGGATTATGTAGGGGTGATCGGGCATCGGTTCACCGGTCACATCGTTGACCAGTTTCAACATGTCGGTGAAGTGCACCGGCATCGGCAGCAGACCACTGAAAGGCGCCACGACTACGGTGTCGCCAATGATCACCGTGCCTGAACCGCCGATGACGACATTACCGTGGCCACCGGTGCTGTCCAGCGTCGCCGCGTTCAGGCCATTGATGAACACGGTGCCGGATACAGCGCCGCTGATCGCGCTGCCGCAAGCGGACTTGTCGGTCATGCGTGCAGCCGCCAGACCGTCGAAATTCACGTTCGGCGAGCCGCTGACGATCGGGTTGGTGCCGTGTCCTGGCAATGGGCAGGCGGTTGGGTCGGTGACGCGGGCCGCGGGTTTTCCGCTCATGAACAGCTCCTTGCAATGTGTCGTGCAGATCCTTTGAGGCGCGCAGCATGCGTGAATTTGCCAAGCGCTACAAATCTTCAGACGAAAAAAAGGCGCTCACGGGAGCGCCTGTTTGTCCTGGCTCATTACGGATGTCTCACCGTGCCGGCGGCACCCGGATATCCCCCGCGCGGCACTGAGTCTTCACCCCTTTGCCACACGCGCCGAATTGCAAATCCTTGCCCATGCACACCCGCACTTCCGACAGCTGCGGGCCGCTGCAAACCACCGCAATTCCATCCTCGGGAATACCCGGATTGGCCTTGCGAAACAGATCGACAATCTCCTGCGCTTCGAAGTAGTACGACGTCGAGCCGAACGGCTGCAACTCCTGCGGAATCTTCACAGCGCCGAGAGCCTGATCTGACTTGTCCAGATAGCCCATCGCACCAAGACCGCTGCAGGTGCCGTGCTTGGACCATTCGTGATCGAGTAGTTTTTTCGTGGGGTACATCGTCAGGCCTTTGCTGGTTTCTGCCGCCGACAGCGTCGTCAGCGGCGGGCAGGATTCTGGCCAGCCACCCTTGGCATATTGCGGCCACAAGCCGTGCAGGACAAACCCATAACCCTTGCCGGTGCATTGCGCGTCGTCCTTGTGCGTCAGACAAAAGGTCGGCGACCAGGACAGCGCCAGCAGGTAGTAGTCGAACACCCCCGCCACCGACTCCGCCTGCGCTTTGTTCGATGACGGCTGACGCGCCGAGCTCATGCCGATGCTACCGGCCGTCAGCGCAATCAGCGCCAGAATTGTAAACAGCTTTTTCATTGACCCATTCCTTGGGACGCCTGCGTCCGTGGTTTTCGTTGATGGCCAGCGTTGGCCAGCGCTGATTTCGACACGTTTGTATTGCAAGCGCATGACGCAAGGCAAGGCCCTGCGCCGTGCAAAGGTCTACGCTGAACAGGCAGACATCCAACAAGGGAACCGACATGAGTAAAGCAGACGAACTCGCCGCCAGACTCAAGCAGACCCGGCATACCCAGGCTGATGCGGCGCTGGAAATCGATTGCTGGCCTGCTCAGGTGTACGACTTGTACCACCGCATCGAGGGCTGGCTGCAGCCAGTCACCGAAGTGGGATTGAAGATTCGCCGCAATCCTACGCACGTTTGCGAAACTTCGCCGGACGGCGAAAGCCACGACTACGCCATCGACCAGTTGGTGATCGAAGCGAACCATCACAGTTTGATGTTCGATCCGATTGCGCGGTTTACCGAGGATGGTTGCGGGCGTGTCGAAATCAAAGTGCCAGGGCGCGATCAGTCGTTGCTGCGCACCGTTGACGAGCACGGCGAAAGCCACTGGTGGTTGCAGACTATCGAGACCGGCCAGGAGCTGGATGCGATTGCACTGACGGAAAACAATCTGCTGCAAGTAGTGCAGCAAGGGCTGGGCCTCTAACGGATCAACACTGACGGGTAACGTCGGACTGGATCAACGGTGAGAACGTGGTTAACTTCGAACACGTTCTTCCCGCCCACTCCAGAGAAAAGTCCGACAGATGCCAACGACAAAAACCACATTCCTGCTCGGTGCATTGCTCGCGTTGCCTTTCACCGCTCAGGCAGCCGAGCCGACAACCCACCTCGACAGCATCCAGCAACAAGGCCAGTTGCGCGTCTGCACCACCGGCGACTACAAGCCCTACACCTTCAAGCGCAGCGATGGCGACTTCGAAGGCATCGACATCAGCATGGCCCGCTCACTGGCCGACAGCCTCGGCGTCAAGGTGCAATGGGTGCAGACCACCTGGAAAACCCTGATGCCCGACATGCAGGCTGGCAAATGCGACATCGGCATGGGCGGCATCTCGGTCACACTGGAACGGCAGAAAAAAGCCTATTTCAGCAACACCCTCGACACCGACGGCAAGATCCCGCTGGTGCGCTGCGCCGACCAGGCCAGATACCAGACCATCGAACAGATCAACCAGCCCGACGTACGCCTGGTGGAACCTGCCGGCGGCACCAACGAAGCCTTCGTCCACGCCTTCCTGCCCAAAGCGCAACTGGCCCTGCACGACAATTTGACGATCTTCCAGCAACTGCTCGACAACAAAGCCGACGTGATGATCACCGACGCGTCGGAAGCGCTGTATCAGCAGAAACTCAAACCGGGCCTGTGCGCGGTGAATCCGCATCAATACATGCAATATGGCGAAAAAGCGTACTTGCTGCCGCGCGATGATATTAGCTGGAAACTGTATGTCGATCAGTGGCTGCATTTGAGCAAGGTTACTGGCAAGTATCAGCAGACGTTGAGTGAGTGGATTGCGGTGCCGGCGCAGTAACCGTTAATCGTCGTGCAGCATGCCGGAGCTGTATTGACTGAGGCTGCTGCCGATGCTGTTGGCGACAAACTACAGATAACGTCGAAACGTCCTACGCGACCTAATGAAAGGGCTTACTGAAAACCCATTTTTGACAGTTCCATCATCCAAAAAAAACCCGCTTCAACCGAAGCTGAAACGGGTTCTTTCCCTCTGAAAACGACCGTTACTTCAGGTCGTCAAAGTGGTCTCGCAGGAACTCGTCAAAGCGAAACTCTTTCAACAATTTCCATACGAGGCTCAGCGCACGCAGCAAAAGCTTCATACGTTTTGGCCTCCAGGTTGGGGGCCAAACCTCGAGCACGCTTACCGGATCACGCGTGCCTTCGGCCAACACGTCAATGTAGCCAGTGAGGCGGCCGGTTGAAGTCCCTCCGAGACATCAATCCGGCACGGGTGCAAAACCGTGTCAGCGGGCGTGAAACCGTTAAGTCACCAGCCAAACCTCACCGCGGCACTAACATGTGAGCGCCGGCATGATAACCCAGAATATTCAGCTCCAAGCCTACTCTTTGGGTTCCTCATGCAGGACAATCGATTGTTTTTGTAATACGTTATTTCTGTCAGTATCACCACGAGAAAATATTTCTCCAAGGCTCCCCAGCGCTAGCAAAAATACCGTTGCATGTTTGCGCAAAGATTCATACCATGGCCACACGTCAATGTAGCTAGTGATGCATCAGTCTCGGTCGCAACCCGAGACTAGAAAAAACCGCCCCGCAAAGGCGGTTTTTTTTCGCCTGCGATCTGACAGCTACGTTGCCAACGTTTTCAACATCATTTCTGCGGTGCGCAGACTGAGATTGGCGAGGAAAACGGGGACGGATTTATTTGCATCCGATCCCCCTCTTAGCATGTGAATGAACTCCACCATCGGATTGACTTTCCGGAGCTCTGTCCAACCTCAATCCTGATAAACTCCCCACTTTCCAGCCCCACCCAATCCAGAACCGCCAATGTCCCCTATCACCGCCACAGACGCCCCACTCTCCCGCCGCTTCTCCGTCGCCCCCATGATGGACTGGACGGACCGCCACTGCCGGTACTTCCTCCGCCTCCTGTCCAAGCACGCCCTGCTCTACACCGAAATGGTCACCACTGGCGCGTTGCTCAACGGCGATCACGAACGTTTCCTCCGTCACAACGAAGCCGAGCACCCGCTCGCGTTGCAGCTCGGCGGTAGCGTTCCGCTTGATCTCGCGGCCTGCGCGCGTATGGCGCAAGAGCACGGCTACGACGAAGTGAACTTGAACGTTGGCTGCCCGAGCGATCGTGTGCAGAACAACATGATCGGCGCCTGCCTGATGGGGCATCCGCAGCTTGTGGCGGATTGTGTCAAGGCGATGCGCGATGCGGTGTCGATTCCGGTGACGGTGAAGCATCGGATCGGCATCAACGGGCGCGACAGTTATGCCGAGCTGTGCGATTTCGTCGGTACGGTGCGGGATGCCGGATGTACGAGTTTTACCGTGCATGCGCGGATTGCGATTCTCGAAGGGCTGTCGCCAAAGGAGAATCGTGACATTCCGCCGTTGCGTTATGACGTCGCGGCGCAGTTGAAGGCTGATTTTCCTGAGCTGGAGATTGTGTTGAACGGCGGGATCAAGACCATGGAAGCCTGCCATGAGCATCTGCAGACTTTCGACGGTGTGATGTTGGGGCGTGAGGCTTATCACAATCCGTATTTGCTGGCGGAGGTGGATCAGCAGTTGTTTGGCAGTTCGGCGCCGGTGATCAGTCGGGCTGAGGCGTTGGCGCAGTTGCGTCCTTATATAGCCGAGCATTTGCAGGCCGGTGGGGCGATGCATCACATCACGCGGCATGTGTTGGGTTTGGGTACCGGTTTCCCCGGGGCGCGCAAGTTTCGGCAGCTGTTGTCGGTGGATATTCACAAGGCCAAGGATCCGCTGGCGTTGCTGGATCCGGCGGGTGAGTTGCTTGAAGGGCGTTGATGCCCTCCCCTCATATCAGCCAGGCGGCTTGATCCGCCTGGCTTGACACCTCAAGCGGCCGCTGCGGCGGTCCAGTTCACCCAGCCAAACACCCAAGTCGCCAGAATCAACAATCCAAAACCGATCCGATACCACGCGAACGCGGCGTAGCTGTGGCTGGCGATAAATTTCAGCAGGCCACGCACGGCGATCATGGCGAAGATGAACGCGGTGACGAATCCGAGGGCGAAGACTGGCAGGTCGTTGGGCTGAAACAGGTCGCGGTATTTGTAGCCGGAATACACTGCGGCGCCGACCATGGTGGGCATGGCGAGGAAGAATGAGAACTCGGTCGCGGCTTTGCGTGAGAGGCCGAAGAGCAGACCGCCGATGATGGTCGAACCGGAGCGCGAGGTGCCGGGAATCATCGCCAGGCATTGTACGAAACCGACTTTAAGCGCGTGAGACCAGCGCATGTCATCGACATGTTCAACGCTGACGACATGGCTGCGCTGTTCCGCCCACAACATGACTATGCCGCCGACAACCAGGGCCACCGCAACGGTGATCGGGTTGAACAGATACTCATGAATCGCGTCGGCGAATAACACGCCGAGGATGACGGCAGGAAAAAACGCGATCAGCAGATTAAGCGTGAAACGTTGCGCGTTGCGTTCGGTGGGCAGGCCTTTGACGATATCGAAGATCTTCGAACGAAACTCCCAGACCACAGCAAGAATGGCACCCAGCTGAATAATGATGTTGAACGCCATGGCGCGTTCGCCGCCGAATTCGAGCAGGTCGGCGACAATAATCTGGTGACCGGTACTCGAGATCGGCAAGAACTCGGTCAAGCCTTCTACCGCGCCCAATATCAACACCTGGAAAAGGGTCCAGAAATCCATTAATCCTCCGTCAGAGCACTCAGGGTGAGCGGCCAGTCAATAACACTCGGGGTTGAGTATCTGAGTTACACAATTGGCGCATATGAAGATCAAAAGATCGCAGCCTTCGGCAGCTCCTACATTTGAAATGCATTTCCTTGTAGGAGCTGCCGAGGGCTGCGATCTTTTGATTTCGAAGAATAGGTCTAACGGACTGCCACACTCAAGTCATGTTAGTAATCGTCGGCCGACGAACTAAATGGAAAAAATTTAGTTCTATCCCAAGGAATATTTCATTTCAGATATGAAGTGTGACCAACTTCACACAACGCCGACATGGCCAATCAATGGCAAAAGGACATAGACAAAGCCATCGCCACAAGCTCAAAATAGTGGCACCATTGCATATCGCCATCATCTAAGCGTTAGTTCACAACCTCGAAGAAATCAACTAAAAGCTTGAAAAGGCTACTTATTGTTAGAAAAGCCGAGAGCCACGTCTAAAATCCGCGCAAATGTTACCAATTGTCAGTCACAGATGAGAACCGGTGCTTTAACATCCTGATGTCAGCACCTAATTCGAGTCAATGCATGATGCTCTCAGGGAACTTGGCGACTAGAAGTCCGCGCCCGACAAACGATGAATCCGGTGTTCTTGCTCTGGGTCGTACCCTGGGTGTGGCTGATCATTTTAGAACACTGATCGCGAGGCACGTGCAGAGCGATATCCCTCTGGAAACGGGTGCTTACGCTAGTTCATATAAACATCACGGTTACATTGGCACCTATCGCGCCATTTTCCTTATCATCGATAGCCCGCAGACCGTGGAAGACAATCTTGCGCTGGTGCAGAGTCTGCGCGATAACAACTTGAAGCCGCTTATTTGCACGGTCATCACCGGCCGCGGCGCCGTCAACAAGATCAAGTATTATCTCGCCGGCGCCGATGCCTGTATCAAGCTCAACACACTGAGCGATGACAGCGACGACTTGCTCACGGAGTTCTTCAACAGCGAAGACTGGCAGCGGGATATTACTCTGACGCTCGATCCCACGCGGATCTGCCTGCTGGACAGTCGGCGCAAACTCGATATTTCTTTCGCCGAGATGAAGATCCTCGAAGCCTTTGCGCAAACCGGCAATCACATTCTGAGTCATGATGAAATCGCCAGCATCATGGGCCTCAACGCCAATTTCTACGATCCTCGGGCACTGGAAAAATCAATCAGTCGCTTGCGTGGAAAAATCAAGGACATGTATGGTACAAACGCGATTCAGAGCATCCGCGGCTACGGCTATCGCCTGATGCGGGGCCTGATATCGACTGCCTGAGTCTCGGGCAGTCTTCCCTTTTGCATACGTACGAAGGATCGTCTGATGCAGCCATATCGTTTCAGTTCCGCTTCATATTTAATAAAACTCAAGCACTTGAATGAGCGCGGCAACACGACCCATAACAATAAAACTCCATAACATAGCAGCAGATCGAGTGGAATTTATCGACGGCCATCTTCGGCCCGAACCCTGCCTACGATTACTTCCGAGGAAGTCATTGCTCGCCTGCCGATTTATCTTTTAGCCAATTTTGGTGTGTATTTAGGAGAGAGACATGGAAACGAGTACAACCCTCCCCAGAAAATATTTTGTTGTTGTGACGCACAGCACAACGTCGCAACGTGAACTGGAAAGCATCTTGTCCAGTGAGCGTTTCAATTCGTTTGGCACGTCGCAGGCGCAAATGTTTGTTGAAGGTGTTGCTTCGCCCTCTTCCGCCCCGATGGTCATGGAGTTCAGTTACCCAAGCCTTAGCCGAAAGAACGTTGCGCGCAGTATCGAACATGATACCCAACGCATACTGGCCACCCTGGAAAATGAATGGCGAGCCGCGCAGACAGACAATCCGTTCCAGAGCTTTCCGACAGTCACTGCAGAACGAGCGAATATCTCGAATGTCAGCGAGAGTACTGAGGATTGCAGCGACACCTGGCATCTTGACGATGATCAGGGCGTATTGCTCAAGGACACTATCGCGATCAGCCTGACCGGCCTGGAAACCGCTCTCGTCAGGAAAATGCTGAGCCATGAAGACCGCGTTGTCAGTCGTGATGACTTGATCATCAGTATTGGCCGGGAACCCGAGCAATACCGGGGTCTGGAAATGTGCCTGAGCCGTTTGCAGGACAAGTTCAAGAGCGCGAGTAATGGCGAGCGATTGTTTCGAGCCGTAAGAAATCGCGGATATTGCTTGATCCAGGAAGTCGTCGCGTAATCACAGGCGACATTAAAACCGAGACAAACAGATATAAAGTGCGACTACAACAACAAGAAGAGCACTCTGTTTGATTTTTCCTCCCTGACTCAATAAGAGCTTCCCTGCCTCCACCCCGCCAACAGTAACAAATACCCCCCCGCCTTTTCACCCCCTGCTCTACGACCTTTTCTAACAGCCTTATATTTAAATATTAAAAAGTTGGCAGAGTGCCATCTTGTTAGAACTCGTCAGACACCATTCCCGACAATAACTTAGTCTATTGGCTGACGACAGTTCGGCTCTCGATGTTGTTACCTCAAGACACTCGCTAAAACAAAAACAATAAGTCTGCATAACAACTCGGCTTTCAACTGTTGAAACCTGAATGGACGTCTTTTGGGGATATCGTATGGATCTTTCTCTCAGTATTAATCGAAGCACGGGCCTCAAGGGACTGACCTTTTGGGGCCAATGGGCGCTGGCACAGGCTTTCGTTGTGACGCTGCTGTTCATTCTCGCTGAACAGCACACCGGCACAGTCGCGTTCTACTACCGAATGTGCGCCACCCTCGCCGTCCTGGCCTCGGTGCCGGCTTACACCTTCAGTGGCGTTTATCGCAAACGCGACAACTACCTGACTGGCCTCGGCCGCCTGTTCATGGGTTGGTCGATGACCATGGCCGCGCTGGCGTGCATCGCGTTTGTCTGCCAGGCCGATGAGCTGTTTTCCCGTCAGGTGATTCTGAGCTGGGCGGTGTACGGCTTCCTCGGTCAGGCCTTCCTCTACGCACCGCTGCATGCGTTTTCCAAGTACTACCAGCGCTCGCGTAAAAGCGAACACCGGACGCTGATCGTCGGCACTGGCGAACTGGCGCTGGGCCTGGCGAAGAAACTCAGCCAACTGGAAAACCTGCCGCTGATCGGCCTGGTCAGCAACGGCGACAAACCTGTCCTCGCTGCGGACGCCCCACGCGTCGTTGGCGCTCAGGATGAGTTGCTTGAGCTGATTGAGGCGCACGACATCCGCCGCTTGTACATCACCCTGCCGCTGAGCGAAGCAGCCAAAATCGAAGCGATGTATGTCGATTTGCTGGGGGCCAACGTCGATGTCGTTTGGGTGCCGGACCTCAACAGCCTGACGCTGCTCAACCACTCGGTGAAAGTCGTGGACGGCCTGCCGGCGATCTACCTGAACGAAAGCCCCCTGACCAGCCGCCCGACCGCTGCCCTGAGCAAAAGTCTGGTTGAGAAGACCGTGGCGTTCCTGGCGATCATTGCCCTCAGTCCGCTGCTGTTGATCATCGCGCTGGCGGTGAAACTCAACTCGCCCGGCCCGGTGTTTTTCAAGCAGGATCGTCATGGCTGGAACGGCAAGGTGATCAAGGTCTGGAAATTCCGCTCGATGCGTGTCCACGATGACCGCGAAGTGAAACAGGCCAGCCGTAATGACTCGCGCATCACCGCAGTAGGTCGTTTTATCCGCCGCACTTCGCTGGACGAGCTGCCGCAGTTGTTCAACGTGTTGCAGGGGCACATGGCGCTGGTGGGGCCACGGCCGCATGCGGTGGCGCACAACAACTACTACTCGGGCAAGATCCTCGCCTACATGGCGCGTCACCGAATCAAACCCGGGATCACCGGGCTTGCACAGATCAGTGGCTGCCGGGGTGAGACCGACACCATCGACAAGATGCAGAAGCGTGTCGAGATCGACCTGCAGTACATCAACAGCTGGTCGTTGTGGCTGGATCTGAAGATCCTGGTGAAGACGCCGTTTACGTTGTTGTCGAAGGACATTTACTGAGGTTCAGCACTTCAGATCGCAAGGGGACGAAAGTCCCCTTTTTTGTGGGCGGGATTTGGCACACCGGTATCGAACACAGGTGCGCCCCCTGTGGGAGCGAGCCTGCTCGCGAAAGCGGCGTGTCTGGCGATGGGGATGTTGGATGTGCCGACGCCTTCGCGAGCAGGCTCGCTCCCACAGGGGGTTTGGGTGATGGCCAGGTCAGTGGTTCGATAATGATCAACTGTAGGAGTGAGCCTGCTCGCGATGGCGCTGTGTCAGTCAATGATGATGTCGGCTGACATGACGCTATCGCGAGCAGGCTCACTCCTACAGGGGGGCTTGAGACATGGCCAGAATTGGCGGTGTGGCCTCTATCCAATGTAGGAGTGAGCCTGCTCGCGATGGCGGTATGTCAGTCAACAACGATGTCGGCTGATCCGGCGCTATCGCGAGCAGGCTCACTCCTACAAGGCTTTTGTGTCGACTCGGCAGGCCAGCGCTTACTCGGTAATCTTCTCGAAGTTGCGATAGAACATGTCCCCTTCCCGGCTATCCGTCATCGAGTGCAGTTGATAGCTGCGGCTCAGTCGGGCGCCGCCATCTCGGGTCAGTGGCGCCCAGACCAGGTTGGCGCGGCGCATGGTCGACATACTCATCATTTCGTCGAACGGGATCGACAGGTACAGGCCCTTGTCGAAACTACCTTCGCCGTATTCGGCGCTGCTGGCCGTGGTGATGGTCGCCCAGGCACCGACGCGCACGCCATTGAAGAACTCGCGCGATATGTCCACGGTCGTGCCCCAATCCCCGGCCAGATAACGACCGACACTGACTGCGGCCAGCGTGTCGAATGGCAGATCCGTATAGCCGGTGATATGCCCGGTCACTACCGAGTAATCGCGCAAAGCAAAACCCTGATCAAAATCACGCTGGCGCACCCAGTTCAAATCCGCGCCCACCGACCAGCGCTCACCTGTCGGGCGGAACAACACTTCGGCACCGACGCCGGCAAACATCGATTCCAGATAGCCGCCGTACACCATGCCGTACAGGTCTTTATCCAACTGCTCGGCATGGCTGAGCTGGAACAACGGCATGGTGGTGTTGGAGGTGGTCAGGTATTGGCGCAAATCCGTACGCACGCGGGGCAATCCGCTCGGCGCGTCATAGACGAACTTGTCGAAGTTGTTGACCAGGTTGGCGCTGAGCAAACCGCTCCACCAGGTGTTGCGGTTGAAGCGATATTCCGCGTCCGCATCAGCACTGAATTGATAGAGCAAACCGTCCGGGCCGCCGACGTTCTGTTTGAAGCCCAGACCGACGCCATAGCTGAAATGCTGCGGCGCTTCGCTGTAGAGGGTTTTCTCGTTGTGCGGCATCGCCGGGTTGATTTCGGTGGTGCGGTGCAGCGACTGCAACGGCTCCTCGTTGTTGATCACCTCGCGAAAGGTCTGGCGTGGCAGGCTGGTTTCTTCCAGCGGCAAGTCATAGCGCTTGTTGACCACGGTGAACCAGTCGATGCCGTCGTTGACGCTGTTGTCGAGAATCCGGCTCGCGCGGCCAACGGCTTTGGACGAATGGAAATACCGCTGCTGCTCGCCATAGACGATCAGCTCGGAATCGCGCTGGCTGATGCGCTCGACCTTGTACCCGGCATTCTGCTGCAGACGTCGCGACACATCGGCCCAGTTGACCTGCTCCATCGACGTCGTCGGCGCCTTCGCCGGCAGCGGTTCGGGGGTCGGGTCGTAGGTTTTCGCCGGCGCCTTGCGGCTGACGAAATTGGTGTGGAAGGTCACGCCGAACATCGCCGTATTGCCCCGCTCCCACGCGGCGCTCAGGTCGATCGAATCGGTCACCTTGAACACCGCGCCAAGGTTGATCGGCGAGTCCTGTTTGATCTCGTTGTCCTTCGGCTCGTTCTTGTAGTCGTTGCCTTCGAACTCCAGCTTCAGACTGAGACGATCCCAAGGTGTCTGGTAGCTCACGCCACCGAACAGAGAAGGCTTGCCACGAAAGTACGAGCCGGAGTTGACGTCGCCGGTGCCTTCCAGCGCCGGGCGCGTATCGAAGCGATTGCTGACGTAACCCAACGGGTTGTCGAAGTCGCCGCGATTACCGATGTAGCCCCAGGCAATGCCGGCACTGAAGTCGAAATTGTCGAAGCGCTTGTTGGCGACGAAGAATTCGCTGGAGAACAGACCGGTACCACCGATATCTCGGAAGCCGAGGGCCACTTCTGGCGCCCAGTGGCTTTCCTGCCACAGGCGCACTTTGGCGTCGACCGCCTTGTCCTTATAGCTTTGACTACCGCTGAGGGCCTCCGAGCCGTAGGGCCGGTTGGTGATCGCGGTATAGCGGAACGAACCTTCTAGCCAGTCCAGCGGTTGCAACGACACGCTGTAGCGGCTGTACGGGTCGGTGCGGTTGGCGTTGACGCTCAGCTCGCCGGCCGGGGCCATGCGCGCCGTCGGCGTCTGCAACAGACCGGTGCCACCGAAGTCGTTCTGGGTGATGCGCGGCTCGGCGTGGGCCAGACCGCAGGGCAATAACAAGACAGCTGCAAAACGTAACTTCAACGAACCACCTCGGCCAGCTGCGTGGCAATGAATTCGGCCAACTGCTGATTCAGTTCAGGAAGAGGCGGATCAAGATCATCATTTTTAATCGGCACCAGAATCCTGCTGCCGGCCACCGGGAACTGTCCGGACTCGCGATTCCAGTGCGCGATACCGACACGCCGCGACACGCCGTTGGGCTGGATCAGCCACAGGTAATCGGCCTCGGCGTCGTCGAGAATCGAGCAACTTCCCAGGTATTCGCGAGCCTCCTGCAACGGCTGATACGGCACGTGGCACTGCTCGGTGACTGCGCCCAATACCTGCACTTCATCGACCCGTTTCGGGTAGATCAGCTGATCGCCGTCATCCAGACGAATGTTGCGCGCGAAGCCGACTTCCACGGCGACCGGGTCGAGGTCAGCGATCTGCCGCCCGGTCACCGGCATCTGTCGGACTTCTTCGGCAATGCGCTGTGCCAGTGCTGCGCGGCCTGGCCGGTCGAACAACGTGGCCATGCGCTGCAGCACATCGAGGTCGAACAGCACGCCGACCTTGAGCCGTGTCTGTTCCTCGACCAGCGACTGACGCAACAAACCGCCCGCCAGCCAATAGCCTTCGGCATTGGGCACGGCTTCGCCGATCACATCCAGCAAGCGCCCACCCGGCGGCAAAGCAATCGGCCCGGGATTGGCGACGTCACCGGACACCGTGACTGCGGCCTGACTCGCCCCTGCGATCAGCAAAAGACCCGCAGCCAAAATGCTTGAGCGCTTCACGGCAGATGCCTGCGATCAGGAGTCAATTGCACCAGCTTCACGCGCAGTTGCGAGGTCAGTTGTTGCTCGCTCTGCAGAATGAAACCGTCACGCGGATCGACCCAGTAACGGTTGGTCGCGCTGAGGCCGATCGCGGGCGCGTCAATCTGTTCATCGACGCGCAACACGGTGTAGGGCTTTTCGAGGATCTCCAGGGTTTCGGTGGAGCGGCGCGAGAAGCGGCTGTTGACGACCACACCGACTTCCTGGCCCTTGTACAGATCGATCCAGCGCCGCGTGGTGAAACCGTCGGCGACGTGGTGCAGACCTTGCTTGAACGGCGAGTCATCGGCCAGCCGCGTGCCATCCAGATCACCTTGCAGACCGAGGCCGATGCTGCGCACGGCGAGGCCATCGCGCAGCAGCAATACCTGCTTGCCGGAGGCGACCCAGAACTGCAGGTCTTCACGCTCGCGCACCAGCGCCAGCACGCCGGAGCCGGAGGGCGTGGTCAGTTTCAGTTGCGGGTAGTTGACCCCGGCAACTTCGGCCGCCGAAACGTCAACTTCATCGGGGCCGACGACGGCGGCCTTGAGGTTGTTCAGCGACGCGCTCATCAGCGGATTACAGCCGCACAGCAACGAGGCCGCCATCAGGCACACGCCCACTTTCAATAGGTTCACAGTCGGGCGGCCTTATTTGCTGTTGTTGCTGTATTCGCTCCAGTTCTTCGCTGCCGAAGCCCCGGTGCCGACAATCGACGCCGACGGCACCAACTGGCTGATGAAACGGTTCCAGCGGGTGACGTTGGCCGGACCGACGTAGACGACATCCTGCGGCCGCACCTGGAAGTGCGAAGCCAGCGCCATGGCGGTCGGCGATTCGGCTTCGAGCTGGTAGATCTTGGCGGGCTCGACGTCGAGATTTTCCACCCCGCGAATCACGTACACCGCGTTGCCATTCGAGCTGGTCTGGCTCAGGCCACCGACCGAACCGAGCACGTCGGAAAGGTTCATGGTCGCGGTCTTAAAGCTCAGCGCGCGTGGCTGGTTGACCTCGCCCATGACGTAGATGCGCTTGTTGTCGTTGTACGGCAGGTACAGCTGATCGCCGCCCTTGAGGTAGACGTTCTGCAGTTCGGAATCCTGCTGATTGAGCGAGTCGAGATTGAGCGGATAGACCCGCCCGTTGCGCGTCAGCAACAGCCCGGACAGGTCGGCATTGTTGGTGTCGATGCCGGCGGAACCGAGGGCCTCGACCACGCTCAGCGGATTGGTCGAAATCGCTTGCGGGCCGGCCTTCGTTACCGCGCCGGTGACCACGACTTTCTGGCTGGCGAAACGCAACACCGCGACATCCACCTGCGGCTCGGCGATGAATGCCGACAAGCGTTGTTCGATGTCCGCGCGCAGTTGCTGGATGGTCCGGCCGGCGGCCTGGACTTCCTTGATGAACGGGTAATACAGCGTGCCATCGGAGCGCACCAGACGGCCGTTGGCATCGATCTGTTGTTGCGCGCCAGAGGGCGCGGTCAGCTCCGGGTGATCCCAGACGGTGATGTACAGCACGTCATTGTTGCCGATGCGATATTCCGCTGGCGTCACCAGCAGCTCCGGCGGCAGCGACTCACGCTTTTGCGTGGCGCGGTTCATGGCGATCAGCTTGGGGGTGATCGGAATCAGCTCGACCCGACTGCTTTCGCTGGCGCCCTGACGAGTGATATCGCTGGTGCTCAGGTACTGGCCGGGGGAAAACATGCAACCTTGCAAAGCGAGACTTGCCAACATTAAAAAATAAACACTACGAGTCATAATGGCACTACGCTATTCAAGGGCGAATCCAAAAAACAAAGTCACCCGACTTGCGTCGGGCGACTCTGTACTGCACTAACAAATGTTCCTGTTAGTTATGCGTGCCGGTTGTACCGGTGGTACCTGTCGTACCGGTGGTACCGCCGTTGGCACTACCGCCGCTGTTGGACGCCGCTACAGCACTGGCAACCATTGCAGTACTGGCTGCGGGCGCTTGCGAAGCCGCCACACTGCCACCTACATTGGTTACCGCTGTCAACGGCGCTTCAGCTGCGGCAGCCCAGTTGCTCAACATCGTCAACAGGGCAACTGCCATCACTTTTTTCATAACAACTCCTTTCTAACATTCGAACTGTTAAAAAACAGATCTGTGTCAGAGCTGGTAGCTTTCAAGTCCGCAAAGAGCGCGAACAAGATCCGTTGTTCTTTCACAGCCATACGCAACTGCTAAAAGTCGAACGGCAGGTTTATATCTACGGACTTGCAAAAGGCATTGCCAGTGTAATTTCCCGACGTTATCTAACAACCTGACTGAAACTAACATCGGACTAAATGGCCATCATCGCGAATAGCCGTTGGGATGATTCGATTGCCAGCGCCAAGTGTCGGCAACCATGTCCTGCAAGTTGCGCGTGGCTTTCCAGCCGAGCTCTTTCGCCGCTTTCGAAGCATCGGCAAAACTCTCGGCAATATCACCGGCGCGACGCGGCATCATCCGGTACGGCACCGGCCGCCCGCAGGCCTGTTCGAACGCGTGCAGCACTTGCAGCACGCTGTAGCCATCGCCGGTGCCGAGGTTCCAGGTGTGAATGCCGGTGCGTTCGCTGATCGACTGCAACGCCTTCAAGTGTCCGTCCGCCAGATCGACGACATGGATGTAATCGCGCACGCCGGTGCCATCGGCTGTCGGGTAATCGTTACCGAAAATCGACAGCTCGCGCAGGCTGCCGACCGCAACCTGGCTGATATAAGGCACCAGATTGTTCGGAATGCCGTTGGGGTCTTCGCCCATGTGCCCACTGGCGTGGGCGCCGATCGGGTTGAAGTAGCGCAGCAGTGCGATGCTCCAGCGCGGCTCGGCGAGGCTCAGGTCGCGCAGCACGTTCTCGACGATCAGCTTGGACTGGCCGTAGGGATTGGTCGGATTGCCCGTGGGAAAATCCTCGCGAATCGGCATTTCCTCAGGTTCGCCGTACACCGTCGCCGAGGAACTGAACACCAGTCGAAACACCCCCGCCGCCGCCATTGCCTGACACAGAGTGATGCTGCCGCCGACGTTGGTTTCGTAGTATTCGAGCGGTTTGCGCACACTCTCGCCCACGGCTTTGAGCCCGGCGAAATGCAGCACGGCGTCGATCTGATGTTCGCGAAAGATACGATCCAGCAACGTGCGATCGCAGACATCGCCGCGAATCATCCACGCACTTTTGCCGCAGATGGCTTCAACGGCGTGAAGTGCCGCATCGCTGCTGTTACAAAGATTATCCAGAACGACAACTTCATAACCTGCTTCAAGCAATGCAAGTGTGGTATGCGAGCCGATATAGCCGGCGCCACCCGTTACCAGAATCTTCATAGCGCGATCCGTCATTGAATAAATACCCGGTAGCGTGTCAAGCCTTGACGAGTGGATATGCGGAGCAATTCACACAAACAAGGCGACAACCACCACAATCAAATTTAGTTCAACCACTGGCAATAATTATTTTTGCCGGTCAAACTATCTTCAGGTACTTATTAGCACTCCCTGCGCATTTACCACTATCAACAGATACCGACTAAAAATAACTTATAACGAAGTAGTCGACATCTCATAACATTGCCGCCTTTTAACCGCGCAACTAATTGCCATCTACAACCTGACTCGGGTATTAAAGTAAGCCTTCAATAATCATTGAAACTTGCCGCCATGCTCTGGTGCGCAACCGTCGCCTGTGTTCCATGACTGTCCAGGATACTTTTATGATTCGTAAATGTTTGTTCCCCGCTGCCGGCTACGGCACGCGTTTCTTGCCGGCGACCAAAGCCATGCCGAAAGAGATGCTGCCGATCGTCAACAAGCCGTTGATCGAATACGCCGTTGAAGAAGCACGAGACGCCGGTCTGCAACACATGGCCATCGTCACCGGCCGGGGCAAACGCGCGCTGGAAGACCACTTCGACATCAGCTACGAACTCGAGCACCAGATACGCGGCACGGAGAAAGAGAAATTCCTTGCCGGCACCCGCGAGCTGATCGACACCTGCACCTTCTCTTACACCCGTCAGGTGGAAATGAAAGGCCTGGGCCACGCGATTCTCAGCGGTCGCCCATTGATCGGCGACGAGCCGTTTGCCGTGGTGCTGGCCGACGACCTGTGCCTGAACCTCGAAGGCGACGGCGTGCTGTCGCAGATGATCGAGCTGTACAAGAAGTTTCGATGCTCGATCGTCGCTATCCAGGAAGTGCCCGCCGATCAGACTCACAAGTACGGAGTGATCGCCGGCGAGCTGATTTCCGAAGGCATCTACCGGGTCAACAACATGGTGGAAAAACCGGCACCGCAGGACGCGCCGTCGAACCTGGCGATCATTGGGCGCTACATCCTTACGCCGGACATCTTCGACCTGATCGCCGACACCGAACCGGGCAAGGGCGGCGAAATCCAGATCACCGACGCCTTGATGAAACAGGCACAGAACGGCTGCGTGCTGGCTTACAAATTCAAAGGCCTGCGCTTCGATTGCGGCGACGCCGAGGGTTATCTGCAAGCGACCAACTTCTGCTACGACAACGTGTACCTCAAGGGCCGCTGAGACGGCTCCCCACCACCAGAGGCAGGCAACCATGAACATTGCACAACATTCGACAGAGATTGAACGTGAGGTGGGCAACCTCGGGGTGATGAGCTGGTTGTCGCGCCATCAACCGCTGCCCAGCGCCAACGAAACCTGGCTGGGCACGATTCTGCTGGTGGAGCGGATCGGTGTGTTTCCTGCGTCCGGCGATATCCGCCGGCCGATGCGCGATCCCTATCCGCTGCTAGCGCACCTGAAGGCGCTGTATGGCGAACAGGCGCTGGAAATGGATGACCGCGATGGCCTGAAAGTGATCTTCAGCGACTGGCGCTTTCGCGTGCGCATCTGCTGCAACGACCCGGCGATCATCATTAATGTGGAGACACGTTGTGATGCGCGGTTGATGCCGCAGAAGCTCACCGAATTGCTCGATCAGGTCGACGCCTACACACAGAACTGATCGTTCCCACGCTCTGCGTGGGAATGCCGCCCGGGACGCTCCGCGTCCCTTCGCCGGGTGACGCAGAGCGTCACAGGATGCGTTCCCACGCAGAGCGTGGGAACGATCATCGTGAAGCCGCGTCGCATGGATCTTTTTTACCCATGATCCAGCCATAAAAATAATCGGCAATCACCCTCCCGCCCGTGGCCGGCAGAGGATGAATTCTGTCCGGGCCGATCATCGCGGCAGCGTAGCGTTTGACGTCGGGGCCGAATGCGCATTGCAGGTTGGCGAACCCGAAATGCTGTTCACGCGCCCAAGGCTCGAGGACCTGCACATAGGCCGACATCGGGTAGGCGCTGGAACGCGTGGTGTCCTGGCGCATGATCAGGTTGATGCTCGCCGCCGGCTGAATCTCGCGCAGCATACCCACCAGGCCCTGAACATTCTGCAGATACTGCGCAGGCTTGACGCCAAAGCCCTGATCGTTGCCGCCGAGCATGATCAGGTAAACGTCGGCCGGAATCTTCGACACCACGGCTTTCCATTGCGTCTGCCACTGCGGATCGGCGTGATAGAAATCGGCCGATGCCGCACCTGATGCCGCCAGTTTCGACACCCGCACGCCCTTTTGCTCGTTGCCCAGCCACAGCCCGAACAGCGTCGGCGCGCCTTTCACCACTTCCAGTTTGAATGACCAGTCTGCGGCTGATGGAGCGCCGGGTAGCGCGACTTCCTGAACGCCCGAGCCTGCGAGCTGCAACGGTTGCCAGTCTTGCGCGGGCGACCAGCGATAGCGCAGCTCGCCGGATTCGCCGTTGCCGAGATATAACAGTTTCGCCTGAGTCACCGCGGTATCGATGCGCGGCGAAGGGTTGGCATCCACTTGCAACCAGGCACCCGGTTTACCGGTGATCGTGCGGCTGTCCGGGCTGGCCTGGCCCAGATCGGAAACCTTCCAGTCGCCGCCGAAGTATTTGTCGCTGCTGCGGGTGTATTTGAAATGCGTGCCGCCCAGCGCCGCGCCGTGGTTGAAACCGACATAACCGGGGCCAGCGAAACCCACCTCGGCGGCCACTCGCTGCACCAGTTTGTTCAGATAGAAGTCCTGCCCGGCGGTGTAGCTGTCACCGATTACCGAAACGGCCAGCACCCTGCCGGCCTTGCCATCGCGCCACTGCGTAAAACGTTCGCGGGCATCCTCTACCGTGATGGCCGAGGTGGCGACTGGTTGAGGGGCGTCTACTGGCATCATTCAATATTTCCTTTGTCCGGGATGGCCCTTTCGCGAGCAGGCTCGCTCCCACAGGGATGTGTGACTTGCACGGATCCACTGTAGGAGCTGACGAGTGAAACGAGGCTGCGATCTTTTGATCTTCGCAAGCCACGACAAAAGATCAAAAGATCAAAAGATCAAAAGATCAAAAGATCGCAGCCTCGTTGCACTCGTCAGCTCCTACAGGGAGGATTGCGTGTGTACCACGGGGGTGACGGGCACCAACGGCTTCTTCGCCGCGCGCTCGCCAAGGAACAATACGGAAGTGAAGTTAAAACGGCTGAACACCATCGCCAACAGCACCGGTCCGAGTAATCCACAACTCAGACCACCGAGCACCAGCAAGCTCTCATCCTTCACGCCCAGGCGCCCCAACGCAAACCTGGAGGTCGCCGCGAACAGCACATGAAACAGGAAAATCGCATAGGAATACCCGCCCAGCCAGGTCAGCGCTTTCGAGCGCATGTCACTCGACAGCAACGCAATGCAAGACACACAGCCCACCGTCAAACCGATCACACTGCGACGATCGACAATCAGCTCACGATCGATCGCTGCGACATACAGCAACGTCAGCGAAATCAGCACAAACAGCAGCGGCCCGATTACCTTGAAGCGCTGCTTCAAAACATCGACATTTTCCTGGCCAATCATCCCCGCGACAAAAAACGGCAGAAGATAAATCGCGCCGTTGATACCGAACGCATCCAGCGGCAACGGCGGCAACAGGAACAACACCGCGGCAACCGCAAACAACCCATATAACCGCGTCGCCGAACGCAGCAGGCCGCGCCATTCCAGCAAGCCAACGAAGATGAAAATGCTGAACACCGCCTGCAAAAACCAGAAGTGATTGATCGGCACCCAGAACGACAACAGCGCATCGATTACGCCGACGTCCTTGTTCACCCCCGGCCCCACCGCTTGCAGCACCGAGAACGGCACGCCGACGCAGAACAGCGGCACGATCAGCCGGCGCACCTTGCCGGCAAAGAACGCGGAAAAGTCATTGTCGCGAATCTTGTAGATCGAATAGATGTAGCCGGAGATAAAGGTGAACAGCGGCATGCGCACGTACACCATCGAATCGGCGATGACCCGGAACGGCGAGCCGATATCGATTTTCAAACCCCCGCCCAGCGGGCCGATGACGTGATAGAGCACCAGCAGCAGGCACGCCAGGCCGCGCAGGGTTTCGATCTCCAGGGATTTTTTCTTGCTCGACATAGAGCACCTGCCTTAAGTGAGAATTCTTGATTCGACCTGCACCGGTTTGTTCGCGCGCAGCATCAACCCCAGGCCGACGAACAGTACCGGCACCACCATCGAGAAATGTCGGGCGAAGGAGCCGAAGTCCGGCTCGAACAAGCCTTGCACCAACAGGAATGCCAGCGGAATCGCGATCAGCTCCTTGGGTTTGGTCTGGATCGGCGCGCCCTTGTAGTCGGTCGAAGTGATGACTTTGAACAGCAGCAGCGCGGTCATGATCATCAGCGCAACGAAGATCACCTGCCCCGGTCCGGACAGCAGAATCAGCTCCACCGGGAATGACAGGCGGAAGAAAATGATCATCGAGTCCAGCGCCTGGGAAACGAAGTCGCTGCCGCTGAGCCACGAGACGATCAGCGACTTCGAGCCCTCCTCGCCCGCTGTGCGCAACTCGTTGTTGCTCGCACGGATCGATGAAACCGGAAAACCCAGCGCCAGCTGAATCGCCATGGCCACCGCCAGATAAAACAGGAACAGCATCAGAAAGAAGGTGAAGCGCGAGACGTACTTTTTCATCACGCAGACGCCGACCCACGACAGCGAAAACAGAATCCAGTACGGCCGGATCAGCACGCCGTAGATCACCGCCGAGAGAAAAAACCCGCCGCGATATTTGCGCGTCAACGCGCTGAGCAGAATGCTCAGCACCGCTACCGAGACGATGATTTCCTTGGTCAGGTTCTCGAGGAAAAACGAACGCACGATGCCCCACAGGCACAGGGTGCCAAAGATCGTCAGCGGCATGCGCCGAAACACCACCACCGGAATTGCGGTGAGGAAAAAATTGCAGAACATGCCGTAGGCCCAGGCATTGGTCAGGTTGATCCCGGTGGGCCGCAGCAGGAACGCCGAGCACTCGTAGGACGAGCGATCCGGCGAGAACGGGTTCCAGAAATTGCAGTTGTCGGCGCGCGCATACGACGACCACAACGTCATCGCATCCGGCCCGGGATCGCGCGGCACCAGCAGCGGCATCGCCACTGACAGGAACAGCCCGGTGAACAGAATCAGAAAGGAAATCGACGAATCGAATGTGCGCCCGCGAAATTCGATGCGCGGCAGTTTCAGGCCCATGACAACGCAGCCTTTTTCGCGCCGGTGACGCGGGTCAATAACGCGATCACGCCAAGCTGCACGACGATGGCGAAAACGTTGCCCCATGCTGCGCCATAGATCGAGTAATGCTCGATCAGCACATAGCTGACCGGTACGGAAATCAGCAGACAGATCGCCGCGCTGGCCAGCGACACCCGGCTGTTTTTCGAGGCAATCAAACCGCCCCAGACGATGTCGCCAATCGCCCGCAAGGCGAAGGAGAAAATCAGCACCGCGAGGAGCGCGTTATCCGGACGCGGCACGCTGGCGGCGACGTAATTGAGCAGCAGATTGAAAAACACATAGATCGCCACGGCGACAACCGCGGAGACCGCGAGGGAACGCATCACCCATTTGTTGACGAACAGTTGCCTGACCGTGAACGCCTGTTGATCGGCCTGAAAACGCTTGGCCAGCACCGGAATGCCGACCACCGCCACCACCGCATACGACAACGCCTGCAAAGTGTTCGCCGCTGACCAGGCGTACACATATTTACCGAGGCTGGCGTAGGGCTCCAGGTCGATGATCAGAAAGCGTTCGGCGTACTGACTCAGGGCGATCAGACCGGTGCCGAGATAGAACGGCAACCCGGCCTTCCACACCGTCGCGGTGTCCAGCACCGCTGCCTCGCGACCCTTGTGCACGTTCACCACGATCAGGTATCCGGCGATGATCACCAGCGCGTTGGCGGCGACCCACAACCACAACACACTGGCGATGCCCGCGACCCAGCCGAGCATCATGCCGCCGACCGCCAACACCGCCCACAAGCCAGTCTTGATGAAAAACAGCAAGGCGCCGGCGGTGGCTTTCTGTGCGGAGAACACGAAGGAATTGATTTCGAACGACAGATGCTCGGTGAGCAAGACCAGGGTCACGCAGAGGACCAGCGTAGCGGTCGCTTCCATCGACTGAAACAGCGAATAGATCAGCACGGTCAGCACCGACAACAACAGCCCCACCGCCAGGTACAACAGCAGGACCTTGTCGACCACCCGCCGCGAACTGCCGCCGACGCTGATCAGCCGGTTGATCTCGGAACTGAAGCCGACGCTGTAGAACTTCGAAGCGATCAGCGAAGCCGCGACCACCACGCCGTAAAAACCCAGCGCCTCGTACCCGAGGTAATGGGTGATGGCCAACACCAGCAAGAACTTCGCGCCCAAGGCTCCGCCGCGAAGCAACAGCCGAAATATCATCGAACGACACCCTTGATGATCTCGTCCATCGCCACGGTTTTCGCTTCGATTTCGCGGCAGGTGTCGGTCAGGCGCTTGCCGAAGTTCGACAATGCATTCGGTGCGTAAACGGTGTTGATGATGGTGTCGACATCAATGTCGCCGCCGTTGATCACCCAGTCCTCGACGCCCATGTCCTGATAGGCGCCAAAGCCTTTGCGCTCGTAGCTGATGTGATACGCCGGCACACCGGAGAGCAGCGATTCGATGGCGCCGTGCAGACGCACCGAGATGACCAGGTCCGGCTGATATTTGGCGATGGTTGCCTTCAGCGACAGCAGGTCTTCGTTGATGCCCAGCTCACGGTAGAACGCGCCGTCATCGTTGCCACGCACCGCGCTTTGCACGGCGCAGACCACTTTGCTTTTGTTCTTCAGACGCTGCAGCAACAGTTTCAGATTGGCCACGTAAGCGACCTTCTTCTCTTTGCTCCACTCCGGCGGCTTGCGCAGCACTACGCACACGGTGGCCGGCGACGCGGCGCAGCGGGTGAACTTAGGCTGCTGGAGAATCTTGCCTGCCAGCGACTGCACCGCCAGATCCGGCGCGCGATAGACGTTTTCGCAAGCGTCGAAGATCGCCGAAGAGCGGTTGTCGCGCACGAACACCGCATCGGCGCTGGCGTAATGCTCAACGATCTTGTTGCTCTCGCCGTGGAACGGGCCAATGCTCTGCGGCAGGTACACCGACGGCACCTTGCTGAGGATCGCGGTTTCCAGTTGCTTGGCATGGCCGAGCTTCAGCTTGATGTGCTCGAACGCGCTCTTCGAACGCATGTACCCGCCGCCGACACCAACGATCAGATCGGTCTTCTTCAGCAGCTCGGCGAGCCCGGCGTAGGACTGATTGAGAAACACCGCTTGCTTGACCCGGCCCAGACCTTTGGCCGCCATCACCGGCGCATCGAAACGCGGGTGCGGCAGGTAGCTGAACGACTCGGGATCGGACGCCACGACATTGATTGCGGTGTCTTCACCGAAGTTACGCTGCACCAGAGCAATGGCCAGATCGACGAGCAGACCGTCACCGGAGTTGGACGCGCTGTAGCCATGCAAAATCGTTACGTTCATAAGCTTGAGTTCTACTTAATAAGTGGGAGCGTGATACAGGTCGTAGGTCTGGCGGATCATCAATGCGGCGCTGAAGCGTTCGCGGACGATGCTCCGGCCTTCGTTGCCGAGGTCGAGCAGGCGCGGCTTCTGGATGATCGTCAACACGTCGGCCAGCGCCTGGTGATCGCCGGACGGAAAGACGTAGCCGGACACTTCATTGGTGACCAGTTCCGGCAGCGAGGTGCAGTTGCTGGCAATCACCGGCAGCCCCATGGCCATGCCTTCCAGCGGCACCATGGCGAAGCCTTCCCAGCGACTGGGCACGATCAGCGCATCGGCCTTCTGATACAGCGCCTGCACTTCGCTCGGGGTCACCCAGGGCAGGTACTCGACAGAATCCATCGGCGGGCACTCCACCGAATCCTCGTTGACCGCACTGCCGACCACGGTGAGTTTGAGGTCGTTGCGATTGACCTTGGCGTAGGCCTTGAGCAGCACGTCGAAGCCTTTCTGATAGTCCAGGCGTCCGACAAACAGCAGATGAATAGGCTCGGCGCCAGCAATCTTCGGCGCCTCCTCCTTGTGGTGAATGCCGTTGTAGATCAGCTTCATGCGCTTGCGCTCGATGCCGAAGCGCGCAGCTTTGTCGAGTTCGTACTGGCTGACGCAGATGATCACGTCGGTGACTTTCTGCAGCACCCGTTCGATCCACGCGTAGATCTTCTGCTTGGTCGGCGAGCTTTCCATCAGGAACGAAAACGCGTGCGGGCAGTAGACTATTTTCGGCTTGCGCCACGGCCGCAACAGCACGCAGACACAACGGCCGATCACTCCGGAAAAAGTGCTGTGCAAATGCACGATGTCGGGTTTTTCCTTGAGCAGCACCTGGCTCAGGCGCCAGGCAAAACGCAGCAGCGACGGCACGTTACGGCCACTGCGCGGGAAGGTACGCACCTGCTGGGGCGCGATGCCGTGCAGTTCTTTGGCCTGATCCTCGGGGACCAGATAGACCAGTTGATAATTCGCCGCGTCGTCCTCGGGGGATGCCGAGATCGTGCGGATCACCGTCGCCACGCCACCTTTGATCGTCTCTGCCACGTGCAGTATTTTTTTCACAGCTCACCCACTTCAAACAGGAAAGAACAATCGGCAACCATCAGGATTTGTCGGACGCGTATTCGTAGTTGTAATAGCCAGTGCCGCCGTAATAGCTGGCGGCACGCTTCTCGACGCCGTTGAACACCGCGCCTTTCAACTCGATGCCGTTCTGGGCGAAGCGGCGAATGGTCAGTTCGATCTCTTTGGCCGGGTTCACGCCGAAGCGGGTAACGATCAGGCTGATGCCGGCCTCACGACCGACGATGGCGGCATCGGTCACTGCCAGCAGTGGCGGCGTGTCGATGATCACCAGGTCGTAGCGCTCGCTGAGTTGCGCCAGCAGCTCACGGAAGTTGGCATGCATCAGCAACTCGGAAGGGTTGGGCGGCACCTGACCGCGACTGATGAAATGCAGGTTGTCGATCTCGACGGTGTTGATCGCCTGCTCGAGAGTACAGCGCTTGACCAGCAGGTCGGACAGACCGTTGCTGATCGGCGTGTTGAGGGTCTTGTGCAGGTGACCTTTGCGCATGTCGGCGTCGATCAGCACCACGCGCTGGCCGCTCAGGGCCATGACCGCTGCGAGGTTGGACGAGACAAAAGTCTTGCCGACCTGCGGGCTCGGTCCGGAAATCATGATGCGGTTGTTGGTCGAGTCGAGCCCGGCAAAGTGCAGGCACGTGCGCAGGCTGCGGATCGATTCGATCGACAGATCGGTCGGATTGCGCAGCGCCAGCAAGTAGGCCGGTTTATCAACGCCATCGCGGGCACGGCCCTTTTTGCTGTCCTCTTCTTCCTGCAAGGCACTGTAGGGAATCGAGGCGTAAACCGGCAGGCCCAATTGCTCGATGCCCTCCGGGCCTTCGAGGCCTCGACTGAGGGATTTGCGCAGCAACACCAGGGCCACGCCGACGAACGCACCGAGCAACGTCGCGATCAGCACGATCAGCGGTTTCTTCGGTTTGATCGGGCTGGTCAGGTCGACGTCAGCGGTGTCGATCAGGCGCACATTGCCGACCGCCCCGGCGCGGACGATGTCCAGCTCCTGGGATTTGTTCAGCAACTGCGTGTAGATCTGCGAAGCCACTTCAACGTCGCGGGTCAGGTTGAGCAATTCCTGCTGGGTGGCCGGCAGGTCCTGAACCTTGCCCTCGAGGGATTTCTGCTGCTGGGTCAATTCGCCAATCTGCGTCATCAGTGCGCGATAGGCCGGGTGCTGTTTGGTGAACTTGCGATCGAGCTCGGCCTGCTGCATTTTCAGTTCGGAGATGCGCGTTTCCAGCGCCACCGACTGCCCCAGCACCGACTGGGTTTCCAGCGAGATATTCACGGTCTTGCCATGGGTCTGGTAGGCATTCAAGGCATCGCTGGCCTTGGCCAGGTCACGCTTGACCTGCGGCAACTGGCTTTGCAGAAACGCCAGGCTTTGCGCGGCTTCCGCCGAGGTGCGGCGCACGTTTTGCTCGACGTAGAGCGAGGCGATCTTATTGAGAATCTTCACCGCTTCGGCAGCATCAGAGCTGGCCAGCGCCAGACGAATGATCCCCGACTCCTTGCCTTGTTCGGAGATATCCAGCGCATCCTGATAGCCCTGAATGGTCACGATCCGTGGGTTGCGCACCACCTGAAAACGCGTGCCGGGGTTGGCTGCCAGTTGAGCGATCTGCCCTTCTACACCGTCGTTGGCAAACGCTTCACCGGCCACACCTTCGGCGAGCAGATTGTCGTTCTCATCGAACAACTGGAAGCGCTGTTGCTCGCCGGCGATCAGGGTGAGTTTTTTGCCGAGCAGGTCTTTCGGCAATTCCAGTCGATTGAATTCCAGACGTTCGCCGCCCCAGGCATAACTGTTCAAACCGAAACGCGGCGGCGCGACGCTGGTCTCGCTGTCACCGCGATAGCGCCGCGCAAGGAAGCCGCCGATCATTGGAAAATTGTTGGGCGTGACGTCGATATCCAGGCGCAGGTCGTCAACGGTTTTGCCGATTACCGCGCGGGACTTGATGATGCCGATTTCGGTCACCGACGGCGATTGCCCACCGAGCATGCTGTTGAGGTCGGAGAATCCGAGCATGTCGTTCTTTTTCGGCTCGACCTGCACCAGCGCGTTCGCCAGATACACCGGGGTTGCCAGTACCGCATAGGCGACGCCAGTGACCATGAAGGCACCGGTGAGCGCACCGATCAGCCACTTCTGATCGATCAGGCTGCCAAAGATGCCGAGCAGATCAATACTGTCTTGATCATTCTCGCGGGTGCCGTTTACGGACGGTAACTGCATAAGTCTGTTCTTACCATTCACTGTTCTGAAGAATATTCATCAATGCCCGAGACGCTTTGCCCATGAACTAACAGCATCTTCAATCAATGCGTGGGCATGAATAAACGCGGCCTTGCCTTGACGATACGGATCATGTATCTCGCGCTCGCTCTGCCATTTTCCGAGCAGAAACACTTTGCCTCTGGCGTGCGAGGCGATCTTCAGCACTTGATTTACATGGGCCTTTTCCATGACCAGGATCAGGTCCGAGTCATTGACGATGTCCGAAGTCAGTTGCCGCGCCTTGAAAGCTTCGGCGCAGTGCCCGTGCTCTTCGAGAACCTGCCGCGCCGAAGCCTCAACGCCTTCGCCCACGCGGGCGGACAGGCCCGCAGACGACACGGTGATGGCGGACGGGCCCAGCGCGTTGCGCAGCAGCAGTTCAGCCGTCGGACTTCGGCATATATTGCCCACGCAGACAACCAGGATCTTTTTGAACAAGTCTTGCTTTCCTGTGTAATATCAAACAGCCAACATGCCGCAAAAGTTAATGAACCCTCACGACTTTCCTGCACTCAGAAATAGCTTCGCCCTGTTAGTACAGGAACATTAAGTACCACAGCGTTTTAAGCCGCCCCAACCACAATTAGCGGACTAAAAATAACTGTGATTTTCAGTTGTTGTTTTCCTGACAAAAAATAACATTCACGCACTTAGTGCCATCACCGTTATCGGAAATTGAGTAACGGGATAAATATTCGTAGTTGTCATTCTCTTCAGGAGAGCAGACATGAAAACAGCACAGCGCAATAAACTCGCCGCCCTCGTACTGATGGCGATCGGTGCCACCAGTCAGGTTCATGCCAGTGAGCTGTTCCCCAACCTTCCAGCGAAAACCATCGGCGTTCAGGTGAAGATCCAGAGCTTTACCGCCGCCGATGCCGCGCAGATCAAAGCAGCAGGTTTCAGCTTTGTGCGCTTCGGCGTGTGGAGCGACAGCCTCACCGCCAAGACCTATCAGAAACAGGTCAGCGACGCCTTCGCCGCCGCAGCTTCTGCCGGGCTGCCGGTGCTGCTGACCGTGCGCGCAATCAAGGCATTGCCCGCCACTTCCCCCGCTGAACTGGACACGGCCGGCGGTAAGTTCGCCAACGCCGTAACCGGGCTGGAAAAGTCTTACAGCTCGCAACTGGTCGCGATCGAAATCTGGAACGAGCCGGATCTGGAACCCTACTGGCCGACGCGCAATTTCGACACCACGTTCGTGCCGTTCATGGCTGGCATGTGCAAGGCCTTCGAAGGTCAGCCGCAAACGACACCACGGGTCGGCTTCGGCTTCGCCCGGCCGCCAAGCGCTGGCTCGGCTTCGACGGTGGCGTTGAAAAGCATCGTCAGCGATTACCCCAAATGCCTCAACGCGGTGTCCTATCACCCTTACGGCATGACCGCTACGCAGATCAGCAACGCGCAGACGTTTATCCAGCAGAACTTCAATCTGCCGGGGGTTATCAGTGAGTGGGGAGTTTCGGCCCTCGCCTCCAACGGCGGGCCTGAGGGGCAGGCGACCAGGATCAACGCGTTTATCGCTGACGTTAAACGTCTGACTATCCCGCTGACGTCTATCTACGAATGGCGCAATAGTGATTCAGGCAGCAACGATCGCGAGAAGAACTTCGGCTTTCTCACTTCGGACGGTCAGCCGAAACCGGCACGCTTGTCGGTAGAAGGCGTGTTGAACGCTGAGTAGGCTTTGGGCAACCGGTCTGTTCACAGGTCGGTTGCTTTGAACCTGTGGGCTGTTTTGGCATCGTATTCAGCGACACCGCGCCCCGCCTTTCAAACAATCGTTTTCAGGTTGTTGCCGCAGGGGCCATCGATCCACGAATGCACCCTTGAGTGCCCGTCAGCGCTCGGGTAATGTCTTCAGACCCATAGGATAGAGCACGCCCATGACTTCCAAGCTGGAACAACTCAAACAGTTCACCACCGTGGTTGCCGACACCGGCGACTTCGAAGCGATCGCCCGGGTCAAACCGGTCGACGCCACCACCAACCCTTCCCTGCTGCTCAAGGCCTCGGCGATTCACGGTTACGCCGAACTGCTGAACGATTGCGTCCGCGACTGCAAGGGCGATGTCGGCCTGGCCAGCGACCGTTTCGGCGTTGCCGTGGGCAAGGAAATTCTCAACGTGGTTCCGGGCCGCATCTCCACCGAAGTGGATGCGCGTCTGTCCTTCGACCAGGACGCGATCCTCAAGCGTGCACACCGCCTGATCGAGCTGTACGACAAGGCTGGCGTCGGCCGCGACCGCGTACTGATCAAGATCGCCTCGACCTGGGAAGGCATCCGCGCCGCCGAGATCCTCGAGAAAGAAGGCATCCAGACCAACCTGACCCTGCTGTTCTCCTTCGCCCAGGCCGCCGCCTGCGCCGACGCCGGCGTGTTCCTGATTTCGCCGTTCGTGGGCCGCATCTACGACTGGTACAAGAAAGCCAACGGCAACGACTACACCGGTGCCGATGATCCGGGCGTCCAGTCGGTGACGCGCATCTACAACTACTACAAGGCCAATGACTACAAGACCGTGGTCATGGGCGCGAGCTTCCGCAACATCAACCAGATCGAACAACTGGCCGGCTGCGATCGCCTGACCATCAGCCCGGAACTGCTGGAGAAGCTGGCCGCCGACACCGGCAAGCTGGAACGCAAACTGGCGCCGGGCAATGCCGGTGAAGCGCGTCTGAGCCTCAACGAAGCGCAGTTCCGCTGGTTGTCCAACGAAGACGCGATGGCCACCGAGAAACTGGCTGAAGGCATCCGTCAGTTCGCTCGCGACCAGGAGAAGCTCGAAGCGTTGCTGCAGGCCAAGCTGTGATTTGAGTTGGTAGAACGCAAAAAGGGCGAACCTTCACAGGTTCGCCCTTTTTCATTCTGCATTGAGAGGCGCGTTGACCGAACTGAAGCCTTCGCGAGCAAGCTCGCTCCCACAAGGGGATCTGTGATCGACACTGATCCAGTGTGGGAGCGAGCTTGCTCGCGAAGAGGCCGGCCCAGACACCATCAATCCACGAGATCAGTGTCTTTCGAGGGCATTCACCAGATCATGAAACGCCTCACGATTGGAATCGTTCAGGCCCATGAGAATCTTGTGCGCTTCCAGCACTTTGATTCGCACCACTTCTTCCGATTGATCCTGATCGGGCAGGTCATCCAGGCACTCCGGGCACGGCACCGGGTGGTTGACGATGTTGAACACCTGCTCGAAGCCCATCGACTGCAACAGCCGGGTGATGTCTTCGTGGGTGGTGACAACCGTCGGCAACAGACCGACCTTCTGCCGTGACAGGATCGACAGTTTGGCCAGCAGGCCGAGGGTGGTGCTGTCGATGCTGCGGGTTTCGGTCAAATCGATCACGATCGCGTTGAAGTTCAGCGCGGTGAAGATTTTCTCAATAGTCGCATCCAACGCCGAACACAGGGTCAGGCGAACTTCACCGACGAACTTCAGGACGAAGGTGCCGTCCTGCTCGGCGAACTGGATTCTACCGGTACTCATTGAAGATTCCTGCTCAACACCAACAGGGCGATATCATCCGGCATCTCCCCTAGCGTGGCCAAACCAAACACTTGCCGCAGACCATCCAGGCTGCCGCCCGCTGACTTCACCCGTTCAGGCAAAGCAGCCTCTTTTTCTTTGAGCGTTGCTTCCGGCAAAAGGTCCAGAATGCCATCAGACATCAGCGTCAGGCTGAACGTCGGCGGCAGCTCAAGCACGTGGTCTTCGTAGGTGGCTTCATTGAACAGCCCCACCGGCAGACCACGGCCTTCGAGATAACGAACATTGTCAGGCGTGTACAACACAGGCAACGGCAGATGGCCGCCGATGCTATAGGTCAACAAACCGGTCTCCTCGTCGATGACTCCACCGACCATTGTGACGTGTTTACCCAGCTTACAACTGATCAGCCCCCGGTTGATATGACCGAGCACTTCCGAAGGCTTGAACTCCGGCAAGGTGCCGCTGCGTTTCGACTCGAAGAGCAAACGCGTGGTCATGAACTTCAACAGCACGGTGACGAAGGCGGATGACGCGCCATGCCCGGAAACATCCGCCAGATAGAACGCGACCCGGCGCTCGTCGACGCGGAAATAGTCGACAAAATCACCCGACAGGTACAACGACGGGATGATCTGGTGGGCAAAGTTGAATTCGTCGATGCTCCACGGGCTTTCCGGCAGCATGTTCATCTGTACCTGGCGACCGGCGTTCTGGTCTTCCTGGAGCAGGTTCAGACTGGCTTCGAGCTCGCGGTTGGCCTTCTCCAGCTTCTCGCGGTAACGCTGGTTTTCCAGCAGCAGCCGCGCACGATCCAGGGCCCGGCGCACAGAGTGCTCGAGCACAGCCAGATCTTCGAGAGGCTTGATCAGGTAATCCGCCGCGCCGAGGCGCAGGGCCTCGACCGCGTCGTTCATCACTCCGGCGCCCGAGACCACGATCACCGGTGTCTCTGGCGAGCGCTCGGTGACCTGACGGATCAGTTCGAGACCGCCCATCTGCGGCATGCGCAGATCGCAGATCACCAGATCGGGCTCGTCTTGCTCGAATACCTGAAGACCCTGTTGACCGTTGCCGGCCTGCAGGACGCTGAAACCACTGTCTTCCAGATAGGCCGCGAGGCTCGCGCGCACTACCTCGTCATCATCGATTATCAGCAGCGTGGCACTGGTTTTTGGCATGTGGGCAAACGGCGCCAGAATTAGGTTGGCGTAGTGAGCGGGGCAACGGCCCTGCGCAGACTACTGGATTCGCTTTCTAGCCTCTCTGCTGCAGCGCTTTCAAGCATTCGCCTGGCGCGCGGTTTTAAACAGAGGTGCCCTTCTAAGGCGCAGACGGTACTCCCATCCGCAGAGCGTTTCAAGCATGCGCCGATTGTCGCTCGACGACTTTGTTTGTCAAATCACCGGGAGTTATAAGAACCCCTCTAAACGTAACCCGATGGAAGGTAGCGACGCTCGCTGGCGCTGCTCTGCTGCTGACAAAAAAGGCGACCCGAGGGTCGCCTTCCTGGCAGCGGTCGAAATCAGAAATCGTCTTCGACCTGACCATCCTTCACCTTGAACTCGCGGTTCTGCAGGTAAGCGTTGCGGATGAAGGTGTACTTGTCGCCGCTGATCAGCTTCTCGCTCGACAGCAGGCTGGCGCGGGTGTCGACGATATTGAGGCCGAAGATCGAGTTACGCGTCGGCACGTGATCGATGTAGCGGTACATGCCGGTGTAGCTGTCGACGTACTTCGACGGTGCGTCACGCAGGGTGCTCGGGCCCATCAGCGGCAGCATCACGTACGGGCCGCTGCCCACGCCCCAATAACCGAGGGTCTGACCGAAGTCTTCGTCACTGCGGTTCAAGCCCATCTGGGTGCCGACATCGAAAAAGCCGAGCAGACCGAAGGTGGTGTTGAAAATCAGTCGGGCGGTATCAACGCCGGCAGCAGCCGGTTTGGCCTGCAGAATGTTGTTCGCCAGGTTGGTGACGTCACCGACGTTGCGGAACATGTTGTGAATGCCGTCTTCAACGAACTGCGGAGTGATGAACTCATAACCCTGCGCCAATGGCTTCAACGCGTAAGTGTCAACGAAGTCGTTGAACTGGAAAATCGGCCGGTTGACGCTTTCCCAAGGGTCTTCTTCGGTGGCCGCCTGGGTGGCGAACGGCGCCAGCAACAGGCTGGCACAAACACTTAGCTGAGCGAGCGAAGGGCTCCAGCGCATAGAAAAACTCCTTGGATTTGATACTGGCGCGGACCTCTCGGCCCGGACATTAAGGCCGCTAGTATAAGCGTAAACGGCAATTTGGGCAGTCTGCCGCTGCAAGGATATGCAGGAAGTTTCCTACGTCGTCTTTCACAGGGCTGTCATGCAACTGTCACCCGCGCGCCATAGCCTTGAGCGTTATTTCAGGGACGTTGCCATGACTCACGCCGAAACCTTGCCCGTCGCCGCGCCCAGTCTGACTGCCGTGCTGTTCGGCCTGAGCGGTTGCCTGGTGGATTTCGGTGCCCGCGCCGCGCAACAGCTCAACGCCCGGCCGGAACACGCCGAAACCACGCCCGGCGCGCTCGATAGCCTGAAGAGCTTGCAACGCCAGGGAATTCCCTGCGCGTGGCTCGATGAATTGCCCCCTGCCCTCGCTCAGCCACTGGCCGCCTCGCTGCCGGACTGGATCAAACCGACGCAACATTCAGCAACAATGAATCCATGGCCAGCCCCGAATGCCTGCTGGCAAGCATTGATGGATCTGAACATCGACCGCCTCGATGGCTGCGTCCTGGTCAGCGGTGAACCGCGCCTGTTACAGGCCGGCCTGAATGCCGGATTATGGACGATCGGTCTGGCGTCCTGCGGCTCGCTGTGCGGCCTGAGCCCGAGCGAATGGCAGGCACTCTCACAAAAGGAGCGCGAACAGTTGCGCGGCAAGGCCACTGTGCAGTTATTCAGCCTTGGTGTGCATTCGGCGATCGATCATCTCGGCGAACTGGATGCCTGCCTTGCCGACATCAGCTCGCGCCGCGCCAAAGGCGAAAAGCCCTGACCGACGTCATGCAGGTTCGCCGAGAGTGGATTAATCTAAAGGTCAGCCATAGACCTTTGGCGCGCGGCTGCGGTCAATGCCAGTGCCTATTGATAAAAGGAAACCACCATGCCCGCCCAAGAACTGCAAAAACAGCTCGATACCCTGCGCGAGCAGCTGGAACAGAATCCTCCGCTGTCGGAAGTCGAGCGTGAAGATCTGCATGCACTGATGGCGCAGATCGAATCGGAAATCCAGCTGGAAACTGCCACCCAGGACGCGAGCATCGCCGATGGCGTGAACCTGGCAGTCGAGCGCTTCGAAGTCGAACACCCGGCGATCGCCGGCACCCTGCGCAATATCATGAACACGCTGGGCAGCATGGGCATCTGATGCCCCCGTGCACAAAAAAGCCCTGCCAGCGATGGCAGGGCTTTTTCATTTCCACAATTTGAAACGCAATCTCCTGTAGGAGTGAGCCTGCTCGCGATAGCGGTGGACCAGTCGACATCAATGGTGAATGTCAGTCAGCTATCGCGAGCAGGCTCACTCCTACAGTTACTGACGCACCAGACGATGGTTCGGCAGTTGCACCTCTTCGGTGCTGCGATACGGATTGATATCCAGCCCACCCCGGCGAACGTAACGTGCAAATACGGTGAGCTTTTCAGGTTTCAACAACCGCTGCAGATCAAGAAAAATCCGCTCAACGCATTGCTCGTGGAAGTCCGAGTGCTGGCGGAAGCTGACGATGTATTCCAGCAGGCTGGCGTGATCCAGCTCTGCGCCGCGATATTCCACCACCACGCTGCCCCAGTCCGGCTGGCTGGTCACCGGGCAGTTGGATTTGAGCAGATGGCTGTGCACGCTCTCTTCAACGATTCGCGAATCGTCGCAACGCAGCAATTCCGGGCGCGGATGTTCGTAGTTGCTGACACTGATATCCAGATCGTCGATGCACACGCCCGGCAGTGCCACGACGCCTTCAGCCTCAACGTCCTTCAAACTGCGAACCCGCACGCCCACCGGTTTGCCGGCGGCGGCAGACAGATCCTTGACCAGCGTCGCCTCCAGCGTGGCGACGTCGGCGAACGGCGTCTGGTTCAGCGAGTTGAGGTACAGCTTGAACGACTTCGATTCGATGATGTTCGGCGAGTCCGCCGGGATGCTGAATTCAGCGATCGCCACCACCGGTTTGCCCGATGGCAGCAGCCACGACAGCTCGAAGCAGTTCCAGAAATCCACACCTTTGTACGGCAGGGTTTCGGCGGTCAGGCCCAGCTCGGCCCATTTCGCGGTGCGCGGAATCGGGAACAGCAGGGACGGCGTATAAGTGGCGATGTATTCGCTGGATTTGCCCAGCGGCGAATGTTCGGCTGCGGGATGCATGGCGGAAACCTGACTGAATAATCAGCGGATTCTACCAGCCTTTGCCCGCGCCTTTGAGTGCTTACTGACTGACAGTCAGTTTGCCGACCATGCCCGCCTGGTAATGCCCGGGAATATTGCAGGCAAACTCAAGGTTCGTGGCCTTGCTGAAAGTCCAGGTCAACTCAGCGGTTTTTCCCGGTTCGACCAATACGCTGTTGGGGTCGTCGTGTTTCATTCCGTGGCCCATCGCCGCGTGATCCATGCCCGCCGTGTCGTGGGACATTTCTTTTATCCCTGTCGGCGTGAGCATGCCGCTCTGCTGCATCTGCAACATTTCCTGCTGGTGACTGGCATGCATCGCCGCATCACCAAGGTTGAATTCGTGCAGCAACTGGCCTTTATTCACCAGCACAAAGCGAACCGTCTCACCGGCCTTGACCTGTATGATTTTCGGATCGAAGTTCATGTCGCCCATGACGATTTCGATACTGCGCGTGGCCTGGCTCGCCGCTGCCGGCTGGCCGAACGCGTAGCTATGCGCCGGTGTCGCCGAGACTGGCGAACTCAATGCCAGCAGACAGGCAGCTAACGTAAGGGATGTGCGAAAAAACATGGTCACGCTCCAACAAGAGAAGGTTCAGCCTGTGGGAAACTCTAACCACTGTGCGCTGGCATCGACCTGACAGGCAGATTACAACTTTGTCAGCTTGGCGCTCATCGCCCGATCTCACGGTATAACGCCCTCGCCTTCTCTACATCCCAACCAGCCCGAGTCGCCCATGAAACTGTTGATCGTCGAAGACCAAGCGAAAACCGGCCAGTACCTGCGTCAGGGCCTCACCGAGGCCGGGTTCAATACCGAGCTGGTGGCGGACGGCAACAGTGGCCAGCAATTGGCCTTGAGCGGCGAGTACGCGCTGCTGATCCTCGATGTGATGCTGCCCGGGCGCAGTGGCTGGCAGATTCTGCAAGCGGTGCGCAACGCCGGCCTCGACACGCCGGTACTTTTTCTGACGGCCAAGGACGCCGTAGAGGACAGGGTTCACGGCCTCGAACTGGGCGCCGACGATTATCTGGTCAAGCCATTCGCCTTCTCCGAGTTGCTCGCCCGGGTGCGCAGCCTGTTGCGGCGCGGCAGCGCGATCGCCCAGGAGACCAGCCTGCAACTGGCCGATCTGCGTCTGGATCTGATCCGCCGCCGGGTCGAACGCAGCGGCCAGCGCATCGACCTGACTGCCAAGGAGTTCGCCCTACTGGAAATGCTCCTGCGTCGCCAGGGTGAGGTCCTGCCGAAGTCGCTGATCGCTTCGCAGGTCTGGGACATGAATTTCGACAGCGACACCAATGTCATCGAAGTGGCAATCCGCCGCTTGCGCCTGAAGATCGACGATGACTTCCCCAACAAGTTGATCCACACCGTGCGCGGCATGGGTTACGTGCTCGAAGAGCGTGCGCTGTGATGCGTCACTTGTCCTTGAGCACGCGCCTGGCCCTGCTGTTTGCCGCCTGCACCGCGGTGGTCTCGCTATTCGCCGGAGTGCTGTTCAATCGCGCCAGCGAGGCGCACTTCATCGAACTCGATCAGCAACAACTGGAGGCTAAACTGATCGGCCTGCGCCGCGCCTTGCAGGATCTGCAGCCTGCCCAGCGCGAAGCGCGGCTGGCCGATGAACTCAGCCGTCAGGCCGACCTGTCGTTGCGCATCACCAGTGGCGACGGTCAGCACTGGTACGACAGTTCACTGCAGATTCCCAAGAATCTGCCGCTGCAAACAGGCCTGTCGACGATCAGCCATGACGGCACCGACTACCGCGTACTGCGCGCCCCGCTCTACCCGGACACAGCGGATTCGCCGCAACTGACTCTGCTGCTGGACATCACTCACCACCAGCATTTCCTTGCGCGCATGCAGCATCTGATCTGGCTGACCGTCGGCCTGTCAGCGCTGGCCACGGCCCTGCTCGGGGCCTGGGCCGCGCGCAGCGGTCTGCGCCCGTTGCGTCGCATGAGCGCGGTGGCCTGTGGGATTTCTGCGCGATCGCTGAATGCTCGACTGCCTGAAGAGAAAATGCCGCCAGAGCTTGCGGAAATGGCCCACAGTTTCAACGCCATGCTCGCTCGCCTCGACGACTCGTTTCAGCGCCTCTCGGCATTCTCCGCCGACATCGCCCATGAGTTGCGCACGCCGCTGTCGAATCTGCTGACCCACACCCAGGTGACTCTCACCCGCCCACGCGCACTGGAGGATTACCGCGAAGCACTGCACAGCAACCTCGAAGAACTGCAATGGATGGCGCAACTGGTCAACGACATGCTTTACCTCGCGAAGGCCGATCACGGCTTGCTGATGCCCAAGCGCGAACCGCTGGAACTGGCGGATGAGGCTGACATGCTGCTGGAGTTTTTTGCGCCATTGGCCGAAGACGCAGGCGTGAACCTGAGCCGTGAGGGGGCGGCGCGTATCGAAGGTGACCGCGGCATGTTGCGCCGCGCCTTGTCGAATCTGCTGGATAACGCGCTACGGTTCACCCCGGCCGAGGGATACGTTCGCTTGAGCATCGTCGACGAGGCGAAAGCTGTGCGCGTTTGCGTCGAGAACAGTGGCCAAGGGATTTCAGCGCACGTGCTGCCACGTTTGTTTGACCGGTTCTATCGGGCGGACCCTGCACGGCAGGAAGGCAGCAGTGAGCATGCGGGGTTGGGGCTGGCAATTACCCAGTCGATCGTGCGGGCGCATGGCGGGCAGATTCGTTGTGAATCTGAAGCGGGTTGGACGCGGTTTGTGATCGAGTTGCCTCGGACCTGATCGTTCCCACGCTCTGCGTGGGAATGCAGCCCGGGACGCTCCGCGTCCCTTCAAGAGCCGAACGCAGAGCGTCCGTTGAGGCATTCCCACGCAGAGCGTGGGAACGAGCATGGAGTCGCTTACGAATATCTCAAGGCATGCGCCGGTTCGATCTTCGCCGCTCGCCACGCCGGATACACCGTCGCCAAAAAGCTCAGAATGAATCCAGCCGAGCAGATCAACAGCACATCTCCACCCTGCAGTTCCGACGGCAGATTGCTGACGAAATACACGTCCGAACTGAAGATATGCTGCCCGGTCACGCGCTCGACCCAGCCGACCAGTTCGCTGACATTGAGCGCGGCGATCACGCCCAGCACACCGCCAATGATGGTGCCGACAATACCGATCACCGTGCCCTGCACCATGAAGATCGCCATGATCTGCCGCGGTGTGGCGCCGATGGTGCGCAGAATCGCGATGTCGGCGCCCTTGTCGTTCACCACCATGATCAGCGTCGCAATGATGTTGAACGCCGCCACCGCGACGATCATCAGCAACAGCAGGCCGATCATGGTTTTTTCCATCTTCATCGCACTGAACAGGCTGCCTTGGGTATGGGTCCAGTCGTCAGCCTTGAAGTCGGCGCCAAGGCCACCGGCAATGTCCGCAGACACCTTCGGCGCGGCGTACAAATCCTTGACCGCCAGGCGCACGCTCTGCACCTGATTCGGCTGCCAGTGCTGCATGGTCGCGGCATCGGCGACATGGATCAAGCCCATCGAACCGTCCAGCTCGGCACCGACCTTGAACACGCCAACCACATTCAGGCGCTGCATGCGCGGAGTAATGCCTCCCGGCGCGGTGCTGACTTCCGGAACGATCAGGGTGATCTTGTCGCCGACGTTCAGGCGGAAACGCCGCGCAGTGATTTCACCGATCACCACACCGAATTCGCCCGGCTTCAACGCATCGAGACGTCCCTGAACGATGTGCTGGGCGACGATCGACACCTTGCCTTCCTGGGCCGGGTCGACGCCGCTGATCTGGATCGGCTGCATCGAACCCTTGTAGGAGAGCATGCCTTCCATTTCGGTGAACGGCACGGCGGCGGTCACTTCCGGGTTTTTCATTGCGGCGGCGGCAACCGGCTGCCAGTCGTCGATCGGCTTGACGCCGACGATGGTCGCGTGGGGCACCATGCCGAGGATGCGCGAGCTCATTTCGCGCTGGAAGCCGTTCATCACCGACAGCACCACGATCATCGCCAGCACGCCGAGGGCGAGGCCGATCATCGAGGTCATCGAAATGAACGAAACAAAGCGATTTCGGCGCTTGGCGCGGGTATAGCGCGTGCCGATAAAGATCGATAACGGTCTGAACATTCGCTGGGGCACCGTATGGAAATAAAAGACCCGGCGCCCTTACGGACGCCGGGTTTCAGCCAGTCAGATGGGGGTCAAACAGCCTTCCTGCAGCTGCAGGACGCGATCCATCTGGCGAGCCAGGTTCATGTCGTGTGTCACCACCAGAAACGCCGTGCGCATCGAAGTGCTCAGCTCCAGCATCAGGTCCTGAATGCCTTCGGCGGTGTGCAGGTCGAGGTTGCCGGTCGGCTCGTCGAGCATCACCAGCCCCGGGTTGTTGACCAGGGCACGGGCGATGGCCACGCGCTGACGTTCGCCGCCGGACAGTTCCGCCGGTTTGTGCTCGAGGCGATGGCCCAGACCGACACGCTCCAGCAATGCCGTGGCGCGCTGACGCGCCTCCGGGATGGCGGTCTTGCCGATCAACAGCGGCATGCAGACGTTTTCCAGCGCGGTGAATTCCGGCAGCAAGTGGTGAAACTGGTAAACGAAACCAAGGGCGCGGTTGCGCAGCAGGCCCCGCTTCTTCTCGCTCAACGCCGACAGTTCTTCGCCGTCAAGCCAGACGCTGCCCTTGCTCGGCGTATCGAGACCGCCCAGCAGGTTGAGCAAGGTACTTTTGCCGGAACCGGATTTACCCACGATCGCCACACGCTCGCCCGGGTGCAACTCCAGTTGCAGGCCGGCCAGCACTTGTACCGACTCCGGGCCTTCCTCATAGGATTTGCCCAGGTTACGGCAGCTCAGAATTGCTTGTTCACTCATGCCCGACTCACTCATAACGTAACGCCTCCGCCGGCTGGGTGCGCGCGGCACGCCAGGCGGGATACAGGGTGGCGAGGAAACTCAGGACCAACGCAGCAGCGCAAACCATGACGACGTCCTGGCTCTGTACCTGCGAAGGAAGATAATCAATGAAATACACGTCAGCATTAAGGAACTTGTGGCCGATCAACCCTTCAAGTGCCGAAATGGCCGCGCTGACGTTCAGTGCCGCGAGAATCCCGACCACCGCACCGATGGCCGTGCCGACCACGCCGATTACCGTGCCCTGAACCATGAACGTGCGCATGATCGTGCCCGGAGTGGCGCCGAGGGTACGCAGAATGGCGATGTCGCCCTTCTTGTCGTTGACCACCATCACCAGCGTGGAAATGATGTTGAACGCGGCGACGGCGACGATCAGCAGCAACAGCAGCCCGATCATGGCTTTTTCCATGCGGATCGCCTGATACAGGTTGCCGTGGGTCCGGGTCCAGTCGCGGGCGTAGTAACGGTCTTCGCCGAGCTGCTGGGCAATATTCCACGCCTCGCGCGGGGCCTGGAACAGGTCGTCGAACTTCAGACGCAAGCCCTGCACCTGATCGGCTTTCCAGCGGTGCATCTTGGCCAGATCCTGCAGATTGGTCACGCCGAGGTAGCCGTCGAGCTCACCGGCGCCGACATGGAAAATCCCGACCACGGTGAAACGCTTCATGCGCGGGAACATCCCGGCCGGGGTCACGCTGACCTCGGGAGCAACGAAGGTGACCTTGTCGCCGATGCCGACACCGAGCTTGGTCGCCGCCTTGTCGCCGATAACGATGCCGAAGCTGCCCGGTGTCAGGTCGTCGAGTTTGCCCTGCTTCATGAAGTTGTCGATGATCGACACATTGCGCTCGAGCGCAGGATCAATGGCATTGAGCAACACTTTCGAGACCTGACCGTTGTTGGTCAGCAGGCCCTGCATCTGGGTGAACGGCGCTACCGCCGTCACCTGCCGATTCTGCTTGACCTTGCCGGCCAGGCTCTGCCAGTCGTTGATCGGCTCGCCGGTCTCAAGGGTGGCGTGGGGCACCATGCCCAGCACGCGAGTGCGCATCTCATGGTCGAAGCCGTTCATCACCGACAGCACGACGATCATCACGACCACGCCAAGGGCGAGCCCGATCATCGAAGTCAGGGAAATGAATGACACAAAATGATTGCGACGCTTTGCACGGGTATAACGCGTGCCGATAAATACGAAGAGAGGTCTGAACATGTCGGGGCTTGTTCGGAGGGAAAAGGAACGTCCTTGTGGCGGGGGTCGAAAACCAGCTTTACACTCAGACCACCGCCGCTACCATGGGTTCGCCATGTCGACATTAGATGAAGAAGATCGCCGCGAATACTACCGTATCGAGGACACGATCGCACTGGAAATTCGGCCCCTGTCCGCTCCCGAAGCCGCAGGCCAGGAAGTGTTGCAGGATGCTTCCCCACTGTTCAACCTGCTCAGCGAATTGCACCTGAGCGAATTCGAGTCGCAGCACCTGTTGCGGCAGATCAGCGAGCGCGACCGCGCCATCGCTGCATTCCTCAAATCGCAGAACAAACGCATCGACCTGCTCAGCCAGGTGATCGCCCTGACCGTGCTCGGCCACATCGGCGAGCCGCAGCCGGTGATCATCTCCGAAGGCGGCATCGACTTTCAGTACCCGACCCCGATCGCCACCGGCGCGCACCTGTCGGTGAAACTGGTGCTGATGCCGCAGGCACTCGGCCTGCTCCTGCGTGCCCGGGTCACCCATTGCGATCCCAAGGGCGATGGCTATGACGTCGGCACCGAGTTCGAACGCCCGACCGATGCCCAGCGCCAGTTGCTCGCGCGCTACATTTTGCAGAAGCAGGCTCAGGAACGCCGTCTGGCCCGCGAACAGAACGAATCTGGCATTTAACTTAAGGAAGCACCGTGACCCTCATCTACGGCCACCGCGGCGCCAAGGGCGAAGCACCGGAAAACACCCTGAGCAGCTTTCAGGAATGCCTCAAGCACGGCGTGCGCCGCTGCGAACTGGATCTGCACCTGTCCAAGGACGGCGAGCTGATGGTCATCCACGACCCGACGCTCAAGCGCACCACCGAGCGCCGCGGCAAGGTCGTCGAGCACACCGCTGCCGAACTGGTGACCTACGACGCACGCAAGGGTGGCCCGGGCTGGATCAAACCGTGCCCGATCCCGACCCTGGAAGAGTTGTTCGAGCAATGTGATTTCGAGCACTGGCAGCTGGAAGTCAAAAGCGCTTCACGCACCCGCGCGGCGACTACCGTGCTGGCGATTCGGGAAATGGCTCAGCGCCACGGCCTGCTCGACAAGGTGACGATCACTTCGAGTTCGCGGGAAGTCTTGAAGGCAGCACTGGATCTGGTGCCGGACGTATCCCGTGGCCTGGTGGCCGAATACGCCTGGCTCGATCCGTTGAAGGTTGCGGCGAGCTACGGCTGCGAGATTCTCGCCTTGAACTGGACGCTGTGTACGCCGGAACGCCTGCAGAAGGCGCAGCGTCAGGGCCTGCATGTGTCGGTGTGGACCGTCAACGAGCCTGCGCTGATGCGCAGACTCGCCGACTTCGGCGTTGACAGCCTGATTACAGACTTTCCCGGTTTGGCCACTGCCACCCTTGAGAATTGCTGAAATCGGTCTCCCCGGCCGGCTCAGGCCACCGGCCGGAGCCCGTCAAAAAAGCCGGTTGAGGCCGTCGTACGCCGCTACCCGATAGGCTTCGGCCATGGTCGGGTAGTTGAACGTGGTGTTGACGAAATACTTCAGGGTGTTCAGCTCGCCCGGCTGGTTCATGATCGCCTGACCGATGTGAACGATCTCCGACGCCTGATAACCGAAGCAGTGCACACCGAGCACTTCCAGCGTCTCACGGTGGAAGAGGATTTTCAGCATGCCTTGCGGCTCGCCGGCAATCTGCGCCCGCGCCATGCTCTTGAAGAAGGCCTTGCCGACTTCGTACGGCACTTTGGCCTGGGTCAGCTCCTGCTCGTTCTTGCCGATCGAGCTGATCTCCGGAATGGTGTAGATGCCGGTCGGCACGTCATTGACGAAGCGCCAGCTGCCATTGTCGACGATGCTGCCAGCGGCCGAACGGCCCTGGTCGTGGGCGGCGCTGGCCAGGCTGGGCCAGCCGATCACGTCACCGGCGCCGTAGATGTTCTCCACGCAGGTGCGGTAGTTCTGGTCAACTTCGATCTGGCCACGGCTGTTGACCTTGACCCCGATGTTTTCCAGACCCAGCGTATCGGTGTTGCCGGTACGCCCGTTGCACCAGAGCAACGCGTCGGCCTTGATCTTCTTGCCGGACTTGAGGTGCAGGATCACGCCGTTGTCCACGCCTTCGACGCGCTCGTACTCTTCGTTGTGGCGCACGGTGATGTTGTTGTTGCTGAAGTGGTAGCTCAGCGCCTGGGAAATTTCCGAGTCGAGGAAGCTGAGCAACTGGCCCCGGTTGTCGACCAGTTCGACCAGCACACCCAGACCACTGAAGATCGACGCGTACTCGCAACCGATCACACCAGCGCCGTAAACGATCAGTTTGCGCGGGGTGTGGCCGAGGCTGAGGATGGTGTCGCTATCGTAGATACGCGGATGGTGGAAATCGATGTCCGCCGGGCGATACGGGCGCGACCCGGTAGCGATGATGATGTGCTTGGCCACCAGTTTTTCGACCACGCCGTTGCCGCAGACCACCTCGATGGTTTGCTCGTCGGCGAAGCTGCCGGTGCCGAAGAACACGTCAACGCGGTTACGAGCGTAGTAGCCGGTGCGCGATGCGACTTGTTTGGAAATGACTTTTTCGGCGCTTTTCAACACGTCCGGAAAGGAGAACCACCGTGGCTCGCCGATCGCGCGGAACATCGGGTTGGTGTTGAACTGCATGATCTGCCGCACCGAGTGACGCAGTGCCTTGGACGGGATGGTGCCGAGGTGGGTGCAGTTGCCGCCGACCTGGCGACGGCTGTCGACCATCGCGACCTTGCGCCCCGCTTTGGCGGCGTTCATTGCCGCGCCTTCTCCCGCCGGGCCGGAACCCAGTACCACCACGTCGTAGTTGTAGACAGCCATGCGTACTCCTCAGAACAGGCCGCGATGCCAGCAGCACCGGCGGCTAAATCACGCCGAACGGCGGCGCGAAGGAACAATTGGGGGCCAGTACAGAACCCGGACACAGTCTATAGAAGCGTCAACGCCGCGCACATTAACCCTTGGTCGCGTCGTAGGCTACTTTTGCCTGCACTACAACGCCAGCTTTCGTCTTGTCTTCAGTCAGTTTTTTCGCCGACAAACTGTTCAAACGCCTGACTGCTGCGGGTGACGAAACCTGTATCGGCACGCAGGACAAAGAATGCAGCAATGTCATGCTTTTGGGCATAGTCCCGCGCCCTTTCCGGCCCGAGAATCAGCAACAGCGTCGATAGTCCATCGGCCATCAACGCTGAAGGATGAATCACTGTGACTGACGCCAGATCATGTAGGACCGGTCGCCCGCTGCGTGCATCGAAGGTGTGGGAATAACGCCGCCCGTCCTGCAGAAAATAGTTGCGATAGTCGCCGGAGGTGGACACGCCGTAGCCATCGACAGCGATAATCCGCTCGGCCACTTGCTGGTCATCCCGGGGCTCTTCGAGCGCGATGCGCCACGCTGAGCCATCCGGCTTGCTGCCCTTGGCTTTGAGTTCGCCCGTGACTTCGACCAGGTAATTGTCGATGCCCATGCCCTGCAATCTGGCGGCGATGGTGTCCACGGCGTAACCGGCGGCAATGCTGTTGAAGTCGACTTCGACGGCGGCGTCCTTGCACAACCGCTCGCCATCGATGCGCAGGTGCTGATGGCCGACCCGCTGCATGACCTCGGTCAGAGCAATCTCATCGGGGACCGTTTCTTCGCGCCCTTGCGGACCGAATCCCCAGAGGTTCATCAAGGGTTCCACGGTCAGGTCGTAGGAACCTTCGCTTTGCGTCGAGAGTTGTTCACCGACACGGATCAACTCAAGCACCGCCGCCGGCATCGATTGGCAGCTATCGGCAGGCAAGGCGTTGAACCGCTCGATGGCGGAGTCACTTCGGTAAGTCGACATCTGTTGATCGACTTCACCGAGGATGGCCTCCACTTCGCCGCGCAGCTGTGCAGGATCGGCAACCCCGGCGTGGCTCACGTACTTGACCGACCAGGTGCTGCCCATGGTCGAGCCGCCGACCTGTTCCAGGGAATCGCCGTTGCCGCAGCCGCCGATTGCCCCCGCCAAGACCACAAGCCCCAACCAGCGTCCAGTTAACAATTCTTCATCTCCCCCCAAAACCACGGCGGCCATTATGAACTACAAGCGCCCGCTCGCTTCCCCATGGCAGCAACGCCTTTATACAAAATTGAACAGTGAGTACCTCCCATGTCCTCGACCACGGGCAAAGGCAAAGCGATCTTTCGCGTTGTCAGCGGCAACTTCCTCGAAATGTTCGACTTCATGGTCTACGGCTTCTATGCCACGGCCATCGCCAAAACCTTCTTCCCCACCGACAGCGCGTTCGCTTCGCTGATGCTGTCGCTAGCGACCTTCGGCGCCGGCTTCCTGATGCGCCCACTGGGGGCGATTTTTCTCGGCGCCTATATCGACCGTCACGGACGGCGCAAAGGGCTGATCATCACTTTGGCGATGATGGCCGCCGGTACAGTGCTGATTGCCTGCGTGCCCGGCTACGCGACGCTCGGCGTCGCCGCGCCGCTGCTGGTGTTGTTCGGCCGTCTGTTGCAAGGCTTCTCGGCGGGGGTGGAACTGGGCGGTGTATCGGTGTATCTGGCAGAAATCTCCACGCCAGGACGCAAAGGCTTTTTCGTCAGTTGGCAGTCGGCCAGCCAACAAGCTGCGGTGGTTTTTGCCGGCCTGCTCGGGGTGGGTCTGAATCACTGGCTGAGTCCGGAGCAAATGGGCGAATGGGGCTGGCGCGTACCGTTTCTGATTGGTTGCATGATCGTGCCGGTGATTTTTTTCATCCGTCGCTCGCTGGAGGAAACCCCGGAGTTCCAGGCGCGCACCCACCGCCCTACCCTCGGCGAAATCGTCCGCTCGATTGGCCAGAACTTCGGCATCGTCATTGCCGGCATGGCGCTGGTAGTGATGACCACGGTGTCGTTCTACCTGATCACCGCGTACACGCCGACGTTCGGCAAGGCCGAGCTGCATCTGTCGGACCTCGACGCCTTGCTGGTGACCGTGTGCATCGGCTTGTCGAACTTCTTCTGGTTGCCGGTGATGGGCGCAGTGTCCGACAAGATCGGCCGAAAGCCCCTACTGCTCGCGGCGACGATTCTGGCGATCCTGACCGCGTATCCGGCGCTGGCGTGGCTGGTGGCAAATCCGAGCTTCAGCCATTTGCTGATTGTCGAATTGTGGCTGTCGTTCCTCTATGGCTCCTACAACGGCGCGATGGTGGTGGCGCTGACCGAGATCATGCCGGTAGAAGTGCGCACGACCGGGTTTTCGCTGGCCTACAGCCTGGCGACGGCGACGTTCGGCGGGTTTACTCCGGCGGCGTGTACCTACCTGATTCATGTGCTGGACAACAAGGCAGCGCCAGGGATCTGGCTCAGTGGTGCGGCGGTGTTGGGGTTGATTGCGACATTGGTGTTGTTCCGTGGCAATCGGCATGAGTTGCGCACGGCGCAGGCTTCGGTGGCCAGCGGCGCCTGACAGAATGCTTTCGCGAGCAGGCTCGCTCCCACAGAAGATTTTTGAACGACACTGATCCAGTGTGGGAGCGAGCCTGCTCGCGAAGAGGCCGGCGAGGACACCGAAGATTCAAAAGGCCCACAAACAAAAACGCCCCGACAAAATGTCGGGGCGTTTTCATTCAAGCCAGAGGCTTAGCGCGGGAACGCTGGCGGATTCACATCAGCCATGTCTTCCATCACGCGAACCACCTGGCAGCTGTAGCCGAACTCGTTGTCGTACCAGACGTACAGAACGACGCGGTTGTCCTGCACGATGGTCGCTTCAGCGTCGACTACACCGGCGTGACGCGAGCCAACGAAGTCGGTCGAGACCACTTCCTGCGAATTGACGAAGTCGATCTGCTTGTGCAGCTCGGAGTGCAGCGCCATGTAGCGCAGGTACTCGTTCATCTCTTCACGGGTGGCGGCTTTCTCAAGGTTGAGGTTGAGAATGGCCATCGACACGTTCGGCGTTGGCACACGGATCGCGTTGCCGGTCAGCTTGCCGGCCAGCTCAGGCAGCGCCTTGGCAGCAGCGGTGGCGGCGCCGGTCTCGGTGATCACCATGTTCAGCGCGGCGCTGCGACCACGGCGATCGCCCTTGTGGAAGTTGTCGATCAGGTTCTGGTCGTTGGTGTACGAGTGAACGGTTTCGACGTGACCGTTGATGATGCCGAACTTGTCGTTCACAGCTTTCAGCACCGGCACGATGGCGTTGGTGGTGCAGGAAGCCGCCGAGACGATCTTGTCGTCAGCGGTGATTTCACCGTGGTTGATGCCGTGAACGATGTTCTTCAGCTTGCCCTTGCCAGGCGCGGTCAGAACAACGCGGTCGATACCCGGGCAGGTCAGGTGCTGACCCAGGCCATCAGCGTCACGCCATACACCGGTGTTGTCCACCAGCAGCGCGTCTTTGATGCCGTACTGGGTGTAATCCACCTCGGTCGGGTTCTTCGCGTAGATCACCTGGATCAGGTTACCGTTGGCGGTGATGGTGTTGTTTTCTTCGTCGATGGTAATGGTGCCGTTGAACGAACCGTGTACCGAATCGCGGCGCAGCAGGCTGGCGCGTTTGGTCAGGTCGTTCTCGGCGCCTTTGCGCACGACGATGGCACGCAGACGCAGACCGTCGCCACCACCGGTTTTCTCGATCAGGATGCGCGCCAGCAGACGGCCGATACGACCGAAGCCGTACAGAACAACGTCGGTGCCTTTGCGGGCCGAAGCGTTCTGCTGGCCAACCACGTCAGCCATCTCTTCACGCACGAACTGCTCGGCGCTACGGCCGTTGCCTTCGTTACGGAATTTGAACGCCAGCTTGCCCAGGTCCACCGACGCCGCGCCGAGCTTTAGCTCGCTCATGGCCTTGAGCAGTGGGAATGTTTCGTGGACGGAGAGTTCGCTGTCGTCGGAAGAACGGTGGCGAGCAAAGCGGTGAGCTTTGAGAATCGCGATGACAGACTGGTTGATCAGGCTGCGGCCATAGATCGAGCTAACCACGTTGTTATTGCGGTAGAGCTGACCGATAAGCGGGATCATCGCTTCTGCGAGTGCTTCACGGTCGATCCATTCACCAAGACACTGGTCGGGCTTCTGAGTCACGGTAACCTTCCACATGTAGGGGCAGAAAAAAGGGGCTACATTATGCCGCCGACAAGCCCTTTCAGCAATGCGCGCTTGTCGCGCAATCGGTAACAAATTTCCGTTCAAAAAATTTACGCCCTTCTCCAGCCCAGTAAAACCGGGGCTTTCAGCGCAGTCAATTTTTCGACGACTGTTAGACGATGTCTGTAACCCTCCGTAACACTACCCGGTTTCGGCACTACATAACCATGAAAAAAGTGCTCGTTTTTATGGTTACCACTACATTTCGTCCAAACCATGAAGATAGACGCAGTCTGCAACTGACAGGCGGCACCGGAGGCCGCTACAATTACCGACTTTGTCGCAACGCCTGGAGCTCAACCTTCCGTGCCTGTTCTGCGTCTACCGCTACTCCCTGCCGAAGCAGGTAAACAGCACTGGGGCAATCTGCCCGGTGCCGCCCTCAGCCTGGCGATTGCCGAGGCTGCCAGCGCTGCCAAGCGCTTTACCCTGCTGCTGACCGCCGACAGCCAAAGTGCCGAACGGCTGGAACAGGAGCTGAGTTTCTTCGCCCCGGATTTGCCCGTGCTGCATTTCCCCGACTGGGAAACCCTGCCCTACGACCTGTTCTCGCCGCACCAGGACATCATTTCCCAGCGCATCGCCAGCCTCTATCGCCTGCCGGAATTGGCTCACGGCGTGCTGGTGGTGCCGATCACCACCGCCCTGCACCGTTTGGCGCCGACCAAATTCCTGCTCGGCAGCAGCCTGGTGCTGGACATCGGCCAGAAGCTCGACGTCGAACAAATGCGCGCGCGGCTCGAAGCCAGCGGCTATCGCTATGTCGACACCGTGTATGAGCACGGCGAGTTCACCGTGCGTGGCGCGCTGATCGACCTGTTCCCGATGGGCAGCAAGCTGCCCTATCGCATCGACCTCTTCGATGACGAAATCGAAACCCTGCGCACTTTCGATCCGGAAACCCAGCGTTCGATCGACAAGGTCGAGTCGGTCAAGCTGCTGCCGGCCCGCGAGTTCCCGTTGCAAAAAGACGCCGTAACCCGCTTCAAGGCACGCTTTCGCGAGCGCTTCGACGTCGACTTCCGCCGCTGCCCGATCTTTCAGGACCTGAGCAGCGGCATCACCCCGGCCGGTATCGAGTACTACCTGCCGCTGTTCTTCGACGAAACGTCGACCCTGTTCGATTACCTGCCCCAGGACACTCAGGTGTTCTCGCTGCCGGGCATCGAGCAGGCGGCGGAAAACTTCTGGAACGACGTGCGCAATCGTTACGAAGAACGCCGCGTCGATCCATCGCGTCCTTTATTGCCACCGGCCGAACTGTTTCTGCCGGTGGAAGACTGCTTCGCACGCCTGAAGAACTGGCCGCGGGTCGTCGCCAGTCAGCAGGACGTTGAAAGCGGCGTGGGCCGTGAACGCTTCCCGGCGCATGCTCTTCCGGATCTGGCCATCGAGGCTAAAGCTACGCAACCGCTGGCGGCGCTGGCCGGTTTCCTCGAAGAATTCCCCGGTCGCGTGCTGTTCACCGCTGAATCGGCGGGTCGTCGCGAAGTCCTGCTGGAACTGCTGGAACGTCTGAAGCTGCGGCCGAAAACCGTCGACAGCTGGCCGGACTTCGTCGCCAGCAAGGATCGTCTGGCGATCACTATCGCCCCGCTCGACGAAGGTCTGCTGCTCGACGACCCGGCACTGGCGCTGGTGGCGGAAAGTCCGCTGTTCGGCCAACGGGTCATGCAACGTCGTCGCCGCGAGAAGCGCAGCGACGTCAGCAACGATGCGGTAATCAAGAACCTCACCGAACTGCGCGAAGGCGCGCCGGTGGTGCACATCGATCACGGGGTCGGCCGCTATCTGGGCCTGACGATTCTGGAAATCGACAATCAGGCGGCCGAATTCCTTACCCTCGAATACGCCGAGAACGCCAAGCTCTACGTGCCGGTGGCCAACCTGCACCTGATCGCGCGCTACACCGGCAGCGACGATTCGCTCGCGCCGCTGCACCGCCTCGGCTCGGAAACCTGGCAGAAAGCCAAGCGCAAGGCCGCCGAGCAGGTACGTGACGTCGCCGCCGAATTGCTCGACATTTATGCCCGTCGCGCCGCCCGTGAAGGTTACGCCTTCGCCGACCCGAAGGCCGATTACGCCACCTTCAGTGCCGGCTTCCCGTTCGAAGAAACACCCGATCAGCAAGCCACCATCGAGGCCGTGCGCGAAGACATGCTCGCGCCGAAACCGATGGATCGTCTGGTCTGCGGCGACGTTGGCTTCGGCAAGACCGAAGTGGCCATGCGCGCGGCGTTCATCGCCGTGCACGGCGGGCGTCAGGTGGCGATTCTGGTGCCGACCACCCTGCTCGCCCAGCAGCACTACAACAGTTTCCGCGACCGCTTCGCCGACTGGCCGGTGACGGTCGAAGTGATGAGCCGCTTCAAGTCGGCCAAGGAAGTCAACGCGGCGATCGCCGATCTGGCGGAAGGCAAGATCGACATCGTCATCGGCACGCACAAGCTGTTGTCCGACGATGTGAAGATCAAAAACCTCGGGCTGGTGATCATCGACGAAGAACACCGTTTTGGCGTACGCCAGAAAGAACAGCTCAAGGCCCTGCGCAGCGAAGTCGACATTCTGACCCTGACCGCCACGCCGATTCCGCGCACGCTGAACATGGCGGTGTCGGGCATGCGCGACCTGTCGATCATCGCCACGCCGCCGGCGCGACGCCTGTCGGTGCGCACGTTTGTCATGGAGCAGAACAAGAGCACGGTCAAAGAAGCTCTGCTACGTGAACTGCTGCGTGGCGGTCAGGTTTACTACCTGCACAACGATGTGAAGACCATCGAAAAATGCGCCGCCGACCTCGCCGAACTGGTGCCGGAAGCGCGTATCGGTATCGGTCACGGACAGATGCGCGAACGCGAACTCGAACAGGTGATGAGCGACTTCTACCACAAGCGATTCAACGTGCTGATCGCCTCGACCATCATCGAGACCGGCATCGACGTGCCGAGCGCCAACACCATCATCATCGAGCGCGCCGACAAATTCGGCCTGGCGCAGTTGCACCAGTTGCGCGGTCGCGTCGGCCGCAGTCACCACCAGGCTTACGCCTACCTGCTGACGCCGCCGCGCCAGCAGATCACCTCGGATGCGGAAAAACGTCTGGAGGCGATTGCCAATACCCAGGACCTCGGCGCCGGTTTTGTGCTGGCGACCAACGACCTGGAAATCCGTGGCGCCGGCGAACTGCTGGGCGATGGCCAGAGCGGGCAGATTCAGGCGGTCGGTTTCACCCTGTACATGGAAATGCTCGAGCGCGCGGTGAAGTCGATACGCAAAGGCGAGCAACCCAACCTCGATCAACCGCTTGGCGGCGGCCCGGAAGTCAATCTGCGCGTGCCGGCGCTGATTCCGGAAGACTATCTGCCGGATGTGCATGCGCGGTTGATTCTGTATAAACGCATCGCCTCGGCCACCGATGAGGAAGGCCTGAAGGATCTGCAGGTCGAGATGATCGACCGCTTCGGCCTGCTGCCGGAGCCGACCAAGAACCTGGTGCGGATCACCGCGTTGAAACTGCAGGCGGAAAAGCTCGGCATCAAGAAGGTCGATGGCGGGCCGCAAGGCGGACGCATCGAGTTCGAAGCGCAGACGCCGGTTGACCCGATGACCCTGATCAAGCTGATCCAGACGCAGCCCAAACGCTACAAGTTCGAAGGCGCAACGATGTTCAAATTCCAGGTGCCGATGGAGCGCCCGGAAGAACGTTTCAATACTGTCGAGGCGCTGTTTGAGCGCCTCATCCCGAAATCCGCTTGAAGGACGCCCGATGCGCCTGTTCCGCTCTCTGACTTTGTTGCTTGCCTCGCTCTTGATGACAGTGGCAGCACCAGCGGCGTTTGCCGATGACACGTATCAGGTTGAAATGATTCTGGTGCGCCAGAATACCGTACCCGCAATCGTCAGCCGCGCAGCGCCGGAAGACTGGGCCGCTGGCGCCCAGCGTTTGGGCAACGACAGCCAGCGCACGCCGGCGCTCAATGATGTGGTAACCAAACTCACGGCCAGTGGCGAGTACACGGTGCTGATGCACAAAGCCTGGCAGCAGAGCCTCGGCGAAGCGCCAGCGAAAGTCGCGGTCAGTGAAGGTCAGGAGCAGTTCGGCCAGTTCCCCATCGAGGGCACGCTGGAAATGAAACTCGGCCGCTTCACCGACGTGACCGCCGACTTCTGGGTCAATCAGATCGACGCCAATGGCCTGGTCACCGCCAGTGAGCGTCTGCGCCAGGACAGCCACACCAAGAACGGCCAGCTCAACTACCTCGACAACGGTCATCTGGCCCTGCTGATCAAGATCACTTCCCTCACCGCGCCAGCGCCGCGGGAAGCGCCTGAAGTCGTGCCGGACTGATCGAAGTCCTTATGCCGCCGCCCCTGAGCAAACCGCTGGCCCCGTCGTGGGTCAGCCGATTCAAAGAGCAGAGTCTGGAGCGCGGCCGCCGCTACGCTTTGGAAAATCGGGTGCGTATCGCCCAGGTCGGCGATGCCACCATCACCGCCAGTTGCGAGGGCTCCGGCGGCAGTGTCTACCGGCAAACCATCCATCTGCGCGAATCGGCCAAAGCCACTCTGCTGCTGGTCGACGCCACCTGCACCTGTCCGGTGCGCAGCAACTGCAAACATTGCGCTGCGGTGCTGCTGAAAATCCAGGAAACCCTCGACTACCCCGCCGCCGCGAAAGACGCCGAACTGCTGGAGAAACTCCAGGCCGTGCTGGAAAACCGCAGCCCGAAAGCACCGCCGCAAGTGCTGGTGGACAACGTGCAGCCGGTGCCGCGCCTGTGGCTGGCCAGTGTCGAGTTCAGCGCCTTTGAACCGCGCAACGGCAAGATGCAGCGTTACATTCAACACCGCGCGGCGCTGTCGTTCAGCTATCTGGACGAATACGTCAGCGGGCAAAAGCACAGCGATATCCTGATCCGTCAGGAAGCCCAGACACTGCGGATAAAACGCCACCCGGATGTCGAACAGTCCTACCGCGAGCAGTTAAGAATCCTCGGTTTCCGCATCGCCACCCGGCAAAGCAAAGCGTTGCCGGAAAGCGCCGGCGAACTCTACGAGATGGTCAACGACAGCGCGTGGCTGACCTTCACCCTCAACGATCTGCCGAAATTGCGCAGCCAGGGCTGGGAGTTGCAGATCGATGAAGAATTCGGCTTCGACCTGACCGCCGTCGACGACTGGTACGCCACCGTCGAACAGGCGCCAGAGCGCGACTGGTTCGATCTGGAACTGGGCATTATCGTCAACGGCGAACGCCTGAGCCTGCTGCCGATCCTGCTGAACCTGATGCGCTCGCACACCGAGATCCTCAACCCGGAACGCCTCGCCCGCCGTCGCGATGACGAATTGATTCTGGTGAACATTCCGCAACGCACCAGCGAGCACGGCCCGTTGCAGGTGGCGCTGCCGCTCGGCCGCTTGAAGCCGGTACTGATGACGCTCGGCGAGTTCTATTTACAGGAGCCAGGCGAAACCACCCTGCGCCTGAGCAAGGCTGACGCCACCCGGCTCAATTCGCTGGAAGGCCTGCCGCTGTTGTGGGAAGGCGGCGAGCAGATCCGCACCTTCGCTCAGCGCCTGCGCGACATCCGCGATTTCAGCACCGAAGCGCCGCAAGGCTTGAACGCAACGCTGCGCCCGTATCAGCTCGAAGGCCTGAGCTGGATGCAATCGCTGCGGCAACTGGAAGTCGGCGGGATTCTTGCGGATGACATGGGTCTGGGCAAAACCCTACAGACCCTGGCGCATATTCTCAGCGAGAAGAACGCCGGACGCCTCGATCGTCCGTGCATGGTGGTCATGCCGACCAGCCTGATTCCAAACTGGCTCGATGAGGCCGCGCACTTCACTCCACAGCTGAAAGTGCTCGCGCTGTATGGCGCCAGCCGCAAAAAGCACTTCGACAATCTGGCCGACTTCGACCTGATCCTGACCACCTACGCCCTGCTGCCCAAGGACGTCGAGCGTCTGGCCAAACAGCCGCTGCACGTACTGGTGCTGGACGAGGCGCAGTACATCAAGAATCCCAACAGCAAAGCCGCCCAGGCCGCACGCGAGCTGAATGCGCGCCAGCGCCTGTGCCTCAGCGGCACGCCGCTGGAAAACCACTTGGGCGAACTCTGGTCGCTGTTCCACTTCCTGCTGCCGGGCTGGCTCGGCGACGTGAAAAGCTTCAACGCCGATTACCGTGTGCCGATCGAAAAACGCGGCAGCGAAGTCAGACTGCAGCACCTCAACGGTCGGATAAAACCGTTTCTGCTGCGCCGCACCAAAGAGCAGGTCGCCACCGAGCTGCCGCCGAAAACCGAGATCATCCACTGGGTCGAACTCAACGAAGCGCAGCGCGACGTGTACGAGACCATGCGTCTGGCGATGGACAAGAAAGTCCGCGACGAGATCACCCGCAAAGGCGTCGCCCGCAGCCAGATCATCATCCTCGAAGCGTTGCTCAAGCTGCGGCAGGTCTGTTGCGATCTGCGCCTGGTCAACGGCGCCACCCTGCCCGCGCGCGGCAGCACCTCAGGCAAGCTCGACAGCCTGATGGAAATGCTCGAGGAATTGTTCGAGGAAGGTCGGCGGATTCTGCTGTTTTCGCAATTCACTTCGATGCTGTCATTGATCGAAGAGGAACTGAAAAAACGCAAGATCGCCTATGCCCTGCTCACCGGCCAGACCCGTGACCGGCGCACCCCGGTGAAGGAATTCCAGAGCGGCACGCGTCAGATCTTTCTGATCAGCCTGAAGGCCGGCGGCGTCGGCTTGAACCTGACCGAAGCCGATACGGTGATTCACTACGATCCGTGGTGGAACCCCGCGACCGAGAATCAGGCCACCGATCGGGCCTATCGCATCGGCCAGGAAAAACCGGTGTTCGTCTACAAGATGATTGCCCGGGGCACGGTGGAAGAGAAAATTCAGCACCTGCAGAAGGAAAAGTCCGACCTGGCGGCGGGCGTACTGGATGGGCGCAAGGCCGGGGACTGGAAGCTGCAGAGCGATGATATTGAAGCGCTGTTTGCGCCGTTGCCGGACAAGATCGACAAGCGTTGAAATCGGCGTCGCTGGTTAGATAGCTATCGCGAGCAGGCTCGCTCCCACACTGAATTCAGATGCACTGGAGATCCAATGTGGGAGCGAGCCTGCTCGCGAATGGCCCCACCCCGGTTTCAATCCTTACCTACAATCCCTGGAAACAGGCAAAGGCGCAAACAGCGCCTCGATATCACTCTGTTCCAGTTTGAATCCACCCGTCGTGCCACCCTCCAGTACCGCCCCGGCCAGCGCCGCTTTCTCCTGCTGCAACGCCTGGATCTTCTCCTCGACGGTGCCTTTGGCAATCAATTTGTAGACGAACACCGGATTGTTCTGGCCGATACGATAAGCCCGATCAGTCGCCTGATTCTCCACCGCCGGGTTCCACCACGGATCGAAGTGAATCACCGTGTCCGCCGCCGTCAGGTTCAGACCGGTGCCGCCGGCCTTGAGGCTGATCAGGAACAACGGCACTTTGCCGCCCTGGAAATTCTTGACCGGCGTGCGCCGGTCGGTGGTGTCGCCGGTCAGCAAAGAATAGCCGAGCCCACGCTGCTGCAACTCCTCCTCGATCAGCGCCAACATCGAGGTGAACTGGGAGAACAGCAGAATCCGCCGGCCTTCGCCGAGCAATTCTTCGAGCATTTCCATCAGGCTGATCAGCTTGCCGCTGCCCGAGCGCAGCGCCTTGGCGGTGAGCGGCATGTTGATCAGGCGCAGATCGCAGCAGACCTGACGCAGCTTGAGCAGCGCATCAAGGATGATGATCTGGCTGCGCGCCACGCCACTGCGGGCGATTTCGTCGCGGACCTTTTTGTCCATCGCCACGCGCACCGTTTCATAGACGTCGCGCTGACCATCGCTGAGTTCGACCCAATGGATGATCTCGGTTTTCGGCGGCAACTCGGTAGCCACCTGATCCTTCTTGCGCCGCAGCAAAAACGGCTTGATCCGCGCCGTCAGGTGCTGCATGCGCTGCACGTTGCCGTGCTTTTCGATCGGCGTGCGGTAATCACGGTTGAACGATTTGCTGTCGCCGAGCCAGCCAGGCATCAGGAAATGGAACTGCGACCACAGCTCGCCGAGATGGTTTTCCAATGGCGTACCGCTCAGGCACAAGCGCTGACGGGCCTGCAAGTCACGCGCAGCCTGCGCGGCTTTGCTCAGCGGGTTCTTGATGTTCTGCGCTTCGTCGAGAATCAATACACTCCACGCCTGCGGCTGCAACGTTTCCAGATCCCTGGGCAGCAATGCATAAGTGGTCAGCACCAGGTCGTATTCGGCGAGATTGGCGAAGTCTTTTTGCCGCCCGGTGCCGTGCAGCGCCAGCACTTTCAACTGCGGCGTGAAGCGCTCGGCCTCGTCGAGCCAGTTGGGAATCAGGCTGGTCGGCATCACCGCCAGTGCCGGACAATCGAGGCGCCCGGCGTGTTTTTCCGTAAGCAGATGCGCCAGGGTCTGCAGGGTTTTGCCCAGGCCCATGTCATCACCAAGAATGCCGCCGACCTCCAGCTCGCGCAGCGTCTGCATCCAGTTCAGGCCTTCGAGCTGATACGGGCGCAACTGCGCGTTGAGGCCGGCCGGCGCAGCAGCATGGGCGTGACTGGAATTCTGCAGGCGCTTGGCAAAGGTCCGCAGACGTTCGCCGCCCTGCCAATCCAGCGGCACGCCATCGAGCATGCTCAGGCGCGCGGCGTCTGGAGCGGTCAAGCGCAGCGCATCGCCCTGGTGTCCGCCCAGGTACAACTCGCCCAGCGCGGCCATCAGCGGCTTGACCCGACTCAGCGGCAACGCGACCTTGGCGCCCGCCGGGTCGCCAAAACCGCTGGGCTTGAGTTCGATCAGGAGTTTTTCGTCATCGCTGCGTTGCGCCAGATTGACCGGGTCGAGCAAGCGCGGCTGGGTGCGTAACAGGTGCAGAAGAATCGGCAACAAGCTGTAGCGCTCGCCGTTGACGACGATGCCCAACTGCAAATCAAACCACTGATGCCCGGCCTCTTCTTCAACCTCGGCGTACCACTGCTCAACCTGCTCCACATTGAAATGAAAACCGGGACTGATCTCGATTTCCCAGTCAGCGGCGCGCAGCGTAGCAAGACCTTCGTGCATGAAACCGAGCCAGGCGGAATCATCCGGCAAGGTAAACATCTCGCCGGGACGATCCATGGCGCTTTTGCGCGTGGCTTTCTTGAAGCCATGTTTTTGCAGGCTCTGGCGCTGCTTCTTTTCCAGCGCGGGCTGACGCTGAATGCGCTGGGTTTCGCTGCCGTTGAGGATCATCACTTCCGGGTTGCGATCCACCGCCGGATGACCGTTGTAGGTAAACACCAGCGCGGCGCGGTGCTCCAGCACATATTCCCAGCGCGAGCGTTCTCGACCGCTGACGAGGGTCAACTGCGGCTGCGGCAGCACGTCATCGATGATTCGTTCGGTGAGTTTGTGCGGTGGCGCAATTGGGGTCGCCGCGCTCATGCGATGGCTGAACTGCATGGCCTGACGCGCCGGAATGTCAGGAGCCAGGGTCAAATGGCAGGCGAGTTTTTCTTCCAGCTCAGTGAACAGCGGGCCAACCTGGCGCTGCTCGCGATCAAGGTAGTAAAGCGGCTCCAGCGCCAGCACGGTTTCCTGCGCGACCTCGGCACTGCTCCACTGCGCGCGGAAGCCGCCGTCGGCCTGCTTGGCCCAAGAGAACTGGCCTACGCGTTTCGCGCCCGGTGCCAGTGGCTGCAAGTCTTCGAAGTCGAGGAACAGGCGCGAAGTACGCAGGAGCATTTCCAGCAGTTCGGCCCCACTGCTGCCTTCCAGCGGATAGCCGCTGTAATAGGCGTGATGGGAATGCATGGCGACCAGCAGCCTGGCGACTCGCAGATCCAGCTCGGACAGATAACCCGGCTGGCGCATGAGCATTTCCGAGAGCGAATACATCGGTTTGACTTCGCGTAACTCGCCGCTCTTGAGCTGGTAGACCTTGAAAATATCGAGCAGCCACTTACCGTTCGCAGACGTCGGTTTGAGCTTGTAAAACAGACGCGTGACTGCGGTTTGCGCACTTTCTTCAGCAGGCTTGGCCGGCACGGGAATTGTTGAAAGCCAATGCTCGAGCGCTCGCCCCAACGGGGTCTGTGCGTCGTTGTCAGAAGCATCCTCTCCCGTGCCCAGCAGGTGATAGATCACCGCCGCGCTGTGCTTGCAGTCGATTGCAACAGGACAGCTGCACAGGCATCGCAAGCTAACCGATCCCAACCGATCTTCGGACAGGTAAATGCTTTGCTCATACGCCTGAAGTTCCGAACCGACGCAGAACGCCTCTATCTTCTTGTCATCGATCTCGAGGATCTCGACCCGGTCATCGGCGGCATAAGCGCGGGCCTTGGCCAACGCCTTGCTACTGAATGCGTGGGTCCATATCAGCCCTTTAAGCCGCTCGATGAAAATGCTCATGGACAGTCCTTAGCTGGCCAGCACTCGTGCCAACGTTGATTTCACCTTGCCCATGCCATCGTGCAGTGCCTGCTCGATCTCGGCCATGGTAATGACTTCGGTGGTCTTGCCCGCGGCTGGATTCACCACCAGTGCCAGACAGGCGTAATCCAGATCCAGCTCACGGGCCAGCGCGGCTTCCGGCATGCCAGTCATGCCGACGATGTCGCAGCCGTCACGTTCCAGTCGCACGATCTCGGCGACCGTTTCCAGACGCGGCCCCTGGGTGCAGGCGTACACGCCCTGATCGCTGTATTCGCAGCCTTCGGCGGCAACCGCGGCAATCAGTCGCTGACGCAACGGCTCGCTGTAGGGAAAGCTGAAATCGATGTGGGTAACGTGTTCCAGATCATCGGCGAAATAGGTGTGCTCGCGCCCGCTGGTGTAGTCGACAATCTGGTGCGGCACGCAGAAATGCCCGGTACCCATGGCCGGGTGAATCCCGCCCACCGCATTCACGGCGATGATCGCTTCGGCACCGGCCTGCTTCAACGCCCACAGGTTGGCTCGGTAGTTGACCTTGTGCGGCGGGAAGCGATGCGGGTGACCGTGGCGGGCGAGGAACAGCACTTCCTTGCCGGCGTATTCACCAATCTGCACCTCAGCCGAAGGCGCGCCGTAAGGAGTGTCGACTGCCAGCGACTGACGAATGCTCAGGCCTTCGAGCTGAGTCAGGCCGGTGCCACCGATGATTGCGTAAACGGTCATAACGAAAAAATCCTTAATCGATCAGTTGAGCATCTTTGAGCGCGCCGAGGGCGGTGAGCCAACGCGGGTCCTGACGATAATCGGTGCTGGCGAAGGCCTGACCGCGCATCTTCGCGATGCGTGCGGACGGCTTGACTTTCATGCGCTGGGCGGCGCTGAGGGCCAGTTCGGCAGCGGCGCGGTCGTTGCACACCAGACCCATGTCGCAGCCAGCAGTGAGTGCGGCTTCGATGCGACTGGCGGCGTCGCCGACCACATGGGCGCCGGCCATCGACAGATCATCGCTGAAGATCACGCCATCGAACTGCAGCTCGCCGCGCAGGATGTCCTGCAGCCAGCGCCGGGAGAAACCGGCGGGCTGTGGATCGACTTGCGGATAGATGACATGGGCCGGCATGACGGCGGCGAGTTGCTGGCTGAGTCTGGCAAACGGCACGAGATCGTTGGCGCGGATCTCGTCGAGGCTGCGCTCGTCGTTCGGGATCGCCACGTGAGAGTCGGCTTCGGCCCAACCGTGGCCTGGGAAATGCTTGCCGGTGGCGGCCATGCCGGCGCTGTTCATGCCGCGAATGAATGCGCCTGCGAGCAAGGCAGCACGCTCGGGATCGCCTTCGAAAGAACGGGTGCCGACCACGGCGCTGCGCTGATAGTCCAGATCCAGCACCGGGGCGAAACTCAGGTCGAGCCCGACCGCCAGCACTTCGGTGGCCATGATCCAGCCGCATTGCTCGGCGAGGTATTCGGCGTTCGGGTTATCGGCAATGGCGCGCATCGCTGGCAGACGGACGAAACCCTGACGCAGGCGCTGCACGCGCCCGCCCTCCTGATCCACCGCCAGCAACAGATCCGGGCGAATCGCGCGGATCGCGGCGCTGAGCTCGCGCACCTGGCGTGGATGCTCGATGTTACGGGCAAAAATGATCAGGCCGCCCACTTCGGGCTGACGCAACAATTGGCGATCTTCGGCCGTCAGCCAGGTACCGGCGACGTCCACCATCAACGAGCCTTGCAGGCCAGCAGTCATAGAGATTCCTTGAAAACGAAAAACCCGATCTGCCTCTGTCCGCTACCGTGGGCAGTGCCCGGACAGTCAGCAGAATTCATGCAGATCGGGTTCAGTACGAGAGTCGGCATGGCCGGCTAGCTTAGCGGATAGCAGCTGCCGCGCCCACCCGTGCGCGGTCAAACCTTGGCGGCGACCGGCCCGGACTTGCTGCGCGGACGCAATTGCGCGCTGGCCATGGCGGTATCGGTGACGCCGGTTTCAGCGCGCATGCCGGCCGCGAGGAACGGCACCATCAGGCGCATCACTTGCTCAATGGACGTGTTGACGCCGAAATCGGTTTCGGCAATCGCGCGCAAGGCCTTGATCCCGGACATGCTGAACGCGGCGGCGCCAAGCATGAAGTGTACGCGCCAGAACAGCTCGATCGGCGGAATGCGTGGCGCCGCTTCGTTGACCAGCAACATGTAGCGGCGGAACACCTTGCCGTACATGTCTTCCAGATAACGCCGCAAGTGGCCCTGGCTCTGGCTGAACGCGAGGCCGAGCAAACGCATGAAGATCGACAGATCGTTACCGCTGCGGGGCTGCACCACGAGCGCTTGCTCGACGAGGATTTCCAACAGCTCTTCGAGGGTCGGCTTGTTCTCCGGCTTGGCCTGCCGGCGCTCCAGCTCTTTATCGAGGCTGACGCAGAACGGTCCGAGAAAACGCGAGAACACGGCTTGAATCAGCGCTTTCTTGGAGCCGAAGTGATAATTCACCGCAGCCAGATTGACGCCAGCCTTGCTGGTGATCAAACGCAATGAGGTTTCAGCGAATCCTTTCTCCGCGAACAACTGCTCGGCAGCATCAAGAATGCGTTCAACGGTTTCCGATTGGGCCATGGCTACTCCGCCTGACAAACACTTGTTTGAAACATACGTTTCAGCCTGTGCCTTGTCAAGCCTGCCGGTTCGTTTTGGGAATGGTCGGTCAGCTATTTAACCACACAAGGCACCCGCGTTAATAAGTCCCCTTTGCGACCACTCGGCGGGCGGAGAAAAAACGCCCATTGCCAACACCGCTTCACTGTATATAATCCCAGTCACTGTACAAAAAGACAGAGCGATCAATATGCTAAAGCTGACGCCACGCCAAGCCGAGATTCTGGCCTTCATCAAACGTTGCCTCGAAGACAACGGCTATCCGCCCACCCGTGCGGAAATCGCTCAGGAATTGGGTTTCAAATCGCCCAACGCGGCGGAAGAACATCTCAAGGCCCTGGCCCGCAAAGGCGCGATCGAGATGACCCCCGGCGCTTCCCGCGGCATCCGTATTCCCGGCTTCGAAGCCAAGGCCGACGACTCCACCCTGCCGATCATTGGCCGAGTGGCTGCCGGCGCGCCGATCCTCGCCCAGCAGCACATCGAAGAATCCTGCAACATCAACCCGACCTTCTTCCATCCTCGCGCCGACTATCTGTTGCGTGTGCATGGCATGAGCATGAAGGACATCGGCATCTTCGATGGTGACCTGCTGGCAGTGCACACCACCCGTGAAGCGCGTAACGGCCAGGTTGTGGTCGCCCGTATCGGCGACGAAGTGACAGTCAAACGCTTCAAGCGCGAAGGCAGCAAAGTCTGGCTGATCGCCGAAAACCCCGAGTTCGCCCCTATCGAAGTCGACCTGAAAGATCAGGAACTGGTGATCGAAGGCTTGAGTGTCGGCGTCATTCGCCGCTAAAGGAGGCTCCATGCAGTTCCCACACACACCTCAGCAAACACAACTGCCTTTATTCGAAGCGTTTCTGGCGCAGCCTATGGCGCCGATTCTGAAAGACGTGGTCGAGCGTGATTGGAATGCCAAACCCGATGCCTTCAGTGAGCTGTCACTGCGTGGTGCTGCCGGGAACTGCCTCAACCTGCTCGCGCCGATCCTGCGTGAGCTCAGCGAGGATCAGGATGCTCGCTGGCTGACGCTGATCGCACCGCCCGCCAGTCTGACGCAAACCTGGCTACGCGATGCCGGTCTGAACCGCGAACGCATTCTGCTGCTGCAACCGCGCGGCACTCAAAGTGCTCAGCAACTGGCGTGCGAAGCGCTGCGCCTGGGTCGCAGCCATACGGTAGTTACCTGGCTCAACCCGCTGAATGCCAATTCGCGGCAACAACTGATCAGCGCCGCGCGTACGGGCGAAGCTCAGAGTCTGAACATTCGTTTGGGTTGATTAATGGGTGATGCGCGCTGTGTGAAGCGCAGGGCTTCTCAATGGATAGAGAAGCCGATCTGAAGCGCAAGCGATCGAGAAAAGGTCAAGGCGTGGATCAATGAAGAACCCGCGGCCCCTCTTCCTTATCAAACTCGCCTTCAACCATACGACCTGCCATCTGCACGCCGACGCTCAACATCGCTTTGGCGATTTCAACGTGCTGGCCTTGCAGGAATGCCTTGGCATCCTCGGAGAAATCCAGCGTCACCAGGGAACCTTCGTCCTCAGCCCTGCGCAGTTCAATTCGGCCGTCTGGTAACTCGACAATTTCTAGAAAGGACGTTGGCATATAAGTCTGTTCTCCACGAAAGGCAGCGATTATATAGACATCATTCGAGCTTCGCTCGGGATCTTGACCAGCAGCATGTTTCAGATTGCCACTGCATCAAACCCCGTCAGCACTCGTTCAAGCCTTCACGGAATCTGATGGCCAAGCCTTTGAGGCTCTGTCGCCAGCTCTCCAGCTCCTCTCGAGTCAGCTCTTCTGACGCCTCTTCTTCATCCAGGTTGATGGCCTGAATCAGCGGCTGTGTCACGTCGCCTTTCGGCTTGCGTGGCACCCTGGGAGGTTGAAACAGTGCCGCGTGCGCCGCCAGCAGTTTGGCCAGCCAGGTTTCCGAGTTCCCGGCCAGCTCGACCATTTCTGCGAGCTCCGGGATAGCGATCGATTCCAGGACTTCCTGCTTCAGCAACTCCTCCGCCCTCGGCGAATTGGCCTGCGGCAGCCGGTAAAAGCCGGCAATCTCATGACACAGACCCAGCAGTGCGCCGTAGAGGTGGAACAACGCCGACTCACGCCCGGCCTGAATCAGCGCCAGAGAATTCATCGCCCGCCCTTCTTCTGCACGAGCCAGAGCTTCCAGTGACAGGCCGGCGAAATAGATTTTCTGGTTGGTGCGGGTATAGAGTTCGTGGGCCATGACGGCAGCCTCCACAACGAAATAATTGCTTCACACAGGCCGGACAGTGTCGTGGATCAGCCAATGCCACCGCAAGCACAAAACAAAAAGGCCGCATGAAATCCTTGAGGTTTCATGCGGCCTTTTCGCTGTTCAGACTAACGCTTACTCAGCCTTGGCCTTCGCGCTGCGCTTGTCTTCAACTGTCCACTTGCCACCGTCGTAATACGCTTTCCAGCCTGTAGGCTTGCCGTCGACTTCGGTCTGCACGTATTGCTCCTTGGTCTTGCGGCTGTAGCGGATGACCGCCGGCAGACCGTCAGGATCCTTCTGCGGAGCTTCGCACAGGAAGTGGTACTTCGGATCGATCTCGTCCTTGTGCGGCAGAATCTCGATCACCAGCGGAGCACGGGTCTCGCGGTTTTTCGGGAACTGACTGGCGGCCAGGAACAAACCGGATGCGCCGTCGCGCAGGATGTAGGTGTCGTTGACCTTTTCGCATTTAAGCTCAGGCATCTTCACCGGATCCATCTTCGGTGGCGCTGCGTCACCGCTCTTCAGCAGTTTGCGGGTGTTTTTGCACTCCGGGTTGGTGCAGCCGAAGAACTTGCCGAAACGACCGGTCTTGAGCTGCATCTCACTGCCGCATTTGTCGCATTCCAGACTAGGACCTTCATAGCCCTTGATGCGATAACTGCCTTCTTCGATTTCATAACCGGCGCAATCCGGGTTGTTGCCGCAGATGTGCAACTTGCGCTTTTCGTCCAGCAGATAGGCATCCATCGCGGTGCTGCAGATTGGGCAGCGATGCTTGCCGCGCAGTACCAGCGATTCCGATTCACCCTCGTCGTCCGCGGCGATTTCATCGCCCGGCACCAGGTTGACCGTGGCCTTGCAGCGCTCCTTCGGCGGCAGGCTGTAGCCAGAGCAGCCGAGGAACACGCCAGTCGAGGCAGTACGAATCTGCATCGGACGACCGCAGGTAGTGCACGGAATGTCGGTCATGACTGGCTGGTTGGCACGCATGCCGCTGTCCGGGTTTTCCGCCACCTCGAGCTTCTTCTTGAAGTCGCCGTAGAACTCGTCCAGTACGTTTTTCCAGTCGCGCTCGCCCTGCGCCACGTCATCGAGGTTCTCTTCCATGCCGGCGGTGAAGCCGTAGTCCATGAGATTGGAGAAACTTTCCGAGAGTCGCTCAGTGACGATGTCGCCCATCTTTTCCGAATAGAAACGACGGTTGTGCAGCGTGACGTAACCGCGATCCTGAATGGTCGAAATGATCGCAGCGTAGGTCGAAGGACGACCGATGCCGCGTTTTTCCATTTCCTTGACCAGACTGGCTTCGGAATAACGCGCCGGTGGCTTGGTGAAATGCTGCGATGGATCGAGCTTGATCAGCTTCATCACATCGCCTTGCGCCATATCCGGCAGTACATCGTCATCGCCAGGCTTGGCGATCTGCGGCATTACACGGGTGTAACCGTCGAACTTGAGGATACGGCCCTTGGCGCGCAGCTCGAAGTCGCCAGCGCCTACGCTGACGGTGGTCGACAGGTACTGCGCCGGCAGCATCTGGCAGGCGAGGAACTGGCGCCAGATCAGCTCGTACAGACGCTCGGCATCGCGCTCCATACCCGCCAGCTTGCTCGGCGTGGTGTTGGCGTCGGACGGACGAATCGCTTCGTGAGCCTCTTGCGCGCCTTCCTTGCTGCTGTAAACGTTCGGCGTTTCCGGCAGGTACTTCCTGCCGAACTCGTCTTCGATGTAAGTGCGTGCCATCGCTACGGCGTCGGCCGAGAGATTGGTCGAGTCGGTACGCATGTAAGTGATGTAGCCCGCTTCGTACAGACGCTGGGCCATCATCATGGTTTTCTTCACGCCGAAACCGAGACGGTTGCTCGCAGCCTGCTGCAAGGTCGACGTGATGAACGGCGCCGACGGCTTGCTGCTGGTCGGCTTGTCTTCGCGCTTGACGATGCTGTAGCTGGACGCCTTGAGCTTCTCCAGCGCGGCCATGGCCTGAGCTTCGTTCAGCGGCTTGAAGGCTTCGCCTTTTTCGCGAGCGACCTCGAAACGCACGGTCGAGCCTTTGGCAGTGCCCAGATCAGCATGCACTTCCCAGTATTCTTCAGGGTTGAAGGCACGAATTTCGCGCTCACGCTCGACCACCAGTTTCACGGCTACCGATTGCACACGACCAGCAGACAGACCACGGGCGATCTTCGCCCACAGCAGCGGCGACACCATATAGCCGACGACGCGATCGAGGAAGCGACGCGCCTGCTGGGCGTTGACACGATCGATGTCCAGCTCGCCGGGCTCGGAGAAGGCTTCCTGAATCGCCTTTTTGGTGATTTCGTTGAACACCACGCGCTTGTAACGGCTGTCGTCACCACCGATGGCTTCGCGCAGGTGCCAGGCAATGGCTTCCCCCTCGCGATCCAAGTCGGTTGCGAGATAGATGGTGTCAGCATCCTTGGCGAGCCGGCGCAGCTCTTCGATCACTTTCTCTTTGCCTGGAAGGATCTCGTACTGGGCTTTCCAGCCGTGCTCGGGATCGACGCCCATGCGCGAGACCAGCTGCTTGCGCGCTTTGTCTTTCGGCGAGAGCACTGGACCTTCGCCCGCAGCGGCCTTGCCACGCTTGGCGGCTGGCTCTTTGCTGGCGCTAGCCGAACCGCTGGTGGGCAGGTCTCGGATATGGCCGATACTCGACTTCACCACGTATTGGTTACCCAGATACTTGTTGATGGTCTTGGCCTTAGCCGGGGATTCCACAATGACCAGCGATTTGCCCATGGATCAGAAAATTCCTGAATTCTAGAAGTGAAAGGCGGTTGGCGCCTGACGCGGCACCGCTATATATAGTTGATACAAGGTGAGGTCAAGCGCAGGATTGTCTGCGCAGTCGCCTCAAACCTTGGCAAAAAGGCTCGGTTCGGCTTGCACCAAAGCAAAGCGCGGCACCTGCTCGCCGTCAACCTCGACCGACTCGACGAACATGCTCAGCGGGCGCACCCAAAAGCCGTAATCGCCATACAGGGCTTGGTAAAAGACCACTTCTTCTTCGGTTTCGGAATGCCGCGCAACACTGAATACACGGTATTGCGGACCTTTGTAATGTTGGTAGAGCCCAGGTTGTATCGGCATGCTTCGGCCCTCACTGAAATCTTTTCGAAAATAAATAAAAAACCCAAAAACAAAAACCGGGGCACTGGGCCCCGGCTTCCATCGACGAGACGCTTAAACGCGTTCGAAGACGGTGGAGATGCCTTGGCCGAGACCAATGCACATAGTGGCCACCCCGAAGGTGCCGCTATTCTGCTTCATCACGTTCAGCAGGGTGCCGGAAATACGCGCACCGGAGCAACCGAACGGGTGACCCAAGGCGATCGCGCCGCCGTGCAGGTTAACCTTCTCGTTCATCTTGTCGAGCACTTTCAGATCTTTCAGCACCGGCAGAGCCTGTGCGGCGAAAGCTTCGTTGAGCTCGAAGAAGTCGATATCGTTGATGCCGAGGCCCGCACGCTTCAGGGCTTTTTGTGTCGCCGGCACTGGACCATAGCCCATGATTGCCGGGTCCACACCCGCCACTGCCATCGAACGGATCACCGCCATCGGCTGGATACCCAGGTCCTGTGCACGTTGCGCCGACATCACGATCATGCACGAGGCACCATCGGTGATCTGCGACGAAGTGCCCGCGGTCACGGTGCCGCCCTTCGGATTGAATGCCGGCTTGAGCGCCGCCAGACTTTCCAGGGTAGTTTCCGGACGAATGGTTTCGTCATAGTCGTACAGTTTCAGGAAACCGTTCTCGTCGTAACCCTGCATCGGGATGATTTCGTCTTTGAACTTGCCTTCCACGGTTGCCTTGTGGGCCAACTGGTGGGAACGCACGCCAAACGCGTCCTGCTGCTCACGGGTAATGCCGTGCATCTTGCCGAGCATTTCAGCGGTCAGGCCCATCATGCCCGAGGCTTTCGCCGCGTACAGCGACATGTGCGGGTTCGGATCGACACCGTGCATCATGCTCACGTGGCCCATGTGCTCGACGCCACCAACCACGAACACGTCACCGTTGCCGGTCATGATCGCTTGTGCAGCGGTGTGCAGCGCGCTCATCGACGAGCCACACAGGCGGCTGACGGTCTGGCCGGCCGAGGTGTGCGGGATCTGGGTCATCAGCGACGCCATGCGCGCGATGTTCCAGCCCTGCTCCAGGGTCTGGTTGACGCAGCCCCAGATCACGTCCTCGACTTCCGCCGGGTCGACCTTGCTGTTGCGTTCCAGCAGTTTGCTGATCAGGTGCGCCGACATGTCTTCAGCGCGGGTGTTGCGGTGCATGCCGCCCTTGGAGCGGCCCATCGGAGTACGACCGAAGTCGACAATCACGACGTCTCTAGGATTCAAGCTCATAAGTTCACTCTCACTCTAGTTGGGGGCGCTTAACCGAAGAAGCGTTGGCCGTTTTTGGCCATTTCGCGCAGCTTCGCGGTCGGGTGGTACAGCGCGCCCAAATCAGCGTACTGGTCAGCCAGGGCAACGAACTCGGCAACACCGATCGAATCGATGTAGCGCAGCGCACCGCCACGGAATGGAGGGAAACCGATACCGTAGACCAGACCCATGTCGGCTTCGGCGGCGGTTTCAACGATGCCGTCTTCCAGGCAGCGCACGGTTTCCAGGCACAGCGGGATCATCATCCAGTTGATGATGTCTTCGTCAGTGACTTCGCGCTGCTCGTAAACGATCGGCTTGAGCACTTCCAGCACCGACGGATCGGCGACTTTCTTCTGCTTGCCTTTCTTGTCGGCCTCGTAGGCGTAGAAGCCCTTGCCGTTCTTCTGGCCCAGGCGTTTGGCTTCGTACAGCACGTCAATAGCCGAACGACGGTCATCCTTCATGCGGTCCGGGAAACCTTCAGCCATGACGTCACGACCGTGGTGACCGGTGTCGATGCCGACCACGTCCATCAGGTACGCCGGGCCCATCGGCCAGCCGAATTTTTCCATGACCTTGTCGATACGCACGAAGTCGACACCGGCGCTGACCAGCTTGGCGAAACCGCCGAAGTACGGGAACAGCACGCGGTTGACCAAAAAGCCCGGGCAGTCATTGACGACGATCGGGTTCTTGCCCATTTTCTTGGCGTAGGCAACGGTGGTGGCAATGGCCAGCTCGCTGGACTTCTCGCCACGGATCACTTCCACCAGCGGCATCATGTGCACCGGGTTGAAGAAGTGCATGCCGACGAAGTTTTCCGGGCGCTTGAGGGCCTTGGCCAGCAGGCTGATGGAAATGGTCGAGGTGTTGGACGCGAGAATGGTGTCCTCTTTGACCTTGTCTTCGACTTCAGCCAATACCGCTTGCTTGACCTTCGGGTTCTCGACCACAGCTTCGACGACCAGGTCGACGTGACCGAAGTCACCGTAGGACAGGGTCGGACGAATGCCGTTGAGCACTTCCGCCATCTTCGCGGCGGTCATGCGACCCTTGTCAACGCGCCCGACCAACAGCTTGGCAGCTTCGGCCAGACCCTGTTCGATACCGTGCTCGTTGATGTCCTTCATCAGGATCGGCGTGCCTTTGGAGGCCGACTGATAAGCGATACCGCCACCCATGATGCCGGCGCCGAGTACGGCAGCCTGCTTCACGTCCTTGGCGATTTCGTCGTAGGCCTTGGCCTTTTTCTTCAATTCCTGATCGTTCAGGAACAGGCCGATCAGGCTCTGCGCAGCGGAGGTCTTGGCCAGTTTGACGAAGCCTGCAGCTTCCACTTCCAGTGCCTTGTCGCGACCGAAGTTCGCGGCTTTCTGGATGGTCTTGATCGCTTCAACCGGCGCCGGGTAATTCGGGCCGGCCTGGCCAGCCACGAAACCTTTGGCGGTTTCGAAAGCCATCATTTGTTCAATGGCGTTCAACTTGAGTTTTTCAAGTTTCGGCTGACGCTTGGCCTTGTAATCGAACTCGCCGGAGATGGCCCGTTTGATCAGTTCAAGGGCAGCTTCCTGCAGCTTCTCTGGAGCAACCACGGCGTCGACGGCGCTGACTTTCAGTGCGTCTTCAGGACGGTTTTCCTTGCCGGCGGCAATCCACTCGATGGCGTTGTCGACACCGATCAGACGCGGCAGACGCACAGTACCGCCGAAGCCTGGGTAGATGCCCAGCTTGACTTCCGGCAGACCGATCTTGGCCTTGGTGGACATGACGCGATAGTCGGCCGCCAGGCACATTTCCAGACCGCCACCGAGGGCGATACCGTTGATGGCCGCGACGGTTGGGACGTTGAGGTCTTCGAAATCGCTGAAGATCTTGTTGGCTTCGAGATTGCCAGCAACCAGCTCGGCATCCGGCAGCTTGAAGTTGTCGACAAATTCGGTGATGTCGGCGCCGACGATGAACACGTCCTTGCCGCTGCTGACGATCACACCCTTGATCGAAGCATCTGCCTTGATGGTGTCTACGGCCTGACGCAGTTCGTTCAGGGTTAGACGGTTGAACTTGTTGACGGACTCACCCTTGAGGTCGAATTTCAATTCGACGATGCCACTTTCAAGAGCGTTAACCGTGATGGCTTTACCTTCGTAAATCATCAACTGATCTCCACGATATGGAAGCTGAACAGTACACGTCGGAGGCAGGCATATGGCTCAGAAGGACGCTTGTTCGTCGATGCTGATACCTGTCCGCCTGGCACACCCGCCAACGCGATAGTCGGGATTCTGTAGGAGCAGTCTGTAAGACAAACGCTCAATTCATACGCCCGTTTGATTCGGGTACGTCACATTCACGGAATTTCAGACAATTGTCAATCGCCCTAAATTCGGGCTGAAAAGCGACTTTGCAGTCATTCTTGCACCATGATGAGTAGCAACACGCGCCCGCATGGCCAGTCATTCATAGAATCAATAGTTAGAAAAGTCGCCCTAATTCCCGACGCCCCCTGTTCAGAAGGCTACGCTAGGTGGACATTCGGAGAATGTGCCGGGGCGCACAAAGCGCCTGTCGTGAAAAAGATTACCGGCCTGCCTGGCGGTCCCGCCCGACGAATCATGTCGGGCTTTTTATTGCGCGTCTGCCGGATGTTTCACACCGTTGCAGTGAGAAAAGTCCACGCATCACGCCAGCGCTTTCAAGGTCGCATCGATATCCTGCAAAACCGTCGCCTCGCCCTTCTCGCCCCAGTACAAGGCGATCATCTGCTTGTCCGCTTCGATCTTGAAAACATTGCCCGGCAATTTTTCGAAATAATCCAGCAGCGTCCGGTCATCGCAGACTTCTTGCCATTGATTGACCCAAACGCCCGGGGTTTTCTGCCAGTACGTCCAGCACGCCGGCTGACTGCCACGCCGCGGCCGGTGGTACTGGGCGCACGGATTCGGCGGCTCAGGCAACAGCCAGTGCGGCCACTCCTGCGGCGCCAGTTGCATGGCCAGGCCGATGCGTCGCGCCTCCATGCGCAGGGCCATGCGCCCGCTCTGCGTACGCGATGGGCGCAACCAGGCCAGCGGACTTAAAACTACCAGCAGGATTGACACCACCAGCCAGACCGTCATATCTGTACTCCCGATTTTTGATGAGCCCATTGTGTCACTAGCGAACCAATGCGCTTGAAACCAGCCATACTTACCAATATCGAACCCTCAGGAGGAGCACCTCATGCCCTACCACCACATACTGGTCGCTGTAGATCTGACCGAAGAGTGCGACCCTGTGATCCACCGCGCCCGCGAGCTGTCGGTGAGCAACGGTGCCAAGTTGTCGCTGGTGCATATCGTTGAACCGATGGCCATGGCGTTCGGCGGCGACGTGCCGATGGACCTGTCACAACTGCAACAACAGCAGTTCGATCAGGCCAAGGAACGTCTGGAAAAACTGAAATCGAAATATCCCGAGCTCGAAGGCGCCAATTGCCATCTGACCTACGGCCAGCCACGCCAGGAAATCCATCACTTCGCCAAGGAACAAGCGTGCGATCTGATCGTGGTCGGCAGCCACGGCCGTCACGGCCTGGCGTTGTTGCTTGGCTCGACTGCCAACGACGTGCTGCACGGTGCGCCTTGCGATGTACTGGCGGTGCACCTGGTCAAACGCTGAAATAATGTTCCATGTAGGAGTGAGCCTGCTCGCGAGAGCGTTCTGACAGTCGACAAATTCGTTGAATGCCAAACCGCTATCGCGATCAGGCTCACTCCTACAAGGGAACTGCGTTTACATATGAAAAGCCCGGCGCTCATTACTGAGCGCCGGGCTTTTTCATATCAGGATCAATCAGGCATCCAGCTCGGCCCAACGCTCAACCAACACATCCAGTTCGGCCTGCAGTTGCTCCAGCGAAGCTATCACCTTGGCCGTTTCCGCCGGCGGACGCTGATAGAAACCGGCCTCAGCCATTTCCGCCTCAACCGCCGCAATCTGCTGTTCCTTGGCGTCGATATCGCCCGGCAAGGCTTCCAGCTCGCGCTGCAGCTTGTAGCTCAACTTCTTCTTGGCAGCCGGTGCAGCAGCGGCAGGCGCAGCAACCACAGCAGGTTCAGCGGTAACCACCGCTGAATTCAGGTCAGCCTTGCCCGACTTGCTTTCAGTCACACCCAGCAGACGCGGCGAGCCGCCCTGACGGATCCAGTCCTGATAGCCACCAACGTACTCACGAACCTTGCCTTCGCCCTCGAAGACCAGCGTGCTGGTGACCACGTTGTCGAGGAATGCCCGGTCGTGGCTGACCATCAGTACGGTGCCGTTGAAGGTCAGCAGCACTTCTTCGAGCAGCTCGAGGGTTTCCACATCGAGGTCGTTGGTTGGTTCGTCGAGTACCAGCAGGTTGGCCGGTTTGCTGAACAGCTTCGCCAGCAACAGTCGTGCGCGCTCACCACCCGACAACGCCTTGACCGGCGTGCGCGCACGCTGCGGACTAAACAGGAAGTCGCCGAGATAGCTCAGCACGTGGCGGCTCTGCCCGTCGATGTCGATGAAGTCACGACCTTCGGCGACGTTGTCGATCACGGTTTTTTCCAGATCCAGCTGATGGCGCAACTGGTCGAAATAGGCCACGTCGATGCGCGTGCCCTCTTCGACTTTGCCGCTGGTCGGTTGCAGACCGCTGAGCATCAGTTTCAGCAGTGTGGTCTTGCCGGTACCGTTGGCGCCGAGCAGACCGATACGGTCGCCGCGCTGCAGGACCATGGAGAAATCCTTGATCAGGAACGGCCCGCCCGGGTGCGCGAAGCTCACGTTCTCCAGCACCATCACCTGCTTGCCGGATTTGTCGGCGGTTTCCAGCTGGATGTTGGCTTTGCCGGTACGCTCGCGACGCTCACTGCGCTCGACGCGCAGGGCCTTCAGCGCACGCACGCGGCCTTCGTTACGGGTACGCCGGGCCTTGATGCCCTGGCGGATCCACACTTCTTCCTGAGCCAGGCGCTTGTCGAACAGCGCATTGGCGGTTTCTTCAGCGGCCAGTGCGGCCTCTTTGTGCACGAGGAAACTGGCGTAGTCGCCGTTCCAGTCGATCAGGCCGCCGCGATCCAGTTCAAGAATGCGAGTGGCCAGGTTTTGCAAGAAGGAACGGTCGTGCGTGATGAACAGCACGGCGCCCTGGAAATCTTTCAGCGCTTCTTCGAGCCAGGCAATCGCACCGATGTCCAGGTGGTTGGTTGGTTCGTCGAGCAGCAGCAGATCCGGTTCGGACACCAGCGCCTGCGCCAGCAGGACGCGACGACGCCAGCCGCCGGACAGCTCGGCAAGGGTCTTGTCGGCCGGCAGTTGCAGGCGGCTCAGGGTGCTGTCGACCAGCGTCTGCAAGCGCCAGCCGTCACGGGCTTCGAGGTCGTGCTGGACGTGCATCAGCTTGTCCAGATCGGCGTCGGTGACGATGTTCTGGCTCAGATGGTGATATTCGGCGAGCAACGCGCCAACACCATCGAGGCCTTCAGCCACCACGTCGAATACCGTCCGGTCGTCGGCCACCGGCAATTCTTGCGGCAATTCGCCGATTTTCAGACCGGGGGCACGCCACACCGAGCCGTCATCGGGCTTCTGATCGCCCTTGACCAGTTTCATCATGCTGGACTTGCCAGTGCCGTTGCGGCCGATGATGCACACCCGCTCTCCACGGGCGATCTGCCAGGATACCTTGTCCAACAACGGCATAGCGCCGAACGCAAGGGACACATCGCTGAATTTGAGCAGGGTCATGAGCTTCTCCAAAAACCGGGGGCGCATTCTACCCGACTTGGGGCTTCAGCAGGCCGGCAATTTGTCGGTCGAAGCACTCTGCACAACATTTGTTGCGAACTTGTGCAGCGAGGCTCGCAAAGCTTTCGCCGCTTGCTGGCAAAAGGCTAAGCTACAGGCAATTCAGTGCGGATTTCGGTCAGCACTTGTCATGATTTCTCTGCCCGGATGTCTCATGCGCAGTCGCCTTCTCAGTGTTTTGTCCTGCTTGTTACTCACCGCCGCTGCCGCTCAATCCGTCCAGGCGGTGGACCTTTCCACCCAACGCCAGTATTACGATGAAGCCAAACGCGCCCTGGCCAAGGGCGATACCGGCCCGTATTTCCGCTACAGCCAGGCGCTGGCCGATTATCCGTTGGAACCGTACCTGGCCTACGACGAACTGACTGCGCGCCTGAAGACGGCGAGCAATGCGGAGATCGAGAAATTCCTCGCCGAACACGGCGACCTGCCGCAAGCCAACTGGATGAAGCTGCGCTGGTTGCGCTGGCTCGCCGACCGCGGCGACTGGGCGACCTTCGTCAAGTACTACGATCCGAAGCTGAACTTCACCGAGCTCGACTGCCTCAACGCGCAGTATCAGATCAGCCACGACAAGAAAGCCGAAGGCTATGCCAACGCGGAAAAACTCTGGCTGACCGGCAAATCGCAACCGGCCGCCTGTGACACCCTGTTCGGTATCTGGGCCGCGGACGGCCAATTGACCGAGCAGAAACGCTGGGAGCGCACCAAGCTCGCCGCGCAAGCACGCAATTATCCGCTGGCCAACAGTCTGATCAACGGCCTGACCACCCTCGCCCCGCGCGGTCGCTTGCTGGTCGACGTGGCGCAGAAACCCGAACTGCTCAATCAGCCCTCGCGCTTCACCCCGGCCGACGAGCCGATGTCCGACGTGGTTAGCCTCGGCCTGCGCCGCCTCGCCAGGCAGGACCCGGACAAGGCCATGGCCTTGCTCGACGGTTATGCCAGCAGCATGCATTTTTCTCGTGATGAAAAAGTCGCGATCGCCCGTGAGATCGGTCTGACCCTCGCGCGCCGTTTCGACAGCCGCGCCCTGGACGTGATGACCAAATACGATCCGGAGCTGCGCGACAACACCGTCTCGGAATGGCGCCTGCGCCTGCTGCTGCGTCTGGCCCGCTGGAATGATGCGTACGAGCTGACCAAACGTCTGCCGCAAGACCTGGCCACCACTAACCGTTGGCGCTACTGGCAGGCGCGCAGCCTGGAACTGGCCCAGCCACAAAACCCGCAAGCGCTGACCCTGTACAAGAATCTGGCGCGGGAACGTGACTTCTACGGCTTCCTCGCCGCAGACCGTTCACAGTCGCCTTACTCGCTGAACAACAAGCCGCTGGTGCTGAGCCAGGCACTGATCAACAAAGTGCGAAACACCCCCGGTGTACGTCGTGCGCTGGAGTTTCACGCGCGCGGGCAGATCGTCGACGGGCGTCGCGAGTGGTATCACGTCAGCCGCCATTTCAACCGCGATGAAATGGTCGCCCAGGCCAAGCTGGCCTACGACCTGAAGTGGTACTTCCCGGCGATTCGCACCATCAGTCAGGCGCAGTATTGGGACGATCTGGACATCCGCTTCCCGATGGCGCACCGCGATACCCTCGTGCGCGAAGCCAAGGTGCGTGGACTGCATTCGAGCTGGGTGTTCGCCATCACCCGGCAGGAAAGCGCCTTCATGGACGACGCGCGCTCGGGCGTCGGCGCCAGCGGTCTGATGCAATTGATGCCGGGCACCGCCAAGGAAACCGCGCGCAAGTTCAGCATTCCGCTGGCCTCGCCACAGCAAGTGCTCGATCCGGACAAGAACATCCAGCTCGGTGCCGCTTATCTGAGCCAGGTGCACAGTCAGTTCAACGGCAACCGCGTGCTCGCCTCGGCCGCTTACAACGCCGGCCCCGGACGCGTGCGTCAGTGGCTGCGCGGCGCCGATCACCTGAGCTTCGACGTCTGGGTGGAAAGCATTCCGTTCGACGAAACCCGTCAGTACGTGCAGAACGTGCTGTCGTACTCGGTGATCTATGGTCAGAAGCTCAACTCGCCACAACCGCTGGTGGATTGGCATGAGCGGTATTTTGATGATCAATAACCGGTAATCCCGGTTACGTAGGAGCTGCCGAAGGCTGCGATCTTTTGATCTTGCTTAAAAAATGCCCGCATCTGACTGCGGGCATTTTTACATCAAAAGATCGCAGCCTTCGGCAGCTCCTACGAGTCCACTGCGTGGCCATCATTAAACTGCAACGCCGCCAGCCGCGCGTACAGCGGATTGCTGGCGATCAATTGCTGGTGTGTCCCCACCGCGACCAGCTTTCCATGATCCATCACTGCAATTCGATCAGCGTTCTTCACCGTGGCCAGTCGGTGGGCGATCACCAGCGTGGTGCGGTTTTCCATCAGCGTCGGCAGGGCCTGCTGGATCAGATGCTCGCTCTGTGCATCGAGGGCGCTGGTGGCTTCATCCAGCAGCAGGATCGGCGCGTCCACCAGCAAGGCTCGGGCGATAGCCAGGCGCTGGCGCTGACCGCCTGACAGTCCAAGGCCGCCGTCGCCGAGATGAGTCTGATAGCCGTCCGGCATCTGTTCGATGAAGTCGTGGGCGTGGGCGATTCGCGCAGCTTCCTTGACCTGCGCAAGCGTGGCGGTAGGGCAGCCATAGCGAATGTTTTCCTCCACACTGCCGAAGAACAGCGCAGGGGTTTGCGAGACCAGTGCGAAACAGCGGCGCAGGTCCAGCGGATCAAGGCTGGTGAGCGGCACGCCATCGAGCAGAATCTGGCCCTCGCACGGATCGTAGAAGCGCAGCAACAGGTCGTAGATCGTGGACTTGCCCGCACCAGACGGCCCTACCAGTGCAAGGGTTTCGCCCGCCCTCACCGTCAGATCCAAGCCGTCGACGGCGTAGCTTTCTGGACGCGACGGGTAGGAAAAGCGCACTTCCCTGAGCTCAAGCTCACCTCTGATCCGCGCGGGCAGCGTCACCAATCCGCTCGTCGGTGGCTGAATGATGTTTTCCGAGCGCAGCAATTCCGCGATCCGTTCGGCGGCGCCCGCAGCGCGCTGCAGCTCACCGATCACTTCGCCCAACGTACCGAACGCACTGCCGACGATCAGGCTATAGAACACGAATGCCGCCAGCTCCCCGGCAGAGATCCGACCCGCCATCACGTCCATACCGCCGACCCACAACATCACCGCCACCGCGCCCAACACCAGCACGATCACCAGCGTGATCAACCACGCCCGCTGGAAAATGCGTTTACGCGCAGTTTCGAAAGCCTGCTCGACGGTCGAGGCGAAACGCTGCTCGTCCTGGACCTGGTGGTTGTAGGCCTGCACGGTTTTGATCTGACCGAGGGTTTCCGACACGTAACTGCCGATATCGGCGATCCGATCCTGGCTCTGGCGCGACAAATTGCGCACGCGGCGGCCAAATATGAGGATCGGCGCGATCACCAGCGGCAGTGCAATCACGACAATACTGGTCAACTTCGGATTGGTAATGAACAGCAGCACCACACCGCCGATCACCATCAGCAGATTGCGCAGGAACAGCGAGAGGGACGAGCCGATCACCGATTGCAGCAGCGTGGTATCGGCGGTCAGGCGCGACTGGATTTCCGAGCTGCGGTTGTCCTCATAAAAGCCCGGATGCAGATACACCAGGTGATTGAACACCTGACGACGAATATCGGCGACCACGCGCTCGCCGATCCACGACACCAGATAGAAACGAGCGAAAGTGCCGAGCGCCAGCCCGAGCACCAGCAGCATGAAAATGCCGATGGACTGATTGAGCAGATGCGGCGATCGGGTCATGAAACCCTGGTCTACCAACAACTTGATGCCCTGCCCCATCGACAGGGTAATGCCGGCGGTGACGATCAGCGCGAGCAAAGCGCCGAAGGCATGCCAGCGATACGGCAGGAGAAAATGACTGGTCAGGCGCAGGGCGCGCCGGTGTCGGGAAGAAAGCATGGAGATCATGGAATTCACGTCTGTGCAGATGGATCGGGCCAGCCTACAGACTCAGATGGGGTGGAACTCTGTAAATCACAATGAGTCAGGTTAAATATGCCCGGGATGTCCGGATGCTAGAAACGATTGGTCTAAGGTTGCGGTTGAGACGAGCGGTCATTTCTGTTTGAGTAGAGATGCCGCCCGCCGACAGACCGCAGGGAGTTGTCACAGCCTGGTCACGTGGCGGTTTTAACTTAGGCTCACAACCTGATGAGGAGACAGGCCATGTCCTTGCAACACAGCAGCGAAGACAAGATTGAAGTGATCCGCACCCAACCCGACCAGTCTCTGGGTTGCTCGATTATCGATAAGGACGGGCGCGAAGTACCGATCACTGAAAACATGATCCAGGACGCTTGCCGCGAACTGGAGAAGCGATTGGTCAAGCCTGCCGAACAAGAGTGATATAGCCACCGTCTTCCTGACCCGGCCCTGATTGGCCGGGTTTTTTATGCGCCTGATTTAGCTGCAAATCGTGTAGGAGCTGCCGAAGGCTGCGATCTTTTGATCTTCAAAAAGCAAGATCAAAAGATCGCAGCCTCGTTTCACTCGACAGCTCCTACAGCCAATGCCCTTATGGGACACGGATTGCCCCAAGCGCCTCGACAATCTGCCGCAACTCCGGCGCATCCCCTTCAATCCGCACCTTCAGCCCTTCGATCTCGCGTCGCACCGGATACTGCTTGCGCAACACATCAAACGCCGCACGCTGCTCAGCGACATTTCCAACGAGACTACGGCGGAAATCCGCATCATCGCGGCGCGGGTCGTACACGCCGCGGCACAACATCGCCAGCGCCCATGCCGGATCACTGTCGCCGTGCAGGGAAACTTCCGACAGCCACGGTGCGGGCAACAGATCACTCAACTGGATAACCGCAGGCTGGCTCATGAAAGCGCAGAAGGCCTGATAGATCTGCGCGGTCCCACGTTGCTTGCCGTCGAGGCTGTACCCGGCAATATGCGGCGTCGCCAATACACAAAGATCGGCCAGCGCAACATCGACTTCAGGCTCTTTTTCCCAGACGTCGAGCACTGCCTGCAGGTCTTCTCGCTCGAGCAGCACCTCACGCAGTACAGCATTGTCCACCACAGGGCCGCGCGCCGCGTTGATAAGCCATGCACCTTGCTTGAGTTGCTGCAGACGCTGTCGATCAAACAAATGCCAGGTCGCGTCGTCGCCACTACGAGTCAAAGGTGTATGCAGACTGATCACGTCGCACTGTTCGATGATCTGCTCAACGCTGACATAATCGCCGCCCTCGGCAGCCTGACGCGGCGGATCACAAACCTTTACGTTCCAGCCCAGGCCCTTCAGGACCTTGACCAAGCGACCACCGACTTCACCAGCGCCGACGACGCCGTAGGTGCGCTGAGTCAGATCAACGCCTTCGATTTCGGCCAGCGTCATCAGACTGCCCAGTACGTAATCGACCACACCCCGGGCATTGCACCCCGGCGCGCTAGACCAGCAGATGCCGGCCTCGTTGAAGTAATCCAGATCCAGATGATCGGTGCCGATGGTGCAGGTGCCGACAAAGCGCACCTTGCTGCCCTCGAGCAGCGCACGATTGACGTTGGTCACCGAACGCACCAGCAACACATCGGCCTGCTCGACCGTCGCACGGTCAATGGAGCGGCCCGGCACCCGGCGGATCTCGCCGAAACCGGCAAAAAAAGCGTCGAGCAGCGGGATATTTTCGTCGGCAACAATCAGCATGGCGGGCTCCTTGGGCGGATCGGCAGTTTAGGTGCAGACGCGTCGATCAGCCAGCAGCCTTTGCGCTTACAAATGCGCAACAGAGGATTTTTCCTGACCGGGGTGTCAGCGGCGTAGAATGCCCCGCCCCGTGCATCAATATTTTCTGGACGCTTTGCCTGTGAACCCTGTAATTGACCAACCTGTCGCTGTCTCCCTGACCCGCCCTGCGCGGATTCGTCTGGAGTTGAAAAACCTGCTCGCCCTGGCGCTGCCGATCATCATCGCGCAACTGGCGACCACGGCCATGGGCTTCGTCGACGCAGTGATGGCCGGGCGGGTCGGGCCAAAGGATCTGGCGGCAGTGGCACTGGGCAACTCGATCTGGGTGCCGGTGTTTCTGTTGATGACCGGCACCCTGCTCGCCACCACGCCGAAAGTGGCGCAACGTTTCGGCGCCGGCAAGCACAGCGAGATCGGCCCGATCGTGCGTCAGGCGCTGTGGCTGGCATTGGTGGTGGGATTGATCGCCACCTCGATGCTGGTCGCCGCTGAACCGGTGTTGCACCTGATGAAGGTCGACCCAGAGCTGATCGGCCCTTGCATGCAATACCTGCACGGCATCGCCAGCGGCTTGCCGGCGGTGGCCTTCTATCACGTGTTGCGTTGCACCAGTGACGGCATCGGCCGCACCCGCCCGGCCATGGTGCTGGGCCTGTGCGGTCTGGCATTGAACATCCCGCTGAATTACATCTTCATCTATGGCCACTTCGGCGTGCCGGCGATGGGCGGCGTCGGCTGCGGCTGGGCCACGGCGATCGTGATGTGGGTGATGGCGGTGGGGCTGGCCGGTTACGAACGCTGGGCGCCGGCCTATCGCTCGAGCGAACTGTTCGGCCGCTTCGACTGGCCGCAGTGGGCGGTGATCAAACGTCTGCTGTCGATCGGTTTGCCAATCGGCATCGCGGTGTTTGCCGAATCGAGCATCTTCGCCGTGATCGCCCTGCTGATTGGCAGCCTCGGCGCGACGGTGGTGGCCGGCCATCAGATCGCGCTCAACGTCAGTTCGCTGGTGTTCATGATCCCCTATTCGCTGGGCATGGCGGTCACCGTGCGCGTCGGCCAGGCGCTGGGCCGCGAGGAACCGCGTGAGGCGCGTTTTGCCGCCGGTGTCGGCATGGGCACCGCACTGGCCTACGCCTGCCTGTCGGCGAGCCTGATGCTGTTGCTGCGCGAGCCAATTGCGGCGATTTATACCGCTGACCCAACGGTGATTCACATTGCGGCGATGCTGATTGTCTATTCGGCGCTGTTCCAGTTTTCCGATGCAATTCAGGTCACTGCGGCTGGCGCGCTGCGTGGCTATCAGGACACTCGGGTGACGATGATCCTGACCCTGTTCGCCTATTGGGGTATTGGTCTGCCAGTCGGTTACGCGCTGGGCCTGAGCGACTGGCTCGGCGAGCCACGTGGCCCGAGCGGCTTGTGGCAGGGTCTGATTGTCGGTTTGAGCTGCGCGGCGCTGATGCTGTCGATCCGTCTGACACGCAGTGCGCGCAAGCGGATTCGGATCAGTCGTTCGGCGGGTTGATCACCCATAAAAAAGACCTGCATTTGCAGGTCTTTTTTTGCCCAGAGTCAGGACTTCTTGCGAATCCAGTACAGATAAGTGCCGGCCTCTTCATGCTGGCTAACCAGTTCATGGTCGAGGAACACACAGAACTTGGGGATGTCGCGTTTGGTCGAGGGATCGGTGGCGATCACCTTGAGCAGGCCGCCGGGTACCAGATCGCGGATGTGCTGGTGCAACATCATTACCGGCTCCGGGCAATTGAGGCCGGTGGCGTCGAGGGTGCCATCGACCGGGGTATCGATCATTTCACTCATGGTTCACTCCAGAAACTGGCCGGCATTGTCGCGCATTGCCGGGTATTCGGTCATCTGTGGCTTTACACCGCCCCCTGTAGGAGCTGCCGAAGGCTGCGATCTTTGATCCTGATCTTCAAAAACAAAGTCAAAAGATCGCAGCCTTCGGCAGCTCCTACACAGGGCTATCGCTATTTCAGCGGGATCTGGCTTTCTTGGTATCGTGCCGGCGCAAGTGGCAGGTCACTTCTTCGCGGTCGTGATACAGCTGCTTGCAGCCGATATCAACCTTGATCCCGCGAGCCTTGAAGCCATCGGCAATCCGCTCCAGCAGGCGCTTCACTTCGGCATAACGCTGTTTCATCGGCAGCTTCAGGTTGACCACCGCCTCGCGGCAATGTCCCTCGCCAATCCACTCTTCCAGCATCGCAGCGTTGCGCGCCGGTTTCTCGACGATGTCGCAGACCATCCAGTCAACCGGCTGCTTCGGCTTGAAGGTGAACCCGTCAGCCATCAGATGCTGGACCAGGCCGGTTTCCATCAGGCTTTCAGCCATCGGGCCGTTGTCGATGGCGGTGACCAGCATGCCACGGTTGACCAGTTGCCAGGTCCAGCCGCCCGGCGCGGCACCGAGGTCGACGCCAGTCATGTCGCTGTGCAGACGATCTTCCCACTGATCACGCGGAATGAAGTGGTGCCACGCCTCTTCCAGCTTCAAGGTCGAACGGCTAGGCGCTTCGCGGGGAAATTTCAGGCGTGGAATGCCCATCGGCCACATGGCCGAATTGCCGGCGTCGGCCATGCCGAGAAATACTTCGCGTCCGCTTTTGAAGGTCAGTAACAAACGCGGCTTGCTGGCGTCTTCGACCAGTTTGCCAGCGGCTGTCAGAGCCTTGCGCAGCGGGCCTTCGAACTTCTTGCAGAAGTTCGACAGTTCCTTGCCGTCATTGGTATCGACCACTTCCAGCCACAGACTGCCAAACACCGGGAAATCGGCCATGTGCGCGAGGATCACGCTGATCCGGTCGTTTTCCGGCAGATCGATGAAAAAGCCGCGCGCCCACTGCCGCGGGAAGATCAGTTCGGCGAAACGCTGACCGCGCATCAGGCGTTCGGCGCCGTCGGCTTCGGTGCAGACAAACTCGGCGCAGGCCGCAGCCGTTTTGGCTTTGGCGTAACCGGCGACATCGAGACGGGCGGCGAGGTCGGAAATCTCCGAACAGACTTCGCCTTCGAAGCCGGGCCGGCAATGCATGAATAGGGTGTTCATTCTTACTCCTGGGCAGCAGTCGATGATTCGGCTGCTGCGCGATGCTCAAGCCTTGCGCTGCCGCAATGCCTGTCACGAAAACCGGCGCATGATAGCCGAAGTCGGAACCTTGGTTCCGCCCATAGAGTCCAGTTATTAGCCAGCTACTCAAAACAGGGCTAGGTTTAATGCTCTGTCCGTCCCCTCAGTCCGTAGCCGTGCGGACTCAAAGGAGTGATCGTAATGCCGTCCCTCGATAGTCTGAAGTCACTGAAAACCCTACAAATCGACGCCACGACCTACCATTATTTCAGCCTGCCGGAAGCCGCCAAAAGCCTGGGCGACCTCGACAAGTTGCCGATGTCGTTGAAGGTCTTGCTGGAAAACCTGCTGCGCTGGGAAGACGAAAAAACCGTGACCGGTGCCGACCTCAAGGCCATTGCCGCCTGGCTCAAGGAGCGCCGCTCCGATCGGGAAATCCAGTACCGCCCGGCTCGCGTGTTGATGCAGGATTTTACCGGCGTCCCTGCCGTAGTCGACCTCGCTGCGATGCGTGCGGCGATGGCCAAGGCCGGTGGCGACCCGCAACGGATCAATCCGTTGTCGCCGGTGGATCTGGTGATCGACCACTCGGTAATGGTCGACAAGTTTGGCAGCGCCAGTGCATTCGAACAGAACGTCGACATTGAAATGCAACGCAATGGCGAGCGCTATGCCTTCCTGCGCTGGGGCCAGAGTGCGTTCGATAACTTCAGTGTGGTACCGCCGGGCACCGGCATCTGCCACCAGGTCAACCTCGAATATCTCGGCCGCACCGTGTGGACCAAAGAAGAGGATGGCCGCACCTACGCCTTCCCCGATACGCTGGTCGGCACCGACTCTCACACCACTATGATCAATGGCCTCGGCGTGCTCGGCTGGGGCGTTGGCGGGATCGAAGCGGAAGCGGCGATGCTCGGGCAACCGGTGTCGATGCTGATTCCGGAGGTGATCGGCTTCAAACTCACCGGCAAGCTCAAGGAAGGCATCACCGCGACCGACCTGGTGCTGACCGTCACGCAGATGCTGCGCAAGAAAGGCGTGGTTGGCAAATTCGTCGAATTCTATGGCGATGGCCTCGCCGACCTGCCGTTGGCCGACCGCGCGACCATCGCCAACATGGCCCCGGAATACGGTGCGACTTGCGGCTTCTTCCCGGTCGACGATGTCACCCTGGAATACCTGCGCCTGTCCGGCCGGCCGCCAGAAGTGGTGAAACTCGTCGAGGCGTACACCAAGGCTCAAGGCCTGTGGCGTCTGCCGGGTCAGGAACCGGTGTTCACCGACAGCCTGGCCTTGGACATGGGCAGCGTCGAGGCCAGTCTCGCCGGGCCGAAACGCCCGCAGGATCGCGTCTCGCTGCCGAATGTGGCGCAGGCCTTCAGTGACTTCATCGACCTGCAATTCAAACCCACCAGCAAGGAAGAAGGACGCCTGGAAAGCGAGGGCGGTGGCGGCGTCGCCGTGGGCAATGCCGATCTGGTGGGCGAAGCGGATTACGAATATGACGGCAAAACCTATCGCCTGAAAAACGGTGCCGTGGTCATCGCCGCGATCACCTCGTGCACCAACACTTCCAACCCGAGCGTGATGATGGCGGCCGGGCTGCTGGCGAAAAAAGCTGTCGAGAAAGGCCTGACGCGCAAGCCGTGGGTGAAAAGCTCACTGGCCCCCGGTTCGAAAGTCGTCACCGACTATTACAAGGCTGCCGGGCTGACTCAGTACCTTGATCAGCTCGGGTTTTCTTTGGTCGGCTATGGCTGCACCACCTGCATCGGCAACTCCGGGCCGCTGCCGGACCCGATCGAGAAGGCCATTCAGAAAGCCGATCTGACCGTCGCGTCAGTACTGTCCGGTAATCGCAATTTCGAAGGCCGGGTGCACCCGCTGGTTAAAACCAACTGGCTGGCCTCGCCGCCGCTGGTCGTCGCCTATGCATTGGCTGGCAGCGTGCGCACGGATATCAGCAGCGAACCGCTGGGCGAGGATCAGCAAGGCAATCCGGTGTATCTGCGCGATATATGGCCAAGCAGCCGGGAAATCGCCGAGGCGGTGAATCAGGTCAACACGGCGATGTTCCACAAGGAATATGCCGAAGTGTTCGCCGGTGATGAGCAATGGCAAGCCATCGAGGTGCCGCAAGCGGCGACTTACGTGTGGCAGGACGATTCGACCTACATTCAGCATCCACCTTTCTTTGACGATATTTCCGGCCCTTTGCCGGAAGTCAAAGACGTCAAAGGTGCGCGGGTACTGGCCTTGCTCGGTGATTCGGTAACCACCGACCACATCTCCCCCGCCGGCAATATCAAGATCGACAGCCCGGCCGGGCGTTATCTGCAGGAAAAAGGCGTCGAGCCGCGTGATTTCAACTCCTATGGCTCACGTCGCGGTAATCACGAAGTGATGATGCGCGGGACCTTCGCCAATATTCGTATCCGCAACGAAATGCTCGGGGGCGAGGAAGGCGGCAACACGATCTACATACCCAGCGGGGAAAAACTGGCCATCTATGATGCGGCCATGAAGTATCAGGCTTCGGGCACGCCACTGGTGGTGATTGCCGGCCAGGAATATGGCACCGGGTCAAGCCGTGACTGGGCCGCAAAAGGTACCAATCTGCTGGGGGTCAAAGCGGTGATTGCGGAGAGTTTCGAGCGTATTCACCGCTCCAATCTGGTCGGCATGGGTGTGCTGCCGTTACAGTTCAAGCTTGACCAGAATCGCAAGAGTCTCAATCTGACTGGCAAGGAAACATTCGAGATTCAGGGGCTGAGCGGTGTCGAGTTGACGCCGCGGATGAATCTGCCTCTGGTGATTACTCGCGAGGATGGGCGTCAGGAGAAGATTGAAGTCTTGTGCCGGATTGATACGTTGAACGAGGTCGAGTACTTCAAATCGGGGGGGATTCTGCATTATGTGTTGCGGCAGTTGATTGCTTCGTAAGGAGCAACATTTGTGAAGCTGCCCTTGGCTGCGATTTTTTGACTTTGGCTTTCAAGAGCAAGATCAAAAGATCGCAGCCTTCGGCAGCTCCTACGTACAGACGAAAAAAAACCCGCCGAAGCGGGTTTTTCCCAAGACCATTATCGACTCCCTGTCGGCAGCGATCCTTGCAAATGGTCGATCATCCATGATCCTGAAACACTCCCTGTGTCTCAGTTGATGTGTGTAGATTACCCAGTGGATCCAATCAGCAATAGTCGTAAAAGCTACCAACGCGTGTAAGACATTCGCCATACAAACACTTCCGAAAACCCTTAGACCTGTCAGGCACTACCGCTTTCACGGGCCTTGGCGCTTTCGGCGAGGAATTGTTCAAGCCTGCTCAATTGTTCCTCCCAGCCGCGACTGTCCATGTAATACGCCTCTTTCTGGCGAATATCCGGAATGTGCGCGAAGCCGGATTCCGAGACCTTGAGCAACGTGCCGTCTTCAAAATCCTGCAGCTCGAATTTGACCAGGGTGGTGGGCTCTTGGGAGTAGTCGATCTTCGGGTTGACTGCGTACGGATGCCAGCGGAAAGAAAACAACTGCTGCGGCTCGACCCGCTCGATCAGCACATTCCACAATACGTGTTCATAACCGGGGTACGTGACCTGGCCCTGTGTCCATTCGCCGGCGATGAACCGCCGGCCCTCCAGCGCCACGCCGAACCACTGGCCAAAGGCCTCGGCATCGACAAGTGCACGCCAGACATGGGAGCGCGACGCCTTGAGCGTGATTTTGCGTTCGAAACTGTTGGGTACTGGTTTCATACGTCACCTCATGTTCTGAACACTAGGCTTGTATGACCACGTGTCCAATGCGAAGTTGTATCGAAGCGCTGCAACCACGCAATCCTGCGGACACATCCTGCCGTAGTTTTCGCTCTGTGATCAGCGCTGCCCGACCTGTTATCTTTTCAGCGAATCCGCAGAAACAAGGACGAATCATGCAGCCTTCTCTTGCCGATCGTTATCGCGGCGCCCTCCTCGGCCTGGCCTGCGGCGATGCGGTCGGCACAACGGTCGAGTTTCAACCGCGAGGATCATTCCGACCGCTGAGTGATATGGTCGGCGGTGGTCCGTTCCAGCTCAAACCGGGGCAATGGACCGATGACACCTCCATGGCACTCTGCCTGGCCGAGAGCCTGCTGAGCAAAAACGGCTTCGATGCGGCTGATCAGATGGGGCGTTATCTCAATTGGTGGAAATGGGGATACCTGAGTTCCACCGGTACATGTTTCGATATCGGCATGACCGTGAGCCAGGCGCTGGAACAGTACCAGACAACCGGGGACCCTTTTGCGGGTTCCACTGACCCTCTTACCGCTGGCAACGGTTCGCTGATGCGATTGGCGCCCGTCGTGCTGTTCTATTTTCCCGACATTCGACAGATCCAGACCTTTGCTGCCGATAGTTCGCGCACAACCCATGCGGCGCCGGAGGCAATCGAGTGCTGCCAATTGCTGGCTGATCTGATCGCGAGAGCGCTGGAGGGTGCGGAGAAAACACAGCTTCGCCGGTCACCACTGTCAGAGCTTTCCCAGCCCAAGGTGGTTGCGATCGCACGGGGTGAGTACCTCGATAAAGCGGAAACTGAAATCAAAGGCAGCGGCTATAGCGTCCAATCACTGGAAGCCGCTTTGTGGTGCTTTCATCACACGCAGAGCTACGCTGACGCCGTACTCAAAGCAGCCAATCTCGGTGATGATGCGGATACTACGGCTGCTATCGTGGGTCAGTTGGCCGGCGCTTACTACGGCGCTCGGGCGATTCCTGAGCACTGGCTGGAGCAGCTGCATGAAGGCGAAGAAATCGCAGCCACTGCGGATCGCCTGCTTGAGGCCTCCAGGTTACGTGCGTAACAATCGCTACACTGTTTTGCTCTTTCCACTCGATACAGCGAGAACCTAATGTCAGTGCGCCTGCTCCTGGCCCTTGCGCCTTTTTTATTTTCCCCATTCGCCCACGCCGCCGTTGATTGCTCCAACGCCAACGATCAGGCGACGATGAATCAATGCGCGGGGCAAACCTTCAAAGCGGCAGACAAGGAACTGAATACGCTCTATCAGCAGATTACCGGACGCCTGAAGGACAACCCGGACGGCAAGAAGCTGCTGGTCAACGCGCAACGGGCGTGGATCAGCTTTCGGGATGCCGAGTGCAAGTTTTCGGCATCCGCGGTGGCGGGTGGGAGTGTTTATCCATTGATTTACAGCGATTGCCTGACGGACATGACCAAGACGCGTGTCGAGGCGCTCAAGCAATATCTGAAATGTGAGGAAGGCGACATGAGTTGCCCGGTACCTAGTACGTAATCACAGGCTCCGCTCGCGGGAGCCTGTGTTCTGAAGCCGTTAAGCCTCAAACGTGGGGGTCACCCGGTGCTTTGCTCGGCGCAGCGTATTGCGGCTTGAGGTGGCCATCCTGATCGAGCAACCAGGCGTCCATGATCTGCCGGACGACTGGTCCTGCGACTCGCCCCCCAGCCTCGCCGTTCTCGATCATTACCGAGATGGCGATCTTTGGATGCTCTGCCGGTGCAAATCCAACGAATAAAGCGTTGTCGCGGTGACGTTCGAGGGTTTTCTCGCGGTTGTAGCGCTCACCCTGCTTGATCGCCACCACTTGCGCCGTACCACTCTTGCCGGCGATGCGGTATTGCGCGCCCGCCGCGGCCGCTCGGGCAATACCTCGAGCATCGTGCATGACCATCTGCATACCGTGGTTGACCTGTTCCCAATCACGCGGATCCTTGAGCAGGATGTTCGGCATCGGGTGCTCGTCAACCGGCGCTACGCCGTCGACCGACTTGGCCAGATGCGGCCGATTCCATATCCCCTTGTTGGCAATCAGTGCAGTGGCCTGGGCCAATTGCAGCGGCGTGACCTGCATGTAGCCCTGGCCGATGCCGAGAATGACGGTTTCACCGGGATACCAAGCCTGTCGCCGCGTCGCGCGTTTCCAGGCTTGCGACGGCATCAGACCGGGCGACTCTTCAAACATGTCCAGCGAGACCTTTTCACCAAGGCCGAACATCGCCATATAGTCGTGCAGACGATCGATGCCAAGCTTGTGAGCCAGGTCGTAGAAGTAGGTATCGTTGGAGCGCATTATCGCCGCATCCATGTCCACCCAGCCGTCACCGCTGTGGTTCCAGTTGCGATACTTGTGATCGAAGTCCGGGAGTTGGTAATAGCCGGGATCAAATACGCGGGTCTGCGGGGTGACGACACCGGCGTCCAGACCGGCGATGGCGACTTCCGGCTTGATCGTCGAACCCGGGGCGTACAGGCCGCGCAATACGCGGTTGAACAGCGGACGGTCGATGGAATCGCGCAGCGCCGAATATTCCTTGGAGCTGATGCCAGTGACGAACAGATTCGGATCGAAGCTAGGGTTGCTGACCATGGCCAGCACTTCTCCCGTGGACGGATCAAGAGCAACCACGGATCCACGACGGTCGCCCAACGCGGCTTCGGCGGCTTCCTGCAGTTTCACATCGAGGCTGAGGACGATGTTTTTGCCTGGCACCGGATCGGTGTGCTTGAGCACACGCAGGACTCGGCCTTGAGCATTGGTTTCGACCTCTTCGTAACCAACATGGCCGTGCAGCTGCGCTTCATAAAAGCGCTCGATACCGGTTTTACCGATGGACTGCGTACCACGGTATTCAACGGAGTCGAGGGTTTTCGATTCTTTTTCATTGATCCGACCGACATAACCGATCGAATGGGCGAAATGTGCGCCGAGGGGATAGTGCCGGACAAACTGCGGTTCGACATCAAGGCCCGGCAGACGGAATTCATTGACCGCCAGGACGGCGATCTGCTCTTCCGTCAGCTCATAAAACAGGGTGACCGGTGTGAACGGATGCCGGGATTGTTTCATCGCCTTGTCGAATACCGTGCGATCTTCAGCAGGCAGGTGCAGCAAGTTGATGACATCGTCCAGCTCCTGATTGACGTCGGTTGCACGCTCACGGGTGATGGTCAGGTTATAGCTGGGACGGTTGTCGGCGAGAAGTACACCGTTGCGGTCGTAGATCAATCCGCGCGTCGGCGGTATCGGCAGGACGTGGACACGGTTGTTTTCGGAGATGGTCGAGTGGTAGTCGAATTCCACTACTTGGAGGATGTACAGGCGCACAACCAGAGCACAGCTGATGGCGAAGACGAACAGAGCACAGGCGATCAAGCGTTTGTTGACCAGCCGCGTCTCTTTTTCATGGTCCTTGATCGGGATTGGTTCAGGCATTTCTACAGCAACTCTTTGACATAAATGAGTGCCGATCCGTGGGCAGGACATCAGTCCGTTAAAAAACGAGCTGCACCATACCAAAACTGGCTGTCCACTTCAGGATGAATTTACCCCGATCGTCCTCTGAAAACTTTCTCGCAGGCAAAACAAAACCCCAACTGCTTTCGCAATTGGGGTTTCGGAATTTAATCTTGACGATGACCTACTCTCACATGGGGAAACCCCACACTACCATCGGCGATGCATCGTTTCACTGCTGAGTTCGGGATGGGATCAGGTGGTTCCAACGCTCTATGGTCGTCAAGAAATTCGGGTACTGACTCGTGACCAGATGGCCTCGCTTCAGCAAATTGGGTATGTGACAGCTAGGTGTTTGTGAACTTCGAACTTTCGGTTCGTTTCGTCTTCACACACCGCAATCTGGTGCCTTTTCAGGTCAGCAAATTGCTTGGGTGTTATATGGTCAAGCCTCACGGGCAATTAGTATTGGTTAGCTCAACGCCTCACAGCGCTTACACACCCAACCTATCAACGTCGTAGTCTTCGACGGCCCTTCAGGGAACTCAAGGTTCCAGTGAGATCTCATCTTGAGGCAAGTTTCCCGCTTAGATGCTTTCAGCGGTTATCTTTCCCGAACATAGCTACCCGGCAATGCCACTGGCGTGACAACCGGAACACCAGAGGTTCGTCCACTCCGGTCCTCTCGTACTAGGAGCAGCCCCTCTCAAATCTCAAACGTCCACGGCAGATAGGGACCGAACTGTCTCACGACGTTCTAAACCCAGCTCGCGTACCACTTTAAATGGCGAACAGCCATACCCTTGGGACCGGCTTCAGCCCCAGGATGTGATGAGCCGACATCGAGGTGCCAAACACCGCCGTCGATATGAACTCTTGGGCGGTATCAGCCTGTTATCCCCGGAGTACCTTTTATCCGTTGAGCGATGGCCCTTCCATACAGAACCA